>NZ_JAHYSG010000011.1 GCF_022095675.1 Dactylosporangium sp. AC04546 | reverse complement strand
AGCAAGGCCGACCAGGACGCCCACCGCAAGGCCAAGGGATCCAAAGGCGGGCGGCCGCCCGCCTTTGACCCGGCCGTCTACCGGCTGCGTCACGCCGTCGAGTGCGGCATCAACCAGCTCAAACAACACCGCGCAATGGCCACCCGCTACGACAAACTCGCCGTCCGCTTCGAAGCCACCATCACCGTAGCCATCATCAACCAATGGCTCCGAGCCTTACGAAACACGGCCTAGCGGACGTGACGTGAGCGCGGATGAGGTAGAAACCGTTGGTCCACCCCTCCACGACCAGTTCGAAGCTCGACTTGAAGGCGGCGATGCGTGGCCCCTTCCTGTCGAGTGCCGTGGTCGACAGCGCCGTGCCGGTCAGGTCAGCGAGTGACCACCCGATGAAATTGACCGGGGTGCCGCACCGAAATGGCAGGTTGCTGTAGCTGGCGATCGAGTACGCGTCGTAGCCGACACCAGGGTCGTCGTTCACGAGCTCCACGAGGAAATCGACGTCGGCCGGATTCGTCCTCACCGGCGCGCCGTTGACCCGCAGGTTGATTCCGTAGGGCCTCGTGGTGTGGGAGTAGTCGCCGATGTGGTCGCCGTCGTTGTAGTCGCGGGCTTTGGCGTTGTAGACGTACGTCCCGGTGATGGTGTCGCCCGGTTCGACATCAGCGCACAGGGCGCCATCGGCGGCGATGACGTCGTCGACAACGGCCTTGATCGTGATCGAAACGAGCTTGGCCGGCGCGGCGACGGCGGCCGACGTGCTCGTGAGCAGGAGCGCCGAGCTCGCAAGTGCCGACATTGCGGTGACCGAGGCGGTCGCGGCCGCCCACCGGCTGATCTTCGAAGCAGACAAAGGAATCCCCCGCGGAAACGTTGTGACGGCGCGGCGGCCCTGCCGGACGCAATGCCAGCACATTCACGAGGCCTGCCAGCTGCCGGATCGCCAAACTGCATCGTCGACCGTAACGGACAAGGTTATGGCGCATGGGCAGATTTCGTTGGGTGGTCGGTGTGAATCTACGGCGACTGCGAATCACACAGCGAAGGGCCCGGCAGCCGCAGCTGCCGGGCCCCTTGGTGTGCTGCGAGAGGTCAGCCCACCGTGATGTAGCTGACGTTGGTGGCACCGGCGTAGGAGATCACGCCGAAGTACCGCTTGGCCGGGTCGAGACCCGTCCAGGTCGCGGTCAGCGTCGCCGGGACACCGGCGGTCACCGCCGGGTTGCTGACGCTGAGGTTGCCGGCGGCGCTGTTGGGCACCACCCAGTTGCTGATGGCGTACGACGTGGTGCCGCCGGGCGTGGCGAAACCGTTGACGTAGACGTCGTACGTGCCGGCAGCCGGCGCGTTCAGCGTCGCCCGCTCGTCGGCCGAGCCGGAGGCCGACAGGCCCACCAGCGTGCCGCCCTTGTAGACGAACAGGTCGAGGTCGGCCGTCTTGTCGTTGGAGACCAGGTCGAACCGGGCCGCCTTGGTGCCCTCCGGCACCGTTACGTGGTAGACCTTCGTGCCCGCGCCCACAACCGGGTTGGCGGTGTCGAACGGTCCGGTCGCGATGCTGTCGGCGACCGGCGCCACCCCGACCAGACCGGCGACGGAGGTGCCCAGAGCGGCCGCCGTCGAGCCGGGCGTGACCGAGTAGGTCGCCGAGCCGGCCGCGATCGTCCCGGAAACCTCACTCGGAGCCTTGACCGCCACGGGCCGCAGCGCGATGGGGCTGCGCACGCTGTGCTTGCCGTCCGACCAGGTCAGGTTGCCCGTGGCCCAGACACCCAGCGGGGTCGTGGCGCGGGTGAACGTGACCGTGAAGGTCTGCGTCGCGTTCGGCGCCAGCGTGAAGCTGGACGGCGAGACGACAGCGGTGAAGCCGGGCACGTCCACCGTGGCGTTGTAGGTCGCGGTCGTGGTGCCGACGTTCTTCACCGTCCGGGCCACCGTCTGGACGCCGGCGAGCCCACCGATGGCGATCGAGGCCTGGTTGAGGTCCGGGCCGGCGACCGGCGGCAGGGTGTCGAACGGCGGCGCGAACCGGACCCCGAGGCTCACCATGTAGCTGCGGTAGTCGTTCGGGCCGGCCGGGTACACCAGGCCGGGGTCGACCGCACTGTTCGGGTTCACGAAGCCGGCACCCTGGGCGAACGGGCTCTTCGTCGTCTTGGTGTCGACGGCCGACGTCATGAGCGCGGACTTGATCTCCGACGGCAGCCAGGTCGGGTGCTGCTGCTTCATGAGCGCGCCGATGCCCGCGATGTGCGGCGAGGACATCGAGGTGCCCGAGTAGAAGTCCCAGCTGCGGCCGTGGTTGCTCGGCGGCGCGACCGCGGCGACGACGTCGTTGCCGGGCGCGGCGATGTCGGGCTTGAGGATGTCGCCGTCCGTGGTCGTCGACGGTCCCCGCGAGGAGAAGTCGGTGATCTCCGGGACGTCCGGCGCCGCCGCCAGCTCCGCCGGGGTCAGCGCCACGATGCTCGCGGTCGCGCCGGCCGTGGCCGCGTACGCCTTGACCGCGGCACCGTCGACGTTGTTCAGGTGGACCGACGGGATCGGGTGGTAGTCGCCGTTGAGCGAGTTCGGGCTGGTGTTCGTCATCACCATGCCGACGCCGCCGGCCCGCTTGACCTCGAAGCTCTTGTCGATACGCGCGTTGACGCCCCGGTCGCAGATGACCACCTTGCCGGTGACCTTGGCCGGGTCGAGCGTGCCGTCGAAGCAGAGCTTGGCGTCGTTGTCGCTGGCACCGGCCAACTTCCCGCTCAAGGCGGTGATCAGCGGCGCCGGCGTGTTCAGGGCCGAGGTGGTCGACGCACCCACGTACCGCGCGCCGTTGCCGAGCGCGACCGCCTGGTACGCCTTGCGGAAGGTGGCGGCGGCGACGGTGGTGACCCACGGCGCGGGGTGGTCCAGGGTGCTCGTACCCGGTCCGTTGTTGCCGGCCGAGTTCGCCACGAAGATGCCGACGTTCGACGCGGCCCGGAACGCCTGGGCCACGGAGTCGAGCACCGACGACTCGGACGAGCCGCCGATCGAGTAGTTGAGCACGTCGACACCGTCGAGGACGGCGTCGTTGATCGCGGCGACGCTGTCGGAGTTGTAGCAGCCGGCCGCAACGCCCGGCTTGCCCTCCCAGCAGACCTTGTACATCGCGACCGAGGCGGCCGGCGCCATGCCGGACGCGGTGCCGATCTGCTTGCCGTCGATGGTCACCGTGACACCGGCGTTGCCGGCGGCGGTCGAGGCGGTGTGCGAGCCGTGGCCGGAGCCGTCGCGCGGCGACAGGTAGTCCTCGTCGGCGATGTTCTTCTTGCCGAAGCCCTCGACGTAGTACCGGGCGCCGACGAGCTTGTTGCCGCAGTGCGTCACCGGGAAGTTCTCACCCGCGACGCACGCGCCGTGCCAGTTCTTCGGCCGAGGGTTGATCTTCTCGTTGGCGAACGAGGGGTTCTCGGGCCAGATGCCGCTGTCGATAACCCCGACGACCACGCCGGCACCGGCGTTGGCCTGCCCGCCCGCCTGCGCCCACACGCCGCCGGCGGCGTTGAGGCCGAGGAACTCCGGCGAGGCCGTGGTGTCGACTTGCGACACCTTGTCGCGCTCGAGCGCGACGACGCCCGGGGTCTTCGCGAGGGCGGCCGCCTGAGCCTTCGTGAGGTCGGCGGCGATGCCGTTGTTCGTGATCGTGTAGTCGTAGATCTTGGTGGCGCCGACCTTCGCCAGTGCCGCGTCGTGCTTGCTCGTCAGGTGCGCCCGCCACGCCTTGACCGATGCGGAGTTCGGGTCGAGCTTGTTGCCCGCCTTGGGCTTGGTGGCCTTGAACCCGGTGTTGTAACCGTCGTAGCTACCAACGGGGTCGTCGGCGAACGAAACGATGTAGCGGCCGTCGCTGTATCCGCTGGAATTGCCGGGCGGTGATGCCGCATTGGATGCCGCATTGGATGTTGTTGCGGCACCGATACTGCCGGCGATGGCAAGAATCGGGATTGCGGCCAGACTCGCTCGCCGCATTCCCTTCGACCTGAAGATCATGTGTTTCTCCTCAGCGGTGCTGATGCCCAGGTTGGGGCACGTCGCATCATGACTAAGGAGGCGATGGCTGTCCATACTGTTCGTGCTGCGGAAGCGTCGCCGAAACCAAATCGGCACATTCACGAATGCGTGGCCGGAATCGAGTAACGCAGGGCGGACCTGATCCGCTCTTTTGAATGGAGTCTGTGCCACGACAGCGAACTGTCAGGCGAGTGGCGACCTTCCGATTCGCGATGGAGGAATGCGGACGGTTGCTGACTTGGTGTGCTGTCCGGCGTCGGGGCGGGTGGTGGGTTCATGATCGACTCACCCCGCGTTCACCAGGCTGACCATCCGCGGACGTCGCGGCGTGACAGCGTTCGAGCGCATGTCCCATCGCAAGTTTCTCGTCGTGCTCACAGCACTGGCGATTACCTCGGCCGGGCTCATTCCCGGCAGCGCCGCTAGCGCGCACAGCCAGCGATCCACCTACTGGGACCGGCAGGCTACCTACCCCATCTTCGAGAACCGGCCGGCCGGCGAGGACCCCGCCTCCGCCACCGCGGCCGAGATCTCTGCCGTCACCGACGACGGCCGGACGCTCATCTACACCGACGCGCTCGCCAAGCGCATCGGGTTCCTCGACATCTCCAAGGAAAGCAAGCCCAAGGGCCTCGGAACGCTCAGCGTGAACGGCGAGCCGACCTCGGTCACCGTCCGCGGTGACTACGCCCTCGTCGTCGTCGACACCAGCGAGAGCTTCACCAACCCGTCCGGGGTGCTGCACGTCGTGCGCATCAAGGACCGGAAGGTCGTGCGCACGCTCGACCTCGGCGGCCAGCCCGACTCGATCGCACTGAGCAAGGGCAAGCAGTACGCCGCCATCGCCATCGAGAACGAGCGCGACGAGGACGTCAATGACGGCGACCTCCCGCAGGCGCCGGGCGGGTTCATCCAGATCGTCGACATGCCGTCGGACAACCCGGCCAAGTGGTCCGTCCGCAAGGTCGCGCTGCCGGCAAGCGAACTCAAGGGCATCACCGCGCCCGAGGACCCGGAGCCGGAGTACGTCTCCATCAACGATCGCGACAAGCTCGTCGTGACCCTGCAGGAGAACAACGGCATCGTCGTCATCGACCTGCGCACCGGGCGGATCGAGAAGGCCTTCAGCGCCGGCACGGCCACCGTCAAGGGCATCGACACGAAGAACGACGGCAAGATCGACCTCACCGGGCAGATCACCGACGTGCCGCGGGAGCCCGACTCCATCGCCTGGGTCGACGACCGTTACGTCGCGACCGCCAACGAGGGCGACTGGAAGGGCGGCACGCGCGGCTGGACGGTGTTCGACACCTACACCGGCAAGGTCGCCTGGGACGCCGGCAACACGTTCGAGCAGCTCGCCGTCACCTACGGCCTGCACAACGAGGACCGCGCCGGCAAGAAGGGTACCGAGCCCGAGGGCCTCGCCATCGCGACCTTCCACGGCACGCGGTACGCCTTCGTCGGCTCGGAGCGCAGCAACTTCGTCGCCGTGTACGACCTGAGCAACCCGACGAAGCCCGTGTTCAAGCAGCTCCTGCCGACCACGAACGGCCCCGAGGGGCTGCTGCCGATCCCCGGCCGCGACCTGCTCGCGATCTCCAGCGAGGAGGACGACGCCTCGGTCAACGTGCGCTCCAGCGTCACCCTCTACGAGCTGGGCAAGGACAAGCCCGGCTTCCCGAGCGTGGTCAGCACCAACGGCATCGGCTGGGGCGCGCTCGGTGCCTTGAGCCCGGTGCCCGGCAAGCCGTCGAAGCTGTACTCCGTGACCGACGCGGCGTACACGCCCACCCGCATCCTCACGCTCGACGCCGGCAAGACGCCGGCTGAGATCACCGCCGAGCTGACGGTGACGGACGCGGCCGGTGCCCCGGTCGGCTACGACGCCGAGGGCATCTCCGCGCGCCAGCAGGGCGGCTTCTGGCTCGGCGTCGAGGGCGCCAACGGCGCCGGCAACAAGCTGGTGCGGCTCGACGCGAACGGCCGCACGGTCGAGACGGTACAACTTCCGGCAGAAATCGCCGCCGGGCTCGCCAAGCAGGGCATCGAAGGCGTGTCCGCCACCAACGACCGCAACGGCGAGCACGTCTGGGTCGCGCTGCAGCGCGAGCTGAGCACCGACCCGAAGGGCATCGTCCGCATCGGCCGCTACGACGTGGCGACCAAGGCGTGGACCTGGTACGGCTACCAGCTCGAGACCACGACCACGCCCGGCGACTGGATCGGCCTGTCCGAGATCGTCGCCGTCGACGCCAACACGCTCGCGGTGATCGAACGCGACAAGCTCAACGGCCCCAACGCGAAGATCAAGCGGGTGTACACGGTGACGGTGCCGCGGACCGACCCGCAGGCCGGCACCCTCCCGGTGCTGCCGAAGCGCCTGGCGGTCGACGTCCTCCCGGCGCTTCGGGCGGACAACGGCTGGACCCAGGAGAAGCTCGAGGGCCTGACCATCGGCGGTGACGGCCAGGTGTACGCCATCACCGACAACGACGGCGTCCAGGACGCCACGGGCGAGACGGTCTTCCTCCGCCTCGGCCCGGCCCGCAAGTTCTTCTGACGCGAGTGAAGCGCCGTCCCCGCCATTCGGAGGCGGCGCTTCACCACACGAGGCCAACCGCGGCCGGCAGGCCGAGTTCCGCTCATCTCGCCTACCGTGTGAGCACAGGCCAGGCTGACACGCATTCCCCGGTGTCCGGGTCGAAGAAGCCGTCAATTCGCAATCCGTATGCACTTCCGGACCACCGGCCTCCACGGTCGGTAACGGTCCGTGTGCCGTTCGGGTCGTTCCACGCTGCCGTGAAGGCAGTCTCGCACGCCTCGCGGGTCCATCCGAGCGGGTAGAACGTGCTGCCGGCTGCCTTGCTCGGTGGATGTTCCAGGCCGTGCCCGATCAGGATCTCGAGTATCTCGTTCAGTTCGGCCAGTGCCTCCGTCGATAGCGTCAAGTCGCGCCGTCCCACCTTGGTCACCCCGCTCGCTGGGTCGACGTGGAGCTCATCCAGCCGGAAGCGCCCGCCGAGGAAATGCCCACCGCTTAGCCATCCTGACAGCTCACCACCCTCCATCTTCAGCGTGAGATGCCCATCCAGGACGTGGTCTCGGGTGTTCTGGGTAATGCCGCTGCCGCCGACAGCCCTGGCAATGAACCGCCGCCCCAACCGCTGCATCTGCTGTACGCCGGCAGCAGCATCCGTGCAGCGGCGCATCGCCTCGGCCAGTTCGAGTTGCATCATCCGGGCAGCGTGGGCGCCCGAGCCGTCGCCTGCCGTGGCGATGCGAGCGATCGCTGCGGACATGGTGCGCATGCGCACCCGCAAACGATCCAGACTCTGGATTAGCGCGTCGGCATCGGCGCAGGTGTTGCCCAGCGCCGCGCAGAGCTGGTGCAGGTCGGACACGGCTACAGTGAGGCGCCATAGCGGCTGGCAACCTGCGCGACCCGCTGTAGCGCAGCAACGGCCTGCGCCACCTGCTTCTCGGCGCCCTGCAGTGTGGCGATCATGTCCTTGTCGGTGCCGGTGGCGGAGCCGCCGATGCTCGACTCGACCTCGCCGATCTGACGGCTGAACCGGCTGCTGAAGCCCGAGAGGTTCCCGGCGGCGCTCTGTGCGTCCCGGCTGATCTGGTCCAGCCGGCCCTTCAGTTGGCGTAGATCACTCACGGGTTTCTCCGAACGCTAGACGGTGAAGTAGGCGATGCTGGCGATGGCCAGCACTGCGATCAGAAGGACCGTGATCAGTCCGTATCGAGGGCCGGCGCGCGGCGGGTGCTCGACGGCGATGGGCACGGTGCGGTCTGCTTCGACGGCGGCGCACAGCGCCTCGTAGTCCTGCCGGTGCTGGGCGAAGGCCGCAGCGAGCGCCGCCTCCGGATCGGGCTCAGAAACCGGCGGTCGGCCGTCAGTAACGTTGCCGAGCAGCCGATCGGCGGCTCCGCCGAGCAGCGTGCGCGCGTCGGCGCAACGCCGGTCGACGTCACGAGCCAGCCGGTCCATCCGGGCCAGCGCCGCGTCCTCGGTCTCCTGCGCCGCGACACGGACCTTGCCCTGCGCCGCGCGGACCCGGTCCGCGGTGCCGTCGACCGACTGCGTGATGCGGCCGTACGCATTGAGCGCGGCGAGGTACGTCATCATCCGTCCCAATCGGTGCGGAGCATCGCGCGGGCCGTCCGGGCGTCCAGCGGTGCGGCCGGGACGATTACCCGTGGGCCGGCGGTGTCCCGCGGTGCCCACAGCAGCGCCCGGTGGTCCGCGCCTTCCCAGGCGACGCCCGGGCCGACGAGGTCCATCAGGCTGCGGCCGTCCATCCGTAGTGCGACCAGGCTCGCCGGCATTGTCGCGTCGCCGTAGCCGCGCTGCCGGCCGAACGCGCCAGCGCTGGCCCACCAGGCAAGCAGGTGCGTGCCGCGGTTCGGACCGTCGGCGAGCAGTGCCTGCAGCGCATCGCCGGGCGACTCGGGCTCGTCGAAGTTCGCCGCGCGGTCGAGGTCCACGCTGCGGTCCAGGCCGAAGCCCAGGACGTAGCGCGTCACCCCGCCGTTGCCTGCCCGCGCCGCGGCGGCCGCTGCGACCAGTGCCGCACCGCACTCGCGGCCGCGATGGACCTCTGGGGCGAACCCGAGCCACCCCAGCAGATCCACCAGCGCGGCCATCGGCTCCCCGTGCGTCACCGGGTCGAGCAGGTTGAGCAGTGTGAACTCGGCGTCGCCGGCCGGGTGCTGGAGGGCCAACGACACGGCGGCGGCTTGCAGCATGCCGACGGCCGATGCCTCGCCCGCGCCGATGATCGCCAGATGCCGTCCCGGCTCCGGGCCGAGCACCACGGCGCCGTCAGAGGCGCCGAACGCGACGGACCGGCCGAGGAGCGCGGAACGGTTCACGCCGGCGTGGCGGCGCAGCCGCTGGAGTTCGGCGGTGAACGCGGCAAGACCGGGCCGGTGACGGCCGTCGAAGACCTCGGGCGGCCGGCGTCCGGCATGCCAACGCTTCCATGCTCCGGTTCGGATCGCGGTGACCGTCTCCTCCTTGGCCCACGCCGTGATGAACCGCAGGTTGTCCTCGCGCCTGCCGAAGCCGTGATTGATGACGGCCTCGCCGCGGTACCGCAGCTCCGCCGCCGCGTCGTTGTGCTGGTCGAGCGCGGCCTGCGACTCGATGCGTGAGTTTCGCAGCGCGAGCCGGGTCGGGAACTGTGCGAACACGATGTCGGACTTCGGGCCGAGCGCCGGAATGTGTGAGACGCCCTGCGAGGCGAGCACCACGTGGATGCCGAACCCACGGCCCATCCGTACCAGCTTCTCGAGGCGCGCGGCGGCCCGGTCGGCGATCTCGTCATGCTCCTCGAAAAGGACCTGGAATTCGTCGATGACGAGCACCAGGCGGGGCATTCGGGCATCTGGTTCGCGGGCGCGGAATGTCGGGTAGGTGCCGTCGTACCGGCGTAGCGCTTCGGCCCGGACCGTGAACTCGTCGAGGAGGTGCTCGACGACCGAGAGGGCATATGCGCGATCTGCCTGAACACCGACCAACCGGGCGTGCGGCAGCCAGTCCCGCCCGTCCGCGCCGGCCAGCGGGAAGAACGTGACACCTTCACGCATATCCAGCAGGTACAGCTCGATCTCGTCGGGTCCGTATCGGGCGACCAAGCTATGGACGAGCACCTGCAGCACGTTTGACTTGCCTTGTCCGACCGCACCGGTGACCAGGATGTTGTGCCGCTGCACAATCGAGTCGCCAAGGCTGATCTCCACGGTCTCTTGGCCGGCGCGACCGATCGGCACGGTGATCCCCGCTGCGGCGCTGCGTCCGTCCGCACCGGCGTCGCCGAGCAGTTCTTCCAGCGGCAGTACCGGAGCGGCGCCGGCCTGTGCGGCCCTGACGACTTCCTCGGCGAGCCGATGCACCTCCGCATCGCTGGGCGGACTGTCGAGCCGGATGGATACGTGCGGCGCAGCCGCCCAGGTGACGGCTGTGCCCACGCTCAGCACCTCGGCCGGTGCATCAACGTCGAGCGCCAAATCGTGCTGCAGCAGGACGCTGATCCCGTACCGCGGCCCTTCCCGCATCAGGCTCAGCAGGCCGGTCTGGGCCTGCTCGCTGAACGCGTCGGGGAAGTCGAGCGCCACGACGAGGCGGTGCGGTTCCACGGGCAGGCCGGTGTGGCGGGACAGCTCGGCGAGGCTGTCCGCCTTGCCGCGGACCAGGCCGGCGATGCGCTGGTGCTCGGCGACGAGCCGGGCGACCAGCGCCTCTACTTCCTGCCGGGTGGTTGCCGGTGGCTCGATGAGCCGGTCGTCGCCGCGGCCGAGCACCGCGAACGGCGCATGCAGTCCGCGCAGCCGCGGGTCTACGAGGGCAATCGTGAGCTGGCCGGGGCCGGTGGCAACGAGCGCGCGCAACATGATTGTCTTCAGTAGGCCGTTGACCGCGGGGGCGGTGGCGTGGCCGACAACGCGCACGTTGCGCTCGCCCAGCAACGGCAGTAGTACCGGCGGCGGCGGAAGATGAGTGGCGCCCTGTGGCGTGCGATCCGCGCTGCCGATCCGCACGTGCCCGGCTACTTCTAGCGGCCCGGCGGTCCCATCCGCTCGGGGGTAGCCTGCCTGGTCCGCATGGGCCCCGGCCAACTGTCGGGCTGCGGCCCAGACCTCGGCGTGCGCCCGTTCCCAGCGGGCGACCGCTCCGGTGACAGCCTGCCGCAGTTCCGCGCCGCCGGTGCGGTCGAGCCGCAGGCGTTCTTCCGCGGCGTGCAACCGGGCGGCGGCGTGGGCGGCGTCGAGCAGCGCGCGCACCCGCCCGGTCGATGCACGGAACCGCTCGGCGGCGGCGTCGGTCGGGCTGGCCTGGCGCACCCGCGCCGCGCCGCGGTCAGGCATGACCGGTGGCACCGGAGCGGACCCCGACCACCACCCGGGCCGGGCGGAGCAGCGACTGCCCGATCCGCCAGCCCGGCCGGATCTCGCGTACAACGCACCCGTCGCGCTCGTCGGAGGTGACGGCCTGGCCGGTTGCCTCGTGATACTGCGGATCGAACCGCTCGTTCTCGGAGGCGAACGGCGTGATGTCGCGCCGGGCGAGAATCTCCGTGACCTCGGCCCGCACCGAGTCGAGCACGTCGGCCGGGTCGGCGCCGTTCGAGCGGGCGGTGGCCAGCCGATCGAGCAGCAGCAGCAGGTCCCGGGCGACCGGGGCGACGAACTGTCGCCCGAGGTCCTGCCGGACGTTGCCGACGAGTTCGTACAGCTCCTCGTAGAGCCGGCGCTTGTCCCGGTCCTCGAGCAGGCGCCGCTGGAACAGGTCGCGCAGTCCGGCCACCTCCTGGGTCAGCATCTGCAGGTCGGTCGGCTCGCTCATCCGAGGAACCGCCCGGCGAACAGACCCACACGGTTGCCTACGTCCTGCATCTGCTGCGTCAGGTTGCCTTTGCCGAGCGCCTGCTCGGCGAGCTTCCACGCCGGCTTGCGGCGCACCGCCGCGAACAGTCCGAAGGCCGCGCCACCGCCGATGAGCAGGCCGAGGAAGATCGCGGCGCCGAAGCTTTCGGTCGTGTTGAAGCACCCGGCGCAGGCGAAGATGAAGATGGTGACGCCGAGTCCGACGTACAGGTTGGGCGCCGCGGTGTCCCACCGGATCTCCCGGCCCTCCGCCGCGAACTTCCGCAGACTCGACGCCGCCTCCCGAACGTCGCTGTCCTTGCACTTGAGCCGGTCGATTCTCGTCGCCGCCCGTTCGAGTCCCTGGATCTGCTCCTCGGACGTCCAGATGTGACCACCGTTCGGCAGTTGCGGCAGTTCTTCGAGTGCGGCGTCGTGGTACGCCATTGCGAGGTGATACTTGAACACCTGGTCTTCGGGGAACCGCTTGACGATCGGCTCCATGATCTTGACCGCCGCCTTCGGCTTGTCGTTGGCCAGGAACAGCCGCGCTTTGCTGGTGCCGTACACCGGGTTTTCCGGCTCCATCGCGAGTGCCTTGTCGTACTGGTTGAGCGCGCTCTTCCACTTCTCCTGCGCGGCGTACACCTCGCCGAGCAGGTAACTCGGGAACGCCTCAGCGGGCGAGAGCCGGCTAGCTTCGGCCAGTTCGTACTCGGCGTCCTGGAAGTTGCCGATCAGCGCCGACGCTTGGCCGCGTACCGTCCATGCGGTCGAGTTGCCAGGCGCTGAGGTTACCCACTCCTGGGCGACCCGGTGTGCGGCGAGGGGGTTGTCGTTGTCGAGGAAGTGCCGCGCGCGGTCCTCCCAGTCGCCCACAGCGCTGGGCGCGCTGGACGGGACCACGGCCTGCGCCTGGGCCTGCCGCGCGGGGCGATGCCGGTCGTACTCGCGACGCCGCTCGGCGTGCAGCAGCGTCCGTTCGGCCTCGTCGAGGTCGCGCATGACCTGCTCGGCGTGGGCGCGCGTCTTTGGCTCGGGGTGGCTCTGCCGGGCGTTGAACGTCCGTCGCTTCTCTTTGATCGCGGTCTTGATGTCCGCCGCGCTCGCGTCGGGCGCGACGCCCAACAGGTTGTAGAAGTCGACGAAGCGGGTGCTGTCGATAGTCATGCGGTACTCCGGGGACTGATGCGGCGGCTACTGCACGCCGACGTTGGTAAGGCGGCGGGCGGAGTCGGTCAACTCCTGTTCCGAGAAGTTCTGCGGGGCGTAGATCTCGAACGTGCCAAGCGACCGCTGCGCCGTCAGGTCGGTGACTTCGACGAAGACGGTCTGGTCGATGTCATAGGCGTAGGTGACGGCGATGGGCGCGCCGGCCGCATAGGAGGGCAACTTGACGACCTTGGTGTCCAGGATCTGCACGCCTTCGGGGTCAATGTCGTCCCCCTGGGTGATCTCGACGGCAACCTGCTCCTGGTTGTCCACCACGGTGCTGAAGAACTCCTGCCGCTGCGCCGGGATGCGGCTGTTGCGTGGGATGATCACGGTGTTCTCCATCCGGCCGGTGACCGGGTTGCGGGCCAGCGTGCCGAGGCCGTGCGACGTAGCCTCGGCCACCGGCGGAATCGTCCGGCCATCGATCACCGGTGCGACCGCGCCCGGTTGGCGGGAGGCCTCCTCCAGCCGGGCCTGCACGGCTGCGCCGAGCACGACCAGTTCGTCGGGGTTGATGCCGCGTTCGACCGGCTTACCGGCCTCGGCCTCCACCATGCGGCGCACCATCGGCATCCGGGTGGAGCCGCCGACCAGGAGGACCTTGTCGATGCCGGCCCACGTCAGCCCGGCGTCATCGAGCGCGATCTCGGTCAACCCGCGCGTCCGGTTCAGCAGGCCTTGGGCCGCTTCCTCGAATTCGGCCCGGGTCACCACGACGTTGTGGTTTCGTCCGCCGGCGGTGAGCACAACTCGGGCCCGCTCCACGGTCGTCAGGCTGTGCTTGGCGAGTTCGGCCCGTTCTCGGAGCATCGCGGTGGCCTGCTCGTCGTTGAACAGGTCGGCGCCACCGTCGCCCATGACGCGATCGTTGATCAGCTTCATCAGGACGTTGTCGAAGTCGAAGCCGCCCAGGTTGCGGTCGCCCTCGATGGCCATGACCCTCAGTTCGCCGTCGTCGGCCCGCATGACGGTCACATCGAAGGTGCCGCCGCCCAGGTCGTACACCAGGAACGTGCTCGCCGTATCGGCGCCGATGCCGTACGCCAGCGCGGCCGCCGTCGGCTCGTTGAGAACCCGCACCACTTCAAGTCCGGCGATCATCCCCGCGTCCTGGGTCGCCTTGCGCCGGGCGGTGTCGAAGTACGCGGGGACGGTGACGACCGCCTGGGTGACCGGCCGGCCCAGGAACTCCTCGGCGTCCTCCTTGAGCCGGCGGAGGATGAAGGCTGACACCTCTTCGGCGCGGTACTGGCCACCGTTGCTCGCCTCGAACCGGTACGCGGGATCGCCCATCTGCCGCTTCACGAATTGCACCACGTCCAGCGGCGCGGTCGCTGCGGACCGTTTGGCCATCGTTCCCACCAGCGGGGCGTCGTCCTGGAACAGGACGACGGAAGGGGTGGTCGGTTCGCCGTCGCGGTTGAGGATCGTCTGCGGCTTGTCCAGATCGTTGACGAACCCGACCGCCGAGTAGGTGGTGCCCAGATCTATTCCAACGATGGTCATGACAATGCCTCTCAGCGCGGCAACGTTGGCATGAGTGAAGTACGCCTATGTCGCAGCAACGGCGCATGGCGGAAACTCGCTGATGGTGTTGCGTAACGTATCGAGCCTCGCTGCTCCCCGAATCATCGAGAAGTCCTGAGCTTGCTACCGCTCCGACGGTGGCCATCCACCGCACGGCACGCAGCGTCGGCTGTTCATCGGCACCGTTCCGGGTATCGGCCGGGTCCGTCTACCACTGCCAGCGGAAGCCGACGGCGGTCTGCTCGATGAACGGCAGGAAGCGGTGCACGACGCCGTCTTCAGGCGACGCCGGTTCCTCGCGCACGGGCGCATTCTCCAGATGGTCGTCCCACACGCACCACCAAACGGCCGTCGGCAGGTGGGCGGTGTCGAAGGCCACGGCGATGTCCACGTTCTCTGACCGGCCGCGGGCCGGGCGACGGATCTCGGTGAGTTGTGCAGCGCACGGCGGATAGGTGGTCAGGTACTCCACCGCCGCCGTATCGCCGCGCCGCAGCGTCCGATTCAGCACGATCTCTTCGCTCTCGAGGCCTCCGCCATAGTGATAGTGCTGCCCCACCTCGCCGCCGAGAATGACGTCGACGGTCACCGGGAGCGGCTCGTGGTTGAACACGAAGCTGCCGACACCGTCGGCGACGGCGATGATCGTGTGCCAGGTGTGCCGGTCGATCAGGGCGCCGTCGGCGCCGATGCGATAGCGCTCGAATAGGCTGATGGTTCGGTGGCGCTGCGGACGGATCATTGGTCGCACCGTGCGGAACGTGTGCGCAACACCGCGCTGGCCGCTGTCATCGCCGGAGTAGGCGGCCCACAGCCGGCCCGCGTGCTGGTCGGTCATGTCGAATGCGGCGATCAACCAGGTGAGGGTCTGCGCCGACATACCCCGCCCGGACAACGTACGGCGCACTCGATCTTTGAGGTCGCGCGCCAGCGTTGTCTGCCCGTCGTCGCGCTCACCAGTGTCCCAGAGATGTAGCGCCAGCACCTCGGCCACGGCTGCCTGGCTGAGGTCATCCGAACGGTTGCGCCGAACCTGAGTTTGCCAGCGGCGACGGTATCGCGGGACCGTGGTCAGCAGCTCACGAAGCAGTTCGCCGCAACGCTGCGCCCCGTCCAGCCCCTCCGATACCGGCACCTGCGCTCCCGTGCGACATTCTTGCGCCATTGAGCACCCAAAATGCTTCTACGCAGGATAGGCCGCATCGCACATCCACGGAATGGATGCCGCCGGGAACGGCTGACCGCCGTCGTACGGGAAGGTCGCGACCATGCGGCATCGTCGACATGCGGAGGCGAAATATGACCATGGCGTATGAGGCCCTTGATGTGGTGCTGCGCGAACTGGGGACGCCGCACGTCCAGCCTATGGTTTTCTACGACCTCCCTGGCCGCGGTCCGGGGATCATCGTTGTGCTCGTGAGGGAGGAACCAGCACCATCGGTCGGCTGGGACCTGCTGAGCGGCCGGGAGCGTGCTGTCGCCCGACTGGCCGGCCAGGCCCTGACCAACCAGCAGATCGCGCGCCGACTCGGCATCTCCGCACACACGGTGAACTACCACCTGCGGAAGATTTTTCGGAAGTTGACGATCAACTCCCGGGTGGGCCTGGCGGCGTACGTGGAGGCCGCACGACCTCGGTGAACGGCCTTCTCTCGGTGGCCGGCCCGACCGCGGCCCAGTCGAGAAGCTGGTGACCGGGCCGCGGGAGGCGTCGGATCGGCGCCGCTCCGGCACGGGTGTCGATCCGGCGTCGACGTCGGCCGCTGCTACGGCAGCCGCGGTCGTCGTTGGCCGCACCGCGGCGGTGAGAAGCGCTGTAACAATGTGCAGCGTGCCGCCATCGCACGCGCCGGTAGCTGGCCGCATTCGTGATTGCCCAGGATTGATGCGGATGCCGAGGTAGGCGCCGAGGGGGTGCAGTATGCGTGGCCGGACCCCGACTCGGGCAAGGCCTTCTACCTGTCCGTGGCCCGTCGAAGGAGGCGGTGATGCGGGTGCGCGACAAGGCCGGGCACCCGACAACTGGGGTCTACGAGCTGCCCATCGAGATTGTCTGACGACACGGCCGTGCCCAGATCCTCGGCCCTGCCGCCGTCGGCGCCGTTACGCTGGTGCCGGTGAGCACCGCTGTGTTGAAGCGTTTCGCCGCGAGAGCGCGCGTCCTGCTCACGGCGGAGTTCGGGGAGTCCGGCGCGTACGACTGGTTCAGCCGGATCGTCGCGCGGCGATTCATGGAGGTCAACGGCTACTCGACGATCGAGATCGATGTCGCCGGTGCGCGGGCGGTTGTGGACGAGGCGGCGTTGGTGCTCACGCCCGAGGTGTGCCGGGACGTCGAGGTTGTTGGATGGCTGCATCAGTTCTACGGCGCCGAGCGCAAGGATGAAGTCTTCGCCGGGATCGGGCAGGGGCGCAAGGCCGGGGCGGCCGAGATCCCGGCGGCGACCCAGCTGTTCACTCCGCAGTGGATCGTCCGGTACCTCGTGGAGAACTCGCTCGGCCGGCTCTGGCTCCTGAACCGGCCGGACTCCCGGCTCGCCGAGCGGATGCCGTACTACGTCCTGCCCGTGGAGCCGGAGACCGACTTCGTCAAGCTGGAGAGCCCCGAGGAGCTGCGAGTCCTGGACCCGGCCTGCGGGGCGGGGCACATGCTCACCTACGCGTTCGACCTGCTGTGCGCGATCTACGAGGAAGAGGGATACGAGCCGGCCGAGATTCCAGGGCTGATCCTCACGAAGAACCTGTACGGCGTGGAGATCGATCCGCAGGCCGCCGCGCTCGCCGTGTTCGTGTTGCAGATGAAGGCCCGGCAGGACATCGCGCCGAACATCCGCGTCATGGACGCCGGCACGTTCGGCTCGCTGCGCCGCGATCCCGGGGATGAGCAGCGGTATCACGTCGTCTTGGCCAACCCGCCGTACCTGTACGCGAGCAGCATGGGCGCGACGCTCACCGCCTGGCTGCGGACGCACTATCCGAACGCCAAGGCGACGCTCGACGTGGCGTTCATCGAGCGGGCGCTCGAGCTGGCCGTCGAGAACGGCTACGCGGCGCTGGTGACCATGCAGAGCTGGATGTTCCTGTCGTCGTACAAGGCGTTCCGGGAGCAGCTGCTGGCCGGCTGCCGGATCGTGACGATGGCGCATCTCGGCGCGCGGGCGTTCGACGCCATCAACGGCGAGGTCGTCTCCACCACCGCGTTCGTGCTGCTGAACCAGTGCGACGCGTCGTCGAAGGGCGTCTACGTCCGGCTCGTCGCCGGGAACTCGGAAGCGTCGAAGGCGGCCATGCTGCGCAGCGGCGCGGCGCGGTTCGAGGTGTCGGGCCGCGAGCTGCGGCTGATTCCGGGCGCGCCGGTCGCCTATTGGCTGGGGCACCGGGACGTGTTCGCCGGTGAGCGAATCGGACGGCGGTTTCGCTCAGGCGGACGGACCAAGACACACGACAACGAGCGTTTCGTCAGATACGCGTGGGAGGTGCCCGCCGACTCGGACCGCTGGGTGCCCTACTCCAACGGCGGCGGCGCCCGGAGGTTCTACGGCCAGATCTCGCAGGTCGTCGACTGGTCCCCGGCCGCCCGCGCCCACTACGCGCAGCACGGCGGCCTGCCGAACGTCGCCTACGAAGGCCGGCCAGGCCTGACATGGTCGATGGTCGGCGGTACCGGGTTTCGGCTCAAGCCGGCGAGCGCACGCAACAGTTCCGGTTCGCCGACCCTGTTCACGGACGACGAAGACCTGCTCTACGCGACGCTGGCCCTGCTCAACTCGTCGTCCCACGACTATCTCCTGCAGGCGTTGAACCCGACGGTGAACACCGAGATCGTGGACGTGCTCGCGCTGCCGCCGGTGCCGGCCGGGGCGCGGGAACGGCTGGCCGAGCTGGGGCGGGCCTCGGTCGCGCTGTACAAGGTCGAATGGGATTCCTCGGAGATCAGCCGGGACTTCGCCGGTTCGCCGCTGCTGGCGTACGGGGTGGAGTCGCTGGCCGAGGCGGTGGCCCGGCTGGAGGCCGAGGTCAACGAGCGGCGCGCCGAGATGGGCAGGCTCCAACGGGAGATCAACGAGATCGCGGCGGCGAGCCTGGGCCTGACCGGCGAGGTCGACGTGGCCGCCGCCGACGTCCAGACGAAGCACGACCCGATCCGCGACCTGGTGTCGTACTCCGTGGGCTGCATGCTCGGCCGCTTCCACCTGCCGACGTTCGAGCCGGTCGCCGACAACGTGCTCGCGGCGGACGACATCGGTGAGCGTTTCCGCGCGTTTCTGCGCGTGGCCTTCGGGGAGGTCGCGCACAACCTGCGCTTCGTCGAGCGCGTGCTCGACAAGGACATCCGCCGGTACTTCGTGAGCGACTTCTTCAAGGACCACGTCAAGCGGTACAAGAGACGCCCGATCTTTTGGATGTTCTCCAGCCCGAAGCACACCTTCAACGCGCTCGTGTACGCGCACCGCTTCACGCCGGGCGCCGTGCTCGACCGATACCTCCGCGAGGCGAGACGAGACCAGGAGTACGAACACCACCTGCGCGCCGCCGAGCAGATGCGGATCGACCCCGGTGATGGCGTAAAGGCCAACTACGCAAAGCTAGGCCGGGTCCTCCGGCGGGTTCCCGGGCTCTGACGCGATCTGCCAGATCCGCAGCTTCGTGCCGGTGATCGCCAGGCGCAGGCCGTCAGGGTGGAACGCGACCCGCCTCGGGTTCGAGACATCGATGGTGCGCAGGAGAGCGCCCGTCGTCGCGTCCCAGAGTCGTACCTGCTTGTCGTTCACCGTGGCGAGCCAGCGAGCGTCGGCGCTCACCGCCATCGCCCGGATTCCCTTGCCGTGGCGGACCTGGACCAGGCGCTGGCCGGTGGTGGCGTCCCACACCGCGGCCGTGTTGTCATATGCCGCGGTGGCCAGCCGGGTGCCGTCGCCGCTGAACGCGATCGCGGTGAGCTGGCTCTTGTGTTGTACCCCGAACAGCCGCCTGCCGGTCTCCAGGTCCCACAGCGTGCCGAAGGGGTCGCCGCCCGTCGCCAGGCGGGTGCCGTCGGGGCTGATCGCCAGGCACCGGACCACGCCGTCGAGCGGCAGGTCGCGGTGCCGGGCGCCGGTGGTGGCGTCCCAGACCGTCAGCTTGCCGAAGCGGTCCGGTCCCGGGTTGGACCACAAGCCCGTGCCGACCGGGTTGCTGGCCGTCACGATCCACTGGCCGTCAGCGCTCAGGGCGAGATCGTTCACCTTGCTGCCCGTGTCGAACCGGACGAGCCGCTGGCCGGCTTCGATGTCCCAGACGATGACCCGGCCGTCGTCGGTGGTCGCCGTCACCAGGCGGTCGCCGGTCGGGCTGATCGCGAGGCCGTCGATGCTGTCCTTGTGTTTCGTCCGCGCCCGCAGCGTGCCGGAGGTGGCGTCCCAGACGCAGCCTTCGTAGACGTCGTCGGCCGTGAACCACCGTCCGTCGGCGCTGAACGCCGCATGATCGGCGAACGACACACCGAGGGACAGCAGCCGCTGGGGCTCTTCGAGCAGGTCCGGCGGGTCCGGGAGGTCCGGTGCGACCGGCGCGGGCTCCCGGGCCGGGACCACGGTGGCCAGCCAGTCGCCGGCGACGGCGCTCGTGCCGGCCGGGGCGTGGATCGCGGCCAGGGT
This sequence comes from Dactylosporangium sp. AC04546, assembly GCF_022095675.1. Lineage (GTDB taxonomy): Bacteria > Actinomycetota > Actinomycetes > Mycobacteriales > Micromonosporaceae > Dactylosporangium. Next base: position 147,978 of record NZ_JAHYSG010000011.1, on the reverse strand, counting down.
GCCCGGCTCGTCCGGGGCGGTCAGGGTCCACAGCAGGCCGTCGCGGGTGCGGACGACCGCCAGGTCGGCGCCGGGCTCGTACTCGGTGCCGGGCTCGGCCAGCCAGCGCAGTACCGTCGCCATCTCTCCGGGCAGATCCCACTGCAGCGGCACCAGGTCCGGCCCCGGCGCGGAGGGCGCCAGGCGGCGGGCACCGGCCTGGCCGGCGAGTGCCGCGGCGCCCTGCACGACCGCGAGCTCCGGGTCCTCCGCCCAGCGGGCCGGCACCCGCAGCGCTTCCGCGACGGTCTCGCGGACCGCGGGCATCCGGGAGGTACCGCCGACAAGCAGCACCGCCGTCAAACCCCGCGGGTCGACGCGGCACTGGCGCAGCAGCTCGCGGCAGCAGTCCACGGTCCGCTCCAGCAGCGGCGCGACCAGGGCGTCGAGCTGCGGGCGGTCGAGGCGGTACGGCGGGGCGAGCGGCGTGACGAAGTCCTCCACTGTCTGCGCGTCGGTGAGCTGGTGCTTCACGCCGCGGACGAAGTCGGCCAGCTGCAGCCGCATCCGCAGTCCGCCCAGGCCGTCCGCGGTGAGCGTTTCCGCAAGTATCGGGCCGCCCGATGCGCGGACGTGGCTCGCCAGCAGCGCGTCGATGTCGCGCCCGCCGCAGTCGTCGAGCGCGGCGTGGCCGATGATCTCGTGGACGCCGTCGTCGCCGCAGCGGACCACGGCGGCGTCGAAGGTGCCACCGCCGAAGTCGTACACCAGGACGACCTGACCGGCGGCGAACCCGGCACCGGCGACCGGGGCGAACGCCGCCGCGACCGGCTCGGCGACCAGCTGGACCTCCGGGAACCCGGCCGCCTCGCCCGCGGCGACCATGAGCGCGCGTCGCGGGTCGCCCTCGCCGTAGGAGGCCGGGACGGTCAGCAGCAGCCGGTGCACGGGGTCGCCGTGCAGCTCGGCGGCCCGGTCGCGGAACACTTCGAGCACCGTGGCAACAAGTTGTTCGGGTGTGTACGTTCGCTCACCGAGCGGCACCGGCAGCGCCTGGCCGAGGTCGCGCTTGAACTCGGCCCGGTACCCGCCGGGCTCGGCCCGCTTACGCCGCTCGGCGGCGGTGCCGACGAGCAGCCGGTCGCCCTCCAGGGACACCGCCGACGGCCACGAGTACAGCCCGCTGGACGGCTCCTTCAGCAGCCGCACCTGCCCGTCGACGACCAGCGCCGCCGAGGACGCCGAGGTGCCGAAGTCCACCACGAGCGCCGCGTCACCCATGCCACCGTCCCTTTCGCCGGGTGTCGTCCACCGTAGCGATGAGATCCCCGGACAGCCTCGGATGTTCCGGCGAAACTCGGCTCAATCCAGCTCGGCCGGGTCGATCCTCGCCTTGACGTCGGCGTGCTCGGCCAGCAGGTGCAGGAGGTTCGAGCCGTCCAGGAGCTCGATCGGCTTGCCCGAGGCGAACTCGTACGACGCCGGACCGTAGCCGCTCGTGGTGACCAGGATGCCCTTCGACGCGCCCTCGTTCTGCAGCGTGCCGAACAGGTCGCGGACCGCGGAGACGTCGACCGTGTTGCGGTACCGCTTGGCCTGGATGACCACCTTCCCGCCGAAGATCGGGCGATGGTCGAAGGCCACGCAGTCGACGCCACCGTCCCGCGACGGCCGGGTCTGCTTGGTGTCCAGGCCCATCCTGGTGAAGAGGTTCTGGATCAACGCCTCGAACTCACTCGGCGTGAGCCTCAGCAGGTTCGGCCGCTCGTCGAGGTCGGCCAGCACGTCGACCTCCTCGATGAAGCGCTTGTCGACCATGTCGAACTCCAGCACGGGACGCACGGGCGCGAGCGCCTCGGGCCGCTTGGACACCGAGGCGCTCAGGTGCTGCAGGCAGGCGGCAGGGTCGACCTTGGCGAGGTTCAGGGCTCCGAACTGCTCGCGCGTCGTGCGCAGGGTGACCAGGCACGGCCGGACGCTCTGCCCGGTCCGGGGGTCGGTGGTGTCGACGACGCCGTTGAACGCGATCGTCTCGACCAGGCCCGCGCGGTCGGCCTCGAACAGCTCGTGCAGGGTCCGCAGGGTCACCTGGGTCACGACCGACGTGTACCGCTCCTTGATCTCCTTGGTCGGGCGGGCCGTCGACGTCACCTCGTCCCGGGTCTTGACGTAGCGGTAGTCCTTCACGGCCGGCACGACCTCCAGCGGCGGTAGTTCGTACTCCACCACCAGCTGCCGGGACTCCGGCACGTACGCCAGCCGGTACTCCTGCGGGAAGTCGTCCGGGTAGACCGAGTTGGACAGGACGATGCCGAAGTACTCCAGAACGGCTTCCGGTACTCCGGCGTGGAAGTCGGCCGCGAACTGGTCCACGCCGGCGTTGTGCGCGGCGACCTCCGCGTCGGCCTGCTGCCGGCGCTGCTGGTAGGTCGCGTGCGCCCCGGCCAGCCGGCGGTGGCGGTCCGCCTCGGCCGCCGCGTGCTGGCCCTGCGCGAGCTGGAACCGGGAGCGTGCCTCGGCCAGTTGCTGCTCGTACTTCGCCTGCCCGCCGAACACCTTGCTCAGTCCGGTCGGTGCGGGCGGCTCGAACCGTCGCCAGTCCGGCGGCGGTAGCGGCACGCCGAGCGCGCCCGGGTCGAACGGTGGGAACCGGAACGGCTTCTTCATGCGGGCGAAGTCGACATGGTCGTCCACGGCGAGGGTCGCCTGCAGCAGGCCGCCGAGCTCCTCCAACGCCGCCTGGAGGTCGGCGTTGTCCGCGGCGACCTCAGCGGCGCGCGCCTCCAGGTACAGCCGCTTCCGCTCCCGCTCGTCGGCGACGACAGCGCGTTGGGCCGCCTTCGCTGCCTGCTCGGCGGCGCGCCGCATCGCCTGCTGCTGCCGGACGTACGCCGCCTGCGCCCGCTGCTGTGCCCGCACCTGCTGGGCATGCGCCCGCTGAATCTGGGCAAGAACGCCTCGCCGACGCGCCACCGGACCCTCCTACCGCTCGAAGGGCACAGACGGTACTGGACGATTCGCATATCCATAACCGTCCGAATTGAGGATGTCGCTCCGGGTGTTTGCGCCTCCTCGGCCTTGGCGCGGTCCAGAACGTGGCGGTCGATTCGCTTGCGCACCCACGCGAAGGCCTCGTCGGCGGTCATGGTGCTCTCGTCGGTTCGGCTCTCCTTCGGTCAGGCCGGCGATCGTCGCACGTTCGCGCGGCTGACCGTGGCGGGGCGGTGCCCGTGCGGGTCGATCCGGACAACCGCGACCGCGTGCCGCTCGACTGGGACCGTGAATAGGTAGCGATACCTATCGCACGATGAGTAGCGACGCGCATGCCTGACCGGCGCGCCGGGCCGCACCATCGACACCATGGCGAGATGGTGGGGAGTTGTCGTGCTGGGTGGCGCCGCCACCCTGCTGTTCGCGTGGCTCGGCAAGGTCGCGGGTGTGTCCGTTTCGACGCTCGTTTCGGTCGGGGCGGCGCTCGCGGCGCTCATGTGGATGGTCGTGCTCGTTACGCTGCCGTGGAATCTGTACTTCGACGCCCGCCGGATCGTCGCCGAGAACGCGATCTCGCGGCAGCGGGGCATCGACGTGCCCGAGTCGCAGGACATCGAGGCCGACCGCATCGCCCGGTGGATGCTGCGCTTCGCGATCGGCGGTCACGTGGTCACGGCCGCGGCGACCGCGCTGTTCGCCCTCGTCTCCGGCGAGCTCGTGGGGTACTACCTCGCCGGCTTCTACCTGCTCTCGACCGCGCTGCGGCCGGCCGGGGCGTACTTCGCCCACCTCCGCGAACGGGTCACCTCGCTGCGCCGTGAGAGCACCCATCCGCGCGACGATGTCGTTTCGCTCAATGCGAGCGTCCGCGACCTCACCACCACCGTGGAAGCGCTCAAGCAGGAGCTCGGCGACGTGCAGGAGCACGCCGCACGCCTGGAGGACGGCCAGCGCGAGCAGCGCCGCTCCAGCGAGCAGCTCGCCCGGCGGATCGAGACGACGATCGACGGCATCAGCGACCACCAGGAGCTGCTCACCGGCATGCGGGCGCTGATCCGCATGATCCGATCCGAGCCGGCCTAACTCTTGGAATGGAACGTTCCGTTCTGCTACAGTGGAGGGGCAAGGGACGAGCGAGCACTGGGGAGTCACAGTCATGAACGAGCAGCTGAGCAGCACCTGGCCGATCCTCGACGAGGCGCACCGCGCCCTGCGGACCGTCGTCGCCGGTGTCCGTGACGGCGACTGGGAGCGGCCCACGCCGTGCTCGCAGTGGAACGTCACGCAGGTCCTGCAGCACGCGGCCGGCGACCAGCTCGGCTTCGCGGCGACGATCACCGGCAGCGGCTGGCCGGCGTACGACCCGTTCGCCCCCGACGGCCACCTCCACGGCGCCGACCCGGCCGACTTCGTCGAGGTCACCATGCGCGCCGCCGCGGCGGCCTGGGCCACGATCCCGCAGGACGCCACCGACGTGCCCACGCCGCTGCCGCAGGGCCGGATGGCCGGCTGGCTCGGCGCGGGTGCCTGCGCCCTCGACGCGGCTGTGCACGCCTGGGACATCGCCGTCGCGACCGGGCAGCCGTCGCCGCTCACCCCCGAGCTGGCGCGGGATCTGTTGGTCGTCGCCCGCGAGCTGGTCGAGCCGCTGCGCCAGTGGGGTGCGTACGCGGCGGTCGTGTCCGGTGCGGACGGTGACGACGAGGTCGACGAGCTGCTGCGGTACCTCGGTCGCGACCCCGAGTGGTACGCCTGATCGGCTATCGTCCCGGGTGCACGGCGGGCACTGCGGACGGAGGAGCGGATGCTGACGTTGCCGCAGGCGGCGGCCAGGCCGCCTGAGTTCGGCCGGGACGCGCTCATCGTCTGCGAGAGCCTGGTCCGGATCTACCAGACCGGTTCGATCGAGGTGCAGGCCCTGCAGGGACTCGACCTGACCGTCGACGCCGGCGAGATGATCGCCGTCGTCGGCGCGTCGGGGTCGGGCAAGTCGACACTGCTGTCCATCCTGGCCGGGATCGACGCGCCGACCGCCGGGCGGGCCCGGGTCGACACCTGGAACCTGCTCGACATGACCCGCAAGGACCGGGTGCACTATCGGCGCCACACCGTCGGGTTCGTCCGGCAGCAGACCGCCAGCAACCTGGTGCCCTATCTGACCGCCCGCGAGATGGTCGACCTGCCGATGACGGCGGCCGGATCAAAACCAAGAGACCGCCGCACTCGTACCGGTGAGCTGCTCGACGCCCTCGGCGTCGGCGACTGTGCGGATCGCAAGCCCGGGCAGCTGTCCGGCGGGCAACAGATGCGCGTCGCCATCGCCGTCGCGCTGGCCAATCGGCCGAAGGTGCTGTTCGCCGACGAGCCGACCGGCGAGCTCGACACCGCGACCTCGGCCGAGGTGTTCGGGGCGCTGCGGGACGTCAACCAGCAGTACGGTGTCACCGTCGTCGTCGTCACGCACGACCCCGCGGTCAGCGGGCAGGTCGAGCGGACGGTCGCCATCCGCGACGGGCGCACGTCGAGCGAGGTGCTGCGCCGCACCGCCACCAACGAGGACGGCGACACGCACGTGATCGCCGAGGAGTATGCGGTGATGGACCGGGCCGGCCGCGTCCAGGTGCCGCGCGACTTCCGCGAGGCGCTCAACCTGACCCGCCGCGTGCGGCTCGCCCTCGAACCCGACCACGTGACGATCCGGCCCGACGCATGAGCCTGCTCACGGTACGAAACGTGCGGAAGGCTTTTGGGTCTGTCCACGCACTCAAGGGAGTCACGTTCGACGTCGAGCCCGGCACCATGGTCGCGCTCGTCGGGCGCTCCGGCTCCGGCAAGACCACGCTGCTGAACATCGTCGGCGGGCTCGACCGGCCCGACGAGGGCACAGTGCACCTCGACGGCACCGAGGTCACCAAGCTCGACGAGGACGGGCTGTCGCGGCTGCGGCGGGAGAAGGTGTCGTATGTCTTCCAGACCTTCGGGCTGATCCCGGTGCTGTCGGCCGCGGAGAACGTCGGCGCACCCCTGCGGCTCGCCCGCATGCCGGCCAAGGAGCGTGAGGATCGGGTCGAGCTGCTGCTGCACCTCGTCGGCCTCGACGGTCACGCCGGCCAGCGGCCCAGCGAGCTGTCCGGCGGGCAGCAGCAGCGCGTCGCGATCGCCCGCGCGCTCGCCGCCTCGCCTCGCCTGCTCATCGCCGACGAGCCGACCGGGCAGCTCGACGCCGAGACCGGGCTGTCGGTCATGGCGCTCATCCGCGGCGTCGTCGAGTCCGAGGGCGTCACCGCGCTCGTCTCCACGCACGACCCGGTGATGATGGCGCTCGCCGACCGGGTCATCAACATCCACGACGGGCAGCTGGACTGATGTTGAGGCTGCTGAGGCGCCGCGCCCGCGCGCAGTGGCCGTTGCTCGTGGCGCTCCTCGGCGTCGTGGCGATCGGTGCCACGCTGCTCGGCACGTGCGCGCTGCTCATCACGCGCACCGGCGAGCGGGCCCTCGAAGTGGCGGCGGCGCGGGCGCCTCGCGAGAACGTCGACGTCACGGCATACACCGTCACCATCAAGGGCCAGGACGCCCGGTCGGTCGCCGCGGACACCGAGTCCGTGGTGACCGAGGCACTGCGGCCCTTCGACACCACGACCCAGACCCGGGCTTCATCGGTACTGCGGGCGCTGCCCGGCCCGGCCGGCACCACCGTGCCCGCGCAGTCGTATCTCTCCGGCATGTCCGCATTGGAGGACAAGGCGTCGCTGGTCGAGGGGCGCTGGCCGGCCGCCGCGGGCGACGCCGTGCTGCTCGAGTCCACCGCACAGCTGCTGGGGCTCTCGCCGGGGTCCAAGGTCACGCTCGGCACCGAGCTCGCCCGGCCCAGCAAGCCCGACATCGAGCTGACCGTCGTCGGCATCGTGCGGCCACTGCCCGGCGCCGGCTGGGACCGCGACCCGCTCGCCGGTGCGGGGTCCGCGCCCGGGTTCCTGGACGGGAACTTCAGCCAGCCGGTCAACGCGTACGGGCCGTTCATCGTCACCCTGCCCGCCCTGCTCGACAGCGGTGCCACCCTCGACCGGCTCGAGATCACCGGGCATCCCGACCTGTCCCACCCCCACCGGCGCGACCTCGACGCCGTCGCCTCGACCGTGCGCGGCGCCGACCGGCGGCTCACGGGCACACTCGGCGACCGGGTGCGGATCAGCCGGATCGCCTCCGACCTTCCCGCCACGCTGTCCGCCGCCGACGAGCAGCAGCGGGTCACCACCGCGGTCGTGCTGGCCGTCGCGCTGCTCGGCGCCGTGCTGACCGCCACCGCGCTCGCCCTCGCCGGGCGGCTCACCGCCGGGGTCCGTGAGGGGGAGACCGCGCTGCTGTCGGCGCTCGGCATCAGCCCGGGGCAGTTCGCGTTGGTGGCGGCCGTCGAGGCGGGCGCGCTGGCGTTGCTCGCCGCCACACTGGCGATACCGGCCTCCTCGCTCTTGCACTCCGGGCTCACCCGCCTGCCGCCGCTCGACGGCGCCGGGCTCGTCGCCAGCCCCGCCGTCACCCCCGTGCAGCTCATCGCCGTGCTCGGCGGCGCGCTCGCGCTCGCCGTCGTCCTCGTGGTGCGGCCCGCGCCCAAGGGGCAGGCGTTCGTCCGGTCGGGCGCCGACCTCGTCCTCGTGGCGTTCGCCGCCGTCGGGTGGTGGCAGCTGTACGCGCAGCCGACCGGATCCAGCGGCCGGGCCGACGCCGTGCGAGTGCTCGCCCCGGCGCTGCTGCTCGCCGCCGGCGCAGCGCTCGCGTTGCGCGTCGTGGTGCCGGCGCTGCGGGGCGCAGACCGGCTGGCCAGCCGGGCCCGGGGGCTGGTGCTGCCGCTGGCCGCCACCGAGGCGGCGCGGCGGCCGCAAGCCGTCGCCGCCGGGCTGCTCGTCGGGCTGGCCTGCGCTGCCGGCACGTTCGGGATCGCCTTTGACGCCACCTGGCAGCGGTCGCAGGTCGACCAGGCCGACCTCGGCGTCGGGACCGACCTCGCGCTCACGCTCACCACGCCGCCGGATGCCGGTCAGGGCGCCGCCGTCAGCGCGGCCACCGGTGGGACCGTGAGTCCGGCCGTCGATCGGGGGATCGCCGTCGGGCAGTGGCTCGGCAGCGGTGGTGATCCGCCGCGGCTCGTTGCCGTCGACACCCGGCGGGCCGATGCGCTGCTGCGCGGGCGGATCGACGGCTCCCGGAGCTGGGCTGACGTCGGGGCAACGCTCGCTCCGCCGGCCGTGGTCAACGGGGTCGGCGTGCCGCGATCGCTCACCGGCACCGCCACCGGGGACACTCCGCTCGTCGTCACGCCTCGGCTGCTCGTCGAGGACGCCACCGGGATGCGTGCGCCGTGCGTGGGGACGCCGATCCCGCTCGACGGCCGCCCGCACGAGCTGCCGGCGTGCGGCGGCTTGCGGCTCGTGGCGGTGTCGTTGAAGGTCGATGCCCCGACGTTCGACTACTTCGATGCCGGGCTCAGCAAGATCGCTGTTTCGCTGCGGCTCCCTTCCGATGGAAGCGCGGGCGGTCAGCAGTGGACCGTCACCTCCGCGCCGCCGGTGCCCACACAGATCAGCGGGCAGACCGTGAGCGTCACCGGGACCGAGCTGGCGATGTCGGCGTCGGTGCAGTTCAGCGGGCCGCCGGACGCGGCGCGGACGCTGGTCGCGACCGCGTTCGAGGATCCGGGGCCGGTGCCGGTCGCCGTCTCCGCGCGGTTCGCCGACGAGATCGGCGCGCACGTCGGCGACAAGCTCAGCATCACGATCGGTACGACACCGATCGCCATCGCCGTCGCGGACATCGTGCCGGTCGTGCCCTCCGCACCTGGGGCCGCCGCCGTCCTCGCCGACCTCGACCGGCTGTCCCGCGCCCTCGCCGTCGCCGGTGACCTGGCGTTCCCGGTCGACGCCTGGTGGGTCGGCGGACCGACCGCCGGGGCCGCCGAGCGGGTCGCGGGGCTGCACCTCGGCACCGTGACCACCCGCGACGGCGAGACGGCCCGGCTGACCGAGGGGCCGCTGCGGGCGGGGCTGCCGGCGGCGCTGCGCCTGCTCGTGCCGGCCGCCACCCTGCTGCTGCTCGCCGGCGTCGTGCTGCACGTGACCTGCGACCTGCAGATCCGGGCCCTGGAGGTGGCCCGGCTGCGGGGGCTGGGCATGTCGCGCCGGCAGATCCGCGCTGTCCTGCTGGGTCAACACGCTGGCGTGCTCCTGCCGCTGCTCGCCGCCGGAGCCGCCGTCGGTGCGCTGGCGACCCGGATCGTGGCGCCGCTGCTCGTGCGCTCCGACACCGGCGCCGCGCCGACGCCGGCCGCGCGGCCGGACTGGCCGTGGGCCGCTGAAGGGCTTCTTCTCGCCGGACTGCTGGTGACGGCCGCTCTCGCGGTGACGCTGGTCGTCAACGTCCAGGTCCGCCGGGCGGACGCGGCCCACCTGCGGGTGGCGTCATGACTGTGCCGCGGTGGACTCGGGTCGGCGCACCGCGGTGGCCTCGGCTTGGTGGGCTGCATTGGCCGAGCGTTCGGGGGCGGGCTCGGGCCGATGCCGGGCCGCTGCTCCTCGTCGCCGCCGTCGTTGCCGTCATCACGCTGCTCGCGGGGGCCGTTCCGCCGTTGCTGCGGGACACCGCCGACGAGGCCGTCCGGGACGCGGTGGCCAGCAGCGGGGCCGGCATCTCCGTCCACGCCCTCTGGGAGCGCGACGACGGGCCCACCCGTGGGCGGGTGCGCGTCCCGAAGCTTGCCGACGACGTCGACGACCTGCGGACCCGTGCCGCGTTCCAGCTCGGGGCCGAACTGCGCGGGATCCTCCAGCCGCCGATCGCCGTCGTCACCAGCCCCGTCCTCAACGTCACCGACGGCAGCGTGCTGCGGAAATTCCAGCTCACCTATCTCGCGGCCGAGACCGGGCCCGATGTCACCTGGATCGCCGGCACCGCGCCGAAGGGCACGACCGACGACAACTACGAGGTGCCGTACAGCGCCCCGCCGTGGACCGTCCAGGTCGGCCTGTCCGAGCCGGACGCCACCGCGCTCGGGCTGCGCCCCGGTGACCGCATCCAGCTCAAGGACGAGCAGAAGGCCGTCAAGGACGTCCGGGTCAGCGGCATCTACCGGCCGGTCGACCCGGCCGACCCGGCGTGGCGGCTCGTGCCCGCGCTGCTGGGGCCGGTGGCGGGGGCCGACGGGGTCGGCACCACCCGGTTCGCGGGCCTGCTCTCCCGTGACTCCCTGCCGGACGCGCGGCTGGCGTTCGACCAGGACAAGCTCGTTCGGGCCGTGGAGTTCGCGCCGAAGCCGTCCGCGCTCACCTGGGAACGGACCGACGCCCTCGCCGAGGCCATCGTCGCGCTGAAGGCCACGTCGAGCTCCTCGGGCGTGTTCGACGACTCGATGCGGTGGGAGTCGCACCTCGACGGCGTCCTGCGCGACGCCCAGACCCGCGTCAACGCCGCGACCGCGCAGGCGTCGGTGCTGCTCACGGCGGTGCTGGTGGCGACGGTGCTGGCGCTGCTGCTCGCCGCCGACCTCCTTGTCCGCCGGCGGGTGCCGGCCCTGACCGCCGCCCGCCTGCGCGGCGCGTCCCTGCCGGCGCTGCTGCTGGAGCTGCTCCTCGAGTCCCTCGCGCTGGCCGTGCTGTCGGGCGCGGTCGGCCTGGTGGTCGCGCTGCTGTTGACCGGCGGCGCGGGAGTGCTGTGGGCGCTGCCGGTGATCCTTACGGCCGTTGTTGCCGCCCCGCTCTTCGGGACGCTGGCCGCGGCGCGCGCCACCAACGACCGGCGCGTCCCGGCCAACCGCAGCGCCCGCCGCTGGGCCAGCCGCACCGCCGCGCTGCGCCGCTTCGCCCTGGAGGGGGCGGTGCTCCTGGCCGCGGCCGCGGCGCTCGTCGCCCTGCGCCAGCGGGGCCTGACGACGGACGGCCTGCCGAGCGGCGGTTCGGCCCTCGGTGCCTTCGCGGGCGCGCTGATCCTGCTGCGGGTGCTGCCGGCCGGGACCGGCCTGGCGCTGCGAAGAGCCCTGCGCTCCCGCCGCCCGCTGGCAGTGTTCGGCGCCGCTCGGGCCGCCGAGACCGCCACGCGAGCGCTACCGACGCTGACGCTGGTGACGGCCGCCGCGCTGGCGTCGTTCGCGCTGACGGTGGCGGCCACCGCTTCGCAGGGCCTCTCCGACGGGGCCTGGCGCACGGTCGGCGCCGACGCCCGCCTGGACCTGACCGCGGCGCCGCCGCCGGGCCTGCCGGGTGTCTACGCGCAGGTCTCGCAGGTCCGGCTGACGGCTGACTCGACGGCGGTGTCGGCTCGGCTGGTGGTCGTGGACGCGTCGGCGTACCAGCGGTTACTGGCGTCGACACCGCTCCCGGACAATTCGGACCTGTCACTGTTGCGGTCCTCCACGTCGGCTGTCCCGGCGCTGGTCCGCGGCTCGCTGCGCCCTGGCGCGCACATCCAGCTGAACCGCGAGGACGCCCCGGCCATCGAGCTGATCGCCGTCGGCATCGCACCGGCGGTCGGCGACGACTCGTCCGACGTCGTCATCGTGGACACCGCGGCGCTGGCCGCGGCCGGGGTGCCGACCATCCCGAACACGGTCTGGCTGACCTCTCGCGTGGCAGCCCCCGAGGGCGCGGACCTGGTCCTGCGCGAGGATGTCCTGCACGAGCGCCGGTCCGCGCCGCTCACCGCCGGCCTGCTGCGCCTGTCCTGGACCGCGGCCGTCATGCTCCTGCTCCTGGGGCTGCTCGCGCTGGCGCTGGGTGCGGCGGCCGGTGCGCCGGACCGTTGGCAGACGCTGACCCGCCTCCGCACGCTCGGCCTGCGCCCGCGTGATGCGCGGTGGGTGGCGGCGGGGGAGCTGTTACCCCCGGTGCTCCTGGCGGCCGTGGGCGGTCCGCTGCTCGGTGCGCTGCTGGCCTGGCTGGTGGTCGGGCCGCTGGACCTGCGCCTGCTCACCGCCCAGGAGACGGCGCCGACGCTGGTCGTGCCGTGGTGGTCGCTGGCCGCGGTGGCCGGGGCGCTGCTGGCCGCGCTCGCGGTGGTCGTCCCGGTCGAGTCGGCGCTACGCCGCCGGCAGCGGATGAGCGAGGTCCTCCGCGCCGGCGAGCGCTGACTCGACCGGCTCCGGAGGGGAGGGCCTCAGCGGGGCATTCCCCGCGAGGCCTGCTCGACCAGGGCTAGCAGGCTCATCGCTAGACCGCCACGTTGCCGGCGGACTTGAGAGAGCGGGTGAGCTTCTTGTTCGTGATCAAGTAGCAGCGGGCCGAGTGGTCGCCCGCGGTCCAGCCGTGGTTGTTCGTGGTCACCCAGGTGATGATGCCCACCGGCTGGCGGGCGTAGTGGCTCGCCGACATGCCCGTGTACGCCAGGAGCTGGGCCTCGCACTCGGACTTGAAGATGGCCTCGATGCCCTTGTAGTCCGGGGGGATCGTCTGGACGTCCGGGCGGCGGGCGTAGCCGACCAGCTCGGTGTCGTGCGGGTCCGTGCAGGCCGTCGGGGTCAGGTCGACGATCTTCTTGTCCCGCACCACCTGGTTGCCGCAGCCGATCGCTCGCGGGCCGCCGGGGCGCAGCGAGTCCTTCAGCGTGCCGGTCTGGGGTACCAGATGATCCGCCTCTGAGTCGACCGTTGCCACGTCGCAGCGGTAGAAGCGGGCGCCGCCGCGCCACTGGGCGGCTGTCGTGGGGTGCAGGTAGAGGTAGACGCGGCCCGTCTGCCAGGCGCCGCCCAGGTACTTCTCCGCCGCCGGCTCGCACTCGCGGTACACCTGGGAAAGCTGGAGCGCCGACGGGACCTGGGTGCTGCTGGCCAGGTCGGCAGGGACCTGGCCGACGTGGACCGTCTCCATGTGGTGTTCGGTCGCGCAGTCGGCCGGCAGGGTGTACTCGAACGCCAGCTGCTCGTACGCCGCCCAGGCCGTCGTCTTCCAGCAGGCGCCCACGGCCGGCTCCGGGACCTTCGGCGCCGGCAGCGCCGGCCAGTCGTCGACCAGGTTGCCGTCCGTGCCCTTCGGCGCCGCGCAGGCCGCGGTGCCCAGCACCAGCAGTGCGCACGCTGCCAGCAGGAATCGCCTCATCCTTGCCTCCCCCGTCGGAGCAAGAGATTCTCAGGCCGTCGGGCGTACCGTCAACGTGCCGTCGCGGGTGGCTGAGGCGAGGCGGCGGCCGTCCGGGGACCACGACAGCGACAGCACCTGTGCGGGGCGCGGGCGGATTGAACGCCAACCCCAGTTCCCCTCATGGACATCGAGGCTAGCGGGCCAGGGGGTCGACCCTGGGTTCGGCGGGTACGACGCTGGTCAGGATGTGCATCAGCTGGTCCTCGGTCAGGGCGGCCGTGCTCAGGTCCAGCCCGTACGTGCGGCCGTCGATGTCGATCTTCCAGAGGTCCGGGCCCCTTTCGAGCTGGCGGCCGGCGTACGTCCGGTTCGGGTCGACCGCCTCCGCGGCGCCGCGGGGGAACGCGGTGATCGCGAACGTGCCGCCGCTCGGGAGCTGGATCCAGGACGTCTGGCGTACCGAGTCCGGCAGGGGGCTGGTGCCCGTGGACGTGCCGCAGCCTTCGGTGCGGGCGCCCTGCGGGGCCCAGGTCAGGCGGAACGGGACCGTGCAGGTCAGGACGTGGTCGGCGCGTAGCCAGGAGACGATGTCGAGCACCGACGCGCGGATGGTGTCGGCGGCGACAGGTGCGTCGCGGAAAGCGACGCTCACCTGGGCGAACGCGTTGCTCTCCAGGACGAAGCGCAGCCAGGCCCGGTTTTCGGTGTACAGCAGTGTCGCGGGCCGGCCTCTGATCGTGAGATCCTGCTCTCTTACCTTGTCCGGCAGGCTGTCCCGGAAGTCGGGGCCGCCGCCGTCCACCTCGAGCGTGTAGGCGATGTACGGCTCGTTCGACGACTCGTCGCCGCGGAAGACCTGCAGTACCTCCCGGTTCTCGGCCGACGTCCAGAAGAGCTGGGTCGCCTGCGGGTCCACCGTGTCGAGGTGGATCTGCAGGCCCTCGCCGACCTTGCCGGTGGTGGTCAGCGGGGACAGGGTGGAGTTCACGGCCGGGCGGTGCAGCGGTGGTGCGCTCGGCGACGGGCTGGGGGACGGTGGCTGGGCCGACGACGTGGTCGTGGGTGGGGGCGGCGTCGTGTGCGGCCGGGGGATCAGCGTGGCGGTCAGCGCGACGGCCAGCACGGCCGCGGCCGCGCCCGACGTGAGCAGGACCTTGCGTGTGCGCACCCGGCGGACCCCGCGGCGGCGGGATGCGGCGAGCAGCTGTTCGACGTGGACAGCGCCCTCGGCCCGCTCCCGGAGCGCGGACACGAAGATCGGGTCGATGTCGTTCATCGCCGCGTGCCCCCCTTCCTGTTCAGAGCCGGCGTCCCGGCGAGCCGGGCCCGGAGGGTGGCCAGCGCACGCATCGCCTGCGTGCGGACGGTCACAGGTGAGCAGCGCATGATGCGCGCGATGGTCGCGTCGTCGAGATCCTCGTAGTACCGCAGCACCAGCGTCGTCCGCTGCTTCGGCGGAAGGTCGGCGATGAGCCGCCATGCCGCGTCCCGCTCGACGGTCTCGGTGCCGATGTCCCCCCCGTCGCTCCGGTCGGGATAGAAGGACGGGATGTCGGCGGCGACCTCGGAGGAGGAGCGTTTGCGGCGCCAGGAGATGTGGCTGTTGACCAGCATGCGGCGCAGGTACATGTCTGGATCGTCCACGCGCGAGATGCGGTCCCAGCGCGCGTACGCCTTGCCTAGGACCTCCTGGACGAGATCCTCGGCGAGGTACCGGTCGCGTACCAGCACGCGCGCCAGCCGTACCAGCCGTTCGCCGCGCAGGCGCACGTAGTCGTCGAAACTGATCACGCCGCCTCCTTCCCACCTGGGATCACGCCGCGGGCCGGTCGTTCTGTTGCAAGGGTCGGAATGCATTGTCGGTCGATCTCTGCAACAAAGCCGCACACGGTTCCGTTGCAGAGGAAAGCGCATTCCTCACCGTCCGTCACCGGGGGCGCGGGAGCCGGCAAGCTCTGAAGGAGAAGGCCGGGGGTCGTCGGGCGGCGACCTCCGGCCTTCCTATGCGGCGGCGACCCCCGGGCTACGGGGTCCAGGCGCCCGTGACGACCCAGCTCACGTCGTCCGCCCAGAGAGCGGTGGCGTCGAAGGCATTCGATCCGCCGTTGCTCGCGATGTATACGTTGTTGTTGTAATGGCGGATGTAGCGCGTCGAGAAGTTCTGGGACGCGAACGAGTTGCCCTGGCCGTTTCTGCCGGACTGGGGGCAGAAGGTCGCGTCCGACTTGAACAGGGCGGTGTTGTCGTTCGCGCGGAGGTACAGCTGATAGTTCTGGTGCCTCAGGAAACTGCCCGCCGTGTTGCGGGACTCGAACGAGAGGCAGGCGCTGTCGGCCAGGCCCGCGCGGACTGTCCACGACGCGTTCGACTTGTCGGTCGAGGAGCTCGACGACGTGACGACCGCGGTGCTCACGGTCGCGCCGGAATGGGTGATGTACCGCGTGGCGCAGCAGGCCGTCGTGGCGCGCAGCGAGATGTTCGTCCCGGGGGTCAGCAGGCCGTTGCCGCTCGATCCGGGCGCGTATCCGGCCGCCGTGATGTTGGCCTGCACCGAGTTCTCGGTGGCGTCCGACGGATAGCCGGACGTCATCACGCCCTCGTAGAAGGTGCCGGCCGAGCTGTTGCTGTTGTCGCCGCCGATGCCCAGGATGATGGCGCCTTCCTTCTTCATCGGGTTGTAGCCGGAGGCGTTCGGGCGGGCGCCGTTGTAGTGCGTCGAAAGGCCACCCGACTGGGCGTTGCCGGCGCGGATCGACCAGTGGTTCGGCTCGCCCTTGACGATCGCCGTGAGGAACCGGTGGTTGGCCGTCGGGTCGTTGGCGTTGTAGCCGGGGTTCACGCCGGAGAACAGTCCGTTTTCGAGGTCGGCCATGACCCAGGGGCCGTTCCCGGTACCGTATCCCCACGCCTTGATGTTGCCGAAGTAGATGGCCTCCATCGTCCCGTTGCCGTTGTCGCGGCTGTTGCGTTCGGCGTTGCCGTAGTCGAAGCAGCAGCCGGCGTTGTAGTGGGTGCCGTCGAAGATGGCGTACATTCCCTCGGGCTGGTCGCCCGTGGCCACGCCGTTGGTGTTGTTGTTGCGGTATCCGGTGCCCGGCGCGACGAATACGCCGTAGGCCTTGTGCCCGCCGACCGTGATCGGCGCCGCGGTCGCGTCGGCGAGGTTGTCGTAGCCGCCGGCGGCCGGGCCGTTGAAGCCGCCGGGCGGCGCCTGGGTGAGCCGGTTGTTCCGGCCGGACTGGTCATAGATGATCGTGATGACGCATGAGGTACCGCTGCAGAAGGAATCCTGCGTGGCGGCGTCCACGTAGCCGCCCGCGCTGAGCAGCCCGATGTCGCGGGTCGTGTTGTCCGAGGCGCGGCGGACCTGGTACAGCGCGCCGTTGTAGGTGCCGTAGAGCGCCCGGGTCGTGCTGTGCGCGGCGACGCACGGCGTGCCGCCCGCGGCGTAGATGTCGCAGGGCTGCGACGTCGCGGCCTGGGCGGTCGTCGGCGCGATCGCGATGCCGGCGACGAGTGCGGCCGCGGCGGTGAGCAGCGCGGCCCGTCCTCTCATTCCCATCGAGTCCTCCGGTTGGCGGTGCGGTGAACTGATCGACATCGATGCTAACGGTCACATGCGATCGTCATCACGCATTGTGAATGGCACATGTTAGCGATAACACGATTGGCACGAATACCGCCGCGGAGAGCGTCCATCGCCGATGTACGGACATCGACGGGGCGAGGTGTAGTTACCTCCACCCCGAAGTCGGTACCCACCTCTACTGCGTCGGCCGCCGTGAATCCCTACCTTCGATGACATGCCACAGCAGACACCGGCCCTGGAGATTCGGGCGCTCACCAAGCGGTTCGGCGACAAGGTCGCCGTCGACGCCGTCGACCTGACCGTCCCGCCCGGCTCGTTCTTCGGCCTCGTCGGGCAGAACGGGGCGGGCAAGACCACCACCCTGTCGATGGCCGTCGGCCTGCTGCGGCCCGACGGCGGGAGCGCGCGGATCTTCGGCGCCGACGTCTGGGCGGCGCCCGCACAGGCCAAGGCCCTCGTCGGCGTGCTGCCCGACGGGCTGGCCATGCCGGAGCGGCTCACCGGGCGCGAAGCGCTCACCTACCTCGGCCTGCTGCGCGGTCTGTCGAAGGACGTCGTCGCCCGGCGCGCGGACGAGCTGCTCGCCGTGCTGGAGCTCGACGGCGCCGAGCGGACGCTCATCATCGAGTACTCGACGGGCATGCGGAAGAAGATCGGGCTCGCCACCGCGCTGCTGCACGCGCCGCGGCTGCTGGTGCTCGACGAGCCGTTCGAGGCCGTCGACCCCGTCTCGGCCGCCACCATCAAGACCATCCTGCGCGGGTTCGTCGCAGGCGGTGGATCGATCGTGCTGTCCAGCCACGTGATGGCACTCGTCGAGCAGCTCTGCGACCACGTCGCCGTGGTCGACGCCGGTCGGGTCGTCGCGGCCGGGCCGCTCGACGACGTGCGCGGCGCCCACTCCCTCGAAGACACGTTCGTCGGGCTCGTCGGCGGCGAGCGGACCGGCATCAAGGAGCTGTCGTGGCTGTCGCGTTGACCATGGCGCAGATGAAGATCGCCGTCCTGCGCCACTCCTACCGGGGCCAGCGGGCGCAGGCGGCCGGCACCGGTGCGGTGCTCGGCCTGCTGCTCGCGGCCGGCACGATCTACCTGGCGTTCGTGAGCCCCGACCTGCTCGCCGCCGGTTACGCGGTCTGGCTGCTCGGCTGGATGCTCGGGCCGGTGTTCATGGGCGGCGGCGACGAGACGCTGCGCCCGGAGTATTTCGGCATGCTCGGACTGCCGGCCCGGCGCCTCGCGGTCGGCCTGCTGGCCGGCGCCTTCGTCGGTGTCGCGCCGCTGGTCAGCCTGGTCGCTTCGCTCGGGCTGCTCGTCGCCGGCGCGCGGCTCGGCGTCGTCAACGCCCTCGTCGCCCTGCCGGCCATGGCGCTGCAGCTCGCGGTGTTCGTGCTGCTGTCCAAGGTGTCGGTGGCCGTGGTCGGGCTGACGCTGCGCTCGCGGCTCGGCGCCATCGGCTCCGGCCTCGTCAACGGCACGATTCTCGCCGCGCTCGGCCAGATCTGGGTGTTCATGGTGGTGTTCGACACGACGGGCACGCCCGACGCGGTGTGGTATCTGCCGTCGGGCTGGGGCCTGCTCGCCGTCCGCGGCCAGTGGTGGGCGCTCGGCGCGCTGGCCGCGCTCGTGCTGGCGCTGCTCGGCGCGTGGGCGGCGCTGCTGAGCCGGCGCGCCGGCAGCACCCGGGTCTCCGGCCGCGGCCGCCGCCCGATCACCGCGACCACCGCCCAGGGCGCCGTTGTCGCCAAGGAGCTGCGCACGTGGGCCCGCGACCTGGTGCGCAACCACCAGCTGGCGTTCGCGCTGTCCTACGGCGTCTGCTTCGCCGCCAGCCCGCTGCTGATCGGCTGGGACGGGATGCTGCCGTATGCGGGACCGATCTTCGTCGCGATGGCCGCGGCCATGGCCTCCAACCTGTACGGCACCGACGGCACCGCGCTCTGGCTGACGCTGATGACGCCGGGGATGAGCGACGTCCGCGGCCGGCAGCTGGCCTGGATCTCGACCCAGGGCCCGATCGCGCTGGTGCTGACCGTCGGGCTCACCGCGATCGCGGGCGGTCCCTGGCCGCTGGTGCTGGCGCTGCTGCCGGCCCTGCTGGGCGGCGCGGCCGGGCTGGTGCCGCTCATCTCGGTCACCGCGCTGGTGCCCGGCACCGACCCGCACCGCCGGGCCGGCAACCCGCTGCGGACCAGCGAGGACGACGGCGGCCTGACCGGCCTGGCCTACCTGATGCTCGCGCTGGTGCTGGCCGCCGCGATTCCGGCGGTGCTGGCGGCGGCGTGGCTCGGCTGGCCCGGCGTCCTCGTCGGCGTCGTGACCGGCGCGCTCTACTACTGGGGCTTCGGCCGGCTGGCAGAGCGGCGGCTGCGGTCGCATGGGCCGGAGCTGCTCGACACGATGCGCACCGGCCGCAAGCCGCAGGGCTCGTCGGGTCGGCCGAGCGTCACGACCCGGTTCGCCGAGCTGAGCCGGCCGCGGCGGCTGATCGCCGGATGGTGCCTCGGGTTCGCCGCCATCCCGCTGGTCCCGCAGGGCATCCTCGCCGCGGTGTTCGTGGCCAACGGGACGCTGCGGCACTCGTGGTTCCTCGCGACGTACATGCCGGGCGGCTGGCGCTACGTGGTCGCGGGGGCGTTCATCGCGCTGGGCCTGGCGATGTACGGCACCGCCTTATGGATCATCCGCCCGGCCCGCTCCTCCGAGGCGGCGGCTGCCTGACCCGACCCGCGATGGCTGACCAGGCGCTGCCCCGGCGGGGTGGCGCCTGCTCGGCTGTCGTGCTCTAGCGTGGCAGGTCGTCCCCGATCAGACGTCGCCGGGATGTCGTCATCGCCTGCCAGCCTGGCGGAGCATCGCGTCTGTTTCGGGGTCGGGCAGGAGCTCCCGGACCTCTTGCGCACAGCGGCACGCGACGGCGATCTTGGCGGCCCACGCCAGCGCCTCTTCGCGTGAGGCCACGTCGACGACCACGAACCCGCCAACAACCTCCTTGGTCTCCGGGTAGGGGCCGTCGGTGACCATCCCGTCCGTGGCCACGATGCTCGCCCTCTGCGTTTGCAGTCCGGCCCCGAACACAAACACGCCGGCGTTCACGGCCTCCTGGATCACTCCGTGCGAAACCTTGCCCACATCGGGCAGCTCCTCCTCGGAGATGTGGTCCATCGCGCCGCTATCGAACGAGATCAAGTACTGCGTCATCCCATCACTCCCCTGCCCCGGCGGACTCCTCCGGCCGCCTCTCGCCTGTTCTACGAGCGACTCGCCCCGGATCCGACGCTATGCCCAAGAGATTTTCCACGGGAGCTTCGAGAAAAACCGCGGACAGCGCCCGCCTGCACGGCCGGGCGGGTTGCGGGCTCAGGGCTTGGTGCGCCGGGTGCGGGGCCTGGCCGAGCGGGGTGGGGCGGTGCGCATGTGGTCGCGGACCTGGCCCAGCACGCCGCCGAGGAGCTCGACGTCGCCGGGCTGGAGCGCGTCGAACAGCATCCGGCGCACCACCCGGATGTGGCCCGGCAGGACCTGGGCGATCAGGTCGCGGCCGGCGTCCGTGACCGCCACGATGACGCTGCGTTCGTCGTCGGGAGCCGGGGAGCGGGTGATCAGGTCGCGCTGTTCCAGGAGGCCGGCCTGATAGGTGAGGCCGCTGCGGCTGTACACGACGCCGTCGGCCAGGTCTGTCATCCGCAGCCGGCCCTCGGGGGCGCCGCTCAGGCGCATCAGGATCTGGAACTGGACGTTGCTGAGGTCGCCGTCCGCGCGCAGGTGTTCGTCGACCGCGTGCTGGAGCAGGGTGCTGACCTCCATCAGCGCGAAGTACGCGGCCAGCTGCTCGGCGTCCAGCGGCGCTGTCTCGGGGCTCACATCCGAAGTCTACTTGCTTCGAATTTGAAGCAAGCTATAGTCGTCGTGTGCTTCGAATTCGAAGCAACTCTTCGGATCGCGAAGGAGAACGCGATGCAAGCCATTCGGTACCACCGGCACGGCGACGCCAGTGAGCTGCGGCTCGACGAGGTGGCTCGGCCCGTCCCGGGCGCTGGTCAGGTCCTCGTGCGCGTGGCGGCCACGGCGTTCAACCCGGTCGACGCGACCATCCGGGCCGGCTACCTGCGGCAGGTCTTCCCGGTCGCGGTGCCGTACACGCCAGGGATCGAGGTCGCCGGCACCGTGGAGGAGCTGGGCGAGGGTGTCGCCGGGTTCGAGGCCGGTGACCGGGTCGTCGGGTTGCTGCCGATGACCGAGCAGGGAGCGGCGGCCGAGTACGTCCTGGTCCCGGCCGAGTCACTCGCCACCGCGCCCACGGCGGTGCCGCTCGCCGACGCCGCGGCCCTCCCGGCCACCGGGCTCACGGCGTGGCAGGCGGTGCACGACCATGCCGCCGTCAAGCCGGGCCAGCGCGTGCTCGTCAACGGCGCGGGCGGTGCGGTCGGGAGCTACGCGGTCCAGCTCGCCGTCGAGGCCGGTGCCACCGTGGTCGCGACGGCCGGCGAGCGCAACGCCGACCGGGTGCGGGGCTACGGCGCCGAGGTCCCGGGACGCACGACGGACGACGTCGCCGGGCCCTTCGATGTCGTGTTGCACTTCGTCCCCGTGCCGCCCGAGGCGATGGCGCCCCTGGCCGCGCTGGTCGGCGACGGTGGTGTGCTGATCAGCACCACCGCGCCGGCCGTGGGGGACGACGGGCGCGGGGTGCGGGCCGCCAACATGTACGTCCGGGCGGATGCCGGGCAGCTGGCCGGGCTCGTCGAGCGGGTCGACGCGGGCAAGCTCCACATCCACGTCGCCGACCGCGTTCCGCTGGGCGAACTGGAGGCGGTCCACGCGCGCAGCGATGCCGGCACCCTCGTGGGCAAGACGGTGATCACGATCTGAACACGACGAGTGTGGGTGCGGAGCCTCGCTCCGCACCCACAGGAAGCGTCAGGCCTCGCGGTCGCACTCCAGCGAAGTCAAAAGGGGTCAGCCGGCCTGTTCGGTGTCGGAGTCGGTCACCGGGGCGCCCAGGGCCACCGACACCGCGCGAGCCGCGCTGATCACCTCGGCGGCCAGGGCCTCGCTGTCCAGGTCCATCTCGAAGGACAGCGCGGAGATCGAGATGCCGCCCATCACGCTCGCCGTGTGGTCGAAGACCGGGGCGCCGATGCAGCTGATGCCCGCGTCGTTCTCGCCGTCGTCGATCGCGAAGCCGTGCGCCTGCGCCTCGTCGAGCTGGCGGCGCAGGACCGCCGGGTCGGTGATCGAGCGGCGGGTGACCGCGGTCAGGCCCGCCCGGTCGATGATCTCGGCGGTCTCGGACGGAGGCAGCTGCGACAGCACGGCCTTGCCGATGGCGGTGGTGTGCAGCGGGACGCCCATGCCGATGCGGGACTTCATCTGATACGGCCGGCGGCCCTCGATCTTGTCGACGTAGACAATCTCGTCGCCGCTGCGGATCGCGAAGTGCACGGTCATGCCGGTGCGGTCGCGCAGGTCGCGCAGGGCGGCGCGGGCGTGCTGGGCCGGGTCGAAGCGGCTCATCACCCGGCCGGCCAAGGTGAGGATGCGCGGGCCGGGCAGGTAGCCGCCGTTGCCGTCGGCGACGGCGAAGCCCCAGCCGAGCAGGCTCTGCAGGATGCGGTGGACTGTCGACTTCGGCAGGCCCGACGCGGCCGCGATGTCCGTGAGCCGGCTGTGCTCGGCCAGCGCCTCGAGCACGGTCAGGGCCTTGTCGATGGACCCGCTCGGCATCCCGGTCGTCACCAGCCCAGCCTATCCGGTACAGCGTTCCGTCCACCGGGCCGACCAGCCAAAAGTCTCACCGGGCCATCCAGCCACCGTCGACCACCAGAACGTGCCCCGCGACGTAGTCCGCGGCGGGAGAGGCGAGGAAGACGGCCGCCCCGACCAGGTCCTCCGGGCGGCCCCGGCCCGAGAGGTCGAACGACGTCACCGCAGATCCTGAACGGCCACGACCTCGACGTCGTCGTACGCCTGGTTCTCGCCGCCCATCGCCCAGACGAACGCATAGCTCGCGGTACCGAAGCCGCAATGGACCGACCACGGCGGGGAGATGACGGCCTGGCCCCCCGCGACGATCAGGTTGCGGGTGGCATCGGGCTTTCCCATGAGGTGTACCACGCGCTGGTCCGCCGGCAGGTCGAAGTAGAAGTAGGCCTCGGTGCGGCGGTCGTGGACGTGGCAGGGCATGGTGTTCCACATGCTGCCCCGGGCCAGCACCGTCACGCCGAGCACGAGCTGGCAGCTGCGGATGCCGGCGGCGTGGATGTACTTGTAGATCGTCCGCTCGTTGGAGCCCTCGATCGAGCCCAGCGACACCGGCTCGGCCTCGGCCATGGTCGCGCCGCGGGTCGGGTGCGTGGTGTGGGCGGGCGTCGAGACCAGGTAGAAGCCGGCCTCGCTGCCGCTGAAGGTCACCTCCCGCGCGCCGCGCCCGACGTACAACACCTCCTTCGGCCCGAGCGGGAACGTCTCGCCGTCGACGAGCACCCGCCCCTCCCCGTCGCCGACGTTCACCACGCCCAACTCCCGCCGCTCCAGGAAGAACGCCGAGCGCAGCGCGTCCGGATTGGGCAGCGCGACGGTCTCCCCGCCGGGCGTCACGCCGCCGACGACCAGCCGGTCGTGGTGGCTGTACACGAGGCGGACCGTCGAGCCGGCGACCAGGTCGGTCGCGAGGAACCGGGCCCGCAGCTCCTCGGTGCCCATCCGCTCGACCTCGTCCGGTGACGTCGCATGGCGGATCTCCATCTGGCCTCTATTCCATCTGACAGAAGCATGTTCCGTACCACGGAACACAGTACAGTCTGGCGCAGTGATGTGGAACACCCCAAGACACCCCTCGTCCCGAAGAAACATCCAGGACGCGTTCGTCCAGGCCGGCATGGAGGCCGAGCAGCGCGAGCGCGAGCTGTGGAAAACCGAGACCGACAACTACGTGAAGCAGGCCACAGACAAGGGCGCGAAGATCAACGACGACGTGGACGTCGCCGCGTTCCAGCAGGCCGTCAAGCCGGTGCTGGACAAGAACCGCGCCACCTTCGGCGACCTGGTGAAGTTCCTCCCGGGGGCGTGACGTGCAGGCCCCCGACGCACCCGACCCCACGCCGCCCTTCCAGCGCGCGAACCGCCCGCTGCGCGCGCTGGCCCTGGCCGAGAACGTGCTCATGTTCGCCCTGCTGGCCGGCACGGTCGGGGTGATCCTCGCGCAGGTGTCCTTCCGGTACGCGCTGGAGCAGCCACTGTCCTGGTCGAACGAGGCCGCCACCGACCTGCTGGTGTACGTCGCGTTCGTGGGCTTCGCCATCGGCGTCCGCGACAACGCGTACGTGGCCCTGCACCTCTTCGAGCGGCGCATCGGCGTCAAGTCGCGGCGCTGGCTGCGCATCGGCGAGCTCGTCGTGCTCGGCGTGGTGCTCGCCTGCATCGGCGTCGGCGGCGCCGTCTACCTCTACGAACAGCGCGACGTCGTCTCGCCGGTCGGCATCCCGCTGTGGTCGGCGTTCCTCCCGCTGCCCCTCGGCGGCGCGCTCGGCCTGACCCACATCGTCGTGGAGATCGCGGCCCTGCTGCGGGGGCGCCGAGGTGCCGGGCCAGGCCGCCGAGCTGGAGGAGGTGGCGGTGTGAGCTTCGGCTTCGCCTTCCTCGGCATCTGCGCGCTCATCCTGGTGGGCGCCCCGATCGTGGCCGCCCTCGGCGCGGTCGGCCTCATCCAGACGTCCGCCGACGACGTACCGCTGTCGATCGCGTCCCAGGCGGTGTTCCACGGGCTGAACTCGTTCACCCTGCTGGCGATCCCGCAGTTCGTGCTCACCGGCGAGATCCTGCACCGCTCCGGCGCGGCCGAGCGGCTCGTCCGCTTCGTCGGGCTCGGTGAACGCGGACGCGGCCGCGATCGGCTCCACCATGATCCCGCCGATGACGAAGGCCGGCTTCAGCCTCGCCGTGTTCGGCATCTCGCTGGTCACGCCGCCGCTGGGATCGGCCTGCTTCATCGGCTGCGGCATCGCCCGCATCAAGATCGTGGACATGCTACGGCCGATGCTGCCGTTCATGGCGGTCATGTTCGCCACGATCGTGCTGCTGGCCTACGTGCCGGCGTTCTCGGAGTGGATACCGGCGCAGTTCGCCAAATAGCGGAGGGGCTCCCGATGCTTGTCGCGGGAGCCCCTCCACAGGTCAGTCCGAAGGATCAGGCCGCTGGACGTCGCAGCCGGCGGAGTCCGAGCAGCAGGATCAGGCCGACGACGAGCGCCGCGACGCCGGTCTTCACCATCGACGTGACGGGCGAGCCGGTCACCGCCAGCCCGCTCACGAGGACCGGCACCGTGGTCTCGACCGGGGTACCGTCGGCGGCCGTTCCCCGCACGGCCAGCGTGTGCGCGCCCGCCGCGATGCTCGACGGCACCTTGACCGTGGCGCTGAACGTACCGCCGCCGGTGACCGTCGCCGTGGCGAGCACCTTCGGCGTCGAGCGGATCTCGACCGTCACCGTCGAGCCCGGCAGCATGCCCTGGCCCGCCACGGTGAACTCCTCGCCGGGGCTCACCGTCGTGCGGCCGCTGCCGTTCGTGCGGTCGACCCCGCCGATCACCAGGTCGATGTCCGGTGGCGGGACGAAGCTGAACTCCACGTGGGGGCTGCCTGAGGCGTCCGCGGTGATGGACACGTTCGACGTGTCGCCCGGCTTGGCCCACGACGAGCCGCCGCCTCCACCGCCCGCGCCGCCCTCGTTGTCCATGCTGGTGTACTTGCCCGCGGCGCCTCCACCGCCGCCGAAGTAACCGCCCCCGCCGCCGCCTCCGGCGGACGCGCCGTTGGCGCCGCCGGTGCCGCCGGCCGCGGCGTTCCCGGCGGTGGCCGCGATCCACGCGACGCTGGAGGCGATGCTCGTGCCCTCGGTACCCGCCGCGCTGGTTGTGGCGCCGCCCGCCCCGCTGCCGCCGGTGGCGCCGCTGCCGGCGTCCGATCCGGCGGCGCCGTTGCCGCCCGAGCCGCTGACGACCGCGCCGGCCGCCCCGCCGTTGCCGCCGGCCGCGCCCGAGGTCGACGCGTAGCTGCCCTGGGCGAACGCGCCGCCCCCGCCGCCGCCCCCGGCCACGATCAGCCGGCTGGCCCGCGAGATGGCGTCGCCGCCGTTGGCGCAGGAGCTCGCGCACGACACGGTCCGGATGTCGGTGGCACCCCCGCCGCCACCGCCCTTGCCGTACTGCGTGCCCGTGTTGACGGTCCGGACACCGCCGTCGCCGCCGCCGTTGAACCCACCGGCCTCGACGCCGCCGTCCCCGCCCACCAGGACGTAGAGGACCTGGCCCGGCGTCACCGCGAGATCCGCCTCGACGGCGCCACCGTTGCCGCCGTTGCCACTGGTGAACGTGCCGTCGGCCGGGCTGCCGCCGGGGGCGCCGACCAGCTTCACGTGCAGCGAGGTGATGCCGGGCGGCACGGTGAACTGCTGCTCGGAACCGATCGCGGAGAGCGTCGACGGCCCCGGCGGTGCCTGCGGCGCCTGGGGCATCGGTTGGGCGAACGCCGCCGGTGCGGCCGCCAGTGTAACGGCCGCACCGGCGATCGCCAGGATGTTTCGTCTGCGCATGAGCGTGGAACCTCGTTGCTGTCATATCGGATAAGTCGGACAAACAAGACAACGAGGATGCTGTACTCCTGGAATCTCCACGTCTGGTTGGACTGCGCGTTGCCGACGCGTCGGCGTCGAGGCATTTGCCGGACTGCGGGTTGCGCAGGTTGCCGTCCCCGGTGGCAGCGCGGCCGCGCGTTCAAACCGCGATCACGGCGAGTGGGGGTTTCATGATCGAGGGAAACTTCTGGCTGCCATAACGACCAGATGTTTCCCTCGATCATGGGGCGGCCCCGGCGTTCGAACCCCAATCACATAGAAGGCGAACGATCGGGCTGTCATGCCCGCCTCGATCCCGCTGTCCCCAGCGCTGACGTCACCGCCGCCAGCACCACGCTGGCCAGCGTGATCGCGCCCACGATCGGCCACGGCACCGTCAGTGGCAGCGGCCCCGTGACCCGCAGCAGTGCCAGCCACAGGCCCGCGACCGAGACCACCGTGCACAGCGCCGCCAGTACAACTCCCACCGCCACGGCGATGAGGACCTCCAGGATCGTCGTGCGCAGCACCTGGGGCCGGCTCGCGCCCAGCAGTACCAGCGTCCGCCGCTCGGGCAGCCGGTCCGGCGCCGCCATCAGCAGCGTGTTCACCAGGTTCAGCACCGTGTAGCCGAGCACGATCGCCAGCACCACCAGCAGGCCCGTGCGGCTGGCCGAGTTGCCGGCGCCGCCGAGTGACGCGAACTCGGCGGACGTCACCACGCGGGCGTTGTGCTCGGCCGCCAGGCCGGACAGGTGAGCGCGGTCGCCGGTCGGGACGTACGCCACCGATGGGCGGGCCGTGAACGCGCGGCCCGCGCCGACGTAGGCGTCCGCGTCCGAGCCGGTCGGCAGCACGCCGGTCACGCGCAGGTCGGCGCGGCTGCCGTCGGCCAGCCAGACGTGCGCGGTGTCGCCGGGGCGCAGCTCCCAGTCGGCGGCGACCATGATCTCGTCGTCGGCGACCCATGTCACCGCCGCGGCCGGGCGGCGGATCAGGACCGTCTCGCCCTCCAATGTGTACACGGCCGTCGGGGTCGACAGCTCGGCGCCCGGCAGCGCCGCCGTCAGGCCGCGGTCCAGGCCGGCGCCCTTCGGCACCACCAGAAACGCGGTGTCGCGGGCCGGCTTGCGCAGCTCGACGCGGGCGGTGTCGGTGAGCGCCGATGCCGTCAGCAGCGATGCGGCCAGGCCGACCGTCACCAGCACCGGCGCGGCGATCGCCGCCGTGCGGCGCGCCGAGGCGGTGGCCGCCGTCGATGCCACCAGCGCGGCGGCGCCGCGCAGGCGTGACAGGGGCGCGACCAGTGTCGATGTCACCGGGCGGACCAGCGCGGGCGCGAGCAGGCCGGCCGCGGCGACGAGCAGCATCACCACCGGCATGTACGTCTTGCGGTTCGTCGCCGACGCCGGGTCACCGATCGCCGTCACCGCCATCGTGACCAGCGCGAACAGCAGCGTCCCGCCGCCCAGCACCCAGCGGGTCAGCGGCATCGTGCGCGACTCGACGACCGCCGAGCGCAGTGCCTCGCCGGGGCGCACCCGGCTCGCCCGCCAGGCCGCGGCCAGCGAGCCCAGCAGTGCCACGAGCGTGCCGGTGCCGAACGCCGTCCACAGTGGCCAGTCGTAGGAGCGCAGGTCGGTGATCCAGGACGGCGCCGCGTAGCCGAGCAGCACCCGGCCGAGCGGCGGGCCGCCCAGCGCGCCGAGCGCGGAGGCGACGACGGCGACCAGCAGCGCCTCGCAGTACACCATCCTCCGCAGTTGACCCGGGGACGCTCCCGTGGCACGGAGGAGCGCGAACTCGGCCCGCCGCTGCGTCACGGCGAAGGCGAATGTCGATGCCACGACGAAGATGGCCACGAATGCCGCGAAGCCGAGCGCGATGCCGACGACGGTGTTCGCGTTGTTGCGGGCGCGGGCGTCGGCCGCGCGACTGGCGTCGAGCCGCGCCCGGTCCTGGCCGGTCAGCACGAGCGCGCGGTCGCCGACGAGCGCCCGCACCTCGTCGACCGGCCGCGTGACGGCCAGCGCGTCGACGCGCGGGGAGAGGGCCGCGGCGCGGGCGTCGGTGAAGAAGACCGCCGCTTCCGGTCCGCGGGAGACGATCCCGACGATGGTGTACCTCGTGAGCCCGCCGGCGGTCACCACCGGTACCGATGCCCCGATGTCCCCGGCATCGACCGCGATCTCATCATCCGCGGCGGGCGCCCGGCCGCTCAGCAGGCGCTGCCCGGCCAGCCCGAGCGCCGACCAGGGCCGGCCGACGCCGTCCTCATCCAGAAAGGCCGGAAACACCCGGTCCACGACGGCGTCGGGCAGCGCCGCGACGACGGAAGCGGGCACCCCGCGCGGCTCGGCCAGCGGCGCGCTCGACCCACCCCGCCAGGTCGGCACCGTCAGCGTCTGGTCGGCGGCCACCACGACCGGCACCGCGGAGTACCGCGCCGGCGGCCGGTCCGGCGCCGTCACCGTCGTGGCCAGCACCAGCCCGAGCGCCGCCATGAGCGCTGAGCCGAGCGCGAGCGCGACGAACGTGCCGACGAACGACAGCCAGCGCAGCCGCAGCGTCGCGAGCGCGATGACGATCATGCCGGCACCTCCAGCCGGGTCATGTGCGCCGCGACCGCCTCCGGGGTGGCGCCGGTGAGTTCGCCGGCCAGCTTGCCGTCGGTCAGGAACAGCACCCGGTCGGCGTACGACGCGGCGACCGGATCATGCGTGACCATCACGATCGTCTGCCCGCGCTCGTCGACGAGGGCCCGCAACAGGTGCAGTACCTGCTGGGAAGTGCCGCGGTCGAGCGCCCCCGTCGGCTCGTCCGCGAACACCACCGCCGGCGCCGTGACCAGCGCCCGCGCGATCGCCACCCGCTGCTGCTGCCCGCCGGACAGCTCGTGCGGCCGGTGCCCGCCCCGGTCGGCCAGCCCGACGGCGGCGAGCGCCTGCTCGACCGCGTCCCGGTCCGGCCGGCGCCCGGCCAGCCGCAGCGGCAGGCCGACGTTCTGCCGCGCGGTCAGCGCCGGGAGCAGGTTGAACGCCTGGAACACGAACCCGATCCGGTCGCGGCGCAGCCGGGTCAGCCGCCGCTCGCCGAGGCCCGACAGGTCCTGGCCGGCGATGCTCACCCGCCCGGCGGTCGGCCGGTCCAGGCCGGCGGCGCACTGCAGCAGCGTCGACTTGCCGGAGCCGGACGGGCCCATGACCGCGGTGAATGTACCGGCATCGAACCCGACGGATACCGCATCGAGCGCGGTGACGCCGTTGGGGTACCGCCGGGTGACGGCGTGCAGCTGAACGACTGGCATGTCGCGAACGTATGGATCCGCGCCTGCCGCCGGTACCGGACACATGACCGGTGCGGCCCGTAGGGGTACGCTCGGCGCGACATGCTGGTTGGGCGCGACGCCGATGAGGCGCTGGTGGGCGAGGTGCTCGGCCGGGCCCGCGCCGGACACAGTGCCGTGCTGGTACTCCTGGGCGACCCCGGGATCGGCAAGACCGCGCTGCTCGAGCAGGCGGCGGTCACCGCGCCCGGGATGACGGTCCTGCG
The DNA here is from genome assembly GCF_022095675.1 of Dactylosporangium sp. AC04546. GTDB lineage: Bacteria > Actinomycetota > Actinomycetes > Mycobacteriales > Micromonosporaceae > Dactylosporangium. The sequence continues at coordinate 118,193 of NZ_JAHYSG010000011.1, read as the reverse complement.
GTGCGCCGGTGTGGAGACCGAGGCGGAGGTACCGTTCGCGGCCCTGCACCAGCTGCTGCGCCCCGCCCTCGACCGCGTCGCGGCGCTGCCTGTTGTGCAGGCCGCCGCGCTGCGCGCCGCGCTCGGCACCGGCCCGGCGGCCGGCGGCGACCAACTGCTCGTCGGCGTCGCCGTGTTGTCGCTGCTCGCCGAGCTGGCCGAGGACCGCCCGGTGCTGTGCGTCGTCGACGACGCGCACTGGCTGGACCGCGCCTCCGCCCAGGCGCTCCGGTTCGTCGCCCGCCGCCTGCAGGCCGAGGCGGTGGCGGTGCTGTTCGGCGCCCGCGACGAGTTCGACCCGGCCGGCCTGGCTTCCCATCGCCTCGGCGGCCTCGACCCGTCCGCCGCTGAGCGCCTCGTGGAGGCCAGTACGCCGGGCCTGCCCGAGGCGGTCCGCCGCCGCGTGGTCGCGGAGAGTGCCGGCAACCCGCTGGCGCTGCGGGAGCTACCCCGCACGGGCTCTTCGGCCGACGGCCGCCCGCTGCCGCTGCCGGACCGGATCCAGTCGGCGTTCGCGGCCCGCCTGGACCGGCTGCCGCCGGCGGCCCGCACCGCGCTGCTCATCGCTGCGGCCGACGCGGCCGCTGATCTCGGCACCGTGCTGCGGGCACTGGAGATCGCCGGTCTCGGCGCGGCGGCGCTCGCCGCGGCGGAGGAGGCCGGGCTGGTGCAGGTCGCGGACGGGAGGATCGCGTTCACGCACCCGCTGCTGAGGGCGGCCGCCTACCGCCACACGACCTTCGACCGCCGCCTGGCCGCCCACCGGGCACTGGCCGCCGCGCTGGGGGAGACCGCAGGGTTCGAGGGTGGCGCTCCGGCGACCGACGGCGCTGGGGATCCCGATGCCGCCGACCGGCGGGCCTGGCATCTCGCGGCTGCCGCCACCAGGCCCGATGAGGCTGTGGCGCGTGCGCTCGACGGGGCGGCGGAGCGGGCCCGGGGGCGGAAAGGGTACGCGGCCACGGCCGCTGCCCTCGAACGGGCCGCCGAGCTCAGCGTTACCGAAGCCAGCCGGGCCGGCCGGCTCGTGGCCGCTGCCGTGGCCGCCAACGAGGCCGGGCGGCCGGAGCAGACGCATGCCGTGCTTGAGCGGTTGCCGAAAGGGTTCGCCACGCCTCGTGTGTACGAGCTGCGGGCCAAGCTCGCCTTCGACGAAGGGGCCGCCGCCTCCGCCCATGAGCATCTCGTTGCCGGGGCCGCGGCCGTGGCGGGTACCGATCGGGTCGCCGCCGGGTTGATGCTCGTCGACGCCGCCCGCAACGCCTGGCAGCTCAGCGATCCGCCGCGGGTCGCCGAGGCCGCCGAGCTGCTCCACAAGCTCGGGCTGCGGCAGGAGGACGGGCTCGATCCGGCCGTCGCCGCCGTTACCGGCGCCGCGCGGCTGCTGGTCGATGGGCCCGCGGCTGGACTGGCCGAGATGCGCCGCATGGTCGCCGACGCCCACATCGGGCCGCCCAACCTGCGGCTCAACGCGGCGTTCGTCGCCGGGCTGGTCGGCGACTTCGAGGCGAGCCGCGAGATCGCCGCCGCCGTCGCCGCCCGCAGCCGCGCCGAAGGGGCGGTCGGCTGGCTGCCGCTCGCACACGTGACGCTCGCCGCCGCCGAGCTGTACCTGGGCCGGTTCCGCGACGCCGTCGCCACCGCCGCCGAAGGGCTGCAGCTCGCCGCCGACACCGGCCAGCCCAACCGGGCCGGATACCTGGAGGGTGTCCTGGCCTGGATCGCCGCCGCCCGGGGCGACGCCGGCGAGTGCGTGCGGCTGGCGGAGCGGTGCCACGTGCGGTACCAGACGAACCACATCGCCAACGGTCTGGCGTGGGCGGAATGGGCGCTCGCGCTGCTGGACCTCGGGCAGGGGCGCGCGGCCGAGGCGTCGGAGCGGCTGACCGCCGCGCTGGCCGGCCCGGTCCGTCACCAGATCCAGGCGGTGTACTTCGCTCCGGACCAGGTCGAGGCCGCCGTCCGCGCGGGCGACCGGGCCACGGCGGAGGCCGCCTGCGAGCGGTTCGCCGAGTGGGCCGACGCTGCCCGCGTTCCATGGGCCGATTCGGTACTGCAACGCTGCCGCGCCCTGCTCGCGCCCGGCGGCGGGGAAGCGCTCTTCGCCGCCGCGGTGGGCGGCGGTGGTCGTCCCTGGGAGGCGGCCCGTACGCACCTCGCCTACGGCGAACGCCTGCGCCGCGACCGCCGCAAGACCGAGGCGCGCACCCACCTGCGGACGGCGGCCGAGCTGTTCGAGCGGCTGGGGGCCGAGCCCTGGTCGCGGCGGGCCCGGGCCGAGCTGCGCGCGGCGGGCGAGCAGCCCGCGGTGTCGGTCGGCGACGCGGCGGCCGCGCTCTCGCCGCAGGAGCTCCAGATCGTCCGGCTGGTCGCGGCCGGGCTGACCAACCGCGAGATCGGGGCGCAGCTGTTCATCAGCCCGAAGACCGTCAGCTACCACCTGTACCGGGCATTCCCCAAGCTCAACGTATCCAGCCGGACCCAACTGGCCCGGCTGGACCTCAGCTAGGCGGTCGCGAAAACGGGTGCGAAAACCCTCAGCCAGGCGGGTCGCCGAAGCCCAGCCACGTCACCCGGTGGCCCTGCTCGTCGTGGACGACCTGCAGGCGCAGGCGCGACACGCCGTACACCGTGTCCCACAGCGACATCAGGCTGGTCCGCCGCCCGTCCTCGACCGTGCTGATCAGGTCCGGCGGGATGCGCTGGGGCGGCATGAGCAGGGGGATCGCGTACGACTCGACGACCTCGCGCAGGCGGTCCGCCGGCCAGCCGGCGCTGCCGAGGCGCTCTTCCAGGGTCTTGTACCAGCCGCGGACCAGGTCCTGGACGATCGTGGCGAGTTCGAAGCGCACCGATTGCGGGAGATCGGCCGCGGTCGGTGGGCCCCACGGCGCCGGGCGCAGGGTGCTGGGCGAGACGGCCGCGAGCCGGCCGCGTTGGATCTCCGGGACGGCGCCCAGCTCACGCAGCGGGCCGTTGAGATGCTCGTCCAGCGCGGCGAGGACCTGCACGGTGCCCTGCAGCATCGCCTTCAGGGACGGTGAGCTGGTGCGGGCCCAGGCGTTGAGCTGGAAGACCAGGAACTCGCGCAGCTTGAGCGGGTCGACAACGATCTCGTCGGACTCGGGGCCCACGATGCCGCTGGAGCGGCGGATCCAGCGCTCCAGCACGCGTACCTGCACGCAGAACATGTCGGCCACCGCTTCGCCGGGTTCCCAGAAAGCGATGCCGTCGACGTACGCGGTCGTGCCCACTGCCGAACCTTAACCCGGTAACTTTCACGCCCGCTCCGCGCGCCCCTTTCCTCGAAGTTGACGACCATCGATGCATGGCGCTAGCTTCCGGCGTCGAAGCGGTTCGACTCTCGTGCCGAAAGGATGCGGCCATGCTCAGACGTCATCTAGCGCTGTCCATCGCGGCGGCGGTCGCCGTCATCACCGCCGGGGTCGTGGTGGCGATGCCCGCGTCGGCCGCGGCCGGGTGCCGGGTCGGGTACTCGGTGGCCAGCCAGTGGCCGGGCGGGTTCGGGGCCAACGTCACCATCACCAACCTCGGCGACCCGGTCAGCGCCTGGACGCTCACCTGGTCCTACTCGGCCGGCCAGCAGGTCACCCAGGCCTGGAGCGCCACCGTGACCCAGAGCGGGGCCCAGGTCACGGCCCGCAACGCGTCGTACAACGGCTCGATCGCGACGAACGGGACGGCCTCGTTCGGCTTCAACGGCTCGTGGACCGGCAGCAACCCGGTGCCCACGGCGTTCAGCCTCAACGGCACCGCCTGCACCGGCAGCGTCAGCACCACGAGCCCGACGCCGTCGCGCAGCGCGTCCAGCTCCCCGCCGCCGAGCGGTACCGGCGTGCCCTCCGATGCCGTCTGGGTCGCCAGCGGGCAGTGGGACACCTGGACGAACGGCGGGTACACCGTCCGGAACAACATCTGGGGCTCGGGCGCCGGGCCGCAGACGATCTGGGCCCGCACCGGCACCAACTGGGGCGTCGTCGCCCAGCACCCGCGCACGAGCGGCGTGAAGGCGTATCCGCACACGTCGAAGATCCTCAACCGGACCCTGAGCTCCCTGAGCTCGCTGCGCAGCTCGTTCAACGTGACTGTGGCGAGCGACGGCGACTACGCGACCGCGTACGACATCTGGGCCAACAACTACGCCTACGAGGTCATGATCTGGTGCAACCAGAACGGCGCCGTCGGGCCGATCGCCGAGTCCTACGACTCGAACGGCGCGGTGCCCAACGCCCGCAACGTCAGCGTCGGCGGCCATACCTGGAACGTCTACCGCGGCTCCAACGGCAGCAACGCGGTCTTCTCGTTCGTTCGCACCAGCAAGACCAACGCCGGCACCATCGACGTCCTGGCGGTGCTCAACTGGCTGCGCACGCAGGGCTGGTGGGGCGACGTGACCGTCGGCGACGCGCAGTTCGGCTTCGAGCTCACCGGCACCGCCGGCCGGGCCAACTTCACCACGAACAGCTACTCGCTCGACTACAGCTGAACCCTGAGGTCAAGAGCGGGGTCGGTCCCCGATGCGTCTAGGACGTCCCCGGAGCCATGCTCGATACATCCCAAGAGGAGCAAGACGACAAGGAGAATCGAGATGGAAACCGTGTACGGCACGATGCGTCAGCACGGCTTGGTCCGCCCCACCGAGGGCCGGCTGCTGGGCGGCGTCATCGCCGGGCTCGGCCGCCGGTTCGGCATCGACCCGTGGCCGGCGCGGCTGCTCTTCCTGCTGATCCTGCTGGCCATCCCGGGCAGCCAGATCCTGATCTACCCGATCCTGTGGATCCTGATGCCCGCCGAGCAGCGGGCCGCGGCGCCCACGATCGTCAGCGCCTGACGACAAAAAAGCAGCGCGGGCCGGGGCAGTACGCCCCGGCCCGCGCCGTTCTTTCAGGGGTCTTACGGGGCCGGGTAGTCGGTGATGAACACCGGCTGGCCGATCTTGGTGGTGTCCGCCGCGTCACCCACGCCGTTGACGACGTGGTCGATGATGCCGGCGCTGAGGTTGACGGTCATGATGTGGTGCAGCTTGATGCCCGGCTTGTTGGGGACCTCGAAGCCGTTCTCGGTGTGGATCGACGGGTTGTTCTGGTTGAAGACGTAGACGCCCGCCCCGTAGAGGTTGTGCGTCTTCACCTTGTCGCCGACCTTGTAACCCGCGTAGCCCTCGACGCTGCCGTTCATCCAGTCGGCCTGCGTCGGCGGGTCGTAGGGCAGCTCGTTCTGGTAGAGGATCGTGGTGCCCTTGTCGCCGTTCCAGACGGTGTTGTACTTCTGGAAGTGCTCGACGAAGAGGCCGGTCGCGGTGACGTTGTCGCCGTTGATGACCGCGCCGTAGCGACCGATGTTGGTCCGCCAGCGCTGGGTGTCGCCGTTCACGCCCTCGGTGAAGCCCTCGACACCGTGGTCACCGCGCCACACCCAGGTGTGGTCGATCAGCACGTTGTCGCTGTTCACCTGCAGGGCCGTGTCGGCCTTGCCGATGTGCGGGCCGCCGACGCGGAAGTACACGTCGGACAGCGTGGTCGGGTTGCTCGGGTCGCTGAAGTTGAGCCCGTGCTCCTTGCCGACGCGCAGCAGGACGGGCGACTCCTTGGTCCCGGCGTCGATCGCGACGCCGGCGATGACGACACCCGGGACGCCGGCGACGTCGAGCGGGATCGAGCCGTTCACCGCGGTCAGCGTGGCCAGGCCCAGGCCGAGGACGACCTGGTTGGGCCAGCGGACCTCGATGCTGCGCGGGATGTCGTAGACGCCCGGGGTGAGCAGGAGGTGCTTGCCCAGCGCCAGGGCGACGTTGATCTTGGTGACCGAGTCGCCCGGCTTCGCGACGTAGAAGTCCGACAGCGGGATGCTGCGGCCGGGCGTCATGCCGTTGGCCCAGGAGACGCCGCTGGTGTTCTTCTGCGCCGACGGCACGCGGACGAAGTACTTGCCCTTGGCGTCGACGTAGACGTACGGCTTCTCACGGCTGACCGGCGTGGTGGCCAGGGTCGTGTACGGCGTGGCGGGGAAGCCGGACTCGTCCGGAGCACCGACCACGCCGGAGAAGACCTGGTTCCACACGGCGTTGGACCAGCCGGCGACCTCGGAGTTGCGGGTGAGCCACTGCTGCTGCGAGCCGCTGACCACGAACGGCAGCTTCGAGTCGGCGATGAAGCCACCGCTGGCGTACTGCGGGCCGGCCGTGCAGTAGTCCATCAGCGACAGGTTCGCGCCGCTGATGTTGAGGCGGCGCATCGACACGGCCTGCGACACGGCCCAGAAGTTGGCCGAGCCGCGGCAGCCGTCCTGCCCCGCCGAGTTGATGTTGATCGACAGGTTGGACAGGCCGCGCCAGAAGTTCACCAGCGCGAGGCAGTTGCTGGTGCCGCCGTCGGCGAGGCAGCGGTTGTACACCTCGACCTTGCCGTTGATCAGCACGTCCGTCGGCGAGGCGCCGAGGCCGACGATCTCGGTGTAGTACCCGACCTTGATCTGCAGCGGCTGCTCAGCCGTGCCGTACGTGCCGGGCTTGAACATGAAGGCGTAGCGGTTCGGCGCCATCTCGGCGTCGACCTGCGCCGCGTGGGTGGCGTCGAGCTTCGCCTGGATCTCACTGACCGGCATGCTCGGGTCGAACACGGTCACGTTCGGACCGAAGGTCGAGCCGCCGGAGGGTGGCGGGGATGCCGCGGCAGCCGTCGCGGTGCCGGCGGCGACGGTCGTCAGCACGAGGCTGAGCGCGAGGGCCCGGCCGATGAGCCGGCGCCCGGGGCGCAACCTAGCTGGACCGTGGCGGCCCTGGGTAGGGGTCGACATGCGGTTCGTCCTCTCCGCTGGGCGGCAGCGTTCTTTGGACAGGGTGTTGAATCTGAAGTCGAGCGGTGTGAGAGCGCTCTCTCCGTTGGATGTTTCTACCGTGTGAATCCGCTCAGCGCTATGGCCTGGAGGGATCGATCTCGCGCCGGGCCTGCGAGCCGCCCGGATGGCGGCGCATTGGGGCATTTTTCGGCGTCGTTATGGAGCGCTTCCACGCCCATCAAGGCCGCTGGATGCCACCCCGGCGGCGGGCATCGAGATCGGCGAGCAGGGCGTCGAGCGTCTCCGGGTCGGCCCAGCCGTTCACGGCGACGCTGCCGTCCACCGCCACCGTGACCTCCAGGCGGTCCGGCGTGGCCCGGACGGCGTCTAGCATCGCCGGGAAGCGGTCGGTCAGCAGCAGGAACTCCTGGTTCGTCGAGCCGACCCACGGCCGTACCGCGTCGATGCGATCCGCCAGGAACGGCCCCGCGACCAGGAGGTCGGTCGCGTCGAGGAGGGCCTGGACGTCGGTGCGCCCGCCGGCGGCGGCCCTTCGGAGCTGCGCGGTCGTGTACCCGCTGAACGTCATGACCGAGCGGCCAGCCGCGCCCACCTCGGCGGCGACCCGGGCCAGCGGGGCCGCGTGGTCGAAGGGCTCGCCGCCGAGCAGGGTCAGCCCCTCCGTGCCCGCCGCGAGGATGCGGGCGGCGAGGTCGCCCGTGGTCACCGGCTCGGCCGGCTGGAAGCCCCACATGTGCGGGTTGAAGCAGCCCGGGCAGCGGATCGAGCAGCCCTGCACCCAGACCGCGGTGCGCACGCCCGGCCCCTCGGCCACGGTCGACGCGAGAAAGCGGGCGAGCGGCACCCGGTCCGGGTCAGCCGCTGGTCGCGGGATCTGGTCGGGGTCAGACATCCATGACGCGTCCGGGGGTTGTCGGCGGCGGCTCGTGCTCGGTCGTGGATGGTGCCTTCCAGGCCTCGTGGTCGAGCGGGACGCAGGTCAACTGGTGGCGCAGGCCGGCGAACTGGTGCGGCGGGATACTCAGGGCCAGCGCGACCTCCTCCACGCTGCCGAAGCCTGCCCGCGTCTGACGCTCGACCAGGATGCGGTGAGCCAGTTCGGGGCCGACGCCGGGGAGCGTGGCCAACTGCTCATACGTGGCGGTGTTGACATCCAGCGGGGCCGTCGGCGACGTCCACGTCGGCGGCGGGACCAGGCCCACGGGCGCGGCGTACCACGGGACGTAGTTCGCCCGCCAGCGCAGCCAGGCCGAGTTGATCAGTCCGGCGTGGACGATGCTGGCGAGCCAGGACAGCAGGTACACGGCCAAGCCGATGTCGGTCAGCACATGTTCGATCGGAAGCGCGCCGACGGTGACGAAGCCGGCCCAGGCGAGGGCCATGTACACCAGGCCGGGCACCCACCACGACGGGCGGCGGGCGCGGAAGCCGATGTAGAGGAAGCCGACCCCGGACAGGCAGCCGACGCCGAGGAGCGCGAAGAGCAGCCACCAGCTGTGCTTGATGCGCCAGCCCAGCCGGGCCGCCTGGGTGGGCTGCGGCTGAGGAGGAACGACCCAACCGGCATGCGGCGCGCCGCTCCAGGCGGCTGGGCCGGAACCAACGCCGCCCCAGGCCGCCGGGCCGGAACCAACGCCGCTCCAGGCCGCTGGGCCGGGGCTCGCCGGGCCGAGACCCGTCTGCCCCCGATCAGCCGCGCCAGGAACGGCCGGGCCGGAGTCCACCGGGCCCCACTGCGGCGCGGGGCCGCCCCAGCTCGTGTCGGAGGCACCCCAGGCGGGTGGCTCAGGCGCGGTCAATGTCCTGGTCCTGCTGCACGGTCTGGACCCGGGTGGCGGCGGTGCGCGTGTAGTCGGCGGTGTACTCGCTGGTGACCGTCCGGGCCTCCAGCAGGTCCTCCAGCAGCGCGATGTAGTCGAGGCAGGCGCCGCCGTAGACGCCCTCGGTCGTGGCGCTCACGGTACCGTCGCCGGACACCGTCACGATGATGCGCGGGCGGTCCGCCATCATGCCCCTCCCTCGACCGCGAACACCATCCGCACCTCGTTGGCACGCGTCACCGTCTCCGACTCCAGCCGCAGGCCGGCCGCCGGGGCGCGCTCGCGCAGCCGGCGGAGCACGGCCTGCTGGACCTGGCGGCCGTACGCGGCGTCGATCGCCCGGACGATGTCGACCGCGCGCTCCTCGTCGACCGCGCCGGTGAAGTGGGCCGCCCAGATGCCGTCGGTGCCGCGCGTGAAGCGGGCCTGCACGCCGCTCCACTCGGCCCTGAGCTCCTGGGCGGAGGGGTCGGCGCCGGTGACCACGGCGCCCGCGTCGTGCAGGGCCGCGGTCAGCAGCTGGGCGTCACGCATCCGGGTCTGGACCTGGCAGACGACCCGGTTCTGCTCGTCCCGGCCCGCCCGCAGCCCGTGCGCCGCGCTCACGGCGGCCACGGCGAGCGGCACGAGAATCAACGACACACTCATAGGAGAACCTTAGAACTCCACCGCACGTCCGCGCTCCGGTCCGCCCAGGTCCCAGTCCTCGGCCGCCGTGGCCGCCACCGCTCGGGTCTCGGCCCAGGTGCGGATCGTGGTCAGGCGCTCGGCCTGGGTCACGCTCAGCGGCACCGTGTTGGCCGTGGCCTGGATCAGGTCGTCGTGGCGCAGCTCGCGGCGCTCGGCGAAGGCGTCGAACAGCCCGGCGATCACCGCCTGCTCGATCTCCGCCCCGGAGCACCCGGCGCTGAGGTCGCACAGCTCGCGTAGCGCCGCGTCGTCGAGCGTGAGCGACCGGCGCTTGGCCACGTGCAGCCGCCAGATCGCGGCGCGCTCGGCGTGCGTGGGCAGGTCGACGAAGAAGATCTCGTCGAAGCGGCCCTTGCGCAGCAGCTCCGGCGGCAGCCGCTCGATGTCGTTCGCGGTCGCCATGACGAAGACCGCCTTCGACTTCTCCTGCATCCACGTGAGGAACGTGGCGAAGACCCGCGAGGTGGTGCCCGAGTCGCCCGTCGAGGACGAAAAGCCCTTCTCGATCTCGTCGACCCACAGCACGCACGGCGCGGTGGCCTCCGCGATGCGGATCGCGCTGCGCATGTTCTCCTCGCTCGACCCGACGATGCCGGAGAACACCCGGCCGACGTCCAGGCGCAGCAGCGGCAGGCCCCAGGCGGCGGCGACGGCCTTCGCGGTCAGCGACTTTCCGCAGCCCGGCACGCCGGTGATGAGCACGCCGCGGGGCGCCGGCAGCCCGAACCGCGTGGCCGCGGCCAGCCAGGTGTTGTCCCGCTTGGCCAGCCAGCGCTTGAGGTTCTCCAGGCCGCCGACGTCGCCCAGGTCGACGCCGGTGTTGACCAGCTCCAGCAGCCCGGACTTGCGGACCGTCTGCCGCTTCTCCTCCAGCACGACCGAGACGTCGCTGATGTCGAGCGTGTTGTCGTTGACCATGGCCCGGGCGAAGGCGTTCTCCGCCTCCTGGAGCGTCAGGCCGACCGCCGCCTTCGCGAACCGCTCCCGGCCGGCGTCGTCGAGGTCGATGCGGATCCGCCCGGACGCGGCGTTGTCGGCGATCATGGACTCGAGCAGGGCGCGGATCTCGGCCTCGGTCGGGTGCGGGAAGTCGACGATCGTGACGTCCTTCTCCAGCTCGACCGGCAGCCGCAGGACCGGCGAGACGAGCAGCAGCGTGCGGGGAGCGTCGCCGGCCTTGAACGCCGCCGCCGCGTCGCGGACCCGCCGCACGACGACCGGGCTGCCCGGCCGGTCGGTGCTGCCCAGCGCCGTGTGCAGGTCCATGAAGACGAACACGGCGGGCTGGTTGATCCGCAGCATCGCCTCCAGCGCGGCCTCGGGCTCGGTGGTGCCGCGCCGCGGCGTGCCGTCGGGCTGGACCAGCCCGTCGCTCGCCGACCAGGTCCACACCGGCCGCGGCGTGCGCAGCTGGGTCGTGTCGCCGGCCACCCGCCCGACCTCGGTGAGGACCCGCTGCTCCTCGTACGACTCGACGTACAGGACGGGGAACCGCGCCTTGAGCAGCTGCGCGAGATTGTCGCGGAAGTCGCCGGCCACCCCGCCGACTCTAGCCGCCGGCGACCACCCGATGGCGCTCCAAGTGACTCATCACGGCCTGGTTGGCCTCCCAGCCGTCAGGGAACTTGACCACCTCGTTGAGGTACATCCGCCCGGTCGACGGGTGCGCGTCGAGCAGCTCCGAGATGCCCGCCCGCGCGACGGCGATGCACGCGTGCCGATGCCGGGAGGCGAGCACGCACAGCCGGCCCGCCTCCAGGTGGAACGCGGTCGCGTCGCGGCGGCCGGACAGGGGGTGCCAGACGATGGTCACGTCGTACTCGCGGCCCTGGAGCCGGTTGGCGGTGTCGACGGTGATCCCGGAGTGCTCCGGCAGGTAGTGCCGCACGGCGGCGGCCTGGTCGCGGTGGGCGGTGCCGATCGCGATCCGCTGCGGCCCGACCGGCGCGCCACCGGGCGCCTTCTCGGACACGGCGACCGCGCCGCGCTCGACCAGCCGCATGGCCAGCAGCGCGCAGGCGGTGGCGACCTCGGCGTCGGTGCGCATGCTGTGCCTGGCCGGCAGCTCGTGCAGCGCCCACCCGCTCGCGGCGGCGGTGGCCAGGGTCGCGTCGAGCGGCGACGCGCCGAACGCCCGGGTGGCGAACGCCATCGATCGTTCTTCAGCAGTGGTACCGGAGGTGAAGCCCGTGAACGGGTAGAACGCCTCGGAGACGACCGGCGCGGCGGTCGCCGGCAGCCGCCAGGACACCGGCAGGCGGTGCACGGGCAGGTGCGGGTTGTGGCGCAGCAGCACCGCCACCGCGCTCAGCTGGGGATCCCAGGACAGCCCGGCCCAGCGCTCGGTCTCCACCGTCGAGAACGGATCCAGCTGCCCCGGGTCGCCGACGAACAGCGTGCGCTCGAACCGGCCGGCGACCCGCAGCAGCGCGTCGGAGCGCATCTGGTAGGCCTCGTCGACGATCGCCCACGGCCACGAGCCCTCGGTCAGGGTGGCCCACTTGGCCGCCGTACCGATGATGACCGCACATCCGCCGAGGCCGGCCACGACCGAGTCGACCTGGACGTTGGGGCGGCCGGAGATGCGTGCCACCGGGACGTAGCCCTGCGCCGACAGCCGCCCGATCGGCAGCTCCGGCGCCTGCGCGGCCAGGTTGGCGACCAGGTCGTCGACCTGCTCGTTGGTCTGGGCCACGACGGCGAGCGGATCCCCGGTCGCGGCGATGTGCCGCGCGGCCCGCACGACCAGCGTCGACTTGCCGGCGCCGGGCGGCGAGTCGACGACGACCCCGCGCGCGGGCCCGTCGAACAGGTCCGCCATCACCGCGGGAAATATGTCCTGAGTCATGACCAGGCCTCCACGGCGTCCTCCTCGGTGGGCTCCGGCGGCGGGGGCGGGCCGCCGTGCGTCCACGGCGTGTCGGCGGCCGACGGGAACTGCCCGCCGGGCTGGTACGCGTCGGTCAGCGTGCTGTAGGTGACCCACTCGCCGACGGCGGGGACGCTGCCGGCCGGGGCCTGGTGTGAGCGGCCCATGCCTCCGGTGAGCTCCAGCAGTACCTCCAGGCCGGCGGCGGTCGGCGTCAGCTCGCGCAGCTCCGCCTTCTGCGCCGGCCGGGCCGGCGAGAGCACCGAGGCGCCGACGCCGAGCCGCAGCCCGTCCCGGGTGCGCACGGTGATGCGCGGCCGCAGCTTGCGGCGGGTGCCGGAGGCGTCGATCCGGTCCGGCTCGGCCGCCACCACCTCGCCGGCGAACGCCTCGCCGGCCAGCCGGTACTCGGCCATGACCAGGGGGTCGTCGAGCGCCCGCTGCGCGTCGTACTGGGCCTGGGCCCGCTCCAGCCGGGCCAGCCGGCGGGCCGCGGCGACGGCCCCGTCGCGGCGCGGCTGGGGCAGCGGGTTCTCGCCGGCGAGGTAGCCGGCGTAGTCGGTGTAGGCGTCGCGGTCCTCGGCCCAGCGCGACTCGACCCGCGAGCCGGGCGGCAGCGCGCGCAGCAGCTCCAGGCCCCGCCACATGAGCCGCCAGGTCGGCGCGAGCTGGCTCTCCAGCGCAGCCTCCAGCTGCGCCCGGGCGGCGGGGGCGCCGTCGCTGCGGGCGTACCGGTTGATGGCCGGCTCGAGCTGCGCCTTGTCGAACACCGGGTCGGTCGCCGGGCCGGCCGGCGGCCAGCGCTCGGTGTCCTCGGCCTCCAGCGCCGCCTCGAACGGCGAGACCCCGGCCGGCGGGTCGAGCCAGGCCATCAGCGCCGCCAGGTTGGCGTCCTCGACCGCGCTCTGCCCGGTCGCCCAGTGCGCGCCGAGCTCGCTGGTCAGCGCGAGCATGAGCGCCGAGCCGGGGTGCTCGGCCCGCTCCGCGAAGAACGTCAGCCACCGGCCGAACGTCGGCACGATCCGGTCGACCGCGTACTCGCCGTAGATGCGGCGCAGCCGGGTCGAGCGCCCGAAGAGCCGCACGAACTCGACGCCGCCCGGGTTGGGCACGACGAGCTGTGGCGCGTCGGTGAACCGGCGGCGCCCGCGCTGCTCCTCCTGGTGGCGGGCGAAGCTGTCCACATAGGACACCACCAGCCGGCCGAGCGCCGCCGCGAACGCGAACCGCTGGTCGCGGTTGCGTGGCTGCGGCACGATCAGCAGCCGCGGCGCGGCCGGATCGTCGCCGACCAGTGCCGCCAGCGGGGCGTTGGCCTCGCCAGCCAGTGCGAGCGGGATCAGTACCAGCGGGCGGCCGGCGACGTGCGTGTGGCGCACGGTGGTGAGCCGCTGGGCCGTCTCGTCCCGGGCCGCCAGTGCGCGCGCGAGGGAGGTGAGCGACGTCATGCCGGCAGGCCGAAGCACTCGTTGCGCAGGCGCAGGGCTGCCCGCAGTACACCTGCCGCCTCATGCTGCTCCACGGAGGGAGCCAGCCGTCCGCTGGCCAGGGCCAGCGCGGTGTCGATCCGCTCGACGCTACCGAGCTCCTCGCTCACCGACCGCCCCAGCGCGTGCGTGGTGCCGTGGGCCTCGTCGCGGCAGAAGTACGAGAGCTCGCACATCGCCAGGCAGTCGGGGGAGTAGCGGGCCGTGATGTGCTGCAGCGCGTCCCGCAGCTCGCTCTCCGGGCGGGTCGGGCTGCCGTCGCGGTCCGGCACCAGGTCGAACGTGAGGTCGTCGTCGAGCGGCGCCAGCAGCGTGTCGATGCGCTTCATGCGGGCCAGCTGCCGGTCGAGCACGGTGAGCTGGCGGCGCACGTCGACCTTGGTGGCGACGGCGTGGTTCGCGAAGTTCTCGGGGTTGACCAGGACGACCTCGTGCGAGACGCGCTCCGGGTCCTGGCCGAGGTCGGCGAGCAGGCGGCGCAGCGCGACCACGTAGACCGCCGACTGCACCGCGGCCGCGGCGACCTTGCCGCCGTCGGCCTGGCCGTCGATGACGGCGAACGACTTGATCTCGATGATGTAGAAGGTGCCCTCGTAGCGGAACGCGATGAGGTCCGGCTCCAGGTACACCTGCCGCCCGCCGACCGGGAGGCGCAGCAGCGGATGGTCGAACAGGGTGCCTTCCGCGTCCGCCGCATTGAGCTTCTGGCGCGCGAGCGCGTGGCGGATCTCGGGGGAGGCGTTCCCGCCGGCCTCCTCCAGGTCGATGTACGCCACCTCGGGGATCGACAGGCCGAGCACCTCGCGCAGCATCCGCAGCAGCTCGGCGCAGCCGTTGGCCTTGACCTGCGCCTCGAACGCGCGGGTGCGGGTGATCGCGAACGGCGACTGCCCGTACGGCGGGGGGAACCCGACCCGGGCGGCCACCCGGCGCTTGTCGATGCCGGCCGCGTCCATGACGGCGCGCCGGGAGCAGGCGGGGTTGGTGGTGAGCGCGGCGATCGTGCGGGCGTTGTGCGGCACCGGCGGCACCGGGCCGCGCAGGTGGTCGAGCCGTTGGTCGGCACTGGTCATGCGTCCTCCGCTTCGCTCCGGCCGCCTGCCCTCCGCGCTGAGCCCCTGATGACCGGCCTCCTCCGCTTCGCTCCGGAACCGGTCATCGCTGTGTTTCCTCCACCGGCTTCAGGGTGCTGCCGAAGAGGCGGCCCGCGTCGTCGAGCTGGGTCCGGGCTCGGGCGGCGGCCGCTTCGCGGTGCGACCGGTCGGTTGCGGCGTGGGTGGTGAGTTCGGACTCCGCGGCGCGGATCACCGCGGCGGGCTTGGTCGAGCCGATCCCGTCGGCCGCCCCGGGGATGTTCTCGGCGAACAGCCACAGCAGCCGGGCGGTCGCGCGGTCGACCTCGACCCGCTCCGCGTGCCGGGCGATGTTGACCGCGGCGGTGAGGAAGTCGACGCGCGGGCTGAGCGCGCCGACGATGCGCTGCTCCAGCTCCCACGTCGACACCGCCAGCAGCCCGCGGACGGGTGCGAGGCGGTCGGCGGTGAGCGCGGCGCAGAGGTAGTACGGCCTTGCGAAGGGCGCGGTGCGGAACGAGCGCTCCTCGTCGCGCCGCAGGCTGGTGAGCTTCTCGCCGCGCATGTCGCCGCCGTAGCAGGCGTTGTACACCTGGGCGACCAGCTTCGGCGCGGCCGGGACGGCGAGCAGCGTGAGGGCGCTGTGGACCTGCTCGCGCAGGGGCACCAGGCGCGACCCGGCGGGCTGGCCGTCGTCGGGGGTCATCGCCTCGAGCGCGTCGTACCACGCCTCTTCGAGCGCGCGCAGCTCGGCCTTGAGCATGGCAACCTGGGGGCGGTCGCCGGCGGCGGCCGCCTCGCGCATGCGGACCCGCAGCGGCTCGATCTGCCGCTCCAGCTCCTCAGCGTCATCGGCCACGTTCGCGACCCTACCGCGCTCCAGCATTTTCCAGCAATCCCCGATATTTACCCGGAACGGGTGGGTCGTTCGGCTGATGTCCTCACCCTTGCATGGTTCCAGTATATTCCAGTAAGTTCCAGCAATCACTCGGCAGTCTGGAGGCGGAGATGGAGCGACTGGCGGAGACGCTGCTGCGCGGCCTGCAAGCGACGGGCCTGCGCCCCGTGCTGGTGTACGACCTGGAGTCGGCGGGGGAGACGGTGGTCGTGGCGGTGGTCTCCCCCGACCGGCCGTTGTCGGGCTGGGCCGCGCTGAGCGACCGCGAGCGGGATGTGGCCCGCCTGGCGGGTTCGGCGCTGACCAACCGGCAGATCGCCCGCCGGATGGGCATCTCCCAGCACACGGTGAACTACCACCTGCGCCATGTGTACCGGAAGCTGTCCATCACTTCGCGGGTGAGCCTGGCCCCGCACATCCCGCACCCGGAATGAGTCAGGCGACCGGGCGGACCGGCCCTGTAAGAACCGCGGGGCTTCGCGCATTACCTCGTGACGAGAGATTCTCGGCGCTGGAGGAGTGCAGCTTGTGAAGCATCCCGATGAAGGTCGTTGGTTCACCGCGCTCTACGCGGAGTATCGGCCGCGGGTGTATGCCTATGCGGTCAGCCGCGTCGGGCGGGACCTTGCCGATGACGTTGTCGCGGACACGTTTCTCGTGGTGTGGCGGCGGCTCGACGCCGTGCCGGGGGTGCCGTTGCCGTGGCTGCTCGGCGTGGCGCGCAACGTCATCCGGGAGCGGTATCGCGACGAGGTGCGGCAGGTGAGCCTGGCGACCGAGATGCGCGCCTGGGTGGAGGAGGCGCAGGCCGACGTCGCCGACGGAGTCACCGAGAAGGCCGCGATGCTGGCCGCCCTCGCGCGGCTCGGCGACGACGACCGGGAGCTGCTGACCCTCGTGGCCTGGCACGGGCTCGGGGCCCGTGAGGCCGCGAAGGTCGTCGGCTGCTCCACGGCCACCTACTTCGTCCGGCTGCACCGCGCCCGGAAGCGGCTCGAGCAGGCGCTCGCCGGGTCGGCTCGTCACACACCGCTCGCCCAACCGACGCAGGAGTACAGCCGATGAGCAAGATCATGCGTTCCTTAGCCGAGGCGCGTCCGAGCCGGCTCACTGCCGAGTCGACGCCCGACGACGTCTCGATGATCATGTCGTACCCCAGGCCGGCCGCGCGCCGGCGCACCCCGGCGCGGCGGCTCGTGCTGGCGGGGGCCGGGCTGGCCGCGGTTGCCGCGGTGACGGCGGCGGTCGCCCTGCGGCCCTCGGCTCCCGGCGTGGTCAGCGTTTCGCCGCCTGCGTCGTCTGCGGCGGCCGCTCCGACCGATCTGCTGCTGGTCGCCGCGCAGCACAACGACGCGAAGGCCGTCGAGAGCGGGCGCTACTGGGTCGTGCGCGCCGAGCACGGCTCGCCCAAGGTGACCGACGAGCAGTGGCTCGCGACGCGCGCCGGCGACCCCACCGTCGCGTATGTTCGCGGATCGTCCGGCGGCTGGACGGTACGACCGATGCAGGGACACACCGCGGACAACAACTTCCTCGTGGCCGGGCTGCCCCGGTCCGCGGCGCAGCTCGCGGCGTTGCCGGCCGAGCCGGGTGCGCTGAAGGCGCGGCTGCTCGACTGGTATGCGGAGAAGGGCTCGGGGGAGAACCGCGACGAGTTCCTCTTCTACTCCGGCGCCGGCCTCGTGCTGGACCTGCCGGTCCCGGCGCCGGTGCGCGCGGCCGCCTACCGGATGCTCGCCCAGCTGCCGGGCATCGAGGTGCTCGGCCCGGTGACCGACGCGCTGGGCCGCGGCGGGGTCGCGGTCGGGTACAACCGGCGCGGCGACTTCGGCGCGGTCGGCCAGCAGCGGCTCGTCATCGACCCGGCGACGGGTGAGGCCCTCGCGCAGGAGTCGTGGACGGACGGCGTCCGGAACTCGTACCGGGCGATCCTCAAGGCCCGCTGGTCGGACAGCGCCCCACCGGCCGCCGCCGACCTGGACTGACGATGGAGCTGGGGCGCGGCCATGTGACCGCGCCCCAGGCCTGTGCTACGGCTTACGGTGCGATCGCCCAGAGCTGGCAGGTGTTGTTCAGCCACATCCAGAGCTGCACCTTCGTGCCGTTCGCGGTGCCGCAGTTCTGATCGTCGAGGACCATGCCGCTGTTCTCGACCACGAGCTCGTAGCGGCCGTTGCCGGCGGGGATGACCGCCCACTGCTGGCACAGGTTGCCGAGCGACTGCCACAGGTTGGTGGCCGTGCCCAGTGCCAGGCCGCAGTTCACGGCGTCGAGGACCTTGTTGGCGTTGACGTTCGTGACGGTCCACTTGTTGGCGCCGACGCTGTTGAAGCGCCACTGCTGGCACGTGTTGCCCAGGGCCTGCCAGATGTCGATCTGGGTGCCGTTCGCGGTACCGCAGTTCACCGCGTCGAGCACCTTGCCGCTTGCGAGGTTCGTCAGCCGGTAGGTGGCGCCGTTCACCGGGAACGTGACGCTCTTGCTGTAGCCGACCGAGACGATGTTCGCCTGGACCGAGTTCTCGGTCGCGTCGGTCGGGTAGCCGCTGGTCATGACGCCCTCGAAGAACGAGCCGACGGAGCCGTTGCTGTTGTCGCCGCCGATGCCGAGGATGATCGCGCCCTGCTTGGTCATCGGGCGGTAGCCCGACTGGCTGGGCAGCGCGCCGTTGTACCGGGTGGCCAGGCTGCCGGACTGCGCGTTGCCGTCCTTGATGGCGTACGTCGTGGTGCCGTTGTTCTTCAGCATCGCCGTGACGAACGGGGTGCTGCGCCCGGTGTTCGCGGTCCAGGAGCCGTCGCCGCCGGCGAACAGGCCGTTCTCGAGGTCGGCGGCGACCCGCGGGCCGCCCGCGCACGGCGAGAACCAGCACAGCGTGCCGAAGTAGATCGCGTCCATGTCGCCGTTGCCGGTGTCCATGTTGTTCGTCTCGGCGTTGCCGTAGTCGAAGCAGCAGCGGTCGTTGAAGTGCGTGCCCTCGGTGACCATGTACATGCCCTCGGGCTGGCTGCCGGTCGCGACGCCGTTGGTGGCGTTGTTGCGGTAGCCGTTGCCGGCTGAAATGTACACGCCGTAGACCTTGTGGCCGCCGGCCGTGACCGGCAGGGCCGCGGCGTTCGCGCCCTGGTCCGCGGTCGGGTTCGCGCCGCCGCCGGGGGCGATCGTCAGGTCGTTGTGGCGGGAGGTCTGGTCGTAGATGCGCACGATCGTGCAGTACGTGCCGGAGCAGAACGAGTCCTGCGCCGCGGCGTTGGCGTAGCCGCCGGCGCTCAGCACGCCGATGTTGGACGTGGCGCCGTCCGACCAGCGGCGCACCTGGTAGAGCGAGCCGTTGTACGCGCCGAACAGCGCGCGGGTGGTGCTGTGCGCGGCGACGCAGGGGGTGCCGCCGCTGGTGTAGATGTCACAGGGCAGCGTGCCGGCGGCCTGGGCGGCGCCGGGCAGGGCGACCAGCGCCGCCGCGACGAGCGCCGCGGCGGCGGCACCCGGAAGGAAGGTGCGCCGCAGCCGGCGCGCGGACCAGAAACCCATGGCGGGGGCCTCTCTGATGTTAGCGCTCACATTCTGGGCAAGACTCCGGGATGAAGTGAGCGCAGATATTTGGTGTCATGAGTGTTATCGCTCACATCGACGATGTCAACCACCTGTCAGCCGACTGCATGTGTACTGCAATGCCCGGTCGGCATCGTGGGCGTCATGACATCGCGCCTGGATCAGTACCGCAACCGGTTCAACCGCGAGCCCGTGGACTACCGCCCCGGGTCGGCGACGGGCGTGGCCATCGTGCTTGTGATCCTGGGATCGATCGGCGTCGTGCTGGGGATGAGGATTCTCGACGGCAGCGAGGCCGAGGGCTCCGGGCTGTTCGCGCTCGTGGTCGCCGCCATCGTCGTGCCGGCCGCCGAGGCGATCGGCGGCATCGGCGTCTGGCAGGGCCGCCGCTGGGGCCGCTGGCTCGCCCTGGTCGGCTGCGGTGCCAACCTCATCGCCTGCTTCCTGTTCCTCACCAACGGCCGCCCGCTCATGGGCCTGTTCGGCCTGGCCCTGTACATCGGCCTCTGCCTCCAGCTCTGCCTGGACTCGGTCGTGCGGTGGTGCCAACGCTGATCGCAGCTCCGGCCCGCCCGCCGGTCGTCGGGCCGCCGGCTCAGGGGTGCTGGGCATCGCCTGGCCGGACCAGGCCCGTCTCGTACGCCAAGATCACTGCCTGCACCCGATCGCGCAGGTGCAGCTTGGCCAGGATGCGCTTCACGTGCGTCTTGACGGTCGACTCCTCGACGCTGAGCAGCTCGGCGATCTCACCGTTGGTCCGGCCTCGCGCCACCGCCTCCAGCACCTCCCGCTCGCGCGGCGTCAGCTCCATCAGCCGCCGCCCGGCTGTCGGATCCGGCTGCGGCTGGCGGGTCATGCGGTCGATGACCGTGCGCGTCACGGCCGGCGACAGCAGCGACTCGCCCGCCGCGACGGTGTGGATGGCCGCGATGAGCTGCTCCGGCCGTGTGCGCTTGAGCAGGAACCCGGACGCCCCCGCGCACAACGCCCCGAACACGTAGTCGTCGTCCTCGAACGTCGTCAGGATCAGGATCCGGGCCGCCGACCCGCCCGCCACGATCTCGGCGGTGGCTCCGATCCCGTCGAGATGCGGCATCCGCACGTCCATGAGCACCACGTCCGGCTCCTCGCGGCGGGTCAGCTCGACCGCCTGCCGCCCGTCCGAGGCCTCGCCGACGACGACGATGCGCTCGTCGACGGACAGCACGGCCCGCAACCCGGCCCGCATGAGATCGTCGTCGTCAACCACCAGCACGCGCTTCGTCATGCCGCGACGCTGCCGGCGGCCAGCTGCGGCAGCCGGGCCGACAGCCGATATCGGCCGTCCGCCCGCTCGGTGCGTAATGTGCCGCCCAGCAGCACCGCCCGCTCCCGCATGCCGACGATGCCGTGGCCGCCGCCCGTCACCGGCGCGCTGCTCCGCGCGGGGTTGGTGACAGTGATCTCGACGGCGTCGGCCGTGAAGCGCACCGCCACGTCGGCACTGCCCTCGCCGTGCCGGGTCGCGTTGGTGAGCGCTTCCTGCAGGATTCGGTACGCCGCTGAGGCCACGCTCCGCGGCACTGCTGCGAAAGAACCCTCGACATGTGACGTCAGGGACAGTCCGCCCGCTCGGAAACCGGCCAGCAGATCGTCGATCGCCGCCGGGTCGGCCGGGGTCAGGTCGCTCTGCCCGTCTTCTCGCAGCGCACGGACCAGCCGGCTGATCTCGTCCATCGTGCCGCGCGCCACGTCCTCGATGGTGTGCAGCGCCCGCCGGGAACGCTCCGGGTCGCGCTCGTGCAGCAGCCGCGCCGCGCCCGCCTGGACCAGGATGACGCTGATCGCATGGCCGGCCGAGTCGTGCAGCTCGCGCGCGATGCGGGTGCGCTCCTGGGCGGCGGCGAGCCGGTGCTCCCGCTCGACCTCCCGCTCGGTGCGCGCGGCCCGCTCCTCGAGCGCGACGATGCGCTCGCGACGCAGTCTGCTCCGGTCGCCGGCGATCCAGACGGCACCGAACATGACCCCCAGCGCGGTGAGCTCGACGGTGATGTCGAAGAGGTTGTCGCCGGCGACCGAGTAGATGACGACGAGGGCCGGGCCGAACCCGACGACCGCGGCCAGCGCGCCACGCCGCCGGACCGGATCGGGGACGCCGCTGTAGCGGACGGCGACGGTGTAACCGGCGATCGCCGCGCCGAGCGGGAAGTCGAGCGGATAGTTGAGCACGAGCAACGTGAGCGTGCCCGCGGTGATGGTCGCGTAGACGGTCATCGGGGCCCGCTCGCGCGCGGCCAGCGGCGCCGACGCGACGATCGCGAGGATGACCCCGACGAGGTCGAGCGGCGTCGCCAGCGGGCTCGGCGTCCCCAGGCCGCCCGCGCCCAGCGTGCCCAGCGCGATCGCCAGGGTGATCCCCGCGATCCCGCCGTCCACCAGCAGCGTCCGCCTGTCCATGCCGCAAGCCTAGAGAGCCGGGCCGTCGGGTGCGACGCTCTGTGGAGGGATCTCGGGTCCCCCTACGGTGGTATCCGAAGATCCCTGGCGTGAGCGATGCGGACCGGCGTCCGCCGCCCATACCGTTGCCAGCGACCGAATCCGGCCGAGGGCAAGGAGCGCACCACATGGACAACCGCACCGTCTTCACACGGCTCGCGGCCCGCTCCTATCGGCACCGCTGGCTCGCGCTCGTCGCCTGGGTCGCCGTGCTCGCCGCGGTCACCGTCGCCGCACAGACCGTCGGCGGCGACTTCCGCAACGACTTCTCGTTGCCCGGCGCGGAGTCGCAGCGGGCGCTCGACACGCTGCAAGAGCGCGCACCTGAGCAGGCGGGCGCGACCGTCCAGGTCGTCGTCGAGCGGGCCGACGGTCTCGCGGCGCAGCCGGTGCGCGAGCGGGTCGAGGCGATGCTCGGCACCGTGCGCGGCCTGCCTCGCGTCACGGCGGTGCGCAGTCCGTATGCCGACCCGAGCGCGATGTCCGGCGACGGCACCATCGGCTACGCCACGGTCGTGTTCGACGCGCCGTCCGAGCAGCTGCCCGTGGAGGACGTGCGCCGCGTCATCGACACCGCCGGCGCCGCGGGCGGTGACGGTCTGCGGGTCGAGCTCGGCGGCGACCCCGTCCGCAACGCGCAGGAGAGCGAGGGCGGCCCGGCCGAGGGCGCCGGCATCGTCGCCGCGCTGGTGATTCTGGTGTTCCTGTTCGGTTCGCTGCTCGCCGCGAGCCTTCCGATCATCATCGCGGTGTTCGCGGTCGGCAGTGCGATCGGCCTCATCACGCTGGCCTCGCATCTCGCGACCATCGCCGACTTCACGGTGCCGTTGATGCTGCTGGTCGGGCTCGGCGTCGGCATCGACTACGCGTTGCTGGTCTTCTCGCGATACCGCGGCGAGCTGCTGACCGGCGCCGACCGGGAGGGTGCCACGCGCACCGCGCTGGACACCGCCGGCCGCACGGTCTTCTTCGCCGGGTGCACCGTCATCGTCGCCCTGCTCGGTCTCATCGCCCTCGGGCTCGGCTCCCTGCAGGGGGTGGCGGTCGCGATCGCGGTGACCGTGCTCGTGACGATGGTCGCGTCGCTGACCCTGCTGCCGGCGCTGCTCGCTGTGGTCGGCGGCCGCGTCGAGCGCGGCGTGCGCAAGCGGGCCCAGCGCGCCCAGCGGCCGGGACGAGCCGACCGGCGGGAGGGCGATCGCTGGCGGGCCTGGTCGGCGCTCGTGCAGCGTCGGCCGTGGATTTCGCTGGTGCTGGCGGTCGGCGCGCTCGTCGCGCTGACACTGCCGGCCCTGGGCATCCGACTCGGCTTCGCCGACGCCGGCACCGATGCGCCGTCGGCCACCTCGCGAGCCGCGTACGACCTGCTGGCCAAGGGATTCGGCGCCGGGTTCAACGGCCCGCTCGTGGTGGTGGTCCGCGGCGACGAAGCGGCGGCGGCGTCCGTGGAGCGCACGGTGTTGTCCACGGACGGTGTCGCGGCCACGACCCCGCCACTGCCGGCCGGCGACGGCCTGTCGACCATCATCGTCTTCCCGGACGCGGGGCCGCAGGACGCGCGAACCGCCGAACTGGTCGACCGCCTGCGTTCGCAGACGCTGCCGCCACTGGCGACGGCTAGTGGTGCCACGCTGCTGGTCGGCGGGAGCACGGCCGCGGTGGTCGACTTCGCGGACGCGGTAAGCCGGCGGCTGCCGCTGTTCGTGGGCCTGGTGGTCGGCCTGTCGGCGCTGTTGCTGCTCGTGGTGTTCCGCTCGGTGCTGATCCCGATCAAGGCGGCGCTGCTCAACCTGCTCAGCGTCGGTGCCGCGATGGGTGCCATCACGCTGGTCTTCCAGGACGGCCGGTTCGGTGCCCAACCCGGCCCGATCGAGGCGTACGTGCCGGTCATGATCTTCGCGATCGCGTTCGGGCTCTCGATGGACTATGAGGTGTTCCTCCTCGCCCGCATGCACGAGGAGTGGCAGCAGACCCGCGACGCCGGTCGCGCCGTCAGTGAGGGCCTGGCGACGACGGGCCGGATCGTCACGGCTGCGGCGGCCATCATGGTCCTGGTGTTCGGATCGTTCCTGCTCGACCCGGGGCGGATGCTGCAGCAGTTCGGTCTCGGGCTGGCAGTGGCCGTGCTGCTGGACGCGGTCGTCATCCGATGCCTGATCGTGCCCGCGGTGATGCACCTGCTCGGCGCTCGCGCGTGGTGGCTGCCGCGGCGGCTTGACCGGTTACTTCCGCGTGTGGCCCTGGAATCGGCGTCGGAGCCGTCCGCCGGGCGCTGAGCGCGGACCATCGCTCGGCTGTGGGGCGTTGCGGACTTCCCCGAGTGTCGCGGATTATCGGGCGGTGGTTGAGGTGCGGGAGTGTTTGGCTGGTGACGCGGCCGCCGTGGCGGAGCTGGCGGAGCAGTTGGCGCAGTCGTTCTCGTTCGCGCCGGAGCGGTTCCGCGAGAGTTACGCGGCGTTGCTCGGTGACGACGGTGCCTGCCTGTTGCTGGCCGTCGACGGTGGGGAAGCGGTCGGTTACCTGCTGGGATTCCGGCATCTGACCTTCTACGCCAACGGGCCGGTCGGCTGGGTCGAGGAGGTGCTCGTGCAGCCCTCCCGGCGGGCCGGCGGGGTCGGGCGGTTGCTGATGGGCGAGTTCGAGCGGTGGGCCGCGCGGCGTGGGTGCGCGCTCGTCGCGCTCGCTACGCGGCGGGCGGCCGGGTTCTACGCCGCGCTGGGCTACGAGGAGTCGGCCAGGTACTTCCGCAAGCTGCTGCCGTCCGGGTGATGCTCGGGACGCCGAGCCAGGACGAGCTGCTGCCGTTCCGGCGATGCTCGGGCGGTCGGTTGCAGGAACCTGCTGGCGTTTCAGCGGTGCTCGGGCGGTCGGTGCAGGAACCTGCTGCCGTTCGAGTGATGCTCAGGTGGCCGGGTCAGGGGTGTTGCACGAGCTTGGTGAGCAGGGCGATCAGCTGGTCGCGTTCGGCCGGGGTCAGTGCGGCGAACACGTCCTGCTCCGCCATGGCCAGTAGGGCGTCCAGGGTCAGCAGCTGGCGGTGGCCCTCCTCGGTGAGCGTGATGACGTTCTGGCGGCGGTCCGCCGGGTTCGGTGCGCGCTCGACCTGGCCGCGCTCGGCCAGCTCGTTGATGACCGAGACCAGGTCGCTGCGGTAGATGCCCGTCCGCTGGCTCAGGTCGGACTGGCTGGCCGGGCCGAACTGCTCCAGTGTCGCCAGCAGCGCGTAGTGCCACTTGCGCGCCTCCGCGGTGGCCAGGCGCTCGTTCACTCGGCGGTCGGCGTACATCGCCGCCAGGGACAGCAGTCGCGTCGGACGCCTGCTGAGCCGGGCGACCGGTGTGTGCTCGTTCACGCCTTCGATCGTACCCGTTGCGTTAGTGGCACTAACGACCTAGATTCGTTAGTGTCACTAACGCTAGTCACAAGGGGGACACCATGACCACCTTCACCACCGCCGTCATCGGGCAGACCGAGAAGGCCCTCAACGCGATCCTCGATCGGCTGCTCGCCGGGCGGAACATCACCGAGCCGCAGTGGGTGGCGCTGACCCTGACCGTCATGGGCGGCGATGCCGACAAGATCGCCGGGGCGCTCAAGGTCGACGGGGATACGGCCCGGCAGCGGCTCGCCGAGCTGGCGGACGCCGGCCTGGTGCGGCTCGACGCCGAAGGCGCCGCGACCGTCACCGAGGCCGGCCGGGCCCAGTGGACCGAGGTTCGCGCCGCGATCGGGCCGATCACCGAGCGGCTGTGGGGCGACCTGCCGCCGGCCGACCTCGACGTGACCGGACGCGTCCTGAGCACGATCCTCGACCGCGCCAACCAGTACCTGGCGGCCTGACAGAAGAAGCGGCCTGACGGCAGAAGGGGCAGGGCCGGCCGGAGTCGAACCGGCGTCCCCTGTCCTGCAAAGACGGTGCGACTACCTCTGCGCTACGGCCCTGCCGGTTCGAATTCTAGAGAATGCCGCAGGAACGCCAGGTCCGGGCGGGCCGTCGACCGCGCGATGCTGGGCCAGCGACCGGTGGAGCGGGCGTTGGGGTCGGCGCCCGCGGCGAGCAGGGCGCGGACCAGGTCCGGGGTGCCGTGCACCACGGCCGAGCGGAGGGGCGTTTCGCCCTCCAGGTCGCGTACGTCGACCGGCAGGCCCGTCGCCAGCAGGCGCGACAGCAGGTCGGCGCCGGTCAGCCACGGGAGCAGATGCAGCAGGGTGCGGCCGCGTTCGTCGCGCAGGTGCGGGTCGAGGCCCTGGTCCAGGGCCGCGGCCAGCGCGGGGCCGTCGCCGTGGTGGACCAGGGCGAGCACCGACCCCCGCAGGGTGCGCATCGGGCTCGGCATGCGGACCGTCGGGTCGCGCCAGCCGTCGTACGCCGCCACGCAGCCCTGGACCTGGCCGCCCAGGGCACGGAGCATGCGCTCGCGGTCGATCTCGGTCGCGGAGTGGGGCAGGGCGAGCGTGCCGTCGCGCATCACCACCTCGTGGGTGGCGTGGTCGCAGTGGACGGGCACGACCGAACGGAGGCGATCAGGGCCTGCCGGTCGCCGAACATCGCCAGCGGGAAGTACAGGGCCGCCCGGAACAAACCGTCCGGGCGCCGTGGCAGGTGCCAGCGCAGCAGGTCGGGGACCAGGTGGCGCAGCTCGTTCTCGACCGCCGACGCCATTTCGACACCATCGCGGCGGGCGATGTCGGCGAGGTCGATCTGCGCGTTGACGAACGCCGCGGTGCACGCGCCGCGCCAGTCTCCCGCCAGGCGGCGCGACGTCGCGTGCTCGACCATCCAGGCGGGCACCACCCGACGAGGATACGGGGGCAGGGCCGGCCGGAATCGAACCGGCGTCCCCCGGATTGGAGTCCGGCGCGTCGACCTCTGCGCTACGGCCCTGCCATCACACACAGTACGGGGGCAGGGCCGACCGGAGTCGAACCGGCGTCCTCCCGGAATATGAGTCCGGGCGCGACGACCTCTGCGCTACGACCCTGCCTGCGCACACAGTACGGGCTCCTCCAAGAACTCCTCGATCATCGGGGCGAGTACCTCGGCGCGGTGCGGGATCGTCGTGTGGGTGGTGCCGGGCAGGATGGCCAGGCGGCAGGCCGGCAGGCCGGTCAGGTCGCCGGGCACGCCGCCGCCGAGGAGCCGGAACATCTCCACCGCGTGCTCGGGCGTGACGATGTCGGCGTCGCCGAGCACGAGCATCGTCGGGGCCTCCAGCGCGCGGATCTGCGCGGCCGTCCAGCTCGGGAGATTCGCGTCGAGCACCTTCATCTTGGTGACGAGGTTCGCCCAGCCGGCGGGATCGGGGGCCGTGCGGAGGTACTCCTCGTGGAACTCCGAACCGTGCAGGTGCTCCGGCTGGAGGTCCTGGATGCCCTCCAGCAGCCCGGGGTACACGCCGCCGAGGTCGAAGCTCACCGATGCCAGCACCAGCCGGCCGACACGGGACGGGTGGTCGGTGCCGAGCCGCAGCCCGACCGACGCGCCCATGCTCCAGCCGAAGACGTCGGCGCGGTCAAGGCCGAGCCGGTCCAGCAGCTCGACCACGTCGTCCGCGAAGTGCTCGATGGTGAACGGCCGGTCGATGTCGGGCGTGCGGCCGTGCGCCTGCAGTTCCACCGCGATCACCCGCCGGGTGCGGGCGAGGGCCGGCAGGATCTGGCCGAACGAGGTGCCGATGCCGGACAGCGCGCCGTGGATCAGCACGAGCGGCCGTGCGCCGCCGCTACCGTGCGACTCGAAGTAAGGCTCCATGCAGCGACGATGCGCCGCCGCGCTTTCGGTCCGCTTACGATGGGCGCCGTGCAGTTCGGGGTGCTCGGGCCGCTCGCCGTCACCACCGACGCCGGCGAGCCGGTGGTGGTGCCCGGCACGAAGGTCCGGATGCTGCTCGCCGACCTGCTCGTGCACCGCAACCAGGTGGTCTCGGCCGACCGGCTCATCGACGACCTGTGGGGCGACGACCCGCCCGCCAACGCGGCCGGCGCGCTGCAGGTGCGGGTGTCGCAGCTGCGCAAGGCCCTCAACGACGCCGAGCCGGGCGCCCGCGACCTGATCGAGTCGCGGCCGCCGGGGTACCTGCTGCGAGCCGTGATCGACGCGGACCGATTCCTGGCCGAGGCGGCGGAGGCGGCGTTGCCGCTGTGGCGCGGCGAGCCGTACGCCGACTTCGCCGATGAGGAGTTCTGCCGCGCCGAGGCGACCCGGCTGAAGGAGCAGCGCCTGGTGGCCCTGGAGCGGCTGGCCGAGGTCCGGCTGGAGTGCGGCGAGCACGACCTCGTCGCCGCCGACCTGGCCGAGCTGGTCGCCCAGCACCCGCTGCGGGAAGGGCTGCGCGCACTGCACCTGCGCGCCCTCTACGCCGCCGGCCGCCCGGCGGAGGCTCTCGACAGCTACGCCGACCTGCGCGAACGGCTCGCCGAGGAGCTGGGGCTCGACCCCGGGCCGGAGCTCGTCGCGCTGCACCAGCGCATCCTGCGGCAAGACGCCGGGCTGAGCCCCCCGCCGCGGGCCGCGATCGTCCGCAACGCGCTGCCGGCCCGGCTCGACGAACTGGTCGGGCGGGCCGAGGCGCTCGCCGAGCTGCGCGCGCTGCTGCCGCGGCAGCGGCTCGTGACGCTCATCGGCCCCGGCGGCGTCGGCAAGACGCGACTGGCGATCGAGGCTGCTCGATCACAGGACGGTGTGCACCTCGTCGAGCTCGCGCCGCTGCCGGCCGGCGACGAGCACCTCGCCGAGCACATCCTCACCACCCTGGCGATCCGCGAGGAGGGCGACGCCACCGAGCGGCTCGTCGCGGCGCTGCGGCTGTCGAAGACGCTCCTGCTCGACAACTGCGAGCACGTCATCGAGCCGGCCGCGGCGCTGGTCGGCCGGCTGCTGCGGGACCTGCCGGCGCTCAGCGTGCTGGCCACGAGCCGCGAGCCGCTGGGCATCGCCGGGGAGGTGCTCTGGGAGGTACCTCCGCTGCATCTGCCGGAGGACGACCACGACGTCGACGCCGTGCGGCGCTCGCCCGCGGCCCGCCTGTTCGCCGCGCGGGCCGCCGCGCAGCAGCGCGGGTTCCGCCTCGACGCGCGCACCGCGCCCGCCGTCGCGCAGCTGTGCCGCCGACTCGACGGGCTTCCGCTCGCGCTCGAACTGGCCGCGACCCGCGTCCGCGCGTTCGGCGTGCAGGGCGTGATCGACCGGCTTGAATCATTGGCGACGCAGCAGCGGGACGTGCCGCCGCGGCAGCGAACGATGACCGCCGTCATCGGCTGGAGCTGGGACCTCCTCGACCCGGGCGACCAGCAGGTGCTCGCGGGGCTCGCGGTGTTCGCCGACGGCTGCACGCCCGGGGCCGCCGAGCGGGTCTGCGGCACCGATCCGGACGCGCTGGCGCGGCTGGTCGACCGCTCGCTGGTCGTGGTCGGCGGTGGCCGCTATCGGCTGCTGGAGACGGTGGCCGCGTTCTGCCTGCCACGGCTCGCGCTCCTCGACGAGGTGCGGGCCCGCCACGCCGCGTACTACACCGAGCTCGCCGAGCAGGCCGATCCGCGGTTGCGCGGGCCCGAGCAGCAGGAGTGGCTCGCCCGGCTCGACGCCGAGACCGGCAACCTGCGCGCGGCGCTCGCCCATGGCGGCGGCCTGCGCCTGGCCAACGCCCTGACCTGGTACTGGTTTCTCCGCGGCCGGTTCACCGAGGCCCGCCGCGCGCTCGCCGCGGACGGCTCGCCGGCCGAGGTCGCCGCCGCCGCGCCGTGGCGGGCCGGCTTCGCGCTGCTGCAGGGCGACCCAGTGGTGTCCCTGGATGAGGCGTTGGTCGATGCCTCCCCGCGGGCGACGTGGTTCCTGGCACATACGTCCTTCGATGCTGGGCTGCTGCCCGAGGCGCCGGACGAACCGTGGACCGAGGCGGCGGTGCTCGCCTCGCGGGCCATGCATGCCCATGCCTCGGGGGATTTGGCGGTACTGCATGAGGCCGCGACCCGAAGCGCCGCCCTGTTCGCGGAACTGGGCGACCGGTGGGGCCGGCTGCAGGCCAACGACTGGCTCGGCGGCCTGGCCGAGATGCGCGGCGACCACGAGCGGGCCGCGGCGCTGCACCGGGAGGGGCTGCGCTGGGCCGAGGAGCTGGCGCTGTGGCCCGACGTCGGGAGCAAGCTGTCCTGGCTGGCCTGGATCGCGGTGCAGACCCGCGCCTACTCGGAAGGGGTCGCGCTGGCCGAGCGGGCGTACGCGCTGGTCGTCGAGCACGGGGCACCGTCGGCGGTCGTGTTCGCGGAACTGTCGCTCGGCTTCGCGTGCCGGCGCTCGGGCAAGCTGGACCTGGCCGTGAAGCACCTCGGCGGGCTCGCCGACGCGGGGCGGCGGGAGCCGCGGCCCGCGCTCTACCTGCCGATGGTGCTGGTCGAGCTCGGGTTCGCGCGGGCCGAGCTCGGCGACCCGGCGGCCGCGCTGCGGCTGCACCTTGAGGCGTTCGACCTGGCCGTCCTGCACGGCTGGCCGCGGGACGCGGCCGGGGCGCTGGAGGGCGTCGCCTCGGCGGCACCGGATCCCGCGATCGCGGCCCGGCTGCTGGGCGCCGCGGCGGCGGCCCGGGACTCGCTCGACGCGCCGGCGTCGCCGGCCGAGCAGGACTCGATCGCCGAGGTGTCGGCGCGGCTCTCGGCGGCGCTGGGTGCCGCTCGACTGGCCTCGCTGATCGATGAGGGAAGACGGCTGAGCCCGGGCGAGGCCCGGGCCCTGCTCACCTCTGACCAAGCGGCCGGTTAGGCGGCCTTCGGGCGGTACGACACGATGATCACGCCGCTCTTGTGCACGCGGGTGTCGATCAGCTCGAATGCCGCCTTCACGTCCTTCAGGGGCGTGCTGACGCTGTCGCCGCCCTCGATGACCGGGCAGATCCAGAACCGGACCTCGTCGACCAGGCCGGCCTTGATGAGCTGCGTGGTGACCGAGCCGTAGCCGTACTGCAGGATGTCCTTGCCATCCTGCGCCTTGAGCTTGCGCACCTCCTCGACCAGGTCGCCCTGGAGCACCTCGGAGTTGTTCCACTGCGGGTCGGTGAGGGTGCGCGAGGCGACGTACTTCTTGACGTGGTTGAAGTAGGCGGCGCCGGTGGTCGGGTCACTCTCGTCCCGCAGCGGCCAGGCGGCGGACATGCCGTCGTAGGTGACCCGGCCCATGAGCAGCGCGTCGGCGTTGTCGGTCTGCATCCCGGCGAACTCCATGGCCTCCTCGTCGAAGTACGGGGTGGTCCACGCCGGGTTCTCGATGACCCCGTCGAGCGTGATGTAGGTCGAGTTGATGAGCTTCCGCATCGGGACTCCTTGGTGTCGTCTTGCGTTTCGCTGTCCGGCTGACACCAATAACCTTGCCGGGGTGCGCTTACGATTCGCTTCAGGTGCGCTTTCGTGGCTATTTGGGCATGGCTGGGCCGGTGTCCGGCGATCCACTGCGCATCCTGCGCACCTGCCGCGCCGCCACGAGTCGCTACCTGGAGCGCTGCGGCTGGGCGCGGCTGGAGGTGCCTCGCCTCGCCTCGCTGCGATGAGGTGCCGTGGTGTCAGGCGAGCCGGGCGACGCCCGCATACATCGCGACCTCGTCGGCCGTCGGGCGGGGCTGGGGCTCGCCCTCGGCCCGCCAGTCGGGCAGCGGCACGACGCCCGGCGCGACTAACTCGAGACCGTCGAAGAACCGCTCGACCTCGGCCCGTGTGCGCAGCCGGCCCCGCCCGTGGCGGCCCGACGAGATGTCGGCGACCAGCTCCGGCGGCAGGTAGTCGCTCGTCGCGTGGGACACCACCAGGTAGCTGCCCTTCGGCAGGGCGTCGAGCAGTCGCCGGACGATCGCATAGGGATCGTCCTCCTCGGGCACGAAGTGCAGGATCGCCAGCAGCATCAGCGCGACCGGCTGCGACAGGTCGAGCGTGCGCCGCAGGTCGGGGTCGTCGAGGATCTTGTCGGGCTCGCGGACGTCGGCGTCGACGTAGGCGGTCGCGCCCTCCGGCGCGCTGGTCAGCAGCGCCCGCGCGTGCACGAGGACGAGCGGGTCGTTGTCGATGTAGGCGATGCGCGACTCGGGGGCGACCGACTGCGCCACCTCGTGGGTGTTGCTCGCGGTCGGCAGGCCGGTGCCGATGTCGAGGAACTGCCGGATGCCCGCCTCGCCGGCCAGGTGGGTCACCGTGCGGCGCAGGAACCGCCGGTTTTCCAGCACCGCCGTGCGGATGGCCGGGAACTTCGCGGCGATCGCGTCGCCCGACTCGCGGTCGGCGGCGAAGTTGTCCTTGCCGCCCAGCCAGTAGTCATAGCGCCGGGCGGGGTGCGCCACGGTGGTGTCGATCCGGGACTGCAACCAATCCGAGCCGCTCACCGCGAACCTCCCCGTCATCCATGACGTGACGCGGCTCATGGTAAACCCCCGAAAGTCTCCTGTAGTCGGCAGAACACTCGCCGTAATCGGGGCAGACGATCTTCGAGCGAGACGCGCATAATCGGTCCACTCATCGCACCGGGGGAAGCAGACCAGTGAAAACCAGCATTCGCGCGGCCATCTCGGTCGCATTGCTCGCCGGCTTCTACCTGCTGGCCATCGGCGTCATCGTGGGCCTGGGCTGGCTGTCGGTCTGGATGTGGCGCGAGCACGCGGGCGCGGCGGCCGGGAAGGTCAGCTGGGTCACGATCGCCGCCGCCGTCGGCCTGGCCGTCGCCTTCTGGAAGATCGTGCGGGCGAAGCCGGACGACCCGTCCGGCGTGGAGGTGCAGCCGCAGGCGGCGCCGGAGCTGTGGGACACCGCGCGGACGCTCGCCGCGCAGGTGGGCACCCGCGCGCCCGACGAGATCCGGTTGGTGCCCGAGGTCAACGCGGCCGTCGCGGAGCACACCAGGCTCCTGGGGCTCGTCGGCGGGCGGCGCATCATGTATATCGGGATGCCCCTCATCCAGGCCTTCACCGTCGGGCAGCTGCGGTCGGTGCTGGCCCACGAGCTCGGCCATTACTCGGGCAGCCACACCCGCGTCGGCGCCCTCGCCCACCGTGGCCGCATGGCGATCGTGCAGACAGTGGCCCAGATCGGCCCGTCGACGCTCGTCGGGCGCCTCTTCATGCTGTATGCGCGGGTCTACATCCTCGTCGAGCAGGCCGTGAGCCGCCGGA
The DNA here is from genome assembly GCF_022095675.1 of Dactylosporangium sp. AC04546. GTDB lineage: Bacteria > Actinomycetota > Actinomycetes > Mycobacteriales > Micromonosporaceae > Dactylosporangium. The sequence continues at coordinate 85,330 of NZ_JAHYSG010000011.1, read as the reverse complement.
TGGAGTACGAGGCCGACGAGTTCTCCGTGCGCGTCGCGGGGCGCAGCACCGCGGTCCGCGCGATGCGCGACCTCCCCGTCGTTGACGCGGCGTGGGACTTCTTCGTGGGCAAGTACGTCACGATCGGCTGGGACGCGAGGCTCGCGCCCCGCGACGTCTTCGGCGGCTTCCCCGAGCTGCTGCGCGGCCGTGCCGGCGAGCTGGCCCAGCTGCGTTCCGAGGCGCCGCCGAGCGAGAGCTCGCGGTGGGACTCGCACCCGCCGATCGCCGACCGCATCCGGGCCATGGAGGCGATGGCCGACTCGGGCGTGGCGCCCGACGACCGCCCGGCCGCGGTGCTGCTGCGCGACCCGGCCGGCCTGGCGACACGCCTGCAGCACGAGCAACTGGCCATCGATGGCCGCACCCTGCTGCCGTGGGAGGAGCTCACCGACGCCGCGATCGCGGCGAACGCCCAGCGGCAGGCCGACGTGCTCTTCCGCGCCGCCGCACGGCTGGGTCAGGCGCCGCAGGGCGACCTGGGCCTGGTGCTCGACCTGGTCGAGCGGGGCCGCGCGGCCGACCTGGCACGGGCGGTGGCCCCGCACGCCGACGCCGAGGACCTGCCCGAGGCGCTGGTCGGCCACATCGGCGCCGCGATCGCCCTGGCCGCCCGGGCCGGCTCCGGCGCCCGCTGGCAGCACTCGTGGAGCAGCGGCGCCGAGTTCGTCGCCGCCGACGGCACCCCGATGCCGATCGGCGAGCTGGCCCAGCTGGCCGCCAACCAGTCCGGGGTGCCGGCGGCCCGCCAGCGACTGATGGACCTGGGCGTGAGTGTCACCGCGGCCCGCCAGCAGTCCGCCCAGGCCTCTGCGGTGGGCGCCGACGTCCTGGGCGGCATCGCCAACATGAAGTCGGGCAAGGACCACTTCGACGTCCTGATCCTGGACAACGGCCTGCTCCTGGTGCCGGGCCCGAAGAAGACCGACGACGGGAAGCAGCGCCTGCTCCAGATCCTCCAGTCGGCCCCGGTGGACGAGCTGGCCCGTCGCCACCGCTTCGTGGCGTACGAGGACATCGCCAGCGCCACGATCCTGAAGCGCGTCCCGGTCCGGGTGGCCGTGACGTTACACAGCGGTGAGACCGTCGAGCTCCTCCAACCGTGGAGCGGCGAGACCCTGGACAAGAACGACGACGACCTCCTGCGCAGTGCCCTGGACCCCTTCGTCGCGCAACCCCAGCAGGCGTAACCCTGGTGAGCCGGCGCGGGTTGGTGGTGCTCGTGGATGACCTGCGGTCGTTCGTGGACGGGCGTCCGGCCGAGGTGGTTCGTAGCAGCGCGGCCGCCGTCGAGTTGCTGGGGCGGTTGCGGGGTGAGCGGATCGACGAGCTGTGGCTGGACCACGATCTCGGCGGCGCGGAAGGCGGGGGCGGCGCGGATACGGTGTGGCCCGTGGTCGAGATGTTGGAGCGGGCGGCGTTCGAGGAGCGGCCGTTCGATATCGGGGTCGTCCACGTCCACTCGTCCAACCCGCCCGGGGCGGCGAAGGTGGTGCAGGCCTTGCGCCGGTGGGGCTACGAGGTCCGCCTTGCCACCGGGTCGCCCGCGGTCGGCTACACCGGCGAGTGAGCCCGGCAGCCGCGGCGCGCGCGGAACCCGAGGCTCAGAGTTGGGACAGGAAGGCGAGGTCCTGCCAGTCGTTGCGGTGCTTGGCGATGTAGGACGGGTACGCGCCGTACTCCGTCTCTGCCCTCGGGTCGGCGCCGCAGTCCAGCAGCAGGCGCATGAAGTCCGGGTGGCCGCCGTTCATCGCCGCCAGGTACAACGGGGTGCGGCCGATCTTGTCTCTCGCGTCCACTGGTACGCCGTCCTGGAGCAGGCCCCGGACCACCTGGCGGAAGTCGACCCACATCGCCATGTGGAGCAGCGACCAGCCGTTGGAGTCGCGCATCAGCGGGTCGATCACGCCCTCCCGCAGGCCCTCCAGGAGCCAGGGGGTGTCGCCGTGTTGCATGCGGTGGCGTACCTCGCGGACCGTTGCCGAGAACGTGTGCGGCAGGCGGCCCGTGCCCGTCGTCCAGGCCAGCTGGACCGCGAAGCAGCCCGTGCTTGTGCCGCCCAGGGCGCGGAGGGTCTCTTCGCGCTGCACCTCCGCGTCCGTGTGGTGCTCCATCCGCAGCCTGCGGTCGGCGATCGTCACGGTGTGCCAGGTGCCCTGGCAGCGGACCTGGGCCGTCGGGGGTGCGGCTGGGCGTGGTGGCGTGCGGGGCGGGTTGGCCGGGGCCGACGGGAACAGGGCCGCTCGCATCAGCGGGTGCAGGTCGCCCGGGGTGCGGTGGCCGGCGGCGATCAGGATCAGGTCGGCCGGCACGCCGTCCGTGGCCAGCCGGACCGGGATCTCCAGGTAGTCGCCCAGGTCGGCCCCGACGGCGGAGAGAGCACCGGGGTGCGCCGCGGTCGAGTCGGGCGGATCGGCGTCCGAGGTGCCGGAGGCGGGCTCGCGCCACGGTGACGGAGTGTCGGGGATGTCGATGTCCAGGCGGGCGCCGTACAGGGTGTTGACCTGGCTCGTGTTGAACACCCTCGATGCCGCCCGGACGTCCGACGCGAGGCCGATCGGGCAGGCCGGGCCCACGCCGCCCTGCTGGAGCGCCTCCGGGTCGACCTCCGTCACGTCGAAGCCGCACTCCTCCCAGGCGGCCGCGAGGTCGCCGGCGGCCAGCCGGAGGTAGACGCGCTCGGTCCTGGACGCCTCGTCGTCGCCGACGCCGAGCTGGTCTGGGGGGAGCGGGCGACCGTCGGGGGTGAGCAGCGGAAGACGGGTCGGCGAGCCGCCCCACGCCGACCGGAGGCGCAGTGTTTCGCGGACGTCCCAGGTGTACCGCGGCGCGACGTACCAGCGCTCACTCTCCAGCTCGCCGAACGTGGTCACGTCGAGGCGCAGGCGTTGGGGGCCGGCGGGGGACTTCGGCAGGCGTACCCGCAGCAGAGGGCCGGCATCGGCGTTCGCCGACGGGGCCAGCACCGCGCTCACGCGGGGGTGGAGAGTGGTCATGCCGCCGCGGTGCCGGGGGAGGTGCCACCACAGCAGGTCGAGGCACAGGTGGCGCAGGTCGTCCTCGAGCTCGTCCGCCGCCACGCCGCCGAAGCGCTGCCGGGTGGCTTCGAGGTCGATGCTCACCTCGGTGCGGGCCAGTTCGGCCGCCCGCCGCCAGTCGCCGGCCGAACGGGCCGCGGCCGCCGCCTCCACCACGTGCGGTGGCAGGGCCTCGGCCCGGATCCGCCGCCACTGCGGGATGTCTCGGCGCAGCGTGGTGAGCACGGCTCGTCGACCTCCGGGGATTGAGGGGGCGAAGGGGAACGGCGGAAAGCAGGCGATGGACGAAGGGAGGGAAGGCGGTAGGCCGACCGGATTCGAACCGGCGTCTTCCATCTACGCAAGCTGGTGTGACGACCTCTGCACTACGGCCTACCGCGGCGCCGAGCCTACGGCATGGCCGTGTGCACGAAGGACGTCAGGGCTTCCTCCGGCAGGCCCAGCCAGCGCGCCCGCTGCACCGCCATCAGGAGCAGATGGGCGACCATCCGCTCGCCCCACTCGCGCGGGCCCGCCCACTCCCACAAGCGCTCGAAGCCCAGGTCGCCTGCCTCCAGGCCGTAGCCGATGCGCAGCTCCGCGGCCAGGTCGGCGATCGCGGCCAGGCGGCTGAGGCCGGGGCGGGCGCAGTGCAGGGCCGGCGGGTCCAGCCAGCAGCCCGCCGGCGGGTCCGAGGCCAGCACGTCCAGGGCGGGATCGCGGACGTCGGTGAACAGGATGTCGAAGACGTACACCGGGGTGCCGGCCGGGCCGATCAGCTCCACGTCGTGATCGGCGGACAGGCCCAGCAGGCGGCGTGCCTCGAAGTCGGCCAGGCGGGGTGTGGTGACCACCGCCTCGCCGGCGTGGGGGACGGTGATCCGCCAGGTGCCGTCGGTCGGCCCGATCAGCAGTGCTCGATATCGATCCACCGCAGCAGGGTAGGGGCGGGTCAGGCGCCCCGCAGGGACTCGTAGTGCGACTGCATCGACGGGTAGTAGTCGTCGAAGGACGGCAGCGGCTCCGAGAGGCGGGACGCCACCAGCTGGTCCAGGTAGTACTCCCAGCCGGGGCCGATCTCGCCCAGGCCGTCGAGCGTCGTCAGGTGCTGGACGAAGCGCATCTCGGTCTGCGCCGGCGACGTGGAGGACAGCAGGAGCTCCAGGTGCCAGGAGCCGTGGTCGTCCACACTGGACATTGCCAGGCGGGCCGGCGGCTCGCAGGCGTCGATGGTCATGTCCATCCAGGGCGCGTCGGGCTCGAACGACATCTGGACCTGGATCGTCTTGCCCGGGCCGGGTGTGCCCTTCCACGGACCGAACCAGCGGGCGGTCCGCTCCGGCTCCGTGACTGAGGCCCACACGTCGTCGATCGGCGCGCGGAACGAGCGGGTCAGGACGAGGTCTTTGCCGAACAGTCGGCCGGTCGGTGAGCTGGTCATGCGGAGCGTTCCTCTCGTTTGAAGCGGCGGGTGCGGTACACCTCGGTCTCCAGCGCGTCGAAGCGGTGCTCCCAGCCGTCGGGCCGCCCGAGCTCGGTCAGCCACTCGACCAGCGGCGCGATCGGTGCCGGGTCGAGCTCGTACAGCCGCTTCCGCCCGGTCAGCGTGTCGCGCACCAGGCCGCTCTCCCGCAGCACCCGCAGGTGACGGCTGATCGCGGGCCGGCTGATCGGGAAGTGGGCGGCGATCTCGCCGGCCGGCACGGGGCCGGACCGCAGCAGCGTGAGGATGCTGCGGCGCACGGGGTCGGCGACGGCCGCCGCGACGAGGTCCACGACGAAAGCGTAACCAATAGGTTACGCATGGGGCAAGCCATACTGGGCGCATGAACATCCGGATCGCCCAGGTCGGCGACGTCGAGCGGCTCGTCGACCTCGTCCAGTCCGCATACCGCGGCGACGCCAGCCGGGCCGGCTGGACCACCGAGGCGGACCTGCTGGACGGCCAGCGCGTCGACGCCGACATGGTGCGGAAGGCCATCGAGAACGGCGTCGTCCTCATCGACGGTGACGCAGCGGCGTGCTGCCAGCTGGAGCGGCGCGACGGCTACGCGTACTTCGGGATGTTCGCCGTCGATCCGACCCGCCAGGGCCAGCAGCGGGGCAGGACGATGCTCGCCGAGGCCGAGCGCTACGCCCGCGACGAGTGGGGTGCCGGGGAGATGCGCATGACGGTCATCGTCCAGCGCGAGGACCTCATCGACTGGTACGTGCGGCGCGGCTACGCCCGCACGGGCGAGGTGTCGCCGTTCCCCTACGGCGACGAGCGCTTCGGCAAGCCCCGCCGGGACGACCTCGCGTTTGAGACGCTCACGAAGAAACTGGGCTGACCGCCGCGCGCAGGGCCGCCGCCGGGTCGACGTAGGCGCTCGCGACCAGGGAGATCCACTGGTAGACGGCGTCCTCGTTCGAGGCGAGCGGGCCGGGGACGAAGTGCGGGGACGATATGCCGCGCTGCACCGACTCGCAGGCGGCCCAGTCCTGCCGGTTCGTCAGGTCCCAGAAGTCGACCGCGTAGGCCGTCGAGGTGATCGAGGGCTCGAAGTACCAGCTGCACTCGATCGTCGTCCGCCCGGGCTCGACCGGCATCAGGCGGTGCGTCATCACGTAGTCGGGATGCGCCGAGATCAGCAGGTTGGGGAACAGCGCGACGTAGAGGATCGTGCGTCGCGGGGCGCCGTCGATGAACGTGCCCACGCCCCGCCCGTCGAAGGACATCGTCTCGGCGTGGTCGCGCAGGTCCATCGTGCCGCCGACCCACGCGCCCGGCAGTGCCCAGTTGTCGCCCGAGGTCGGCGGCGAGACCTTGCACAGCTCGGGGTGGATGAGCGGGCAGTGGTAGCACTCCTGGTAGTTCTCGACGATGACCTTCCAGTTGGCCGCCACGTCATAGACATGCCGGTCGCCGAGTTTCAAGGACTCCATGTCGTACTGCGAGATCAGCCCGTCGAGCGCCCCGACGTACTCCAGCGGCGAAGGAGCCTGAGCGCCGGAGTTGACCAGCAGCCAGCCCTGCCACACGGAGACCCGCAGCTCGACCAGCCCGAGCGCGGATGGGTCGAAGTTCGCCACGCCGGCCATGTGCGGCGCCGTCGCCAGCGACCCGTCGAGCTTGAACGCCCAGCCGTGATAGGGGCAGACGGCCGCGGGGCGATCGGCCGACGCCCCGTCGGGCAGCAGCTCGTGGCCCCGGTGCCGGCACACGTTGGCGAACGCGCGGGCGCCGGACGGGCCGAACGTCAGCAGTACACCCACATCTCCCACGGTCACGGCGCGCTGGTTGCAGCCGTCGGCCAGCTCGGCGAGCCGCCCGACGCAGGTCCATCCGCCGGCGAAGAGGTGCCGTCGCTCCCAGGCGAGCACGGAAGGGTCGGTGTAGGCCGCCGCGGGCAGGGTGAATGACTCCCCGAACGGCCGCAGCGCCGCTTGGAGGGCCTGGGGGTCGAGCGGTGCCGCCATAGAGACCATGATGGCGTCGGCGAGCCCGCCGACGCCACCACGATCACTTTCCGTCAGCTCCCGGACGCGTACAGTTCGCGGATCTCGGTCGGTGACAGCGTGCGGTCGTACAGGTGGACCTGGTCGACGGTGCCGTCGAGGTAATCGACCGGGTTGCCGCCGAACTTGCCGCGGCCGATCACCGTGTTGCCGGTCGGCCCGGCCTGCGGCAGGCAGGCACTGGCGGTGCCGGCGAGCTCGCCGTCGACGTACAGCCGCAGCTCACCCTTGACCGTGTCGCGGACGCCGACCAGGTGGTACCACTGGCCCACGTTCGGCTTCGCGGGAGCGAGGGCGCGCACGCCCGCGAAGCTCATCGCGAAGCGCTGGTCGGCGCCGCTGTACTGCAGGTAGAAGTCGCTGTTGGTCGGCCCGTCCTGGCTGACGACGGTCTGGAAGGCGCCGTCGGCCTTGTCGAGCTTCACCCACGCGGCGGCGGTGTAGTCCGACGCCGTGTTCAGCAGCGGCTTGCCGATGTCGATGTACTGCGAGCCGCCGTCGAGCGCCACGCCGTTGCCGTTCTTGCCGGCCACGAACGCGGCGCCGCCCACCAGCGACCCGTCGTTGTCACCGGCCGCGTCGGCCGCGGTCGTGCCGCCGGTCTCGTCGAGCGGGTAGAACGCGATGCCGGTCAGCCCGGGCGTGCCCGCCGGCGGCTGCGGCACGTTGCCGGCCGAACCGTCGGCGCCCTTGATGACCTGCTCGTTGACCGCCTTGACCTGCTTGAGGTCCATCTTGGTGACCTGGCGGTCGTAGGTGAAGAACCCGTTGAGCTCGGCCTCCACGTCGGTGATCTGGGTGTAGATCGACGCGCTGATCCCGCACATCTTGGCCGAGGTGAGCACGGCCTTGGTGTTCTCGACGTACTTGGCGGTCAGCGCGGCCTTGTCGGGCGTCATCTCGTAGGCGAAGCCGTCGCCGAACCACATGTGGTTGGACGTCTTGAGGCCGAAGCCGCCGTGCTCGCCGTCGATCGCCACCCGGTCGCCGCTGGGCGCCGGCGACGCCGGCCCGACGTACTGGTGGAAGTCGATCACGTCGCCGCGGCCGGAGTCGCCGTGCGAGTTGCAGCAGTTCACGCCGCTGTGGGCGTTGACCAGCCGGGTCGGGTCCTGGGCCTTGACCCCGTCGGCGATGCGCCCGGTCGCGGCCCGGTCCCACTCGCCCCAGCCCTCGTTGAACGGCACCCAGGCCACGATCGAGGTCCAGCTCTGGTGCTCGCGGACCATCTCGTGCAGTTCCGCCTCGAACTGCTCGCGCCACTCGACCGGGATCGGCCCGGTGTTCGCCGAGGGCATGTCCTGCCAGATCATCAGGCCCAGTTTGTCGGCCCAGTAGTACCAGCGGTCGGGCTCCACCTTGATGTGCTTGCGCACGGCGTTGAAGCCCATCGCCTTGTCCTGCTGCAGGTCCCACTTGAGCGCCGCGTCGGTCGGCGCGGTGTTCAGCCCGTCGGGCCAGAAGCCCTGGTCGAGGTTGGCCAGGTTGAACAGGATCTTGCCGTTGAGCGCGATGCGCAGCTTGCCGTCGGCGCCGCGCAGGGTGCCGATCGAGCGCATCCCGAAGTACGAGCCGACCTGGTCGACCGACTGGGTGCCGGAGACCAGGGTGACCTGGAGGTCGTACAGGAACGGGTCGTCCGGCGACCACAGCTTGGCGTTCGGCACCGGCACCGCCAGCTCGGCGCCGGCGGCGCCGGTGGCCCGCCCGACGACCTTGCTGCCGTTTTTGGCCACGGCCTGCACCTGCAGCCCGCTCGCCGCGCCGTCGACCGACGCGGTCAGCCGCAGCACGCCCGCGGCCACGTCCGGGGTCAGCTTGAGCCCGGTGATGCTCGCGGCCGGCACCGGCTCCATCCAGACCGTCCGCCAGATGCCGGAGCTGCCCTGGTAGAAGATGCCGCGGTCGCCGACCCGGCGCTGCTTGCCGATCGGCTGTCCGGTCGCGTCGGTGAGGTCCTCGGCCCAGACGATGAGCTCCTGCGGCCCGCTCGCGGTCAGCGCGCCGGTGACGTCGACGTCGAAGCCGTCGTAGCCGCCGCGGTGGGTGGCTACCTGCGTGCCGTTGACGAACACCTTGGCGTCGTAGTCGACCGCGCCGAAGTGCAGGACCAGCCGCTGGCCGCTCCCGACGTTCCAGGTCGCCGGGACGGTGAAGGTCCGGCGGTACCACATCCGGTCCTCATGACGCTGGATCCCGGACAGCGCCGACTCGATCGGGTACGGCACGAGCACCCGCTCGCCCAGGCTCTGCCCGGTGGGCACGGCCTGCCCGGCGGTGGCGCGGGCGAACTCCCACACGCCGTTGAGGTTCTGCCACTTGTCGCGGGTCAGCTGCGGCCGCGGGTACTCGGGCAGCGCGTTGTTCGGCCCGACCTGCCCGGTCCACTTCGTGGCGATCGGTGGGATGCCGACGTGCCACGCGGGCGCGTCGGGCGGCGGCGGCGCGGCGGTGGCCGGCGTGCCTGGGGTGAGGAATCCGACGGCCACCGCGGTGGCGGCGGCGATGAGGGCGTGCCGGAGACGTCTGTGTCTGGACATGCGGGGTCCTCCTTCAAGGGGTGTGGCGGACCATCGAAGCGAACCCATACCAACAAAGTTCACCAGGTTCCGTCAAGATGTCTCGGTCAAGACGGCCTGATGGCACACGATCGAACAATGGCGACACGCCGACCCAGAATGGACCGCGACACGGACGGGTTTGCCTCGCCCATCCGGTGGTGATCCGGACCGCTGGGTCCTTGTTGCCGCCGGGCGGTTGACAAAAGATCAACCCGTGGGCAGATTCCTGATCTGGTGTGCTGGCGCGAGCCCGGAGTTGTTGAACCGGGCCGAGCGCAACCGATACATCAACACGGGCATGCTCATTGTGTTGGTGAGCCTGGCCGGCGGCGGCGCGATGTTCGTGCTGACCGGATACGCCGTCGAAGGCCTGCCGCTGAACGTCAGAATCGGCATCTCGGCGTTCTGGTCGCTCATCATCTTCGGCCTCGACCGGGTGGTGGCGACCACCGTCAACGCCGGCGGCCGGGCCCGTGGGCTGTTCCTCTACCTTCCCCGGATTCTCATCGCGCTGACCATCGCGGTGCTGGTCAGCGAGCCAATCACATCCAAGGTCTTCGAAAAGGAGATCCAGCAGCAGCTCATTCGCGACGCCGAGGCGCAGCGCCCCGCCTTCGCGCGGGAGGTCGAGGCGACCCAGGCCGGAAAGAAGGCCGCCGCGGAGGAGCCGGTGAACACAGCGAAAGCGGCAATTGCCGAGCTGCGCGCGAAAGCCGTCGAACTCCGGGCCGAGGCGGACAAGGAGGCAAAAGGGCAGCGCAGCAGCGGATCCGGCGGTTGCGGTCCGATTTGCCTGAGCCTCAAGGCGCAGGCCGAGGAAAAGGACGAGGAGGCCCGGAAAAAGGAGCTCGAACTCCCGGCGATTCAGGGCAAATACGAGGCCGACGTCGCCGCGTTCGACAAGGAGAAAGCGACCGATGTCGAGCAGAAGGTGCGCGACTACATCAATGCGGACGGTCTGATCGCCCGGCACAAGGCCCTGTCCCGCTACGTCGCCTCCGAGCCGACGGCGGCGATCATCCGCTGGACGCTGTCGCTGTTCCTGCTGCTCTTCGAGCTGTCGGTGGTCGTGCTCAAGCTGTCCGGCTCGGCCTACGACCGGCGGCTGCGCGCCGAGCTCCAGCAGAACATCAAGCTCACCGAGGCGAAGAAGACGGCCTTCGACGGCAAGGTCGACCAGTACGCCAGCGAGGAGATCGAGCTCGACCGGCAGGTCGACCGGGAGATCAGCTCCGCGCAGCGGCAGGCCTCCCGGGACCGGCAGCTGCGGCTCATCGAGGGCAGCGCCTGGTTCGTCAACTGGCTGGCCAACCAGGTCAAGCCCGGGCGCCCCAAGCGGCGCCGCCGGCGCGGGCCCTGGTCCATGGCGCCCTCCGGCGGCTTCGACCCCAGCCTCTCCGGCGGCGGCCCGGCCAACAACAGCCTGCCGCCCAAGGCGGGCGACCTCGTCGGCGGCCGGTGGCAGCTCACCCGCACCATCGGCAGCGGCACCTTCGGTGAGGTGTGGCACGCCGTCGACACCCGCAACCAGCAGGAGGTCGCGGTCAAGATCTCGGCGAAGCAGCAGGACACCGGCTGGTGGAACGAGGTGCGCGGCACGCCCGGCGGCGAGCACATGGTGGAGCTCATCGACGCCGGCGCGATGAACAACGCGCACGCCTACGTCGTCTACCCCTACTACACGCCCGGCTCGCTGCGCGAGTACTGCATGAACGGCGCCGGCCGGCAGCGGGACCTCGCCTGGTGCCTGAAGATCCTGGAGCACGTCGCGTTCGCGGTCGCCAACGCGCACCAGGCCGGCGTGGTCCACGGTGACATCAAGGCCGACAACATCCTGCTCAAGGGCGGGGACAAGGGCCGGACCGAGGCGCACGTCGCCGACTGGGGCATCTCGTACCAGGTGTTCGACGCCAACGCCCGGCAGCACCGCACGCACTGGCGGTGGTGCGCACCGGAGCAGGTCGCCGGCAACGGCGGGTCGGTCAGCGGCGAGCTCGTCGACCTCTACGCGATCGGCGCGCTCGCCTACTGGCTGATCAGCGGGAAGGTCCCGATCGAGCGCGAGCTCGACGCGAGCCGGCTCCCCGGCGACTACGACGGCCGCGCCGACGCCTACCACCAGGGGCTCCGCCCGGTCCGGCTGGACCGGCTCAACCCGGAGATCCCCAAGCACGTCGCCGACCTCGTCGAGCTGTGGACACAGACCGACCCCGTGCGCCGTGCCGGCGGCGGGCCGCCCGAGACCGCGGTGGCCCGGGCCCTGCGCCAGCTGCACGCCCTCAACCGGAACCGGCGCGACTACGCGAAGGTGAAGCTCGACCACGACGCCGAGGGACGGCGGACCGTCACCACGACGATCCCGAAGCAGCCGCAGCACTCCGGGCCGGCCAACGGCAGCGGCTACGGGCACGCCAACGGCGGCGGCGCGAACGGGTCGGCCCGGCAGCCGCAGGCCGCCTTCGGCTCGCAGCCGCCACCGACCAGCACCGACGGCTCGGCCACCCCCAAGCAGATCTTCTGAGCACCGAGGAGCAGCGATGCCCGACAAGGACCAGCGCCGATGGCTGAGGGTCGTGCGGCGGACCCTGCGCCGCCGGCCCGTCGTCGACGTCACCGTGTCGATCGAGCGGACGGCGATGAATCTCGACGACACCGACCAGCCCACCGTGCGGTTGACCGAGCCGACCCCGCTGCTGCCCGAGGACGCGCCGGCGATCCCGGCGTCGTACCGGACGGAGCGGCCCGCGCCCCGCAAACGGCAGCCGGCCCGCGAGCCGGCCGACGATCTGCAGGAGCTGCTGCGGCGGCGGCCGGATCCGGCGGTACTGGCGGACCGCGAGCCCACCCCGGACAACCGCCCCGGCCCGGCCGTGCAGATGGCCATGGCGACGCGGACCAGAGCCGCCGACCGGCCGCCGAACCTGTTCGACCGGCCACCGGTCACCCGCCGCCCCAGCCCGGCCTGGCACGTCTGGGCCGAGAGCCACGCCGGCTTCCGCCGCGAGGACAACCAGGACTCGGTGCTGGGCCAGCCGCCGCTCATCGCGGTCGCCGACGGCGTCGGCGGCGGACCGGCCGGCGACACCGCCTCGATGATCGTGCTGCGCATGCTCCGGTCGGGGCTGCGGCACACCCCACCCGACGAGATCGACCTGCAACTCAGCCTGCGCGAGTGCGCCGCCGCGCTGCTCGGGGCCGTCGCCGCCGAACCGGCCCTGGAGGGCATGGCGACCACCCTCGACGCGGTGGTCCTCGGCGAGCCCGGGTCGAGCGCGCACGTGCGCGGCACGCACATCGGCGACGGCGCCGTCTGGCTCCTGGAGGGCGACCGGCCGCCGCAGCTGCTCACGGCCAGCCACCGCGACCGCAGCGGGGTCCTGGTGCGGGCGATCGCGGCCGGCATCCTGCCCTACGGCGACGAGTGGAAGCTGCGGATGCGGGTCGGCGACCGGCTGGTCATCGCCAGCGACGGCTTCCACGGCCAGATGCAGCCCGAGATGGTGCTGCGCCAGCTCGTGGACACCCGCCGGATGCCGGCGCGGGAGGCCTCCCAGGGCCTCGTGCGCGCCGCGCTCGGCGCGGGCGGCAGCGACAACGTCAGCGTCGTGGTCGCCGACCTCGCCATCGATGGCGGCGAGGCCGGCGAGCCCGGGCCGCCCCGCCGGTGGTGACGCCGGGAACATCCCGGCGGACCGAGCGGTCCTACATCCGCGGCCACCGGCCGTGCCCTACTGATCGTGGATCAAACGCCACAACCAGGAGAGCGCCATGGTCAACGCATTGGTGGTACCGCTGCTGCTGCTTGCCGTCGTCGCCGTCCTTGCGGCGGCGCTCGGACCCTCGACGTTCACCAAGGTCCGCGCGGCGGTGGGCGGGAAGCTGCCCACGACGCCCGCGGGGTCGCGGCTGCGCCGGCTGTCCCGGCTCATCCGCGACGGCGTCGTGCGCGGCGCCGACAAGTCCCTCGCGACCACGATCCTGCCGCCGCGGGTCCAGGTGACCCTCGCGCCCGCCGACGCCGAGCTGCTCCAGCGGCACCGCGAGCTCGTCGAGGACGAGCTCAACGAGCAGTGGCGGGCGACCGCCGAGCGCGAGGGCTGGCACTACCCGGGCCGGATCACCGTCGAGATCTCCGCCGCCGACGACCGGCCGGCCGGTCGGCCGCACCTGCACCTGCGCTACGACGGCGGCAGCCAGGGTGACCCGACGACCAAGGAAGCCGACGACCGCACGCCGTTCGCGCACGGCTGGTTCGTGCTCGCCGACCGCCGGGTGGTGGCGGTACCGCGCCAGGGCCTCACCATCGGCCGCGGCGACCGGTGCGGGCTGGTCGTGCCCGACAAGAACGCCAGCCGCCAGCACGTGCGGCTCTCCGTCCGCGGCGACGGCACGCTGCTGGTCGAGGACCTCAACTCGACCAACGGCACGTTCGTCGACGACGCCAAGGTCGGCCGCCACACCGTCGACCACGACGCCGAGCTGCGGCTGGGCAAGGACCACAAGCTGAAGCTGGTGCGGCGATGAGCCCATTCGACGTGGTCGGCCAGCTGCTGCTCGTCGGGCTGGTCGCGTTGGTGCTCCGGCCGGTCGCCGGCGTGCGTGGCTCGGTGGTCGCCGGGGCCGTGCTCGTCGGGCTGCTCGCGGTGGGCCTGGCCGCGCTCGGCGAGCCGGCCGTCCAGGTCGTCGTCCCGGTCGCCGTCGCCGCGGCCGGGGTGACCGCGATCTTCCTGGTCCTGCACCGGTACGGCGACGCGGACGCGCGGCGGGTCGCGGTCGCGGTGTGTGGGCTGCTCGTCCTCGGGTACGTCATGCAGGTCCGGCTGGTCGGCGACGACGTCGCCAGCGAGGTCGGGCGCTGGATGGTGCTCGCCGTCGCGGCGTTCCTGGCCGCGTTCGCGCTGTGCCGGGTGCCCGGCTGGACGCCGTCGGGCTGGCCGCTCCAGCTCGCCGGCCTGGCGTTGCTGCTGCTGCCCCTGGTGCCGGGGCTCGGCCGCACGATCAACGACGCCCGGGCCTGGATCGCCGTCGGGGGCTTCACCGCCCAGCCGGCCGAGCTGGCCCGGCCCCTGCTGCTGGCCGGGCTGGCGCTGGCCCTGGAGGAGACCGCGCCCCTGCTGCGCAACGGCACCCTGCGGTACACCCTGCGGGCCCTGCTGCCGGTGGGGCTGGCGGCCGGCCTGCTCGCCGCGGTGCACCACGACCTCGGCCCGGCGCTGGTCCTCGGCCTGACCGCGATCGTCCTCATCCTGCTCCAGCGCCCGCCGGTGCGGTACGTGGTGGCGCTGCTGGGCGTACTGCCGGTGCCGGCCGTCGCCGCGTACCTCGCCGTCGCCCGCCTCCAGGAGCGCGTCGAGCAGTGGCGGATGCCCGTGCGCGGCGACGGCGCGGTCGAGAACACCGGCGCCGCGCTGCAGGCCCTCGCCCGCGGCGGCTGGTTCGGCACCGGCCTCGGCCACGGCGCCCCGCACGCCGTCGCCAACGTCACCAACGACTTCGTGCTCGTCGCCATCGGCGAGGAGCGCGGGCTGATCGGGCTGGCCGGCCATGTGCTGCTGCTCGCCGTGCTCTGCGTGGCCACCCTGCGCCTGGCGACCCGCATGCGCGACGAGCCCCGGCGGCTCGCGGTCGCCGCGCTGATGGTGATGCTCACCCTCCAGTCGGTGTACGTCGTGCTGGCCACCGCCGGGGTCGTGCCGGTCACCGGCATGGTTGTGCCGCTGCTCAGCAAGGGCGGCAGCGCGCTGGTGGCGACCGCCCTGGTCGCCGGAGCCGCGCTCGGGCTCTACGCGTCGAGCACGGGGGAGGCGCCGAGCACGGTTGCCAATCAGCGCTTCCAGCGGGGCCTGACCATCCTGCGCCGCGGGTTCGCCGCCGCCTGGCTGGTCGCGCTGGTCAGCCTGGCCGTCGTCACGCTGCACAGCCCGGTGCCCGCGGCCTCGCCACGCCCCGACAACTGGGCCACCGACCGCGGCCGGCTGCTCACCCGCGACGGCGAGACGCTGGCCGTGACGGAGGCCGGTGACCGCCGCTTCCCGCTCGACGACCTGGCACCGCTGGCCGCCGGGCTGGAGCGGATGTCGGTGACCGACCAGCGCTGCGACGGGCCAGGCCTCGGTGTGCTCATCGGCCGTGGCTGCCGGCACCCCGACGTGGTGACCGGGCTGCGCCTCGACGTGCAGCGCGCGGCCACCGCGGCGCTGGCCGGGCGGCCGGGCTCGGTCGTCGTGCTCGACCTGCGCGACTTCTCGGTGCTCGCGGACGTGTCGATCCCGCCGGCCGGGCAGGCCCTCGCCACCCCGCCCGGGTCGACGTTCAAACTGGTCACCGGGGCGGCCGCGGTCGAGCGTGGGCTGGCCGCCGACACGCCGCCCCGGGCCGTCTACGCCGGCGTGCGCAACGCCGACAACGTGACCTGCGGCGGGTCGCTCGCCGAGGCGCTCGCCGAGAGCTGCAACACGAGCTTCGCCGACTACGCCGTGCAGGTCGGCTTCGAGGGGCTGCGGGACACGGCCGCCAGGTTCGGCTTCGGCAGCCCCACGCTCGCCGACGTGACGGTGACGCCCAGCACGGTCGGCAGCGGGCCGGCCGACCGGGCCGCACTGGCCCGCGACGGCATCGGGCTTCAGGACGTGCGGGCCACCCCGCTGCAGATGGCGGTCGTCGCCGGCACCATCGCCGCGCGCGGCGAGCGGCGCACCGCGCGGTACGTCGTCGGGTCGTGCGCCGGCGGCCGGTTCACGGCGCTGGCGCCGGCGCCGTCCGTCAGGGTGTTGCGGCCGGCCACCGCCGACGCGCTGGCCGGCGGCATGCGGCGCGCGGTCGTCGACGGCACGGCGACCCGGCTCGGCGCCCTGCCGTTCGGGGTGGCGGCGAAGACCGGCACGGCGGACACCGGCAAGGGGTCGATCGACGCCTGGGTGGTCGCCTACGCGCCGCTCGACGCGCCCCGGGTGGCGGTGGCGGTGCGGGTGATCGGCGCGAAGGACAACGCGGCGCTCTCGGGCGGCAAGGACGCCGCGCCGATCGCCGCGCCCGTGCTGCGGGCGGCGATGACGGCGACGGGCGGCGAGGCCGCCAGGCCCTGTGGGAACGGATGAGACGAGGAGGCGGTCGATGAGGGTGCAGGTCTGGTCGGGCAGCAGCCCGCTGCAGGAGCGCAACCTGCGCGAGTGGGTGGTGACGGTGCCCGACGAGCCGGAGCTGATCCTGGACCGGGTCTACCGGCCGGCCGGCGCCCGGGTCGTCGTCGGCCGCAGCGAGCAGGACTGCGACATCGTGCTCGACGACAGGTACGTCTCGCGCCAGGCGATCGTCTTCACCAACCGGGGCGGTGCCTGGTACGTCGAGTGGAACAACGCCAACCACGTCGAGCACCGGCCGTGGGCCGAGGGCTGGCGGGTCGCGACCCCGCACGGCGAGGCCCGCCTGGGCGCCGGCGAGCACGCCTTCCTGCTCACCGGCGGGCTGCGCCGGGAGCGGGCATTTTGCGTCCTGGTCAGCATCGACGACGCCACGCCCCGGCGGCGGGTGGGCTCCGGCGAGGACACCCCGCTGCACGACAGCCCGGCCCAGCGCCTCGGCGCCAACCTGGAGCGGTTCTGCCTCGCCTACCAGCAGTTCCTCATCTGGCCGCCGCTGCGCCGGCCCGAGGTGATCAGCGACCCGGCGGTCAAGCAGCAGCACGGCCGGGATCCGGCCCACGCGCTCGCCGAGGTCATCAAGTACGCGATCGGGCTCGGCTACGACACCGGCGACAAGGTGACCGCACGCCGGGCCGACCTCGCCTACTTCCTCGCCGCCAACGGGGTGCTCGACTTCGACCAGCACGCGATCTGGCGGCGGTGACGGCCGCGGTACCTCAACGGCGACTTAACAATCCGTTTGGTTCTGCGCGATTGTGTTGACCACTTCCGTCGATGACCGCACGCTCGCTGAGAGCGCTCTCACGAAGGGAACCACGCGTGCGGACTCGGATGAAGACCAAGTTGCTGGGCGGGCTGGCCGCCCTCGCCGTTGCCGTGCCGGTCGGCATCGCCGCGATGCCGAACGCCGAGGCGATCGGCCCGGACCGGCTGCCGTTCACGGTCACGAACAGCACCGGCCGCTCGGACGCGGTCTACCTGTACGTGATCGGCGTCAACCTCACCACCGGCCGCCTCGGCTACGCCAACGCCGGCGGCACGTTCACCAACTGGCCGGCCGGCGGGAACCCGCCCACCCCGGCGCCCGACGTCGCCATCAACGGGCCGGGCAACGGCGGCAGCGTCACCGTCCAGCTGCCCCGCGGGATGTCCGGGCGGGTGTACATGTCGCTCGGGCAGAAGCTCAAGTTCTTCAACACGCCCGACGGGCTCGTGCAGCCGGCGCCGTGGGCCGCCGGCGACCCCAACCACGACATCCTCTTCGACTGGAGCGAGTTCACCTACAACGACGCCGGCCTGTGGCTCAACAGCTCGCAGGTGGACATGTTCGCCGTGCCGCACTCGGTGTCGGTGACCGGCGCCGACGGCACCGTGCACAAGACCGGCGAGCTGGTCAACGGCGGCCGGCAGAAGGTCATCGACGCGCTGAAGGCCCAGGCCGGCTGGGGCAACACGGTCGTGACGCGGAGCGACGGGACCGTACTGCGCGTGCTCGCGCCGGGCAAGGCGGCCGATGCCGGACTGTTCAGCCCGACGTACCTCGACCCGTACATCACGAGCGCCTGGAACGCCTACACCACGAAGACCCTGACCGTGGTGCCGTTCGGGGACCGGCCCGACGTGCGCTACTTCGGCCGTACCACCGGAAACACCATGGTCTTCACGAACGCGTCCGGACAGCAGGTCGCGTCCTTCGCCAAGCCGTCGACCGCGAACGTCTGGGGCTGCGACGGCGCGCTGGGCGCCCCCAACGACCAGGTCGTCGGGCCGATCGCCCGCTCGCTCTGCGCGGCGCTGCACCGCGGCACGCTCGGCACAATCGACACCCAGCCCGGCGGCGGGCCGGCCGACTTCTACAAGAGCGCGCTGACCAACCACTACTCGCGGGTCATCCACGCGAACATGGCCGACGGCAAGGCGTACGGCTTCGCGTTCGACGACGTGCTGAACCAGGAGTCGCTGGTGCACCACGGCGACCCGCGCTCGGCCGGCATCACGCTGTCGCCGTTCGGCACGACCGCGGGACCGTCCACGGCGGCGCTGGCCAGCAACTGGCACGGCAAGTGCATCGACGTGCCCAACTGGAACTTCGCCGACGGCCAGCGGCTCATCGTCTGGAACTGCCACGGCGGTACCAACCAGCGCTGGACCTTCACCGGCGGCACCCTGCGCACCGAGAACAACAAGTGCATGGACGTCGCCTGGGGCTCGACCGCCAGCGGCGCGGCCATCCAGATCGCGAACTGCAGCGGCAACCCGGCCCAGCAGTTCGTGCTCACCGCCGCCGGCGACCTGGTCAACCCGCAGGCGAACAAGTGCGTCGACATCGCCGGCTGGAACCCGGACAACGACGCGGTGCTGATCCTGTGGGACTGCACCGGCGGCGCGAACCAGAAGTGGCACGCTATAGCGTCATGACGGTGACGGTGGTCGAGATCTACACGGACGGCGCGTGCAGCGGGAACCCCGGCCCTGGCGGCTGGGGTGCCCTGCTGCGCTACGGGGACCGCGAGCGGGAGCTGTGCGGCGGCGAGGCCACGCCGACGACCAACAACCGGATGGAGCTGATGGCGCCGATCCGGGCGTTGGAGACGCTCACCCGTCCGGTGCAGGTCCGGCTGTACACCGACAGCTCCTACGTCCGCAACGGCATCACATCCTGGCTGCCCCGCTGGAAGCGCAACGGCTGGCAGACCGCCGGCAAGCAGCCGGTCAAGAACGTGGACCTCTGGCAGCGCCTGGAGGAGGCCTGCGCCCGCCACGACGTCGAGTGGCACTGGGTGAAGGGCCACGCCGGCCACCCGGAGAACGAGCGCGCCGACCGGCTGGCGGCCCAGGGCCTGCAGGAAGCCGTCGCCGCGGCCCGTCTCACACCAGGAAGTCGCTGATCGTGGCCACGACCCGGCGTCTGCCGGCGGACTGCCGTGCGGCTCACGCGGCGCTGACGACCACCCGGTCCACGGAGGGGGCGAGGGCCTCGGGGTTGCTGATCGTCACCGTGTTGGCACCCTTCGCCAGGGTGAGCGGGACGGTGGCACTGGTGCAGCAGGTCAGTCCCGCGTTGGTGGCCACGGTGGTACCGCTGCCGCCCCCGACGGTCACCACGGCGTTTCGGGAGCCGCCGAGGCCGTCGAGCGCGACGTACATGGTCAGCACGTACTGGCCGGCGTCGGGCACGTTCACCGTGAACGACAGGGAGCCGGTGCGGTTCTTCGACCGGCCGATGCTGTGCACGACCTTCCCGCCGGACGCGCCCATGTAGGTGTCGATCTCGGCGCCGCCGCTCAGGCTGCCCGACTCGGCCTCCATGGAGATCGACTGGAACGGGCCCCGCGACGCCGTGCTCGTCTTGCTCGGCGACGGGGAGCGGGAGGAGGAGCGGCTCGCCCGCGGGCTGCTGCTGGTCGGCGACGGCGCCCCGCTCGGCACGATGGCCGGCACGACGTCGCCCTCGGGGCCGCGCCGGTCGGCGCGGTCGTCGGTCGGGGTGGGCCGCAGGAGCCACGCGACCGAGACGACGACGGCGAGGGTCACCGCAGCGGCGACCAGGAAGATCGGCCAGCGGTGGGCCCGGCTCTCGGTGAGCGGCTCGGGCTCGGGGAGCGTGACGATCGCCATCTCGGTCGTGTCGGCGATCGTCGGCGCCGGCTGCACCGGCTCGACCGAGGCCCGGCCGGCGCTGTACGTGACCTCGTCCACCGTGGGGATCTCGGCTGTCTCCCCGGTGTGTACCGCCGGCTCGGGAAGCCACGGCCCGGTACGAAGCCGGCTGGTGTCGCCGTCGTCTCCGGTCATTTCGGGATCTTCCTCCATCGATCGGGGCCGCGACCAAGTATCCGCGCGGCCCCGACCGATGGCATCCCCGGGGTCAGGACTCGACTTGTGGCAATGGCCTGATCGCGCCCGCGACCAGCGCCGCGACCCCCAGTACCACGGCCACCGCGATGAGCGCCCGGGCCACGCTGACGTGGTCGCCCAGGAACCCGATGAGCGGCGGCCCGCCCAGGAACGCGCAGTAGCCGATCGACGCCACCACGCTCACCCGCGGCGCCGCGAACTTCGGGTCGTCGGAGGCCGCACTCATGCCGACCGGGAAGCCCAGCGAGGCCCCGGTGCCCCACAGCAGCGCTCCGGCGAACGCGACCGGCGTCGACGGGCCGAACACGAACAGCAGCAGGCCGACCAGGCTGATCGCGGCCAGGATGCGTACCACAGCCACCCGGCCGTACCGGTCGAGCAGCGCCGGGCCGAACCAGCGCCCGGCCGTCATCGCGGAGAGGAACACCGCGAACACCAGCGAGCCGACCGCGGCCGGGGCCTGGTGGTCGTCGATGACGGCGATCGAGATCCAGTCGATGCCGGCGCCCTCGGCGAACGCGAAGGCGAGCACGAAGACGCCGACGAGCAGCGTGCGGGTCTCGGTCCAGAAGCGCAGCGTGCCGCCCTGCGCGGTGCCGGACTGCTCGGCCGGGCCGTCGGGGATGAACCGCCGGACCATGAACGCGGTGGATGCCCCGGCGGCGACGGCGATCAGGATGAGGTGGAGCGTCACCGGCACGTGGAGGGCCACGGCGGCGGCGCCGACGAGCGCGCCTCCGACGGTACCGACGCTGTATCCGGCATGGAAGCGCGGCATGATCGACCGTCCGAGCCCCTGCTCGACCACGGCGCCCTGGACGTTCATGGCCACGTCCCAGGCGCCGTTGGCGAACCCGAAGAGGAACAGGCCGGCGACGACCGGCGCGACGCCGAGGTGGTAGCCGGCGCCGACCCCGCTCAGGGCGACGGTGAGCAGCGCGGCCATGGCAGTCACCGTGCGGCGCGAGCCGAGCCGCGCGACGAGCTGGCCGGACAGCACGAGCGACGTGATCGAGCCGCCGGCGATCGCCAGCAGTACCAGACCGAGCTGGGAAGGCTCGAGGCCCAACTCGTCGCGGACCTGCGGGATGCGGGTGGCCCAGCTGGCCATCGCGACGCCGGACCAGATGAAGGCGGCGTAGGTGGCACGGGTCGCTCGCTGGAGCTCGCCGGTCGAGCGGGTGAGGGTGGTGGTCACTGCGGTGGTTCCCCAATGGTGCGGGCGACGATGGCGCGGATCTGCTCCCGCGGCACCGGCGAGGTGGACAGGGTCTTGTGCATCACGAGTCCCTCGATGAGCGCGTCGACGCCACGGGCGGTGGTCGGGTCGACGAACCGTTCGAGGACGGAGCGGCTCGTGCGCATCCAGTGCTCGGTGACGTCGCGGAGGGACGGCTCGCGGAGGGCGGCGAGGTACAGCTCGTAGGCGATCGCCCAGTCGTGCGTGTCCGCGCCCGCGTCGCCGTGGATGAGGTCGGTGACCGCCTCGACGAACTCCTCACGCGTCGCGACCCCGTCGAAGTGCGCCGCGTACACCGCGGACATCAGCTGGGCGTGCTTGCGGAAGGCCTGGGCGCGCAGGTCGTCGAGGCTGGTGAAGTGGTACGTCAGCGACCCGAGCGGCACGTCGGCCGCCGCCGCGATCAGCCGGTGCGTGGTCCCGGCGACGCCGTGCTCGGCGATGACCTCGATCGCGGCGTCGACGATGCGGTCCTTGCGGTCCGGGTCGTGCCGGCGCGGCCGCATCACAGCTCGCGGATCACGCGCGCGGGCGAGCCGACCGCGACCACGTTGGCCGGCAGGTCCTTGACCACGACCGACCCGGCCCCGACGACGGTGTTCTCCCCGATCGTGACGCCCGGCCCGACGATGACCCCGCCGCCGAGCCACACGTTGTCGCCGATGACGATGGGCTGCGCGGCCTCCCACTTCTCCCGCCGCGGCCCGGGCTCGATCGGGTGGGTGGCCGTGAGCAGCTGCACGTTGGGCCCGATCTGCACGTCGTCGCCGATGGTCACGGTGGCGACGTCGAGGCTGATCAGGCCCCAGTTGGCGAAGCTGCGGGCCCCGATCCTGGTCTGGTAGCCGTAGTCGCACTGGATCGGTGGCCGGATCCAGCTTCCTTCGCCGAACGCCCCGAACAGCTCGGCGTACAGCGCGAGCAGCGCCGGGTGGTCGCCCGGATCGGCGGTGTTGATCCGGTGCGTGAGCCGCTGTGCCCGCACGGACTCCTGGTGGAGCTGCGGGTCGTCGGCGATGTAGAGGTCGCCGGCCAGCATCCGCTCGCGCATGCTCTTCTCGGTCATGTGTACAAACGTACACTCGCTATGTACATCTGTACACTGTCGGCTTCGGGGCCTTGACGTTGGTCGATCCACCCTCATGCCGGCCAACGTCACTGGCGGTGGGGGGGTGATTGTCGGCGTCTGGCTGGCCGGCAGTTTGGGCGACATTTCGGAAATGTCGCCCACTGCGGCATCGGACCGACACGGACGGCCGGAAAAGGGGCAGCGGCGCCCCGAGCCGGTGGCCCGCTCGCTTTCGGTTGAGGGTGGCTGGGCCGGCGTGACGGATTCGGCCGTGGGCCCTTGCGGCCGTGGGCGGTGCGTGGCGTGCTGGCCGGGTGGTGTGGGCCCCTAGCGGCTGGTGTGGCTCGGCTTCTTGCCGTTGGGTACGCCAGGACTGGGGTTTCCCGGCTTGGTCGACGCCGACGTCGAAACCGACGGCGACGCCGACGATGAGGCCGAGGCCGCGGTCGACGGGCCGCTGAGCAGTTGCCGGCAGTAGTCGGTGACGAAGCGCTCGCCGCCGGCGGCGTCCGCGAGGCGGCGCCGGTCGGCGCCGGTCACCGGGGGCGAGTGCGGGTCGGCTCGGAATGCCTCCCAGGCGTGGCACAGCGCCAGGATGTCGGCCGACGCGGGCGACGGGCGGGGACCGGTCGACGCCGGCGTGGGTGGCGGCTCGGCCACCGCGGGCGCCGGTACGCCGTCCACGAAGGAGTGCACGGTCCGCTGGATCGGGTCGGGCAGCCGGCCGGTGCTCGCGGCGTAGGCCGCCGAGCCGAACGAGACACCCACCGCCGTCAGGGTCGCGAGCACCGCCAGCCGTCGCCGTCGCCCCGGTGGCCGAGCGGTGCCGTAGACCCGGCGGTAGCCGGCGACGGCGGCGTCCTCGCCGGCGAGCTCGTGGGGCCGGGCCGGCGCCGCGGCGGCGGCGAGCAGCGACGCGACGTGGTCGGGGATCGGTTTGAGGTCTTCGGGCAGGAGATCGTGCATGTCAGCCTTCTTCGCGCCCGAGTCGGCGGGCTTGTACCTGTGGATGCTCGGCCAGCCGGCGCAGACCACGCAGGGCGGCCGCCCGGACCGCGCCTGGGCGCTTGCCGAGCACGCGGGCGGTGTCGGCGACGTCCAGGCCGCCGACGACGCGCAGCAGGACCGCCTCGGCCTGCTCCTTGGGCAGCGACCCGATGAGCCTCAGTGCCCAGTCGGTGCCGTCGAGCTCGACGGCGTCGAGCGCGACGTCGCGCACGGCGCCGGTGCTGGCCGAGCCGGCGAGCTCGGCCACGTCCTCGGCGGCCTCTTCGCGGCGCCGCCAGGCCCGGCGGTTCTCGTCGATGCCGCGGTGCCGGGCGATCCGGAACAGCCAGACGCGGAACGAGGTCGGGTCGCCGTTGAAGCCGGTCAGGTCGCGGGAGACCTGCAGCCAGGTCTCCGACGCCACGTCCTCGGCCGCCTCGCCGCACACCACGCGCAGGTAGCGCAGCACCGGCGGGTGCAGGGAGCGCCAGAGCTCGGCGAAGGCGGCCGGGTCGCCGGCGATAGCTCCGGTGAGCGCGGCGGCGAGGTCTCCGGCCGGGGCGGTGTCCTGCGACATCAATGAGGCGGTCATCGCGTCGTCGCCAGGGCCGCGGCCTGGCCGGTGCGGGCCATGGCCTGCCAGCGCTGCCGGCCGCCCAGCAGCGCGGCCACCGAGGACTGCACGACCACCAGGTAGAGCAGCTGGCGGTACACCACCTGCTGCAGCGGAACGGTCCACAGCGACCTCGCCGGCTCACGGTCCAGGCGCAGCGCGTAGGCGGCGGCCAGGACCTGCAATGCGGTGAACCCGCACCACACCGCGGCCACCTGCCACAGCGGGAGGAAGGCCAGTCCGTAGACGGCGTAGACGTCGACGAGCGGGGCCGTCAACGGCAGCAGCATCTGGAACAGCGCCAGGTAGACCAGTCCCCGCCGGCCCAGCCGGCCGCCCGGGCCGCGCTCGCGCAGCGCCCGCCGGTGCTTCCAGGCGGCCTGCATCGTGCCGTAGCACCAGCGGTACCGCTGACGCCACAACTGCCGCAGTGTTCCCGGCGCCTCCGTCCAGGCCACCGCCTCGGCGGCGTAGACGGCCCGCCATCCGGCCCGCAGGACGGCCATGGTGAGATCCGTGTCCTCGGCGAGGGTGTCGGCGGGCACGCCGCCGGCGTCGGCCAGCGCCTCCCGCCGGAACGCGCCGATGGCGCCCGGGATGGTCGGCATGCACTCGCCGAGGTCGAACATCCGGCGGTCGAGGTTGAAGCCGATCACGTACTCCAGGTGCTGCCAGCGGCCGAGCAGCCCGCTCCGGTTGGCGACCTTGGTGTTGCCGCTCACGGCGCCGACGCCCGGATCGGCGAACGGCTGCACCAGCCGGCCGATCGCCTCGGGCTCGAAGACGGTGTCGCCGTCCACGAGCACCAGCAGGTCCCCGTGGGCGGCGGCGACGCCGGTGTTCAGGGCGGCCGGCTTGCCCGCGTTGGCCTGGCGAATCAGGTGTACCGAGGGCAGCCCGAGCCGGCGGACGATGTCGGCCGTCCCGTCGGTGGAGCCGTCGTCGACGACGATGACCTCCGTGCCGGGATAGTCGTTGGCGACCAGCGAGCGCACGGTAGCGGCGATGTTCGCGGCCTCGTTGAACGCGGGCACGATCACCGACACGCGGCCAAGGTAGCGCCGCCCGTACGGCGGGCGCCGGGCATGCCGCCGCGCAGCCAGCACCTGCACGGCCAGCCGGACGAGTGCCAGCCCCGTGCTGAGCACGATGAGCCACCACATGGCCGCGGCGAGCCACCGCGCGGCGGTCTGGGTCCAGCGCAGCGCGACGCCCCGGACGACGGCGACGGTGCCCGCCGCGCCGGCGGCCGGCAGCCCGACGCCCTCGGACACCGTGACGAATCGGTAGCCGTGCACCTCGGTGAGCAGCCGCCGGGTCGCCTCGACCGTCTGCGCCCGATCGCCGCCGCCGTCGTGCAGCATGACGATCCCGCCCGACGCCGCGCCGGGCTCCGGCCGCGCCGCGTCGACGATCGCGTCCACGCCGTGCCGCCGCCAGTCCTCGGTGTCCCGGTCGGTGAGCACGGCGAGGTACCCCTCGCCGGCCGCGGTCCGCACGGTCGCCATCGCGGCGGTCGACGACGAGTACGGCGGCCGCATGATCTGGACCGTCCGGCCGGTCGCCCCGGCGATCGCGTTCTGGGTCAGGGTCAGCTCGAGCCGCTGCCGCCAGGCCGGCACGGAGCCCAGGTCGGGATGGGTGAACGTGTGCACACCGAGCTCGTGGCCCTCGGCGACGATCCGCCGGGTGAGCTCCGGGTAGCGGTTGACCTGCGAGCCGACGACGAAGAACGTGGCGTGGGCATGGTGCTCGCGCAGCAGGTCGAGGATCTGCGGCGTCCACCGCGGGTCGGGCCCGTCGTCGTAGGTCAGGGCGATGGCCCCGGCCGTCACGCCCGCCGTGGTCACGCCGTCCGGGCCGACCCGCAGGACCGGGCCGGTCGGGGTCTCCGCCGCGGCCGGCACCGGTTGCCCGCCCTCACCGCCGGACTGTTCGACGTACCCGTTGAGGCACAGCTCGGCGAGCAGGACCAGGCTGCCGAGCAGGAGCAGGACCCAGTGCGCCCGGGGCGCGCGGCGGTACCTCCTCATCGGGACCGGCTCGGCTTCGGGTTGGCGTTGCCCGGGTGCGACGTCTTCCGGTTGCCCGGCAGGTCGGTGGTCGCGGCGGTCGTGGGCGTGGTGCCTTTCGGCGGCTGGGTCGTCGTGCGGACGACCGCCGGGGGCCGCGTCGGCGTGCCGCTGTCCGGCTGCTGCACGCCGCTCAGCCCGGCCCGGCCACCCTGCCCCCGCTCCGGAAGGCCCGGCAGCGGCACGGGAGACGAGCCCAGGAGGCCCGCGATGAGCAGTGCGCCGCCGGCGATGACCAGCACGCCGAGGCCAGCGCCCAGGACCGTGAACAGCCTGCGGCGCCGGCCCGTGCGATCCACGAACACCGGTTCCACTCGTGAAGGAGCGGCTTCCCCGCTCCAGGTGTTACGCGTAACGCTCCGCGTGCCCGCGGCGCTCCTTCCACCATGCGACGAGTCTTGCCCGCAGTGGTGCTCCTGGCCGCCGCGCTCCTGCCTGCTTCACCCGCCCACGCGGCCGTCACCTCGGCCGTCGGTACCGTGTTCGCGCCCAACCCGGTGCAGACGCTCGGCCGGCAGGATCTCACCGACGCGAAGGACGCCGACCTGCCGGTGTTCGCTTCCGCGTACCGCCGGGTCACGCTCACCGACCTGGACGGGTCCGGCCGGCTCGCGGGGCGGTACGTCGTGGTGAAGAGCTCGACCGGCAAGGCGGCGACGCTGTCCGGCGGGGCGTTCCCCGACTGGCACCGCGACGCCGACCAGTTCGAGCAGGTCATGGGGTACTACTGGGTCACTACCGCCCAGCACTACCTGCAGAGCCTGGGCTTCGGCCCGTCGCTGCGGCCGGTGAACCAGCGGCAGATCGAGTTGCGCATCGACCAGTACGGCGGCGACAACTCGTTCTTCCGCGAGGACAAGGCCAACATCACCCTCGGCAAGGGCGGCGTCGACGACGCGGAGGACGCCGAGGTGATCATCCACGAGTACGGCCACTCGGTGCAGGACGGCCAGGTGGCCGGGTTCGGTACGACGCTGGAATCGGGGGCGATCGGCGAGGCGTTCGGCGACTACCTGGCGGTGGCGGTGACGAGCTGGGCGACCGGCGCGCCGACGCTCACGCCGGAGGCCTGCGTCGCCGATTGGGACTCGGTGTCGTACACCGCGAGCGCGCCGCACTGCCTGCGCCGCCTCGACGGCAACAAGCACTACCCGCAGGACGTCGTCGGCGAGGTTCACGCGGACGGAGAGATCTGGTCCCGGGCCCTCTGGGACATCCGCACCGCTCTGGGCGACACCCGGGCGACCACGCTGATCGTCGAGGCGCAGTTCGCGTTCGCAGTCGACACCACCTTCGCGGCCGCAGCCCAGGCCACGGTCGACGCGGCGCAGCGCCTCTACGGCCCGGCCGCGGCTGCCGCGACCCGCTCGGCCTTCACGGCGCGCGGCATCCTCCCCTAGACCCTGCCTCCCCCATGGCCCGGGGCGAGAGGTCGCTCTCTCGCCCCGGGCGCCCCACCGCTCCTCCGCGCCTCCGCGCCTCCGCGCCTCCGCGCCTCCGCGCCTCCGCGCCTCCGCGCCTCCGCGCCTCCGCGCCGATCTTGGAGTTGTGGTCCCGAATTTATCCGAAATATCGGACAAGTCAGGGACCACAACTCCAAGATCGGCGCGGAATCAGGCGGCGGCGGGCTAGCGGAGCGCCTCGATCAACGCCGACAACGAGCGCATCAGGTCCTCTGCCCGCTCGGCGCCGAACGCGGCCTCCACCGCGCGGTGATGCGCGGTGGCGGCGTGGTCGAGGCGGGCGACGAGCCGCGTCCCGCTCTCGGAGAGGTACACCGCCACCCTCCGCCGGTCGCTGGGGTCCTGCCGCCGGTAGACCAGCGCGGAGTCGACCAGCCGATCGACGGCCTTGGTGAGCGTCGGGTGCGGCATCAGGGCCGCCTCGGCGAGGTCGCCCATCGAGTGGCCGCGGCCGTCGGACAGTGCCTGGAGGATCCGCCACTGCTCGACGGTCATCCCCTCGGCCTGCAGCGCCGTGGACAACCCGCGGTTGACCGCCCGCTCGGCCTCGCTGAGCACGTAGCCGAGATGCGACCGGAGACCGACCGCCGTCACGTCATCACCCCTCTTCACCGCGGACTGATGATTGAAGATACTCGGCGCGTGGAAGAGGTCACGTTGATCTCCGACCCGCTGGAGGCGCGGTTGCTCGCGCCCGAACCGGGCCGGGCCGTGCGGGTCGGCCTGGCGGTGCCGGTGTCGGGGACGCTGGGCATGATGGGCCCGGCCGTGCTCAGCTGCGCGGGTCTCGCGGTGGCCGAGCTCAATGCCGCCGGCGGCCTCCTGGGTCTTCCGGTGGAGCTGGTACTGCTGGACGCCGGCCGCGAGCCGCGCGAGGTCGCCGCCGACGCCGCCGACCTGGTCCGCACCGGGGCGATCGCCGGGCTGGTCGGCACGCACGCCAGCGACGTGCGCGTCGAGGTGGTCAAGGCGCTCGCCGGCCAGGTCCCCTACGTCTACACCCCGCCGTACGAGGGCGGCGAGTCCGCGCCCGGCGTGTACCTGCTCGGCGAGACGCCCGGCCGGCAGCTGCGCCCCGCGCTCGGCTGGCTGGTCACGGCGCGGCGCGCCCGCCGCTGGGCGCTCATCGGCAACGACTACGTCTGGCCGCGCCGCTGCAACCGGGCCGCGACCGCCTACCTGCACGCGGCGGGCGCGACGGTCGTCGCCACGCGCTACGTGCCGCTCGGTTGCCTGGACCCCGAGCCGCTGTTCGACCTGCTGCTTCGGACCCGGGCGGATGCGGTACTGCTGACGCTGGTCGGCAGCGACCTGGTGGCGTTCAACCGGGCGTTCGCGAGCACCCGGCTCGACCGGCGCGTCCTGCGGCTGTGCGCGGCGCTGGAGGAGAACGGGCTGCTCGGCGCGGGCGGTGACACGAGCGGCGAGCTGTACGCGGCGATGGGGTACTTCGGCAACGTCGCCACCGACGCCGGGCTGGACTTCGTCGAGCGCTACACCCATCGGTACGGCTGGCAGGCGCCGGTCCTCAACGGTCACGCGGAGGCCTCGTACGACGGAGTCCGGCTGCTCGCCGCGCTCGCCGAGCGGGCCGGCAGCCTGGACCCGGCGCAGATCGACGCCACCTCGGACGGCACGACGGTCACCGGCGGCCGCGGCCGCTTGACGGTCGCCGGCCGCCACGTCGACCAGCCGGTGTACCTGGCCCGGGCGGACGGCCTGGACTTCGACGTGCTGCGCGCGTTCTGACTGTCATCCGGTTGGGCTGCCTCGGGCGCCCTCTCCGACTGACACCGCGTCTGCACCCCGCTCGCTACCGTATGTGAACCAGCCCGGCACCCTCGGGCTGGCGGGAAGGCAACGATCCGCCGGGCGTTCATCTGGTCGCCCATCGGCCCGGCGGGGAGCCAGTGGCGAAACCGGCCCCGAAACCCCTGTTTTCCCATGGGAGATCCGGTGCGCCGAGTCATGCCTGAAATGCCCAAGAAAATGGTGCTTGGTGCCGTCGCTGTCGTCGCGGCGCTCGCCGTTGCGCTGGGGATCGGGCTGTACGTCGGGCAACACGGATCGGCACCGCGCACCCCGGCCGCGGAGAGCCGGCCCGCTCAGGAGGGCGAGGTGGCGCCGCCCCCGGCGCCGCCGCAGCTCAAGCCGTCCGAACGCGTCGTCGTCACCAGCAAGTAGCGAAGTACCACCGAGAATCGGGAGAGCCCGTGTTCCAGTCCAAGAAGCAGAAGATCGCCGCGATCGGCGTGACCGCCGCCGCCGTGCTGGTCGGGGTGGGCGCCGCCGCGTACGGCGCCGTGCCGGACAGCGGCACGGGCGTCATCACCGGCTGCCGCAACACGAGCACCGGCGCGCTGCGGGTCATCGACTACCAGGGCGGCCAGCGCTGCAAGACCGGCGAGCAGCGGATCACCTGGAACAACACCGGCCCGAAGGGCGCCACGGGCGCGACCGGGGCGCAGGGTGCCCAGGGCCCGCAGGGCGCCCAGGGCATCCAGGGCCCGAAGGGCTCGACCGGCGCTACCGGCGCGACGGGTGCCACCGGCGCCAAGGGCGCGACGGGCGCGACGGGCGCGACGGGCGCGACGGGCGCGACGGGCGCGACGGGCGCGACGGGCGCGACGGGCGCCACGGGCGCCACGGGCGCCACGGGCGCCACGGGCGCCACGGGCGCCACGGGCGCGCAGGGCCCGGCCGGCGCGACTGGCGCCACGGGTGCGACCGGCGCGCAGGGCACTCAGGGCGAGAAGGGCGACACCGGCGCGACCGGCGCCCAGGGCGAGAAGGGCGAAACCGGGGCGCAGGGCGAGAAGGGCGACACGGGTGCCACCGGCGCCCAGGGCGAGAAGGGCGAGAGCGGCGCTCAGGGCGAGAAGGGCGACAAGGGGGAGCAGGGCATCCAGGGCATCCCCGGCGTCAACGGCAAGGACGGCGCCCCCGGCCCGCAGGGCGACAAGGGAGACAAGGGCGACCAGGGGGAGACCGGCGCCCAGGGCGTGCCCGGCATTCCCGGCGCCAGCGCGTACGACATCGCCCTCGCCGCCGACCCCACCATCGGCACCGTCGAGGAGTGGCTGCAGTCGCTGGTCGGCCACGGCACCGACGGCAAGGACGCGTACCAGATGGCCGTCGACATGGGCCTCCCGGTCGGTACCCCCGAGGAGTGGCTCGAGTCGCTGAAGGGCAAGAACGGCGAGAAGGGCGAGAAGGGCGACGCCGGCGCCGCCGGTGCCCAGGGCGCGCAGGGTGCCCAGGGCGCGAAGGGCGTCGACGGCGCCAAGGGTGTCGACGGTTCCAACGGCGCGACCTGGCTCACCGGCGCCGGCGCTCCCGCCGCCGCGATCGGCGCGATCGGCGACATGTACCTGAACACGACCGACTACACGATCTACAAGAAGACCGACGCGTCCACCTGGACCTCGACCGGCAACATCAAGGGCGCCCAGGGCGCGCCGGGTGCCAAGGGCGACACCGGCGCGACCGGCGCCCAGGGCCCGGCCGGCGCCGGCTTCACCAAACTGAGCGGCTCCGCGGTCAGCTGGGGCTCCGGGTCGCGCACCTTCACCTTCGCGTGCACCAGCGGCACGGTCGTCGGTGGCGGCTGGACCTACAACACCGGCTCGGCCACGGCCACGCAGAGCTCCTCGCACCGCGACGAGTCCGACGAGAACAACCGCACGTGGACCTTCACGCTGTCCCGCTCGGGCTCGTCCGGCTCGGTCAACCTCACGCCGTACGTCATCTGCGCGAGCTGACGCACCCCCACCCCGCTCCGAATCTCAGGCCCAGCAACGAAAGCGAGCAGCGCGTGCGAACAGTGGTGAAGCTGGTGGGGTCGGCGGTCGTCGGCACCATCCTCGCGGGAGGGCTGAGCACGGCGGCGCACGCCGCGGCGCCGGCCGTCATCGCGGTCACGCCGAAGAACGGGTCGACCGGCGTCTCGGTCGCCGCCCGGCCGACGATCACGTTCAGCGAGGCCACCGATCCGGCGTCGCTGCGGTACTCCTTCGTGAAGACAGCCGGCGGTGCCGCGGTCCCGGCGTACTACACCTATGACGCCCCGACGCACACCTTCACGTTCCAGCCGCGCGCGGCGCTGGCGGAGTCGACGCGGTACACGCTCACCGTGAAGGTCAAGGACACCAGCGGGGTGCTCAGCGACCCGTACATCTGGGCCTTCACGACCGGCGTCGCCGACCGCACGGCGCCGAGCGCGCCGGGCCAGCCGGTCGTGTCGGACGTGGGCACGACGTCGGCCACGCTGACCTGGCCGGCCGCGACCGACAACGTCGGCGTCACGGGGTACCGGCTCTTCAACGGCTCCTCGGCCACGCCGATCGCGACGGTCGACGGCATCAGCACCACGCTGTCGGGCCTGGCGCCGTCGGCGGCGCACTCGATCACCGTCAAGGCCGTCGACGCGGCCGGCAACGTCTCCGCGGCCAGCGCGGCCGTCGAGTTCACCACGCTGACCCCGCCGCCGCCCCCGGACACGAGCGCTCCCTCGCGGCCCGGCGCGCCGACCGCCGGTACCGTCACACCCTCCTCTGCGGCATTGCGCTGGGCGGCGTCGTCCGACGACACCGGCGTCGTCTCCTATCGCATCAGCGGCGGCCCGCAGGTCGTCACCGCGACCGCCACCGACGTGACGATCGAGGGGCTGGAGCAGCTCACGCAGTACACCTTCACGGTCGAAGCACTCGACGCGGCGGGCAACGCCTCCCAGGCGAGCGAGCCGGTCACCGTGACGACCCCGGCCAGGCCGCTGGCCAACGCCCGCAGCGGCGCCGGCATCCCCGGCGCGACCGGCAGGACGCTCGTGCTCTACGACACCACCGGCCCGTACGGCTTCCTCGGCGAGCAGTACGCGATCGCCACCGCCAACCTGGCGTCGCACTTCGGCGACTGGACGGCTCAGCCGGTCGTCGACTACCAGGCCGGCGAGCTCGACGCCTACCAGGCCGTGATCTACCTCGGCTCGACCTACGACGAGCCGCTGCCGGTCGCGTTCCTCGACGACGTGACCGCGACGACCAAGCCGGTCGTGTGGGTGTACGACAACATCTGGCAGCTGACCGCCCGCGACCCGAACTTCGGCACGACCCGCGGCTTCACCTGGACCAGCTTCGATGTCTCGTCGGTGTCCACGGTCAACTACAAGGGCAGGACGTTCACCCGCGACCCGCAGAACGGCGCCGGGATCATGGGCACCACGATCTACGACACCGGCAAGGTGAGCGTCGTCGGGGACGCCGTCCGCGCCGACTCCAGCACGCTGCCGTGGGCGGTCCGGTCGGGCAACTTCTGGTACCTCGGCGAGGTCCCCTACGCCTACATCAGCGCCGACGACCGGTACGTGGCCTTCGCCGACATGCTCTACGACGTGCTCGACCCGCAGGCGGCCGAGCGGCACCGCGCCCTGGTGCGCATCGAGGACGTCGGCCCGGACGCCGACCCGGCCGAGCTGCGCCGGATCACCGACTACCTGTACGGCAAGGGCATCCCGTTCACGGTGGCTGTCTACTCCCGCTACCGCGACCCGAACGCCACCTACTCCGGCGGTGCCGCCGAGGACTACACGCTCGCCGACCGGCCGGCCGTGGTGGCCGAGCTCAAGTACATGGAGTCGCACGGCGGCACGCTGCTGATGCACGGGTACACGCACCAGTTCGAGAGCGCCGTCAACCCGTACAACGGGGTCAGCGCCGACGACTTCGAGTTCTACATGGCGCACGTCAACGAGGCCGACAGCGTGATCTACGACGGCGCCGTCCCGGGCGACTCGCAGGAGTGGGCCCAGTCGCGCATCGACGCGGCGTTCGCCGAGTTCGCCAAGGCGGGCCTGAAGACGCCGACGATCTTCGAGTTCCCGCACTACGCCGGCTCGGACCTGGACAACAGGGCGGTCGCCGCGACCTTCCAGCGCCGCTACGACCGCGGCCTGTACGGCTCGGGCGCGCTGCGCGGCGGCACCGTGGAGTACTCGCGGATCATCGGACAGTTCTTCCCGTACACCGTGCGCGACATCTACGGCGTGGTCACGGTGCCGGAGAACCTCGGCAACATCGAGCTGGAGCCGTTCAACAACCACCCGGCCCACCTGCCGGCCGACATCATCGCGTCGGCGCAGCTCAACCTGGCGGTGCGCGACGGCGTGGCGAGCTTCTTCTTCCACCCGTACGTCGACGTGAGCTACCTGCGGACCACGGTCGAGGGCGTGCTGGCGGCGGGCTACACCTTCGTCCCCGCGTCGTCGATGTAGCCGCGGCCGGTCAGGGGACAGAACCGCACCGGATTTGCACCTAGTTTGGATTTGTACGACATGGCCGACATGAAGGGCGCAGCCGAGTTGACCACGATCGAACTTGACGAGAAGCCGGCCGGCATCCTGACGAACGGCAGCGTCGGCAGGCCCTCCCGGACCCGGTTGGCGCTGGGTGCCCTGGCCCTGGCCGCGGTGGCCGGCGTGGCCGGCTGGCAGGCCCCGCACGCGATCGACACGCTGACGAAGCCGAAGTACCTCGGCGCGGACGCCTCGACGGTCGCCGACGGCCTGGGCTGCGACGGCTATGCGCAGGCGGCGAAGCACACGGACGCCGTCTACACGTACCGCGACCAGGGCACCTGCACGCTGAACGGCGTGGTCGTCACGATCACCACGTTCGACAAGGCGACCGACGGCCAGACCTTCGCCGCCGTGATGGAGGCGGTGATCCCGGTCCTGCACCCGACGTGGTCGGGCGCGA
This sequence comes from Dactylosporangium sp. AC04546, assembly GCF_022095675.1. GTDB lineage: Bacteria > Actinomycetota > Actinomycetes > Mycobacteriales > Micromonosporaceae > Dactylosporangium. Next base: position 51,019 of record NZ_JAHYSG010000011.1, on the reverse strand, counting down.
CGTACGCCGCGGGCGACGGCTGGAACGTCGCCGACGCCCGCAACCTGACCCCGGAGATCGCCGACCTGGCCGTCCAGCGCCTCGGCACGGGCGCCACCCACGTGATCCCCGGCGCCGTCGCCTGAGCGGATTTCATTCCTGGCAGACCGCCCGGCCGCCGGATTCCATTCCGGCGGCCGTTGCGGCATGTTCGAGCCCGTGACATCGATCATGACATTGAGGCTGCGCTCCGCTGTGCGCTGAATACGCCGTGGGCGATGAGCCCTTGCCGGCGGCCCGGAACCGCGATCAAGTTGCCCCGTGTGGAACCACCCCGTCCTGCGCAGGCTCCTGCCCGGCCTCGCGTTCTCCGCCCTCGGCGACGGCATGTCGATCGTCGCCATCAGCTGGCTCGCGCTGGAGCTCGACCCGCGCCCGATCTCGGTGGGCCTCGCGGTCGCCGCCTACTCGCTGCCCAGCGCGCTCGGTGGCGTCGTGCTCGCCCGCTGGCTGCGGACGAGGCCGGGAGCGCAGCTGGCCGGCTGGAACGCCGTCCTGCGCGCGACCGCCCTCGGCGCGGTCGCCGTCACGTACGCCGTCGGAGCGCTCGACATCCGGGGACTCATCGCGCTCCTCGCGGTCTCGTCGCTGCTGGCCGCCTGGGGCTCGGCCGGCCGGTACGCCCTCATCGCCGAGCTGCTGCCCCCCGAGCGGCACGTCGCCGCCAACGCCGTGCTCACGACGATCGCCGAGTTCGCCACCATCGCCGGCCCGCCGCTGGCGGGACTGCTCATCGCCTGGACCAACCCGGGAACGGTGATCGCCATCGATGCCGCCTCATTCGCGGTGCTCGCTCTGACGTACCGCCTCGTCCCCCGCACCCGCCGCGAACCCGAGCCGAACCGGGAACCCGTCAAGGTGACCGGCCTGATCGTTGTCGGCGCGCTGTTCTTCCTGCTCTTCGGCCCGTTCTACGCCGCGATGCCCATCCACGTCGCCCAGGATCTCGGCGGCGACGCGGCGCTGCTGGGCTGGTACTACACCGCGTTCGGCGCCGGAGCGGTGGCCGGCGGCCTGCTCACCACGAGGTTCCGCCGCCACCCGCCGGTCGCCGCCATCGTCGCCGCCTTCGGTGCCGCGATGCTCCCGCTCGGCCTCGGCGCGCCACAACCGCTCGCCATGGCCGCGTTCGCCGTCGCCGGCCTGGTCTGGGCCCCGTTCCTGCCGGTCGCCATGGCCCGGCTCCAGCGGGACACCCGCGCGCTGGCGACGTTCGGCTCGGTCGCCGCCCTGGCCGCGCCGCTCGGCACGGTCCTCGGCGGCCCGCTGGTCGAGGCGTTCGGTGCCCGCCCGACCCTGCTGCTCTGCGCCGTCGCGACGATCGCCCTCGGTGCCGTCGCGGCGATCCGTGGCAAGTGAGATCTTTCCAGATTCAAGTATTCGGTCTACCGTGTGGCGACATGACGGACCCACAGATCGAGCGGTTCGGATACACCCAGGAACTGCAGCGCTCCCTCACGTTCACCGACCTCCTGGTGTACGGCCTCATCTTCATGGTGCCCATCGCACCCTTCGGCATCTTCGGCGGCGTCTTCCAGGGCTCCGGCGGCATGGTCGCCCTCGCCTACGCCATCGGCATGGTCGCCATGGTCTTCACCGCGCTGTCCTACGCGCAGATGGTCAAGGCGTTCCCGATGGCCGGCTCGGTCTACAGCTACGCCGGGCGCGGGATCGCGGCCCCGGTCGGCTTCCTCGCCGGCTGGGTGATCCTGCTCGACTACGTGCTGGTGCCCGGCCTGCTGTACCTCATCGCCAGCGTCGCGATGAACTCCGTGGTCACCGGCATCCCCGTCTGGGCCTGGCTGGTCGCCTTCGTCGTGCTCAACACCGTCGTGAACCTGCTCGGCATCCAGCTGACGGCGATCGTCAACAAGTTCATGCTCATCGGCGAGCTGATCGTGCTGGCGATCTTCCTGGTCATCGGCGTCGTGGCGCTCGCGCAGGGCAAGGGTCGCGGGTTCAGCTTCGAGCCGGTGTACAACAGCGCCACCTTCTCCTGGTCGCTCGTCTTCGGCGCGGTGTCGATCGCGGTGCTGTCGTTCCTCGGCTTCGACGGGATCTCGATGCTCGCCGAGGAGCACAAGGGCGAGGCGCGGCAGATCGGCCGGTCGATGGTGGCCGCGCTGCTGCTCGCTGGCGTGCTGTTCATCGTGCAGACCTGGGTCGCGGCGCTCCTGGTGCCGGAGCCGCAGAAGCTCATCGACGAGGGGGACTCGGGCGGGACGGCCTTCTACGACGCGGCCCGGGTCGGCGGCGGAGCCTGGCTGGCCACGCTGACGGCGGTCGCGACCGCGGTGGCCTGGGGCTTCGCGAACTCCCTGGTGGCGCAGGTGGCGACCTCGCGCCTGCTGTACGCGATGGCGCGCGACCGGCAGCTGCCGTCGTTCCTGTCGCGCATCTCGCAGCGGCACAAGGTACCGACGAACGCCACCTTCGTCGTCGCGATCGTGTCGCTCGGGCTGGGCCTCTATATGTGGTCGCGCGACGACGGCATCACCCTGCTGTCGACGCTGATCAACTTCGGGGCGATGACCGCGTTCCTGGCCCTGCACGTCTCGGTGTTCTGGCACCATGTGGTGCGCAACGGCAGCCGCGACTGGCTGCGCCACCTGGTGTTCCCGCTGATCGGGTTCGCGATCCTGCTGTACGTCGTCATCAACGCCAAGGTCGCCGCGCAGATGCTCGGCTTCACCTGGCTCGGCATCGGCGTGGTCATCCTCGTCGTGCTCTACGCCACCGGCCGCCGGCCCCGACTTGCGGGACAGAGCAGCGAAGGACAGCCCAGTGAGCCAGTTGCACGTCTATAAGCCGGAGCCCGACGAGCTGGCGTACACCTTCGGCGGCCGGCCCCCGGTCCGCCGGGTCCGCCCCGGCGACGTCCTGCGACTGTCCACAGAGGACTGCTTCGGCGGCCGGGTGCGCAGCGTCGACGACCTGCCGACAGTCGTGTGCCAGTTCCCATACCTCAACCCCGTCACCGGCCCGTTCCACGTGGAGGGCGCCGAGCCCGGCGACACGCTCGCCCTGCACTTCGCGTCGATCGAGCCGGCCCGCGACTGGGCGGTCTCCAGCACGTTCCCGCACTTCGGCGCGCTGACGTCGACCTCGCACACGGCGACGCTGCAGCCGCCGCTGGAGGAGCGGGTGTGGTGGTACGACCTGGACCGCGCCCGAGGAGTGGCGCGGTACCGGGCCCGCAACAGCGACTTCACCGTCGACCTGCCGATGGACCCGATGCACGGCACGGTCGGGGTCGCCCCCGCCGCGTCGGAGGTGAAGATGACGATCACCCCCGACGCGCACGGCGGCAACATGGACACTCCCGAGCTGCGGGCGGGCGTCACGGTGTACCTCGGGGTCAACGTCGACGGCGCCCTCTTCGCCATCGGCGACGGCCACGCCCGGCAGGGTCACGGCGAGGTCAGCGGCGTGGCCGTCGAGGCGGCCATGGAGACGACGGTCGTCGTGGAGCTGATCAAGGCGGTACCGACGCCGTGGCCACGGCTGGAGTCCGACGCGTTCCTGATGAGCACCGGCTCGGCCCGCCCGCTCGAGGACGCGTTCCGGATCAGCCAGCACGACCTGGTCACCTGGGTCGCCGAGCTCACCGGCCTCGACCACCTCGACGCCTACCAGCTGGTCAGCCAGGCGGGTGAGGCCCCGGTCGGCAACGTCTGCGACACGAACTACACGATGGTCGCCAAGATTCCCAAGGTGTACCTCGGGAAGGTCGCCGTTCACGACGGTGTCCACGACCGTTTGCGGAGGATCGCCTCGACTCTGTGAGGTTCCGCGTTAGGTTTGGCCCATGAAGCTGGGTCTGCACTACTGGAACTACTCGACCCCGGCGGAGCCGGCCGCCATCGCACCGACCCTGCGCGAGACCGCCCAGATCGCCGAACAGGCGGGGGTGGACTCGTTCACCGTCATGGACCACTTCTTCCAGATGGATCACACGGCCCCGGCCGAGGACCCGATGCTGGAGGGCTACACGACGCTGGGCTTTGTCGCCGCGGTGACCTCGCGGATGACGCTCGGGCTGCTGGTGACCGGGGTGATGTACCGTCACCCCGGCATCCTGGCCAAGACCGTGAGCACGCTCGACGTGCTCTCCGGCGGCCGGGCCCGGCTGGGCATCGGCGCGTCGTGGTACGAGCGCGAGCAGCGGGGCCTCGGCGTCCCGGTCGTTCCGGTCGCCGAGCGCTTCGAGCGCCTGGAGGAGACGCTGCAGATCTGCCTGCAGATGTGGAGCGACGACAACGGCCCCTACGAGGGCCGCCACTACCAGCTGGCCGAGACGCTCAACTTCCCGCCGACCCTGAGCCGCCCGCACCCGATGATCATGATCGGCGGTGGCGGCGAGAAGAAGACGCTGCGCCTGGTCGCGAAGTACGGCGACGCCTGCAACATCTTCGGCAGCTCGGCCGCGGAGGTGGAGCACAAGCTGTCGGTGCTCCGCGAGCACTGCGCCGCGGAGGGCCGCGACTACGACACGATCGTGAAGACGGCGCTGGTGACCCGCCCGGCCCTGGTGGAGCCCGATGCCTGGCTGGCCGACGTGGAGGCGTTCGGCAAGCTGGGCATCACGGAGGTCATGCTGATGCCCGACCGCGACCCGGTCGAGTTCGTCACGGGCGTGGCCGAGCGGATCGTCCCACGGCTTGCCCAGCTCCCCTGACGTCCTGCTGATCAGCACGCTGCCCGGCCTCCTCCGCCCCGCGCGCGAGACCCTCCACCTGCCGGGCGGCGTGCTGAGCCTGGGCGAGATCGCCGGACTGTCGGTGGCCGTGTCGCCCGCGGCGGTGGTCGACGCCCGGTGGGTGATGACGGTGGCGCTGACGCCGTCCCAACCGCCGGTCCGCCCGGCCGACGTCATCGTCCCGACGGGCGGGGGCGTCGACCCGACCCTGCTCCGGATCGCCCGCGAGGTCCCCGAGGACGACTGGCTTCCGGAGCACTACTCGCCGGTCGCCCACCTCGACCGCGCCCGCCGGCCGGAGTCCGGGGCGGGCCTGGCGATCTACGGCGCCGCCCCACCCGGCATCCAGGAACCACTGCGAGCCGACGCCGGCGACGCGGCGGTGTCCTTCGCCCGCGCCGTCGTGGCCCACCTGGCCCGGTCCGTGCTCGGCTGAGGGCGCCTCGGTGGTTGGGTGTTGCCTGGCGCATATTCGCGTGGGGAATGAATATTCCTGAGAGGAATATGCGCGGGCGGCACATAGTCGCCCGCCCGAAGCGAGTCTTCGCGATCATGAACCGGGCCCCTCGAGAGGTCGGGCGAACGGGGAGTGCCGGGGGCTGGACGGTCAGCGGATCGAGCCTTTGGTCCAAAAAGTCCGGAATGCGTCACCTTCCCCGGCGGCCCGGCGTTGGACTGCAACGATGAGAGTGCTCGTGACCGGCGGGGCCGGGTTTATCGGTGGGAACCTCTGCCGGGAGTTGGTGACGCATCCCGGCGTCGACGAGGTCGTCGTGTTCGACGACCTCACCACCGGCACCGAGGCGAACCTCGAAGGCGTCGGCGCCGAGCTCGTCGTCGGCAGCATCCTCGAGCCGGACGCCATCGACGAGGTCGTCACCAGGGCCGACGCCGTCATCCACCTCGCCGCCCGGCCGTCCGTGCCGCGCTCCGTCGCCGACCCCGTCCGCAGCCACCTCGTCAACGCCACCGGGACCGTCAACGTCCTGGAGGCCTGCCGGCGCCGCGGCACCCACCTCGTGGCCGCCTCGTCGTCATCGGTCTACGGGCCGACGCGCACGCTGCCCAAGCACGAGGAGCTGCCGACCCGGCCGCAGAGCCCGTACGCGGCCAGCAAGCTCGCCGCCGAGTCCGCCGTGCTCGCCTACGGCGCCACCTACGGGCTGCCGGTGCTCGCGCTGCGGTTCTTCAACGTGTACGGGCCGCTGCAGTCGGTCGGGCACGCGTACGCGGCGGTGATCCCGACGTTCGCGGACGCCGCGCTCCGGGGGCAGCCGTTGCACCTCCACGGCGACGGACGGCAGACGCGCGACTTCACGTACGTCGGGTCGGTGGCCCGGCTGCTGACCGACGCCGTCGTCCGGCGGGTCACCAGCCCGACCCCGGTCAACCTGGCGTTCGGGACGCGGACCTCGCTGCTCGACCTGGTCGACCGGATCAAGGGGCTGGTCGAGCGGCCCGTCGACGTGGTGTTCGACCCCGCCCGCCCCGGCGACGTGCGCGACTCGCAGGCCGACTCCCAGCGGCTCAAGGAGCTGTTCCCCGGCCACGGCCCGGTACCGCTGGACTTCGGCCTCCGCGAGACGGTCAGCTGGTACGCGCGGCAGATAGCCTCGGTGCGTCCATGACCGGCACCGCGCACAGGTCGGCCAGCTGACCGCTCAGCGCGGCCGGCGCGGCGGAAGCCGACAGGGCCAGCGCCAGCGCGGGGTCCAGCGGCGGCACGGTGACGTGCGAGATGAGCGGGTGGAGCGGCCGCAGGTCGGTCTCGCCGTGCCCGAAGAGCTCCTCGTGCAGCTTCTCGCCCGGTCGCAGCCCCGTGTAGACGACCTCGATCGGCCGGGTCGACATCGCGGCCAGCTGGTGGGCGAGCTCGTCGATGCGCACCGGCGCGCCCATGTCCAGCACCAGCGCCTCGCCGCCGGCGCCCAGCGCGGCCGCCTGGATGACCAGCTGCACCGCCTCCTGCACGGTCATGAAGTAGCGCGTGACCGCGGGGTCGGTGACGGTGATCGGGCCGCCGGCCTCGATCTGCGCCTGGAAGGCGGTGACCACCGAGCCCCGGCTGCCGAGGACGTTGCCGAAGCGGACGTTGAGGTAGGTGCCGTCGGCGACCGTCGAGCGGTGCGCGGTCAGCCGCTCGGTGATCCGCTTCGAGTAGCCGAGCACGCTGGTCGGGTTCGCCGCCTTGTCGGTGGATATATTGACAAATCGGGCAACACCGACGGCGGCCGCGGCCGACAGGACGTTCAGCGTGCCGATCACGTTGGTCTGCAGCGCCTCCCCGGGGTGGCGCTCCAGGAGCGTCAGGTGCTTCAGGGCGGCCGCGTGGAACACCACCTCCGGCCGCCGCGCAGCGAAGATCGCCTCCAGCGCCGCCGCGTCACGCAGGTCGCACAGGATGAGCTCCGGGCTGTCCAGCAGCGCCCGTCCGTGGATCGACAGCTGTACAGCATGCAGCGCCGACTCGTCGCGATCGAGCATCATCAGCTCCGCCGGCCCGAAGCGGTACAGCTGCCGGCACAGCTCCGATCCGATCGACCCGCCGGCGCCGGTCACCAGCACCCGCCGGCCGGTGAGGTAGTCGCCGATCGTGCCGAGGTCGGTGTCGAGCTGGCGGCGGCCCAGCAGGTCGGACAGCTGCACCTCGCGCACGTCGCCGACCGAGGCGTCGAGGGTCTCGTCGAGCGACGGCAGCACCCACAGCGCCCGGCCCGTGGCGGTGACCAGCGCCCGGACCGAGCGCAGCAGCGCCCCGTCGCCGTTGCGGACCGCGAAGACGACGCCGGACGCGCCGGTGCGCTCCAGCACGGCGATGAGCGCGGACCGGCCGCCGAGCACCGGCACGCCCTCGATGCGCAGGTTGCACTTGGCCGGGTCGTCGTCGAGCACGCCCACCGGGCGGTACCGGCAGTGCGGGTCGTGCAGCATCGAGCGCAGCAGCCGGTGCCCGGCCGCGCCGGCGCCGTAGACAAGAACGGGGTCCCGCCCGTCCAGCGACCGGCGCCGGCGGGCGGCGGCCCGCACGACGGCCATCCCGAGCAGCGCGGTCATCGCGGCCACGACCGGGATGCCGGCGGGCGCGGTCGGCATCGGGTTGAGCGCGTAGAGCGCGGCGCCCGCCGCAGCGGCGACCACCCCGGCCGCGCGCAGCTCGTCGAGGGTGCCGCGGTCGTAGCGCCGGCGGTACAGGTGCACCGGCCAGGCGATCGCGATGTGCAGCGCCGCGGCGAGCAGGACCGCGCCCACGGCGTGCGGCAGCGGGGGTCGCTCCGGTGCGATGGCGACGGCGAGGGTCAGGCCTCCCGCCCAGGCGCACAGGTCGGCCGGCAGATCGCCGAGTCCGGCCGGTCGGTGGTCATCCATCCAGATCCCCCAACAGCGTCGGATGGCGATCATTCTTCACGATTGCCAGGGGGAATGTCGGGTAAAAACCTTATCGGGGAAATTAGACGGTTTCATCTCTGGCCTACCTCCCGTGTGTCACGCTTCGTAAGGAAGCGGCTACGGGAGGTCATGGCGCATGGAGCTGCGCGACTATGTCAGCGCGGTCCGCAAACGCTGGTGGCTGGTGGCCACGACGGCGTGCCTCGCGCTGGTGGGAGCCGTGATCGTCACGGCGACGACGGCGCCGACATACGCGGCCGGGGTCACGTTCTTCGTCAGCACGCCCAGCAGCGGCATCACCGACGCCTATCAGGGCGGCCTCTTCTCGCAGCAGCGGGCCCGCTCGTACGTGACGCTCATCAGCAGCGACCGGCTGGCCCGCGCCGTCGCACAGGATCCCGGTGTCGGGCTCACCGCCGACGGCGTGAAGCGGCGCCTGTCCGCGCGCACCGTGCCCGACACCGTGCTGCTCGACGTCACCGTCGTCGACACCGACAGCGCCCGCGCGCTGCGCATCGCCCAGGCGGTCGCCATGCGGTTCGAGGCGCTGGTCGCGGTGCTGGAGACCCCGCCCGGCGGTGACACCCCGACCGTGCGGGTCGACGTGGTGAGCGGCCCGCGGGTCAGCACCGACCCGGTCGGGCCCCGGCCGGCCCGCAACTTCGGGCTGGCCCTCCTGGCCGGGCTCGTGGTCGGCGCCGCGCTCGCCGTGCTGCGGGAGATCCTCGACAACTCGGTCCGGTCGGTCACCGCGCTGCGGCACGCCTCGGGAAAGGCGATCCTCGCGGCGGTACCACTGGATCCGCGGGCCAGGGAGGCACCGCTCCTCGTCGAGGACGCGGCCTGGTCGCCCCGCGGCGAGGCGCTCCGGCACCTGCGCACCAACCTCCAGTTCGTCGACCCCGACCGCAGTGCCCGCTGCGTCGTGGTGACCAGCGCCCTGCCCGACGAGGGCAAGTCCACGATCGCCTGCAACCTCGCCATCGTGCTCGCCGAGGCCGGGCACCGCGTGCTGCTGGTCGACGCCGACGTGCGCCGCCCGAAGCTCGCCACCTACCTCGACCTCGAAGGCGCCGTCGGCCTCACCAACGTCCTCGTGGGCCAGGTCGACCTCGACACCGCCGTGCAGCGCTGGGGCGACCGCGACCTGTGGGTGCTGGCCAGCGGCTCGATCCCGCCCAACCCGAGCGAGCTGCTCGGCTCGCAGCAGATGGCGAAGCTGCTCGCGACGGTCAGCGAGGCCTACGACTACGTCGTCGTGGACACCTCGCCGCTGCTCGTCGTCACCGACGCCGCGGTTGTCGCCAGCCGCGCCGACGGGGCCGTGCTGGTGACCCGGGCCGGCAAGACGAGCGTCGCGCAGGTCCAGTCGGCGGTCGCCGCGGTCGAGGCGGTCTCCGCCCGGCTGTTCGGCTGCGTGCTCAACGCCGCGAAGGGCGCCGACGGCGACGGCTACACCTACGCCTACTACGGCACGCGCGAGGCCGAGCGGCCCCACCCGCCGGTCCAGACCGCGCTCGCGGACGAGCCGATCACCGCCGGGCGGCGAGGAGGCTGAGGATGCGGTTGATGGTGTCGGCGCAGTCGCGGAAGCCGTCGAGCGGTCCGCCGATCGGGTCGGCCAGGTCGTCGTCGCCGGGTGCGGCGGGCTGCAACCGCCCGCGCACCCGCGACAGCGCGGCCCGGTCGAACGGGTCGTCGCCGGGCGGCAGCGCGGCCAGGTACCGGCCGTACTGGAGCAGCGTGAACGTCCGCCCGGCGGCCGCCGGGGCCAGGGTCACGCACGCGGCGCGCTCGGCGCGGGTCGCGGCCAGCACCAGGTCGGGGCGGGCCAGCAGGGCCGGAGTCAGCCGGCGGCTGCGGAACCCGGCCGGGTCGGCGCCGAACCCGCGCAGCGCCGTCTGCGCGTTACCGGCCATCTCCAGGCCCGGCACCGCGTGGGTGCCGGCGCTCTCGGCGGCGAACCCGTGCCACGCCGCCAGCCGCTCGGCCATCGCCGACCGGCAGTGGTTGGCCCGGCACACGAACAGCAACACGGACAACTCCCATGGGGGCGGATCGCGGTGAGCTCACGCATCTTCCTGTCGTCGCCCGACGTGTCGGGCACCGAGGAGCGCTACCTGGTCAACGCGCTGCGGTCCGGTTGGGTGGCGCCCGTCGGCCCGGATCTCGACGCGTTCGAGCGGGAGATCGCCGAGCGCTGCGGCACGGCCCATGCGGTCGGCGTCTCGTCCGGCACCGCCGCGCTGCACCTGGCACTGCTCGCGCTCGGCGTCGGCCCGGGCGACGCGGTGATCGTGCCGACGCTCACGTTCGCGGCCACGGCCAACGCCGTCGTCTACACGGGCGCGGAGCCGGTCTTCGTGGACTGCCGGCCCGATGACGGCAACATCGACGCATCGCTGGTCGAAACGGTGATCAGGCAGGAGAGGGTCACGGCGATCCTGCCCGTGGACCTGTTCGGTTCCTGCGCCGATCACACGGCGCTGGCCGCCCTGGACGTGCCGATCATCGAGGACGCCGCCGAGGCGCTCGGCGCCACCCACGCCGGGAGGCCCGCGGGTTCGTTCGGCCGGGCAGCCGCCCTGTCGTTCAACGGCAACAAGATCATGACCACCTCCGGCGGCGGCATGGTCGTCACCGACGACGAGGACCTCGCCCGCCGCTGCCGGCACCTGGCCACCCAGGCCCGCGAGCCGGTCCCGCACTACGAACACGTCGACGTCGGCTACAACTACCGGCTCAGCAACCTGCTGGCCGCCCTCGGCCGGGCCCAGCTGAGCCGGCTCGACGAGATGATCAAGCGGCGCCGGCAGCTGCGGGAGCGCTACGCCGAGCGCTTCGCCGGCCTGCCGGGCGTGCGCCTGCTCGGCGCGGGCGACCCGGGCGCCAACTGCTGGCTGACGGCGATCGCCGTCGATCCCGACGAGGCCGGCTGGCAGGCCCGCGAGCTCGGCGCGCACCTCGACCGGCACGACATCGAGACGCGACCGGTCTGGAAGCCGATGCACATGCAGCCGGTGCACCGCGGCCGCCGCGCCTGGCTGACCGGCGTCGCCGAGCGCCTCTTCGCGACCGGCCTCAGCCTGCCCAGCGGCTCGGCCATCCGCGACCCCGACCGCATCTTCACCGCCATCGACGAGTTCCTGGAGCGGCGGTGAAGCGGATCCTGGACGTCGTCGGCGCGTGCGCCGCGGCGGTCGTGCTGGCCCCGGTGATCGCCGCGACCGCGATCTTCGTGCGGCTGACCATGGGTGCGCCCGTGCTGTTCCGCCAGGAGCGGGCCGGGCGCGGCGGCGCGCCGTTCACGCTGGTGAAGTTCCGCTCGATGCGCGGCGCCGCCGGCTTCGACCCGGGCACCGACGGCGAGCGGCTCACCCGGGCCGGCCGCTTCCTGCGGGCCAGCAGCCTCGACGAGCTGCCCGCGCTGTGGAACGTGCTGCGCGGCGACATGAGCCTGGTCGGGCCGCGGCCGCTGCCGGTGGCCTACCTCGGCCGGTACACCGCCGAGCAGCACCGCCGCCACGACGTGCGGCCCGGCATCACCGGCCTGGCCCAGGTCCGCGGGCGCAACGCGCTGAGCTGGGAGCAGAAGTTCGCCTACGACGTCGAGTACGTCGAGCGCCGCTCGCTCGCCCTCGACCTGCGCATCCTCGCCGAGACCGTGGGCACGGTCCTGCGCCGCGAGGGCATCGCCGCCGACGGCGTGGCGACCGCCCGCGAGTTCCAGGGCAGCGGGCGATGAGGAGCGGGCTGGTCATCGTCGGCTGCGGCGGCCACGGCCGCGAGCTGCTCATGATCGCGCGGGCGGCCGGGCTGCCGGTGCGGGGGTTCGTCGACGACGGGCCCAGCCAGCGCAACCTCGACCGGGTCGCGGCCCTCGGGGTGCCGTTCCTCGGGCCGACGTCGCGGCTGAGCGACGAGCGCCCGTCGATCGGCTACGTCATCGGCATCGGCGACCCGCGGACCCGGGCCCGCATCGACGAACGGCTGCGGCTGCACGGGCTGCCGGCCGCCAACCTGGTGCACCCGGCCGCCACGATCGGCACCGACGCGGTCGTCGACGAGGGGTTCGTGGCGTTCGCCGGCGCGCGGGTCACCACGAACGTCCGCGTCGGGCGCCACGTGCACCTCAACCAGAACGCCACCGTCGGCCACGACACCGAGCTGGCCGACTTCGTCCAGGTCAACCCGCTCGCCGCGATCTCCGGCGACTGCCACGTCGGCCCCGAGGTGCTCATCGGCACCACCGCCTGCGTGCTGCAGGGCCTGCGGGTCGGCGAGGGCGCGACGGTCGGCGCCGGCGCTTGCGTGACCCGGGACGTCGACCCCAAAGCGACCGTGAAGGGAGTGCCCGCTCGATGAGGGTGGCCATGGTGATCAAGACCGACGAGGGCGGCCTGTGGACCCTGCCGCACCTCGACGAGCTGCGCGCCCGGGGGCACGACGTGGTCGCCGTGCTGCCACCGGGCCACGAGGGCCGGCTGCGTAAGGCGCTGCACGACCGGGGCATCGAGGTGGTGCAGTCCGCGTTCGACTTCCGGTTCCGCCCGGGCCGGTCGAGCCTGCTCGGCCTGCTGGGCCTGCGGGCCCAGCTCAGGCACCTGAACGCCGACGTGCTGCACTACCACCTCTACGCGTCCGCGCTGGCGGTCCGGCTGGCCGCGCTCGGCCGTGACGTGCCGAAGGTGCACATGGTCGCCGGCCCGCTCTACCTGGAGTCGGGCCTTATCCGGGCGGTCGAGCGCCTGCTCTGCCGGCTCGACACCGTGGTCATCGCCGGCAGCGAGCACACCGAGCGGCGCTACCGGGAGCTGGGCGCGTCGCGGACCACGGCGATCCCCTACGGCGTGGACGTCGAGCGGTTCACCCTGCCGTCGCCGGCCTACCGGGCGGCCAGCCGCCGGGCGCTGGGCGTCACCGACGACACGTTCCTGGCCTGCATGGTCGCCTACGTCTACCCGCCGAAGCGGCTCACCCATCGCGGTCGCGGCATCAAGGGCCACGACGTGCTGCTCAAGGCCTGGCGGGAGTTCTCCGTGGATCGCCCCGACGCGCGCCTGGTGCTGCTCGGCGGCGGCTTCGGCCCGGCCGGCGCGGCGTACAAACGGCGGCTGGAGCACCTCAGGACGGAAACCGTCGACTGGTACGACTCGGTGCTCGACGTCCGCGACTGCTACGCCGCCGCCGACATCAGCGTGAGCCCGTCGCTGTCGGAGAACCACGGCGCGGCGCTGGAGGCGGGCGCGATGGGCGTCCCGAGCATCGTCTCCGACGCCGGCGCGCTGCCGGAGACGGTCGACCCGGCCTCGGGCTGGCTGGTGCCGCGCGACGACGTGGACGCGCTCGTCCAGGCGCTCCGCGAGGCCTACGCCGAGTTCCGCGCCGGCACCCTGGCCGCGCGCGCGGCCAGGGCCCGCGAGCGGACCGTCGCCCGGTTCGCCCAGGAGCCGGCCGCGCGGGCCGTCGCCGACCTGCTCGAACGGGTCCGAAGAGCATGACCGTCGTCCGCCACCGGGCGGTCGCCGTCCGGAAACGCCCGTCCTTCGCCGGCAACGTCGGCTGGGGCATCGCCGGCAACGCCGGCTACGCGCTGGCCCAGTGGCTGGTCCTGGTCGTCGTCGCGCGGCTGGGCACGCCGGCCATGGTCGGCGACTTCGCGCTCGGCCTCGCCGTCGGCGCGCCCGTCATGCTGCTGGCCAACCTGTCGCTGCGCACCGTGCTGGTCACCGACCCGGCCGGCGAGCACCCGTTCCGCCGCTACCTGCGGGTGCGGCTGGTCGCGATGGGCGCGGCCCTGGTCGCGATCGGGGTCGTCGTCGTGCTGTTCGACCTGCCGGTGGCGGTCGTGCTGCTGGTCGGCCTGGCCAAGGCGTTCGACGGCGCCGGCGACATCTACCTCGGTCACCTCCAGCGCCACCACGACCAGCGCGGCGTCGCCCTGGCTCAGCTGGCCAACGGCGGGCTCACCGTCGCCTTCACCGGCGCGCTGCTCTACGGCACCAGCAGCGTCGCCTGGGCCGCCGCCGGCTCGGCCGGCGCGTCGCTCATCGCCTGGCTCATGGTGGCCGCCCCGCTCGCCGGGCGCTGGTGGAACCGGCCCGACCCGGCCGCGCTCGTCCCGCGCCGGCACACGCACCGGGCCGCGGGCGGGGTGCCGGCCCTGCTGTGGACCGCGCTGCCGCTCGGCGTCGCCTCCGGGGTCACCTCGCTCACCGCGAACGTGCCGCGGTACGTGCTCCAGGACCACCTCGGTGCGGCCGCGCTCGGCGCCTTCGCCGCGGCCGGCTACCTGGTGCTGACCGGTAACGTGCTGTGCTCCGCCGTCGCCCAGACGCTGCTGCCCCGCCTCACCGAGCTGCGGGCGGCCGGCGCTCACGGCCGGTTCGAGGCGCTGGTGCGCCACTCGCTGATCGGGGTCGCCATCGCCGGCGTGCTCGCGGTGTGGGCGGCCGACGTGTTCGGCCCGCGGGTGCTGCGGGCCGTCTACGGGCCGCAGTACGCCGGTCACGCCACCACGCTGACCGTGCTGACCGTCGCCACCGCGCTCGGCGCCGCCTGCTTCATGCTCGACGCCGCCCTGTCCGCGGTGCGCCGCTTCGCCGGCCAGCTCGCCGTCAATGCCGCCGTGCTCGCGGTGGCGGTGGTCGCCGCGCTGCTGCTCGTGCCGCGCTACGGCGTCACCGGCGCCGCCTGGGCCACGGCCGGCGCCGCCGCCGTCCACGCCCTGGCGAAGTGGGAGGTGCTGCGGCGTGCACTTTGACCCCTGGTACACGGTGGCGGCGGCCGGGCTGACCGTGCCGGTGCTGTTGCTCGTCGGGGGCCGCCGCGACCTGCTGGCCTACGTGGCCGCCTACTTCTTCGTCTTCGGCTTCGGGCCGGTCGTCAGCTACCTGCTCGGCGGCTCGATCTACTTCGGCACCAACACGATGCTCATCGGCCGGGCGAGCCTCGGGCTGCTGCTCGCGTTCGCCGCCGTGCTCGCCGCGGGCCTGCTGGTGCGCCAGCGGCGCGACCTGCGCGATCCGCTCTCGTCGGAGGTCGACCACCACTACCCCCTGGTGCCGGTGGTATTGGCCGCCCTGACGCTGTACGCGACCGTCGTGCTGATCGTCGGCGGGACCGGCTTCCTGGCCGGCACGAAGCTCGACCGGATCGGCGTCGCCGGCCCCGGCCACTACGACTACCTGCTGCTGGAGATGCTCGCCTGCAGCCTGTACTTCCTGGCCGCCCGCACCAGCGTCGGCCGGTTCGCGTACCGGCTCAACCTGGTGGTGTACGTCGCCTACTGCCTGAGCACCGGCGAGCGCGACTTCGTGTTCGTGCTCTTCGCGCTGATCCTGCACCGGGAGCTGGTCACCGGCCGCTCGATGACCCGCCCGATCATGGCCGGGATCGCGCTGCTTCTCGGCGCGACCGTCCTGTTCGGCCTTCGCGGCGGCGGCCCCACCGACGCGGGCCAGGTGCTCAACCAGGGCTCGGTGCTCTTCGTCGACACGTGGGTGATGACCCACGTCCCGTCCGTTGACCCGTTCCAGCACGGCGCCTCCTACCTGCACGCGCTGGTCAACCTGGTGCCTGGCCACCCGCAGGTGCCGCTGTCCGAGTGGCTCGTCGAGCGCTACGCGCCCGGCAGCGACTCCGGCTACGGTTTCTCGCTCACCGGCGAGGCGTACCTCAACTTCGGCCTGGCCGGCATCCCGGTGCTGTTCGCCGCGCTCACGCTGGTGCACCGGCTGCTGGTGAACCGGATCGACCGGTCGCCGGTCTACGCCTACCTCAGCCTGCTGTTCACCGTCGCCTGGATGTACGGCTTCCGGGGGGAGAGCGCGTCGCTGCTCAAGACCGTCGTCTACGGGCTGGTCTTCTACGGCGTGATCCGGCTCGTCTCGGTGCAGGCGCGAGAGGCGGTGCCGGCGTGCGCCTAGTGGTCAGCACCGAGCAGCGCTACCTGCGCACGCCCGACGGGCGGGTGTGGACGACCACCGGTGCCGGCAACGAGTTCTGGCAGCGGTACCGGACGGTCTTCGACCACGTCCGCGTGGTGGCCCGGGTGCAGGAGCGCACCGGGCGCCCGCCCGGGGCGCTGCGCGTCGACGGTGACGGCGTCGAGGTGCACGCGGTGCCGCACTACGTGGGGCCGGTGCAGTACCTTCGCCGCCTGCGCCGCATCCGGGCGGCCATGCGCTCGTGTCTCGCCCCCGGGGACGCGGTGCTGCTGCGGGTGCCGTCGGCGATCGGCGCGCTGCTGAGCCGGCGGCTGCGGCGCTCGTTCGCGCTGGAGGTCGTCGGCGACCCGTACGACGTGTTCGCCCCCGGCGCCCTGCGCCACCCGCTGCGGCCGCTGCTGCGCTCCTGGTTCACCGCCCGGCTGCGGGCCCAGTGCCGCGACGCGTCCGCGGTCGCCTACGTCACCGAGCGGGCGCTGCAGTCCCGCTACCCGGCCGCGCCGGGCGCGATCACCGCGGCCTACTCCAGCATCCAGCTCGACGCGGACGCGTTCGTCGAGCGCCCACGGCCGCCCGGCTCGCCGAAGGTCGCCGTGCGGCTGGTCTCCGTCGGCTCGCTCGAGACGCCGTACAAGGGGATCGACACGCTCATCGAGGCGCTGCCGATGCTCGTGCGGGCCGGCCTGGAGGCGCACCTGGTCCACCTCGGCGACGGCCGCTGCCGGGCCGGCCTGGAGCGCCTGGTCCGCGAGCGGCGGCTCGGCGGCCGGGTCGCCTTCGCCGGCGCCGTCCCGCCGGGGACCGCGGTGCGGCGCTACCTCGACGACGCCGACCTGTTCGTGCTGCCCTCACGCACCGAGGGCCTGCCCCGGGCGCTCATCGAGGCGATGGCCCGCGCCCTGCCGGCGATCGGCACCCGGGTCGGCGGCACCCCTGAGCTCCTCTCCGGCGCGCACCTGGTGCCGCCGGGCGACCCGGTGGCCCTCGCGTACGCGATCACCGCGCTGGTCGCCGACCCCCAGGCGATGGCGGCCGCGTCCGCCCGCAACCTCGCCCGGGCCGGCGGCTACGCGGCCGACGCGCTCGAGCGCCGCCGGACCGGCTTCTACCGCGCGCTGCGCGTGCTCACCGCCCCTGATCGAGTGGAGGAGGTGGTCGGCGGTGTCGACTAAACGCAAAGTGCTCGCCGGTGTCGTGGTGTTCGTGCTCGTGGTGGCCGGTGCCGGGCTGCGGCTGGCGACCGTGGCGTCGTCGGCGGCCGGGCACCTCCAGCGCGCGGCGACGCTCGTCGGCGAGTTGGAGACCCAGGTGCGGGCCGGCGACCTGCGGGCGGCCCGGGAGACGGCGGCCGAGCTGCGCCGCCAGACCGGCGAGGCGCGGGCCGACACCCGGGGGCCGAGCTGGTGGCTGGGCCGCTCGCTGCCGGCGGCGGGCGACGACCTCGGCGCGGTCTCGGTGGTCGCGGGGGCGGTCGACGCGCTGGCCGGCCAGGTACTGCCGCCGCTGCTGGACGCGGCCGAGGGGTTGTCCGGGTTCGTCCGGGAGCCGGGCCCGGCGCTGGAGCGGGTGCGGGCCGCCGCCCCGCGGATCGAGGCGGCCGTCGCCGTCGCCCGGGACGCCCGGGCCCGGCTCGGCGCGCTCGACCACGAGGGCCTCGACCCGCGGATCCGCGCGGCCGTCGAGCGGGTGATCGCGGGCCTCGACCGGGTCGCGCCGATGCTGCCGGCCGCCGCGCGGGCCGCCGAGCTGCTGCCGGGACTGCTCGGCATCGACGGCCCCCGCACCTACCTGGTGCTGTTCCAGAACCTGGCCGAGGTGCGCGCGACCGGCGGCATGCCGGGTGCCTTCGTGGTGCTCCGGGCCGACCACGGCGCGATCAGCATCGTCGAGCAGGGCACGGCGGCGACGACGCTCGGCACGTTCCCGGCGCCGGTGCTGCCGCTCGACCCCGACCAGCAGGAGCTCTACACCGACCGGCTCGGGCGCTTCCCGGCCGACGTGAACCTCACGCCGGACTTCCCGACCGCGGCCGCCCTCGCGCGGGAGATGTACCGCGTGCGCTCCGGCCGCACGGTCGACGGCGTCTTCGCCACCGACCCCGTCGCGCTGTCCTATCTCCTGCGGGCGACCGGCCCGGTCCCGGTGCCGTCGGGCCCGGCCCTCACCGCCGAGAACGCGGTCCGGCAACTGCTGTCCCAGGTGTACCTCACGATCGGCGCGGAGGCGGACCAGGACGCCTACTTCGCCGGCGCGGCCCGGGCCGTCTTCGACCGCCTGGTGACCCGGACCGCCGCCAGCGGCGAGCTGTACCGGGCGCTGAGCCGCGCGGCGGGGGAGCGGCGGCTGCTGGCCTGGAGCGCCCACCCCGAGGAGCAGCAGGCGATCGCGGGGACGGTGTTCGCCGGCACGCTGCCCGAGGACGACGGCGAGCGCCCGACCGTCGGCGTGTTCCTCGACGACGGCACCGGCGCGAAGCTCGGCTACTACCTGACCCGCTCGGTCGAGCTGAGCGTCGGGCCGTGCCTGGAGGACGGCTCGCGGCAGCTCGGCGTGGTCGTGACGCTGGGCTCGAACGCGCCCCGCACCGGACTGCCGCGCAGCGTGCTCGGCCTCGGGCTGGCGGGGGAGTACACCGTGCGGACCAACGTCATGGTGTACGCGCCGACGGGAGGGACGCCGGTCGCGGCGGTGCAGGACGGGGTGCCGGTCGACTTCGGTACCGGCGTAGACAAGGGCCGGACGGTCGCGGTCTTCACCGTCGACCTCGCCCCGGGCGCCCGCAGCACGGTGAAGCTCGCCCTGATCAGTGGGCCGCTGCGCCGCGGCCGGGTCACGCCGCGGCTGGTGACCACGCCCGGCATCAGCCCGTGGGCGGCCCAGGTCCGGCCCGGCGAGGCGTGCTCGAAGTGAAAGTTGCGCTTAGTCCGAATCACCCCTATCGGGTGGATTTGCGGGCTAACGTGAGTCCGGGGAGACGAGAGGGAGCCAGCTAATGCGAGCTCGAACAGCATCCGCACTGACCGCCGTCGCCGGCGCCATCGTCGCCGCGGCCGTCCTCGGCGCACCGACCGCCGCACAGGCCGAGGAGGAAGGGCACCACCCGGCCGGCGCCACGGCCATGAACGCGGCCTATCCCGCGCCGGAACCGGCCATCCGGGTCAGCTCGGCCTCGATCCAGACGGGCGACGCGGTGCGCCTCTCGGGGCGCCGATTCCTGCCGGGCGAGCCGATCTCGATCAGCGTCAAGTACCGCATCACGCCGAACTCGGGCACCTACGACAACCCGTGGGGCGTGAGCGTCAAGGGCGACCGCCGGGCCGACGACAAGGGCAAGTTCTCGGCCAAGGTGCGGCTGAGCCTGCCCGGCTACGCGCGGATCCGGGTCACCGGCAAGAAGTCCGGCGAGTCGGCCGCGGTCACCGTGCGCGTGCTCGCCTGGCGCAGCTACACGTTCGGCGGTGACGACTTCTTCGCCGGCACGCCGCTGGGCAGCCCGGTCCGGCACGACGACCATGACGCCGACCGCCCGGCCCGCTTCTTCGGGCCCTTCTGGGGCGGCTGGTCGCCGTTCCGGCTGTCGGCGTCCGAGAGTGGCCTGGTGGCCGGCGCCGCCGCCGAGCACCGGCAGGAGCACAGGACCTACGGCGCCGACGTGGTGGCCGGCCTGCTCGGCCTGGCCGCGCTGGCCGGCAGTGCCCTCGTGACGCGCCGCCGCCGCACGCCGTAACCATCACCGCGTTCGACCCGCCGGTCCTGCGTACCGGCGGGTCGAGTGTTCCCACCTTAGGATGATCATGGGCAAAGTCGTCATCATCGGGCAGGGCTACGTCGGCCTGCCGCTGGCCATCCGAGCGGTCGAGGCGGGCGACGACGTCGTCGGTCTCGACACCGACACCGACCGCGTCAAGGCGCTCGGCGCCGGGCTGTCCTTCGTGGAGGACATCCCCGACGCGCGGCTCGCACGGGCGCTGGAGACCGGGCGCTACCGGCCCAGCGACGACTACGCCGACGCGGCCGGCTTCGACGTCTGCGCGATCACCGTGCCGACGCCGCTCACCGACGGGGTGCCCGACATCAGCCACATCGAGCGGGCCGCGCTGCAACTGGCGCCGCACCTGCGCCCCGGCTGCACGGTCATCCTGGAGTCGACGACCTACCCCGGCACCACCGAGCAGGTGCTGCGGCCGCTGCTGGAGCACGCCAGCGGCCTGCGCACCCCCGACGACTTCTTCCTCGGCTACAGCCCCGAGCGGATCGACCCGGGCAACCCGACCTGGCACCTGGACAACACGCCGAAGCTGGTCTCCGGCATCGACGAGCGGTCGCTGGCCGCCACCGTCGGCTTCTACCAGCGCTTCGTGCAGCGGCTGGTGCCCGTCTCCGCGCCGCGCACCGCCGAGCTCACCAAGCTCTTCGAGAACACGTTCCGGCACATCAACATCGCGCTCGTCAACGAGCTGGCGATCGTGGCGAACCAGCTCGGCGTCGACGTCCGCGAGGCGATCGGCGCCGCGGCCACGAAGCCGTTCGGGTTCATGGCGTTCGACCCCGGGCCCGGCGTCGGCGGGCACTGCCTGCCGATCGACCCGTCCTACCTGTCGTGGCAGGTGAAGCGGGAGGTCGGGCAGCGGTTCCGGTTCATCGAGCTGGCCAACGACGTCAACGAGGGGATGCCGCGCTACGTCGTGCAGCGGCTGGCGGCCGGGCTCAACACCCGGTTCAAGCCGGTCAACGGCAGCCGCATCCTGCTGCTCGGCCTGGCCTACAAGAGCAACGTCGGCGACCTGCGCGAGTCGCCGGCCCGCGCGGTCGCCGAGCTGCTGGTCGACCTCGGCGCCGACGTGCGGGCGATCGAGCCGCACGCCTCGCCGCGCGACGTCGGCACCCTGGGCGGCGTGACGCTGGTCGATCTCAACGCGGTCGAGGTGCTGGCGGCCGACGCGGTCGTGCTGCTCACCGACCACGACGACTTCGACTACGCGATGGTCGAGGAGCACGCGCGGTACATCTTCGACACCCGCAACCGCTGCCGCGGTCGAACGGTCGAGCGCCTGTAGAGGTACCGTGGCGCGGTGCGGACTATCGGGGTCACCGCGCTGCTGCTGCTCGGCGTCGCCGGGCTGCTCACGATCGCCGTCCGCGGCGTGCTGCACGACCGGCACCAGACCCGCGGGACGGTGACCGTCACCGCCTGCGCCTTCGAGACGTATGGGCGCCACGGCGACACCTACCGCTGCCGCGGCCGCTTCGCCGGCCCGTTCGACGTGGCCGCGGTGTCGTTCACCAACCTTGGTGACCTGCCACCCGGCGCGACGGTCGAGGCGGCCGTCTCCGGGCCCGGCGACGACACCGCCGACCTGGTCAGCGAGGGCTACTGGCGGCTGGTGCTCACCCTCGGCGGCTCCCTGGTGCTGCTGGGACTCGTGGCGGCGCTGTGGCGGGCACGGTCGGGTAAGTTGGCGCGGTGATCATCGCGCCGACCCGACTCGCGTTGATCCGCGCCGGGATCGTCGTGGCCGTCGTGGCCGTGCTGGCCGTCGAGACACTGTCCCTTTTCGACGCTTTGCACCGTGCTTCCGTGGCCGTGCTGTGGCTGCTCGGCCTCGGCTTCGCGGTCGTCGCGCTCCGCCGTGCCCGCCCGGCCTGGCGCCCGTTCTGGCGCGACCTCGGGCGGCTGGAGCGATCGATGGTGGTCGCGCTCGGTGGGTTCTTCCTGGCCGATCTCGTGGTCGCCCTGGTCGCGCCGCCGAACAACTTCGACTCGCAGACCTACCACCTGCCGAAGATCGAGCACTGGGCCGCCCACGGCAACGTCGACTTCTACCCGACGATCGCCGACCGGCAGCTGGCGATGGCACCCGGCGCCGAGTACCTGCTGCTGCACCTGCGGCTGCTGACCGGGGGTGACGCGCTCTACAACCTGGTGCAGCTGGCCGCCGGCGTCGGCGGCGCGCTGATCGCGTCCCGGATCACGGCGCAGCTGGGTGGGGCGCGCCGGGCGCAGCTGGTCGCGGCGCTCGTCTTCGGTACCGCACCCATGGTCCTGCTGGAGGCGACCAGCACCCAGACCGATCTCGTGGTCGCCCTCTGGGTCGGGGCCGTGGCCACGCTGGTGCTCGACGAGCTGCACCGCCGCACCCCGTGGCCGGCGGCCCTGCTGATCGCCGCCGCCGCCGGGCTGACCCTGCTGACCAAGGCGACCGGCCTGCTCGCGGCCGGCCCGCTGGTGGCCGTGTGGTGCGTCGCCCAGGTCCGGCGGGGTGCCGTGCGCGGCGTGCTGTGCGGCCTGGCGGTGGTGGCCGGCATGGCGCTGCTGTCGGGGCCGTACCTGTGGCGGGTCCAGACCACCTACGATCACCCGCTGGGCCCCGGCCATCTGCGCGACTCGATCTCGATGCAGCGCCACGACCCGGCCGCGGTCCTGGTCAACGCGCTGCGCATCACCGAGACCGCGCTGCAGACGCCGCTCGGCCCGGTGGGGTCGGGCGCGATCAAGGGCGTCGCCGGCCTGCTGGGCGTGGACCCGTCCGACCGCGACATCACCTACTGGGGCGCCACCTACCCGTACCGCTCCTGGCCACCGGACGAGGACCGCGTCTCCTTCCCGATCCAGGGCGCCCTGGTCCTGCTGGGCGCTGCGGTCCTGCTGTTCCGCCGGGGCGGGCCGCGCCTGTACGCCGGGGTCTTCTGGTTCGCCGTCCTCGCCTACGTGGTGACGGTGAAGTGGCAGCCCTGGGGCAACCGGCTGATCCTGTTCCTGCTCCTGCTGGGCGCGCCGCTGGCCGCCCTGTGGGTCGACGCCCTGCTGGCCAACCGCCGTCGGGTTGTCTCCTGGACCATGACCGGTGTCCTGGCGGTCGGCGCGCTGGCGGGCGCGGCGGCGGTGTCGGTCGGCTGGCCGCGCCGCCTGGTCGGGCAGGACAACATCTTCACCACGCCCGAGCTGGAGCAGCGCTTCGTCCGCCGGCCGGGGTGGCAGCAGGACTACACGACCGCCGCGGCCGCGATGCGTGCGGCGGGAGCGCATCGGATCGGCCTGCTCCAGGGCTACAACACCTGGGAGTACCCCTGGTGGGTCCTGCTGCCGGACCGCGACTTCGTCTCGCTCCAGTCGCTGCAGCCCGACATGCCGGCGGCGCCGATCGACAGCGTCGACGCGGTGCTGTGCATCGACCCGCCGAAGGGGTGCGCCTTCTACCTGCCCCCGAGCTGGCCCGGCGGCACGGCGGGCACAGTCACCTGGGCCGTGCGCCCCCGATAGCTACGAGGCGGCCGGCTCGGCGACCGGCTCGGCCTCGGCGGGGTCCGGATCCGGGCGGCGGGTCGTGAACGTCTCGCCCGCCACCAGGACCAGCCAGATGGCGCCGTTCGTGCCGCCCAGCACCCAGTCCTCGGTCGCGATCGTCGGGACCGCGGCCGCCGCGGCCACCGTGAACCACAGCGCCGGCAGCGAGCCGTCCCGGCGGCGGCGGGCGGCGTGCCACAGCAGCAGCGCCAGGCCGACGCCGAACGCGGCCGCGCCCAGGACGCCGCCGCGGCGGAAGGCGCCCACCGCGGCGTTGTCGGTGTTGAGCTGGCGGCGCGGGCCCTCGGGCGGGTTGCCGTCGTCGAGCCGCTCGACGACCGCGCGCGAGGTGCGGGCGTCGCCGAAGGCCTTCTCGGCCCAGCCGGCGGCCTTCCAGTCGACCCAGACCTGCCGCCAGGTGTCGGTGCGGCCGCTGGTGGCATCGCCGCCGCCCGGGTTGAAGCGGTCCTTGAACAGGAACTGGCTGCCGCCGCCGACCGTGAACACGATCGCCAGCACGACGAACGGGGTCGCCATCGCGATCCAGCCGGACCGGCCGCGCTCGGCGTCGGCCTCACCCTTCCACCGGCGCCACAGGGTCACCACCAGGTAGAGCCCGGCGGCCGCGGTGGCGAAGACGAAGCCGGTGCGGGAGTCGCTGATCGAGAGCACGAGCGCGGCGAGGGCGGCCACGCCGAAGCGCTGCCAGGCCGCGAACGCCCGGTCGAAGCCGATCCGGATCCCGGCGATGACCATGAAGCCGGCCAGCGAGTTCGGGTGGTAGTACAGGCCCGGGCCGCCCCAGAAGCGGTCGGTCATCAAGCGGGCCGAGGCGTTGTCCGGGATCGCGTGCCGGGCGTCGAAGAGGCTGCCCGCGCCGACCAGCAGCAGGGCCGCGATGCCCAGCAGGATCGCGGCCGCGATGCCGACGCTGAGGTCCCTGCGCTTCTTCGAGGTGATGGCGACGATCGCCAGCACCGCCAGGGTGAAGACCCCGGCGTAGGCCACCCGCTGCCCGGCCACCTTGACGTTGGCGACGAGCAGGGCGCCCAGGATGCCGAAGATCCAGTAGGCGAGGCCCAGCCAGGCGGCGCCGAGGCGGGGGAGCGAGCGGCTGTTGGCCAGCCACGGCCACGCCCACACGGCGAAGACGACGACCTCCACCCCGAGGACCGCCCAGATGACGATCGGCCGGTCGGTGGAGGTCCAGGTGAGCATGCCGGCGAGCACGAACAGGCCGCCGAGCACGCCGCCCTGCAGCGACAGGCCGGGCAGGCTCAGGGCCAGGCCGGCCACGGCCATCGCGATGAGCGCCGCGGCGAACGCGGCGGCGGACTGGCCGGCGGAGTCGGTACGGCCGTACTCCAGGCCGGCCGCCAGCAACGCGACCACCACCGACGCGCCGGCGAAGGTCAGCAGGCGGGAACGGGTCATTGGGCCGGCGCGTCCTTGCCGCGGCGGCTCAGGAAGAAGTCGCGCACGACCCGGCGCGGGCCGGCGGGGACCAGCCACACCTGGAGGAACGTCACGTAGTCGGTGAAGCTCGGCTTGCCGTGCCGCCGCGCCTCGCGCAGCAGGTCGAAGAAGACCCGCGGGCTGCGGCTGGCCGCGGCCATCGAGCCGACCACGCTCATCGCCAGCGCCGCGTAGGCGCGCGGCGTGACCCGCGGCCGGGTCTGCTGGAGCCACTCCAGCGACTGCTTCCACGGCGCGTCGAAGCTGATCCGCGGGCGGTTCTCGTCGGCATACCAGATCACCAGCGGCTCTTCGGCGTAGATCAGGTCCACGCCCTCCTCCTGGAGGCTGCGGAGGGTCCAGTCGAGCTCCTGGAGGCGGCGCAGCCCGACGGCGAACGGCACCTTCCGCAGCAGGACGGTCGGCGCCATGATCGTCGAGGTCTGGATGAACCCGTCGCCGTGGAAGAAGCCGTGGCGGACCGCGAGGTACTCGCTGATCGGCTCGCCCGGCGCCGGCACCCGGCGCGGCATGATCAGCTCGGCGCGCGGCGTGCGCATGTAGAGCCGGCTGCCGACGATGGGCAGCGGCACATCTGCGGCGCGGGCGCGGGCCAGCTGGGTGGCGAGCTTCTCCGGCAGCCACTCGTCGTCGTCGTCGAGGAACGCGACCCAGTCGGCGTTCGCCGCGTCGACGCCGTGGTTGCGCGCCGCGGGGGCGCCGCCGGACGCCGGCAGCTCGATCGGGCGAACCCGCTCGTCGCCGATTGCCTCCAGCGCTGCAACCGTGGCCGGGTCGGGCCCGTCAATAATGACGACGACCTCTATGTCCTGCACCGTTTGGGCGAGTGCGCTGCGCACGGCGCGCACCACCAGCTCCGGTCGATTGCGGGTCGGGATGACGACACTGACCTCGGGTCTTTGCACGATGACCAATCCGTCTGGGTTTCAGTGCTTGGAGCCGGTGCCATGACACCGAGTACTTACGGGTTTGCTGGCGTAGCGTACACGACCTGCACTTTCGTCGGATATTTCGCAGCTAGCAGCCGTGCGGCCGCAATATTCGACGGGGCGAGCGGGTCACCGAACGCTACCGGCAGCGGCTGCCCGGACCGCACGGCGGGTCGGTTCGGGTGCTCCACATCGACAACGAGCATGCTCGCCTCGGGGTCGTGGACGAAGAACCGCACGGTCACCGGGCTGTCGACGACCAAGCGCTCCAGGTCGGCGTAGGTGGCGCCCCGGCCGCCGGGGTACAGCAGCTGCGACCACCCCGGGAAGTGCCGGTACTGGCCCTGGAGCGCCGACGCACTCAGCGTCGCTGACCAGTTACGCCACGGGCTCCCCATGAGGTCGACGTTGATCGCGTTGCCGCCGTCCGGGTACATCCGGGCCATCAGCAGTGCGTCGCGAGCCCCCTCCGGAGAGCCACGATCCTGGCCGAGGGCGAGCTTGACGCCCGGCGCGACCGGGGTCGTGTGCCACTTGCCGCCGGCCACGGCCATCGCCAGTACCACCGGGAAGGCCACCGCCAGCCGAACGGGCAGCCCCCGCCGGGGCAGCACCCGGGCGAGCCCGCCCAGGCCGGCCAGGCCGACAACGATGAGCAGGTGGAGCAGCTTGTCGAAGTAGTAGACCGGCCGCCCGATGGTGGCGATCTGGTACAGGCCCAGCCCGGCCGCCATCGCGAACGCCACGAGCACGGCGAACAGCGCGGCCCGCTGGCTGGGCGCCCGCCGGTTGGCCAGTAGCGCGAGCGCCGCCAGCACCGCGAGGGTCAGCGTCGCCGGCCGGTCCACGACCCGCGCGGTCCCGTTGAGCAGCAGCTGCTCGCCGCTTGACGCCGCCGCGGCGGTCAGCGGCCCGATCGCCGCGATGGTGAGTGTGACAATCGCCACTGGCCAGGCCCACCAGTGCCGCCACAGCCGGGCCCGCCACGCCCACCAGGCGGCCACGA
This sequence comes from Dactylosporangium sp. AC04546, assembly GCF_022095675.1. GTDB lineage: Bacteria > Actinomycetota > Actinomycetes > Mycobacteriales > Micromonosporaceae > Dactylosporangium. The sequence goes on along the minus strand of NZ_JAHYSG010000011.1, from coordinate 24,249 downwards.
TCCCGGCGTACGGCAGGAAGAGCGGATAGCTGAACGACACGCCGACCAGCAGCAGCGCGACCGTGACGAGCTGCTCGCCGGTGCGGGTGAGCGGGCGTGCGACCAGCCCGGTGAGCACCACCGCGCAGGCCAGCCCGGCCAGCTCGTTCGGGTAGCCGCGGGACAGCACGGTCACCGGGTCGCCGAGCACCAGCCAGGCGGCGATGACGAACAGCACCGGCAGCAGGCGGGCAGGGCTCGTGCCGGGCCCGGCGATGCGCCGCGCGGCCCACAGCACCGCCAGCGCCAGCAGCAGGAAGGTGCCGACGAGCAGCCAGATCAGCACGTCCGCGGTGGTCCCGGGCGCGCCGTTGTGACCGGAGGAGCGGACGAACCGGTCCAGGACCGCGTACGCGAAGTGCAGGCCCTGCGGGTAGTTCGCGATCCCCTGCCACTGCTCGTCGGGCACGAAGGGGCGCAGCGCCTCCGGGCGGAGGAAGGGATACCCGCCGATGCGCCCGATCACGTCGTACAGCAGGAAGTGCCGGGCGATGTCCTCCCCAGCGAGCGGCAGGCCGAGCCGGCCACCGAGATCACGGGCGACGTACGGGACCAGGGTCACGGCCGAGACGCCGGCGGCCGCGAGCGCGAGCAGCCACTCGGCGCGCGGCCTGGGCGGCCTCGTGAGCCGCTTCGTGGCCGCCGCGACGAGCACCAGGACGCTCAGCGCGACGCCGGCGATCAGCGTGGGGTGCAGGTGCCCCGGCCAGTAGGTGATCGCCAGGCCGAACAGGCACGCGGCGCCGAAGAGCTGCGCGCAGGAGACGACGAACCGGTCGATCAGGCCCACACAGCCCCGCTGCACGGCCATCGTCCCGGCCAGCACCACGAACGGCAGCACGACGTCGAGATGGACGGCGTGGGTGGCCAGCGGGAGCAGCCAGGCGAGCGCGAGCCCCCCGGCGATCCACAAGCTTCGCTGCCCGGTCGCCGCCGGGCTCTCGCTGGTCCCCTTCGGGATCACCGTCACCACAGCACGCTCCGTATCGGTCAGGGCACCGCTCCGCCGGGACGTGACGATATCGCGTTGTCCGGGTACGGTGCAGGTGGCTTCCGGGGGTCGGCGGTGCTGACTCACCGTAATCACATGTTCGGGGACGGCCCGTCGATGGCTTCGGGGACTTCGGGACGATCGGGGAGTTGGAGGCTTTGGCGAAGGGCGGCGTGGCGCGGCGCAAGGGCCGTGGCCGGCGGGACCCGTTGTGGGCTCGCATTCTCGTCGTGGTGGGCTCGCTGCTGATGATCAGCGCGGGCACCACGTTCGTCCTGAAGGACGTCGTGTTCGGGTATGCCACCCGTAGCGTCCACAAGGAAGATCTGCTGCCCGCCGAGCAGGGCAAGCGCGCCTCGGTCAGCGGTGCCAAGAACATCCTGCTGATCGGCATCGACCCGCGCCCGAACCAGAACCCCACCGACTCCATCCGGTCGGACTCGATCCTCATCCTGCACATCCCGGCGAGTCACGACATGGCGTTCCTCATCTCCATTCCGCGTGACACGTGGGTCTCGATCCCGAAGTACTCCAACGGGAAGCAGACCTTCAACGGCGGCAAGGACAAGATCAACGGCGCCTTCGCCGCCGGCGGCAACGGGCTGACCGGCAAGGACCAGCGCAAGCACGGCACGACCCTGCTCGCCCAGACGATCAAGCAGAACTGGGGCGTCACCTTCGACGCGGCCGCGATCATCGACTTCGTGGGCTTCCAGGAGGTCGTGAAGGTGCTGGGCGGCGTGGACATGTACGTCGACCAGCGCACGGTCTCGGTGCACAACGGCACGGACGCGCAGGGGAACCACAAGGTCCCGTTCGAGCAGCGCGACAACGGCAGTGGCGGCACGACGCTGATCCCGATCAAGGGCGTGACCCCGAAGGTCTACGAGGTCGGCTTCCAGCACCTGGCCGCCTGGGAGGCGCTGGACTTCGTCCGCCAGCGCGAGACGCTGCCGAACTCGGACTACGACCGCCAGCGCCACCAGCAGCAGTTCATCAAGGCCCTGCTGAAGAAGATCGCCAGCAAAGAGGTCCTGGGCAACCCGAGCAAGCTCAACAGCGTGCTGAGCGTGGTCGGTAGCGCCATGACCATCGACACGGGCCCGATCGGCCTGGACGACTGGATCTTCGCGATGCGCGGCATCGACGGCGACCGGCTGCTGACCCTGAAGACGAACAACGGCGGCTTCCACGCCTCGACCGAGCACCCGGGCGCCGAGGCGCTGGACCAGACGACGCTCGAGCTCCTGGCGGCGGTCCGGGACAAGAACGTCCCGGCCTTCGTGACGGCCAACCCGAGCATCGTCAGCTCCAGCTGACGACGCCCACGCCCCGCGCGGCCTGACGCCCGCACTCCATGATCAACGGAAGCATTTGGCTGTGATGGCGACCAGAAGTTTCCGTTGATCATGGCTACGTGCCCGGCGCGCCAATGGCCCACCGGCTATTGGCCCTCATTCCGGACAGGTCGGAATTGTGAAATCGCGCGCCCGACGGCGATCGCTCCAGAAAACGGCGATGCGCCGGCTCGTGAATGAGCCGACGCATCGCCGGGGTGTCAGTCCTGAATGGCGGACAGTTCGGTGCGCAGCGTGCGCAGCGCGCCGGCCAGCAGGCGCGACACGTGCATCTGCGAGATGCCCAGCTCGGCCGCGATCTGTGACTGGGTCAGGTTGCCGTGGAAGCGCATCGCGATGATCTTCTGCTCGCGCTGCGGCAGGCGGGCCAGCAGCGGCCGCAGGGCCTCGCGGTTCTCCACGTTCTGGATATCGGGGTCCTCGCCGCCCAGCAGGTCGCCGAGGCCGGTGGCGGTCGGGTCGGCGCCGTCGCCCGCGGGCGCGTCGAGGGACAGCGCGCGGTACGCCTGGCCGCAGTCCAGGCCCTCGATGATCTCCTCCTCGGAGACGCTCAGGCGCGCGGCCAGGTCGGCGACGGTGGGCGAGCGGCCCAAATCTTGGGCAAGGGGCCCACTCACCTTGCTGATCTCCAGGCGCAGCTCCTGGAGGCGCCGCGGGACGCGCACGTCCCAGCCCTTGTCCCGGAAGTGCCGCTTGAGCTCACCGACGATCATGGGGATCGCGTAGCTGGTGAACGCCGCGCCGCGCGCTGGGTCGAAGCCGTCCACCGACTTGATCAGGCCCAGGTTGGCCACCTGGACCAGGTCGTCGAACTGCTCGCCGCGGTTGCGGAAGCGGCGGGCCAGGTACTCGGCGAGCGGGATGTACAGCTCGATCAGGCGGGACCGCACGCGGTCGCGGTCGGGGCCGGCGGGGAGGTCGGCCATCAAGGACAGCAGCGCCTTGGCCTGTGCGTCGGTCGCGCGGGTGGTGCTTGTCTGCTCCTGCTGGCCGGCCGGCGCGGCGGCGGCGAGCGCGCGGTCGATGGCGTGGTCGACGGAGATCGTCACTGGGTCAGACCCTTCTGGTGCGGGTGACCGGGCGACGGCGACGGCGCGCAGGCACGAGGCTGCGCTGAGGGGTTGGATGACGTCGCCGGCCAGCGCGTCGAGGCCGCGGAGGGCAGACAGAGCTGGCGCCGGTCGGGAATCGCTCTCGGCACCCGTTTCTTGAGCGCCGGTGCAAGACCTGCGAGGTTCACCGGGGACGATCCGCCGCTGCTGGACGGGGTCCCACCGCCCGTGGCCGGTCGAATTGACCGTTCGGACGATGTGAACGCAGCCGACTGTACTAGATCCCGCCGACGAACGCGAGATGAGCGCTCTCACGAGGTTGAAGCAGGTCGCTATATCACTGACTGTTCAGGAGTTCAATACGCTGAGTGTTCACAACCATTGGTGGTGCATTTCAGTTTGGTAGTCGATCAGGTCCGTATCCCGATACCGGGGCTGCGTTTTGGCAGCGCGCAAGCTACCGTCTCACCGTGGCGTGCGCCTGTTTCAACATTGACTCGTGAGGTGCGGGTCGGGGCGTCGTCGCTAAGGAGTTACACGTGGCATCAGGCACGGTGAAGTGGTTCAACTCGGAGAAGGGCTACGGCTTCATCTCGCAGGACAACGGCGGCCCCGACGTGTTCGCGCACTACTCGGCGATCCAGGCCACCGGCTACCGCGAGCTGACCGAGGGTCAGAAGGTCGAGTTCGAGATCACGCAGGGCCAGAAGGGGCCGCAGGCCGACAACATCCGCGCGGTCTGACACACCCCAAGTCGTAGGCCGAGACCCGCTTCACGGCCGAAGGATTCGCAAGCCCCCGCCCACTCAGGGCGGGGGCTTCGCAGTTTCACCGGACCCCGACAACCACACCAACCGTGCAAGTTTCAAGCCGATCCTCAGGCCAGCGCCGCCGGTGCGGTGTTGAAGACCTCCGGCGTGCAGGACTCGGCGTACGCGTGACGGATCATGCGCAGCGCCCAGTGCATCCGCGGGCTGGCGGTCTCGGGGTGGTCGCCGAACTCGGTCGCCACGAGCGCCACGCAGCCCTGGACGCCGATCAGGCGCAGGGTGAGGGTGACGGCCGCGCGCACGTCCGCGTCGGCCGGGGTCTGGGACATCTGCAATGTGGAGGCGAAGAGCGCTTCGGCACGAACCGCTTCGAACGTGGACTCCATCGTGCACCTCCTGCTGACAATCCCTGCTGTGGTCCAACTAACTCCGGTCCGGGTGCCGAGGTGATCAGTGTTCGGTTGCCAACTGGTTGTCGGTGACGCCGAACTCCTCGAGCAGGCCGGTCATCCGGAGCAGCCGGTGCACGGCCGGGCTGGTACCCGTGATGCGTACGCCTCCCTTGACGTCTGCTTTGGCGGCGACGAGCACCTGGATGCCCGTCGAGTCCAGGAACGGAACGCCAGACAGGTCGAGATTGACCTGTTTGGGCCGGTATCGCCGGATCGCGTCGCGGAGGACCGTGATCAGCTCGGGGGCGCTGGTCATGTCGAGCTCTCCGGTGGCGGTCACGGTGACCGTGCCGTCCGGGGCGGGGGTGACCAAGGCGGCGAAGGTGGTCATAGCTTCTTCGTGACCTTCACGAGCAGGCCGTCGCGGTCCACGTCGACCGCGTCGGCGAGGGTGGAGACGATGCGGAGGGAATGCCCGGAGGCCGTCAGGGCGTTGAGAACGTCGGAAGCCTGGTCTCCGGGGTTCGTGACTTCAATCACACACTGCTCCTCGTCGACGGTCGCCCGCACCTGAAAGGCGACCCCAACCGTGACGTGGGCGATCACGTTCGCCCAGGTCTCGCTGACGATCAGACCGATGTCTTCGCGTGCCTGCGCGGCGACGCCGAGGCCGTCGAGGGCACCGTCCAGCACATGCCGGAGGGTGTTCATCCGGTCCAGGTCCCGTGGCAGGTCGACGGTGAGGCGAAGGTCCACATCTAGTCTGTTACCGCTGTGGCGCCGCCGGAAACGTCAGGCGTCAGCCCGCGTGGGCGAACTCCCGGGCGGCCAGGTCCTCGTAGGCCGACCGGATCATGTCGAGCGCCCACGACATGCGGGCGGCGGCGGTCTCGGGGTGCTCGCCGAACTCGCCCGCGACCCGGGCGGTGCAGCCGTTGACGCCGAGGCGGCGCAGGGTCTGGGTGACCGCCGTGCGGACCTGCAGCGCCGAGGGCCGCTGCGAAGCCTGCAGGGTGGAGGCGAAGAGCGCCTCGGTCCGCACCGTGTCGAACGTCGTGTTCATGGCAACCCCCCGGTTGATGTGCTCCGTGACACCATCCAGAAAACCGGTGGGCCGGTGCCGGTCAGGAACCCGTTCGGGTGCCGGACGGTAGCGCGCGACACGGCGCCGCTGGGCTTGCTCAGCGACGTTGTACGAGTTACCGTCGAGCCAGTCCCGCGGATGTCGGCAATCTGGCCGCCCGGGGACGACCTTCGCCACCGCGTGTCACGCTCTCGCAGGAAGCCAGCCAAGTCAGCGGCCACCGCACACGCAGCGCACATCGCGCACAGCCGGTCACGCGAACCCAACCAAGCACCACCGTTCACCGGCCGCAAGTCCCTTAGGAGGACGCCCATGGCCCCAACCGAAGTGTTGGATCGCACCACCCCCAAGCAAAACGCGCAGAACAAGACCCGTCGCACGCGTTCGCGCAACCGCGACCACAGCCGCCCGGCCAACCAGCCGCAGCCGCCCAGCTCCGCCGAGGCCCGTGACGTCGCCGGCATCGTCGACGTCCACCGCGACAAGATGATCCTCCGGGTCGAGAGCTACCTGCCCAGCCCCGATGACGTCGCCGTCCCGGCCGCCATGGTCCGCAAGTACGGGCTCCGGCACGGTGACGCGGTCACCGGCAGCGCCAACGGCGCGACCCTCACCCGGCTCGACACCGTCCACGGCAGCGACCCGGAGTGGGCCCGCAACCGGCCCGAGTTCAGCAAGCTCACCGCGCTGTTCCCGCAGGAGCGCCTGCGGCTGGAGACCGGCCCGCGGCAGCTGACGACCCGCCTCATCGACCTGGTCATGCCGATCGGCAAGGGCCAGCGGGCGCTCATCGTCTCGCCGCCCAAGGCGGGCAAGACGATGGTGCTCCAGGCGATCGCCAACGCCATCGCCACCAACAACCCCGAGTGCCACCTCATGGTCCTGCTCGTCGACGAGCGGCCCGAAGAGGTGACCGAGATGCAGCGGTCCGTGCAGGGTGAGGTCATCGCCTCGACCTTCGACCGGCCGGCCAACGAGCACACCGGCGTGGCGGAGCTCGCGATCGAGCGCGCCAAGCGCCTGGTCGAGCTGGGCCACGACGTGGTCCTGCTGCTCGACTCGATCACCCGGCTCGGCCGGGCCTACAACAACGCGGCGCCCGCGTCCGGCCGCATCCTCACCGGCGGCATCGACGCCAACGCGCTCTACCCGCCGAAGCGGCTGCTGGGCGCGGCGCGCAACATCGAGAACGGCGGCTCCCTGACGATCATCGCCTCCGCGCTCGTGGAGACCGGTTCCACCGGTGACACGGTGATCTTCGAGGAGTTCAAGGGCACCGGCAACGCGGAGCTCAAGCTCGACCGGAAGCTCGCCGACAAGCGCGTGTTCCCGGCGATCGACATCGACGGCTCCAGCACCCGGCGCGACGACGTCATCCTCCACCCGGACGAACTGCTCGCCGTCCAGCGGCTGCGGAAGGCCCTCAACGGGCAGGCGTCGACCGAGCAGCTGCTCGACCGGCTCGCCCGGACGCAGTCGAACGCGGAGTTCCTGACGCTGCTGCTGCGCGGTCAGGCCTGACGGCCCCCAGGGGGCCGGCCTGACGGCCCCCGAAAGCGGCCGGAGCGGTCAGGAGGCCTGACGGCCTCCGAAGCGGGCCTGTGGGGTGAGGCGGACGAGCGCCTCATCCGTCGAGAGCACCCCCAGCGCCGAGGCGAACGCCATGTCCCGGCCCCACGACGCGATGTCCGCCGGGGCCAGGTCGGCCACGCCGTCGACCTCCTCCAGGTGCGCCCGGTAGGCCAGCCAGTCGGCGGCGCTGCGCTGCCCCTCCGGCGTGCTCTGGTCGCTCCAGCCGAAGTCCACGACGAGGTAGAGCGCGATGCCCAGCCCGATGGTGGCGATCGTCGCGCCGGTGAGCTGGTCGGCCAGGTTGGCCCCCAGGTCCCGGGCCACCCACCACCAGGTGAACCAGGTGAGCAGGGTCGGCGCGGCCGCGCCAAGCAGCAGCGCCCGGGAGGTCTTGCGGGAGAGCCGGCGGCGGGACAGCCCGCGGTTGCGCGCCTCCTCGACGACCGCACGGTAGAACGCGCCGCGCCAGCGTCGCGCCTCCGACCAGCTGCCGAACGCCAGGCTGCTCAGCGAGGTCTCGCCGCTGACCGACAGGCGGTGGACCCGGTCGAGGATCTGCTGCTCGTAGGGCGTGAGGCTGCGCCCGTCACCCTTGCGCAGCCGGACCGTCGTCTCGGCCGGGTCGTCGCCGGGCTGGCGCAGCTCCAGGAAGCCCCGCGCGGCCAGGTCGAGCAGGGTGGCGTCGATCGCGTCCTCGTCGGCCCGCCAGCGGTTGATCATGAGGCTGACAACCGCCGGCGGCTCGTCGCCGGGCGGGTCGGTCCGGGCCGGCCCTGCCTCCGGCAGCCGGGCGCGGGACCGCCAGAGGCTGACCACCGCAAAGGCGATCCAGATGGCCAGCGCGATCAGCACGCTGTAGTCCAATAACACGGACGGTCCCTTCCAGCGGGGCGGTTGGAAAGTTCGGCAACCACCCTACTGGCCCCGCCTCACCACCCGGCGACCACCACTTTGCCCGTCATGTGGCCGTCCTCCACCATTTGATGGGCTTCCCGTAGCTGTACCGCGCCGATCGGGCCCAGCTCCCGCGTCATCGTGTGCCGGACGGTCCCCGCGTCGACCAGCTCGCCGACCCGGTCCAGCAGCTCGTGCTGCACCACCATGTCCGGCGTCTCGAACAGCGACCGGGTGAACATCAGCTCCCAGTGGAAGCTGATGCTCTTCGCCTTCAGCGGGAGCAGGTCGAGCCCGGGCGGCTCGTCGATCGCGGTGATCTGACCACCCGGCCGGAGGATCCGGGCGAACGTCTCGATCTGCCCGGCGGTGTGCGGGGAGAAGACGAAATCCACCCCTTCGGGGAGGTGCCGGTGGTCGACCACGTCGTGCGCGCCGAGCCCACGCGCCCACTCCCGCGACTCCGGCCGCGACGCGGTGCCGACCACGGTCAGCCGGGTCAGCGCCCGGGCGAGCTGGATGATCATCGAGCCGACCCCGCCGGCCGCGCCGAGCACGAGCAGCGTGCCGGTGCTGTCCGGGCCCAGCCGGAACCGGTCGAACAGCGACTCCCACGCCGTGATCGTGGTCAGCGGCAGGGAGGCCGCCTCGGCGAACGTCAGCGAGCGCGGCTTGTGCCCGGCGATGCGCTCGTCGACCAGGTGCAGCTCGGCGTTCGTGCCGGGCCGGTCGATGGCGCCGGCGTAATACACCTCGTCGCCCACCCGGAACAGGCTGACCTCGGCGCCGACCGCGGCCACCACCCCGGACGCGTCATAGCCGAGGACCTTCGACTCCCCGCTCGCCCGCTGCTTCACGTCGACGGGGTTCACCGAGACGGCCTCGATCCGCACCAGCAGGTCGCGCGGGCCGGGTGCGGGATCCGGCAGCTCGACGTCCTGGAGTCCCACCACAGCTCGCATGGTTCCGAAGGTACCGTCGGGGCGGTGAGCGTCCCGATGGTTCCCGAGGTGACCCTGGACCTCGCCGGCGAGGACGTCGGGCTGTACGAGGCGACAGGCGGCTACCGCAGCGACACCCCGCCGCCGTTCTGGTCGTTCGCCTGGCCGGGCGGGATCGCGCTGGCCCGGTTCGTGCTCGACCGCCCGGAGCTCGTCGCCGGGCGGACCGTGGTCGACCTCGGCGCCGGCTCCGGCCTGGTCGCCATCGCCGCGGCCCGGGCCGGCGCGGCGGCGGTGACCGCCGTGGACAGCGACCCGGCGGCGCTCGCGGCCGCCGAGCGCAACGCGGCGCTGAACGGCGTCACGATCAGCACCGCACCGGCGGTTGTGCCCGCGGACGTCCTGTTGGCGGGCGACCTGTTCTACAGTCCGACGGTGGTGGCCGGTGTACTGCCGGTGCTGCGCGCCGGCACCGGGACCGTCCTCGTCGGCGATCCCGGCCGCGGCTACCTACCCGAACGGCTCTTCGAGCCGCTCGCCACCTACGACGTCCCCGTCCGACCGGCCCTGGAGTCCACGGGCCGGATGCGGACGACGGTCTGGCGCCTGCTGCGGGCTACTTCTTCTTGTTGAGGGCGTCGAGCCCCTTGTCGAGGCCGGCCCGGCGCAGGGCGTCGGCCAGCGCGCCGCCGCCCTGGAACGCGTCGCGGGACTGCTGCCGCCCGCCGCCGCCACTGCGGCCGTCGCGGCGCTGGCCGCCCTGACCACCGCCACCCTGGCCGCCACCCTGGCCGCCGCCCTGACCACCGCGCTGACCGCCCTGACCACCCTGGCCGCCGCCGCCACGCTGGCCGCGCGGGGCCGACGGGTCGCGCTGCTGGGTCGCCTCGTCCTCCAGGCGCAGGGTCAGCGAGATGCGCTTGCGCGGGATGTCGACGTCGAGCACCTTCACCCGCACGATGTCGCCCGGCTTCACCACCTCGCGGGGGTCCTTCACGAACGTCCGGGACAGCGCCGACACGTGCACCAGCCCGTCCTGGTGGACGCCGATGTCGACGAACGCCCCGAAGGCCGCCACGTTGGTGACCACGCCCTCCAGGAGCATGCCCGGCTTCAGGTCGGCCAGGGTCTCGACGCCTTCGGCGAACTCGGCCGTGCGGAAGGCCGGCCGCGGGTCGCGGCCCGGCTTCTCCAGCTCCTTGAGGATGTCGGTGACCGTCGGCAGGCCGAACTGGTCGTCGACGAAGTCGGCCGGCTTGAGCTTGGTCAGCACCCGGGCGTTGCCGATCAGCGACTTCATGTCGCCGTCGGTGGCGGTCAGGATGCGGCGGACCACCGGGTACGACTCGGGGTGCACCGACGAGGCGTCGAGCGGGTCGTCTCCGTCCGGGATGCGCAGGAAGCCGGCGCACTGCTCGAAGGCCTTCGGGCCGAGGCGGGCCACGCTCTTGAGCGCGCTGCGGTTGCGGAACGGGCCGTTGGCGTCACGGTGCGCCACGATCGCGTCGGCCAGGCTGCCGCCGATGCCCGACACGCGGGTCAGCAGCGGGGCCGAGGCGGTGTTCACGTCGACGCCGACGCCGTTGACGCAGTCCTCGACGACCGCGTCGAGCGAGCGGCTGAGCTTCGACTCCGACAGGTCGTGCTGGTACTGCCCGACGCCGATCGACTTCGGGTCGATCTTCACCAGCTCGGCCAGCGGGTCCTGGAGGCGCCGCGCGATCGACACCGCGCCGCGCAGCGACACGTCGAGGCCGGGCAGCTCCTGCGAGGCGAAGGCGGAGGCGGAGTACACCGAGGCACCGGCCTCCGACACCATCACCTTCGTCACCTTGAGCTGCGGAAACTCCTTGACCAGGTCGGCGGCGAGCTTGTCGGTCTCGCGGGAGGCGGTGCCGTTGCCGATCGCGATCAGCTCGACGTTGTGCTTCTGGCACAGCGCGGCCAGGACCGTGATCGACTCCTTCCAGCGGTTCTGCGGCACGTGCGGGTAGATCGTGTGGGTGTCGACCACCTTGCCGGTGGCGTCCACGACGGCCACCTTGACGCCGGTGCGGAAGCCCGGGTCGAGGCCCATCGTGGCGCGGGTGCCGGCCGGCGCGGCCAGCAGCAGGTCGCGCAGGTTGGCCGCGAAGACCCGCACGGCCTCCTCCTCGGCCGCCTGCCAGAGCCGCATCCGCAGGTCGATGCCCAGGTGGACGAGGACGCGGGTGCGCCAGGCCCAGCGGACCGTGTCATTGAGCCACTTGTCGGCCGGCCGGCCTTCGTCGCGGATGCCGAAGCGGGAGGCGATCGCCGGCTCGTAGAGCGACACGTCGTCGTCGGACGCCAGCGGCTCCATGACGAGGTCGAGCATCTCCTCCTTCTCGCCGCGGAACATGGCGAGGATGCGGTGCGAGGGGAGCTTGGTATACGGCTCGCTGAAGTCGAAGTAGTCGGCGAACTTGGCGCCGTCGGTCTCCTTGCCGGACCGGACCCGGGAGACCAGCCGGCCCTGCGCCCACATCTTCTCGCGCAGCTCGCCGATCAGGTCGGCGTCCTCCGACATCCGCTCGACCAGGATCGCCCGCGCACCGTCGAGCGCGGCGGCGGCGTCGTTGACGCCCTTCTCCGGGTCGATGAAGACGGCCGCGGCCGCCTGCGGGTCGACGCCCGGGTCGGCGAGCAGCCCGTCGGCGAGCGGCTCCAGGCCGGCCTCGCGGGCGATCATCGCCTTGGTCCGCCGCTTCGGCTTGTACGGCAGGTAGATGTCCTCCAGGCGGGCCTTCGAGTCGGCGGCCATGATCTGCGCCTCGAGCGCCTCGTCGAGCTTGCCCTGGCTGCGGATCGACTCGAGGATCGCGGCCCGCCGCTCTTCCATCTCCCGCAGGTAGCGCAGCCGCTCCTCCAGCGTGCGGAGCTGGGCGTCGTCGAGCATCTCGGTCGCCTCTTTGCGGTACCGGGCGATAAACGGCACGGTCGCCCCGCCATCGAGCAGGTCGACCGCGGCGGTCACCTGCCGCTCCCTGACGCCGAGCTCTTCCGCGATCCGCTGATGAATGGAGGTCGTCACGATCCAGCATTCTGCCCCACCAGCTCGGTTCTGCCCCACCAGCCACATGCCAACCGAGCGAAACTGAGCACGAAGGGAGTCCGGGACGGTCGCCTGAAAGTGACAGAAACGGGGACACCGATCCGCGCGGAGTTCACCTAGGCTCTTCCGCCGTGATCGATTTCGACCCCGTGGCGCCCTACCCGGAGCTGCGGCAGCTGCGCGCCGAGGTGGACCGGCGCAACTGGCCGGCGGTCGCGGCGTTCTTCGCCCGGCTCGCCGACGCGGATGATCACGAGTACGCGGTCCGCATCGTGTCGGACACGAACGGCAGCGACGCGTTCCTGCGGGCCGCGGCGGAGCACGAGCCCGGCACGCTCGCCCGCGTGCTGCACGCGGCCCGCCTGATCAGCGTGGGCTGGCGGATGCGCTCCGGCGCCGGCGCCCAGCACGTGAGCCAGGAGCAGTTCAAGAACTTCCACGACTACCTGCGCCGCGCGGAGCGCATCCTCATCGGCGTCACCGCCGAGGAGCCCGCCAACACCTCGGCATGGGTGCAGCGACTGAAGATCAACCGCGGTCTGGAGCTGGGGCAGGCCGAGGTGCGCCGGCGGTACGACCGGCTCGCCCGCCACGTGCCGCACGTGTTCGTCGCGCAGGCGTCGGTCGTGCAGCAGTACTGCCCGAAATGGGGCGGCACCGACGAGAAGGCCCACGCGTTCGGCCTGGAGTGCATGCGCCGGGGCCCCGACGGCTCGCTGGCCGCGCTCAGCCTGGTCGAGGCCCACGTCGAGATCGGCATGGACTGGGACGACGAGCGCAACACCGTCGCCTACCTGCGCCGCCCCGCGGTCCGGGCGGAGATCGACGAGGCGGCCGCCCGCTCGGTGCGCCATCCCGCGTTCCGGGCCCGCGGCTACCGGGCGATCACCGCCCACAACTACTTCGCGCTGGTCTACGGCAAAATCGGCGACCTCGCGGCGGCCCGGCCGCACTTCCAGGCGATCGGGGGCTTCGGCGCCGGGTTCCTCTGGGGCTACTTCGGCGCCGAGCACGAGGTGTTCGCGTCGTTACGCACACAGGTGCTGGGGCGGTGAGCATGCGGCGGCTGGAGGTCGACGGCGTCCCGGCGCTGTACGCGTCCTACGACGGGCCGATGATCGCCGGCCTGACGTTCCGCGTCGGCCAGGTCGACGAGGCGCTGCCCTACCGCGGCATCACCCACCTGCTCGAACACCTCGTCCTGCACCGGCACGGCCTCACCGACTACCACTACAACGGCGCCACCGGCGCGATCTCGACGACGTTCACGCTGCAGGGCGGCGAGGACGACATCACCACCTACCTGACCGGCGTCTGCGAGTCGCTGCTCGACCCGCCGCTGGACCGGCTGGAGACCGAGCGGTCGATCCTGCGTGCCGAGGCGGCCGGCCGGGGGATGAGCGTCAACGAGCTGATGCCCCTGTGGCGCTACGGCGCCCGCGACTACGGCCTCGTGAGCTACGAGGAGATGGGCCTGCCCCGGATCACCGGCGAGCACCTGCGCCGCTGGGCGGCCAACTGGTTCACCCGGCAGAACGCGGTGCTCTGGGTGGCCGGCCGCCGGATGCCGCCGGGCCTGCGGCTGCGCCTGCGCGACGGGGTCCGCCAGCCGGTCCCGCCGCCCTCGTCGGCGCTGCCCCGCACCCCGGCGTGGTTCACCGGCCCAGGTACCCACGTCGTCTTCGACGGCATCGTGCGGCGCGGCACCGCCGGCTCCGTCCTCGCCGGGGTGCTGGAGCGCGAGCTGTTCCGCACGCTGCGCCAGGAGGACGGCAACTCGTACACCGCCACCGCCTCCTACGCGCCGCGCGGCGACGGTTTCGCCTCGGTGACCGCCTTCGCCGACGCGGCGCCCGGCAAGCACGACGCCGTGCTCGGCGGGTTCGTCGACGTGCTGGCCAAGGTGCGCGTCGGCCGGATCGAGCGGGCCGACGTCGACGCGGTCCGGGCCAAGGCCGGCGACGCGCTGACCGGCCCGATGGCGGAGGTCGGCCGGCTGCCGGCCCAGGCGCTCAACCTGCTGCTCGGCGAGCCGGTCCGCGACGTCGAGCAGGTCCGCGAGGAACTGCACGCGGTCACGGTCGCCGAGGTCCACCGGACCGCCCTGGACGCGCTCGACAGCGGCCTGCTCCAGGTGCCCTGCGACCTCGACGCCGAGTGGGCCGGCTACACCGCCGCGCCGACGTCCTCGACCAGGGTGGTCGCCGGGCCGCGGTACGGCCGGCTGGTCGTCGGCGCCGACGGCCTGAGCCTCCAGCACGACGACGCGGCGGCGACGGTGCTCTACGGGGAGTGCGCGGTCTGCCTCGCGTATCCCGACGGCGGCCGACAGCTGATCGGTCACGACAGCATCACCGTCCGGGTCGAGCCGACGATTCATCCGGTACCGCCGGATCTCCTGCGGCAGATCGACGCCGCCCTCGCCCGGGTCACGGTCTGGCTGCCGGCGCGCGACCCGCGCTCGATCCCGCAGCCGTCGCCGGCCGAGCACCCGCCCCTGCCGGCGCCGGCCGGCCCCAACACCCTGGTGGGCGGCATCGTCCTCGTCGTGCTCTCCGTGGTGGCGCTGTGCTGCGGCGCCACCTGGACCTGGGCGGTCGCCGACAACAGCGACCCGGAGAGCGACGTCCCGTTCGACGCGGTCACCGGCACGATCAACGGCATCCTGTACGCCGCCGGGCTGGTCATGCTCGTGCTCGGCATCCGGTTGTTGCTGAAGCGTCGCGCAAGGTAGTTTTCTGGAACCTGTTATTGACCCTGCGTGTCCACGTCTCCTGAATAGGTGCGACAGGAGGACGCGGATGAGTACGGCCACGGTGATCGCGGCGCGAGCCGGCGACCAGCGGGCACTCGATGCCCTGGTCGGTGAGTACCTGCCGTTGATCTACAACATCGTCGGGCGGGCGCTGCAGGGGCACGCCGACGTCGATGACGTGGTCCAGGAGACGATGCTGCGCGTCGTCGACGGCCTCCCGCGGCTGCGCGACCCGGAGAGCTTCCGCTCATGGGCGGTCGCGATCGCCATGTCCCAGGTCCGCGACCGGCACCGCCGCCAGGTGCAGGCGCCGCTGGTCGGCGACTGGGCCGACCCGACCGACACCGCCGACCCGGGCGCCGACTTCGCCGACCTGGCGATCACCCGGCTGCGCCTGTCCGGCCAGCGGCAGGAGGTCGCCGAGGCGACCCGCTGGCTCGACCACGACGACCGCGAGCTGCTCTCGCTGTGGTGGCTGGAGGCCGCCGGCCAGCTCGACCGCGAGGAGGTCGTCGAGGCGCTGCACATCAGCCGGCAGCACGCCGCGGTGCGCATCCAGCGGATGAAGGCCCAGCTCGACGCGGCCCGGGCGGTGGTGCGGGCGCTCGCTGGGCGGCCCCGCTGCCCGGAGCTGCACGCCATCGTCACCCGCTGGGACGGCCGGCCGAGCGCGCTGTGGCGCAAGCGGCTGGCCCGGCACACCCGCGAGTGCCAGCGCTGCGACCGGGCCTGGAGCGACATGGTCGCCGCCGAGCGCCTGCTCGCGGGCATCGCGCTGGTGCCGGTGCCGTTCGTGTTCGCCGCGGCGGCGGCCAAGACCGGCGCGCTGTCGGTCGGCACCGGCGCGGGGGCCGGCGGGTTCAAGGCGGTGATCGCCGGCTGGTTCGCCGCGCTGAAGCCGGCCATGGTCGGCGTCGCGGCCACGGTCGCGATCGCCGGCGCGGCCGGCGCCGTCTACCTCACCACGCAGGGCGAGGAGCAGCCCGAGCAGCAGGTCGCGGCGGCCGCCTCGGAGACGCCCGCCGCGGAGTCGCCGTCCCAGGTCGCGCCCGCGACGTCCAGCGCGCCGCCGTCGCCGTCCCCTTCGGCATCGAAGAGCGTGGTCGCCGCCCCACCCGCCGTGAAGACGGCGAAGAAGGGCGTGAGCACCTACAACTTCTCCGGCAACGGCCAGGCGCTGCGCGACGTGAAGGCGTCCTGGTACTACAACTGGTCGGCCGACCCGAGCGTCTCGGCGATCTCCGGCGTCGAGTACGTGCCGATGATCTGGGGCGGCGCCTCGGTCACCAGCGGCAACCTGAACAAGGCGAAGGCCAACGGCAAGGTCCTGCTCGGCTTCAACGAGCCCGACCTCAAGGAACAGGCCAACATGTCGGTGCAGCAGGCGCTCGACCTGTGGCCGCAACTCCAGGGGACCGGCCTGCGGCTGGGCAGCCCGGCCCCGGCCTACGGCGCCGACACGCCCGGCGGCTGGTTCGACCAGTTCATGAGCGGCATCAAGTCCCGCGGCTACCGCGTCGACTTCATCGCCCTGCACTGGTACGGCGGCGACTTCTCCACCGCCGCCACCAACCAGCTCAAGAGCTACATCCAGAACGTCTACAACCGCTACAAGCTGCCCATCTGGATCACCGAGTACGCGCTGATGCGCTTCGACAACGGGACGGTCTATCCGAGCACCGACCAGCAGGTGACGTTCGTGAAGAACTCGACGGCCATGCTCCAGGGCCTGTCCTACGTCGAGCGCTACGCGTGGTTCTCGCTGCCCAGCAGCAAGTCCGGCGACACCGGCCTCTACAGCAGCGGCACGACCCCGACCTCGGTCGGCGCCGCATACCGAGCAGCAGGAGGATGACGATGGACCCACGATCGACCGGCGCCGCCACGCTGCTGGCCGCGCTCAACGCGAGCTGCGAGGACTTCCAGCGGTACGGCCAGCAGATCTCCGCCACCCACGGGCCGATGCACTGGGAGCTCATCGGCCGCATCGGCCCCGGCGAGGCGCCCTTCGCGCTCGTCGGGGTCGTCCTGCGCTACGACCGCACGACGGTCGACCTGGGCGTCGACCTGTGGGTCCGGGAGGGCCGGTTCGAGGTCAGTGGATACGGCACGATCGACGGGCGGCGGCTGCTCGTCGACCTGCCGGACGTGCTCACCGACGACGTCGACGAGGCGATCCGCGTCCTGCGCGAGTACACCGCCCGGCTGTGTTCCTACCGCAACGTGCTGGACGAGGTGGCCTGAAGCTCCCGCGGGCCGCGCGCCACGCGGCCGCACAGGTGCACCACCAGCGCCACGCAGCCGACCGCGACGGTCCCCGCGCCGCACAGCACGAAGGTCGCGGCCGGGCCCGCCGTGTGCGCCAGCGGCGCGCCGAGCAGCGTGCCCACCGGCGTGGCGAGCACCAGCACCGCGCCGCGGGCGGCCAGCACCGGTGGGAGCTGCTCGGGCGGCACCACGCGCTGGAACAGGGCCGTGCTCGTCGCCGGGAACGGCGCCCAGGCCAGGCCGGCCAGCGCCAGCGTGAGCAGGTCGGCCCAGAGCGGCAGGCCCAGGCCGAGCGGCATCACCAGCAGGCCGAAGCACAGGACCGCGCCGATGGTCACCGGCCACAGCGGGAGCCGCCGCCAGTGCCCGACGGCGACCGCCCCGATGACCGCGCCGACGCCGAACGCCGAGTACAGCAGGCCCACGTCCGCCGCCGATCCCGCGAACAGCGGTACCGCCACCGGAATCGGCCCGAAGAGCAGGAAGAACCCGGCCGAGAGGGCGGTCAGGCCGAGCAGTTGCCGGTCGTGGCGGATCACCGCCAGGCCCGCGGCGCGTCCGGCTCCCGGCCCGGCCCGCGGCCCCGGCCGGACCACCCGGAACGACAGCGCCAGCACCGCGAACGTGGCCGCGTCGATGGTGAGCACGGCCGGTGCGCCGAGCACGGCGATGAGCAGGCCGGCGAGCGCCGGACCGGCCACTGTGGACGCCTCCGCGATGGCCGTGAGCAGCGCGTTCGCCGCCAGGTGGAGCTCCTTCGGCAGGAGTTCGGCCACCAGGGTGTACCGCCCGGCCGTGCCCCAGGCGTTGAGCAGCGCGGAGAATGCGAGCAGCCCGATGTACCGCGGAGTCGTCAACGCCCCGCAGGCCGCGAGCAGCCCGATCGCCCCCAGGAACACCGCCCGCAGGGTCGCGTCGAGCCCGGCCAGATGCGCGCCGCTGCGCCCCCGCAAGGCCGGGGCCAGCACGACCGCGCCGATCGCGCCCGGCAGCGCGTACGCGGCCACCGCGAGCCCGACCCACAGCCCCCGCGACCGCTCCGGCGCCAGCTCCAGCGCGAGCCAGCCCACGGCGACGGCGCTCATGCCGTCGCCGACCGCCGAGAGCACCAGCGCCGGCAGCACCCGCCCGAAAACGGGGTGCCGAACCACCGGCCGATAGGGAGACATCAATTGATTCTCCCCTATTTGCTGCGCCTTTCCCAAGATTGTTCCGGCAGTGCGGAAATCGGCGTAACCGGCCCCGCAGCGGGTATTCGGCCCGCCATGGTGAACTTCGGCTACACACTCATGTGTGAACAGACCGGCCCCAACGACCTCGTCGACGACGCGGTCCGGGCGGAAGAGGCCGGCTACGACTTCGCGGCGGTCTCCGACCACTTCAGCCCGTGGCTGACCGAGCAGGGGCACGCACCGTTCGCCTGGTCGGTGCTCGGCGCGGCGGCCTACGCCACCGAGAGCCTCGAGCTGATGACGATGGTCACCTGCCCGACCCGCCGCTACCACCCGGCCGTCGTCGCGCAGCAGGCGGCGACGATCGGCGTCATGTCCCAGGGCCGCTTCACGCTGGGCGTCGGCGCGGGGGAGAACCTCAACGAGCACGTCGCCGGCGCCTGGCCGCACCGCACCCAGCGGCACGAGATGCTGGCCGAGGCGCTGGAGATCATCAATCCGCTGCTCGACGGTGAGACCGTGCGCCACTCCGGGACCTACTACGAGGTGCCGGAGGCCCGCCTGTGGGACCGCCCCGACGAGGGCGTGCCGGTCGTGATGGCCGTATCGGGCCACGACTCGCTGGAGGTGGCGGCCTCCCTGTCCGACGGCGTCGTGGCGGTGCAGCCCGACCCGTCGCTGCGCATCCCCGACAAGCCCTTCTACGGGCAGGTCGCGCTGTGCTACGGCCCGGACGAGTCGGAGTGCCGCAAGCGGGCGCTCGACCAGTTCCGCTGGTTCGGCCTCCAGTGGCCGGTGATGGCCGAGCTGCCGGACCCGCGGGCGTTCGACGCGGCGTCGTCCTTCGTCACCGAGGAGGACGTCGCCGCGTCGATCCCGTGCGGCCCGGACCTCGACCGGCACGTGTCGGCGATCCGTGCCTTCATGGACGCGGGCTTCACCCACATCGCGCTGCTGCAGATCGGCGGCGGCAACCAGCACGAGTTCCTCGACTGGTCCGAGTCGATGCTGCTGCCGGCGCTGCGCTCCTGACTCACACCCCGCCGGGGCGCAGGCGCGGCAGGCGCGAGTCGACGTCCGGGACGGAGTAGCCCAGCGCCCGCAGCCGGGCGCTGACGTCCTCGATCGGCTTGCGGGTCTTCTGCGCCGCGGCCAGCAGGTGGTTGAGCGGCACCGGCTGCGAGGCGTCCAGCCACGGGCGGGAGCCGTCGAGGTCGGTGCTGGCCAGCAGGAGGTCGTTCGGCTTCACCGAGTCGACCGCGATCGAGCTCAGGTCCACGTCCACGTTGTAGCCGAGCGTCTCCAGGCGGGCCGCGATCTCGTGCACCGGGCGCCGGACGCGCCGGGCCGCCTGGAGGAGGTGGGGGAGCGGCACCTGCTCGTCCAGGTCCAGCCACGGCTGCGAGCCGTCCAGGTCGCGGCTGGTGATGAGCAGGTCGTCGGGCTCCACCTGGTCCAGCGACGGGCCGGCGCCGTGCAGGCTCACCGCGTACCCCAGGAAGGTCAGCCGCGCCGCGATGTCGTGCACGCTGCGGCGGGTGCGCTGGGCCGCCCGCAGGACGCGGATGGTCGGGATCGGCTTCATCGGGTCGAGCCACGGGTCGGAACCGTCGAGGTCCTCACTGGTGATGGTGAGGTCGTCGGGCTCCAGGTGGTCGATGAGGATCGCGTCGGGGTCGACGTCGACGCGGTACCCGCAGGCGGCCAGCCGGGCGGCCACGTCGCCGACCTCGCGGCCGGTCGACTCGGCGGCGCGCAGCAGGTGGATCAGCGGCACCGGCCGGGACGAGTCGAGCCAGGGCTGCGAGCCGTCGAGGTCGCGGCTGGCCAGCTGCAGGTCCTCCGGCTCCAGCTTCACCACCTCGATGGCGTCGAGGTCGCCGCCCAGCCGGAAGCCGAACGACCGCAGCCGGGCCGCCACCTCGGAGACCGGCCGGGAGGTCCGCTCGGCGGCGCGCAGCACGTGCACCGGCGCCACCTCCTCGCCGAGCTCCAGCCAGGGCGACGTGCTGTCCAGGTCGCGCGAGATGAGCACCAGGTCGTCGGGCTCGGTGACCAGCGACTCCCAGCCGGGCTCCAGCGGGTAGCCGAGCAGCGCCAGCCGGGCGGCCGTCTCGTCGGCCGGCAGGCTCACCTTGTGCGCCGCGCGGAGCAGGTGCAGCAGCGTCACCGGCTCCCGCGGGTCGAGCCACGGGTGGGAGCCGTCGAGGTCGCGGCTGGCGATGGTGAGGTCCTTCGGGCCGAACTGCTCGATCGGCAGCATGTCGACGTCGACGTCCACCTCGAAGCCCAGCTGCCGCAGGCGGGCCACGATCTTGGCGGCCGGGCGGCCGGACCGGTGCGCCGCCCGCAGCAGATGCACCAGGTGTACCGGCTGGTCGGGCTGCAGCCACGGCCGCGTCCCGTCGACGTCGCGGCTGGTGAAGATGAGGTCGTCGGGGTCGACGCCCACGGTCGCGGCCCCGACCGAGGGCTCGAAGCCCAGGGCCTCCAGCCGGGCGGCCACCTCCGGCGCGCTCCGGCCGGTCTTGCGCGCGGCCCGCACCAGGTGCACCAGCGGCACGATGTCGACCGGGTCGAGCCACGGGCCGGTGCCGTCGACGTCGACGCTCAGCAGGAGCGCGTCGGACGGGCGGGCCCGCATCGCCCGCTTCCAGTCCGGGCCGGGCTTGAGCACCTTGCGGTACCGCCCGCCGGCGGCCAGCGCGGTCAGCCGCCACTCCACCAGCTCGTCAGGGCCGCCGACCGGGCCGTCGTTGGCCACGAAGCAGCCGGTCACGGCCGCGTCGACGGTTTCGCCGTCCATGTCCCACTTGCCGTGGCCGCGCTCGATGGCCTGCTCGAAGATGAGGTCCGCGACCAGCGGGCGGCCCGGGGCGAGCCGACACAGCCAGTCGTACCCGAGCAGGGTCGTCCCCGGCGCCGTCAACGCCGGCACCGCCTCCCACAGCAGGCGGTCGACGTCCTCCTCGCGGTACGCGAGAATCTTGGTCCGGTCGACCGACAGGCGCGGGGCGAGGTCCCGGTTCAGGTTGACGACCGCGCCGAAGATCTCCTTGCCGGCGTAGAGGCCGTCGGCGAGCAGCGCGCCGCTGCCCTTGCACCACCAGACCCGCGCGCCCTCGGCCGCCACGACGCCCGGGCCGACCAGGTCCTCGTCGTCCTCGTCGTCCTCCGCGACGGCCGCCTCGGACAGCTCGCCGGGCGCCCAGTTCTGACTCTGCACGCCGTCGGTCGCCTCGGTCGCGAACTCGGCGACCCACAGCAGCTTGCGCAGCTCCTCGACCGAGGAGACGGTCACGCCCTCGCGCAGGTGCAGCCGGACCGTGGTGCCCGACTCGGTGCCGGGGCCGAGGTCCTGGATGCGGAAGAGGCTGCCCGGGCCGGCGATCGAGACCCGCAGCCGCTCGCCGGCCTGGCCGTCGCGGCCCATCCGGCAGGTCTCCACGGTCAGCTCGTCGGCGAGCATGAAGTAGCTCAGCACGCCGATGCCGAACCGGCTGTTGGGGAACAGCTGCACGGGCGGGTCGAGCCGGCCCCACTCGGCCTGCTCCTCCAGGAACTCCGGCAGGTCGGCCAGGCGCACGCCGGCCTGCGAGAAGACCTCGCTGAGCTCGCGCACGCCCATGCCGATGCCGTTGTCCACGCAGTCGAGGTAGCCGCGGCCGTCCACGTCCACGCCCTGCTCGAAGCGGATCCGGCCGTCCCACGGCAGCTTCCGGTCGTGGGCGCGGGTGAGGTACTCCGTGCGCGCCTCCCGGTAGCGGCAGGCGTCCAGCGCGTTCTGGTACAGCTCGCGGATGGCGAGGGCGGGGTCGCCGTACAGCTGCTCACCCATGAGCAGCTCCCGGACCCGGTCCTCGGCCAGCCGGAAGCGGACCCCGGCCGACTGGTACGCCGGGACGCCGTCCTGCATGGCCGGCCCGACGTCGTCGGTCGCCGCCCGGTTGGGCAGGTGGCGCAGCGGCACCAGCGACTCGTCGCGGGCGGCGGCCCGCTGCGCCTCGGCCAGCAGCTGGTTCAGCGTGTCGATGTGGGCGCGCAGCGCGACCTCGATGGACGGGTGGGCGCAGGCGGCGCTGAGCACCAGCGTCGCCCCGCGCGGCTCCCAGTGGCTGTCGCGGACCGTGTCGAGGACCTGCCGGGCGGTGACCGGGTCGCCGATGCCCAGGTGCTCGCCGACGACCTCCGGCAGCACGGTGACCTCGATGGCCAGGCCGCGCGCGATGGTCAGCAGGAAGGCCACCAGCCGCTCCCGCACGCCGGCGTTGTCGCTGACGAGGGCCTCGGGCCGGTCGTGCCGGTTGAGGAACGCCGGGTCGGCGCGCACGGCCCGGATGAACTCGGCCGTGCGGGCCTCGCCCTCCCGGCCGGTCAGCGCCTCGATCGTCGCCGGCCGGTAGGCGGCCGGGCGGCGCCCGATCCAGCGGTGCAGCAGCCACCAGCCCAGCTCGGCGGCGGTGTCCCGCTTGCCGGCCCGGGTGGCCGCGAGGGCCCGGCGGTAGGGCTGGGCGTAGGTCTGGGTGAACCGCTCGAACGCGGCCCGGTCGCTGGTCGCGTCCTGCGACGGCTCCAGGTCACCGGGCTCCACCACCCGCTCGGAGGTGGCGATGCCGGCCCAGAGGGCGTCGTGCAGCAGCGGCACGGTCACCAGCAGGCCCGCCTCCGCGCCCGTGAACGTCACGTCCGGCGGCAGCGCGTCGACAAGGGCCCCGACCTGGGCCGACATCCGCGCCGCGAACTGCGCGTCCTGCCATGGGTCCGCGGCGAGCACGGCTTTTCGCCGGTACTCCGCGAGGCGTCCGGCGAGCGCGACCGCTTGCTCACGGTGTGCGTCCGCATCCTCGACACGGCTCCACACCGAGTGCTCCGCCGCAATCGCTTTCCAGCCTTCTGGCACCATGCGGGCAAACTTACCGGCCGATCGCAACGCATTGCCCGTCAAGCCCGTTGTGGCGTTCTTTGAAGTGACGGGCATTGGACGGTTGGCCGGTAGAGGATCGTTGCTTGCGCAAGCTACCGTGCTCCGGGCAGTACTGGGTACCGGAGGGAGCAGGGCGGGCATGTCCGTCGCTGGAGACGAGCAGGAACCGTCGGCGTCCGACCGGCGGGCCCGTCACCGTGTGCCGCCGACCGCTTCCGCTTCGGCGTCGGTTCCGGAGCTTCCGGAGCCGTTCAACCCGGCGAAGCCGACCTTCCCGGCGATTCCGCGCCAGCAGCGGCGCGAGGGCCCGACCGCGATCGCGACGGCTTCGGTGCCGGCCGTGGACCCCGCGACGGTGGCGACGTACGGGGGTGAGATGCGGGCCTCCGCTGTCGAGCCGCAGCGCCTGGAGTTCGTGGTCAGCCTGCCTGGTGTGGACGACTCGCCGGTCTCGGCCGCTCCGGTCTCGGCGGCCCCCGTCTCGGCTGCTCCCTCGGTGTCCGCGCCGCCTTACGTTTCCGCGGACGACTCCCCGACGGTCGCCGACTACGTGCCCCCGGCCTACGCCATCGTGACCGACGAGCCGCACGAGGAGGACGGTCCGGACTATCGGGGCAACCGGCGTAAGACGGCCCGTTTGCGCCGCATTCCGGTCGGCGCCGTGGCCGTGGCGGTCCTGATCCTGCTCATCACCGGCGCCGTGGTCTTCCAGCTGGTCCGCGACGACGGCCCGAACGACCCGCCGAGCGACCGCCTCCCCCAGAAGGTCCCGGGCGTGGGTGCCCTGCCGGGTGGCCCGGCCGGCCAGGCGTCGGAGTCCCCGACGTCGACGGCGACCGGCTCGACCGCGGCGCCCTCGAACACCGGCCCGTCGGCCAGCCGCTCGGCGGGCGGCGGCACCTCGCCGCTCCCGTCGGCCTCGAACGGCGCCTCCCCTTCCGCGTCCCCGCGAGCGACCACGACG
>NZ_JAHYSG010000010.1 GCF_022095675.1 Dactylosporangium sp. AC04546 | reverse complement strand
AGCAAGGCCGACCAGGACGCCCACCGCAAGGCCAAGGGATCCAAAGGCGGGCGGCCGCCCGCCTTTGACCCGGCCGTCTACCGGCTGCGTCACGCCGTCGAGTGCGGCATCAACCAGCTCAAACAACACCGCGCAATGGCCACCCGCTACGACAAACTCGCCGTCCGCTTCGAAGCCACCATCACCGTAGCCATCATCAACCAATGGCTCCGAGCCTTACGAAACACGGCCTAGCTCTCCAGTCTCCACAGGCGGATCCTGCCCAGGTAGTCACCGCTGGCGGCCCAGCACCCGCGGGCCGGTCAGGTGGTCGCGGCGGCCAGGGTCCGGGAACAGGTCGTCGAACACCGCCGTGCGCTCGAAGGCCATCGCGTGGGCCCGGCCACGCTGCTCCAGGCGGCGCCGCTCCGACGACGGCATGTCCAGGACCACGCTGTCCAGGGCCGCGGCCAGGCCGGCGACGTCGCCCGGCTCGACGATGACGGCCGTGTCGCCGACCGCCTCGCCGGTGCCGCCCGTCAGGGTGGTGACCACCGGGCCGCCGCCCGCCAGCAGCTTCTCGGTCAGCGCGATGCCGAACGTCTCGACGAAGTCCGGCTCCGGGCGGGTCGGCAGCGCGTACGCCGCGCAGCCGCGCATGAGCAGCGGCTTCTCGGCGTCGTCGACGTCGGTGAGAAAGACGACCCGGTCGTCCTCCTTGGCCATCGCCTGCACGTGCTCCAGCGCCGGGCCGGTGCCGGCGACCACCAGCTTCACCTTCGTGCGGCTGCGCATCTGGCCGTACGCGATGACCAGGTCGTA
Organism: Dactylosporangium sp. AC04546; assembly: GCF_022095675.1. Classification (GTDB taxonomy): domain Bacteria; phylum Actinomycetota; class Actinomycetes; order Mycobacteriales; family Micromonosporaceae; genus Dactylosporangium. The sequence continues at coordinate 166,986 of NZ_JAHYSG010000010.1, read as the reverse complement.
GATGCCCTTGGCGCGGGCCACCCGGGACAGGAACAGCACGTACCCGTCGCGCTCCAGGCCCCGGCGGGCCAGGGCCGCGTCGACCTCGGCGTCGTCGAGGTCGACGTAGGCGGAGGCGTCGATCGGCGGGTAGGAGACCTCGACCCGGCGGCGGGCCTGCGCGGCGAACGTGGTGCCGCAGTGGGCGTCGACCCGCTCGGCGGCGTCGACGATCTCGTCGCGGGTGTAGGCCGAGACGGCGACCACCCGGTCGCTGCCGAGGTACGTGGTGAACAACGAGACCGCGGCGCCGAAGCGGCCCTCCCGCAGGCAGGACTTGATCACGTTGGTGACGTCGGAGCCGACCGCCTTGGCGATCGTGTGCACGTCGGGGGCGAAGCCGGCCGCGCGGGCCGCGGCGACCGCGTCGGCGACCACCGCCGTGTGCGGCACGAGGTACATCGACAGGCACGTGGTCGGCACGGGCTCCATGAGCAGCTCGACCAGCCGGCCGGTGAGCCCGGCGAGGTGGCGCCCGTCCGGGACGCGGTAGTCGCCGACCGGCTCGGGGCGTTCGACGGTGATCCCCGGGCTGTACGGCAGCAGGCGGTCGAGCGGCTTGAGCGGCAGACCGGCCGCCTGCAGCGCCGGGATCGGCCAGGTCAGCAGGCGCACGTCGGTGAAGCCCCGGGTCAGGGCCACCTCGGCGATGTTGCGCGCTTCGCCGGAGTGCCCGCAGATGACCGGGTCGGCGCGGACGACGATGACGAGACGGCGGGAGGTCATGTGGTACCTCCGGATCCTCTTCGTGGATCGGACAAGGACGGCGGACGGGCCCGGCGTCCCCAGCTCGACGGCTCCGGACCGAGACGGATGTGCAGCCGCCCGCCACGATGCACCTCGGTCCCGCTGAGGTGCGTGGCGTCCAGCTCCCGCCCGTTGAACGTGACCGCCTGCACGTACTGCGGCGGCGGGTCGTGCTCGATGCCGTCGGCGCCGATCGGTGCCTCGACGTGGCCGCTGGTCTCCACGACGAGTTCCCGGTCGCCGACGCGGATGACACCCCGCTCGAAGGCGGGCGCGTTGACGAGGAACAGGTTCTGCCCGGCGACCGGGAACAGCCCGAGCGACGCCCACACGTACCAGGCGCTCAGCCCGCCGGAGTCGTCGTTGCCCGGCAGCCCGCCCGGGCCGGTGCCGAACTGCCAGGTCAGCGCCGACTGCACGACCTGGGTGGTGCGGTCGGGCCGGCCGGCGTAGTGGTAGGCCCACGGCGCTTCCATGTCGGGCTCGTTGTTGAGCCCCTCGAAGCGCTGCAGCGCGTAGCCGGCGGCCATCTCGGCCGGGTCCGGGCGCCGGCCGGGCTGGATGACCGGCGGCGCGTCGAAGCCGAAGAACTGGTCGAGGTTGTAGAGGAACGCGGCGTCGCCGCCGCCGAGCGCGATCCGGGCGGCCATGTCGTGCAGCAGCCGGAACGAGTAGTTCCACTTGCCGCCCTCGTAGAACTCCGAGTCGCGCAGCAGGCCGGTCGCCGGGTCGAACGCGTTGACCCAGCCGCGGCTGCGCCGCTCCAGGTCGTCGGCGAGCGACACGTCGTGCAGCGCCCGGGCGACCTGGGCGGTGCAGTGGTGGGCGAACGCGAGGTCGAGGGTGTGGCTGATCGGGTGTACCACCCCGTGCTCGAAGAAGTCCTCGCCGTACATCCGGCGCAGGTCGTCGACCATGTGCACGAGCGCCCAGCTCCAGTCCAGGCCCGGCCGGCCGAGCGCGTGCGCGTCGGCGAGCGCGGTGTGCGCCAGGGCGCTGGCCTGCCGGAAGAAGCGGTCGGCGCCGCGGGCCATCCGGTAGCCGATCGGGAAGTTGCCCTCCTCCTCGCAGACCCGGATCAGCGACTCCAGCAGGTCCATCGCCCGGTCCGGCGCGATCGCCGACAGCAGCGGCAGCTGGGTCTTGTAGATGTCCCACATGGTGCAGACGTCGAACGCGAACGGCCCCGAGTTGGGCCAGAACGGGCTCTCGTCGTCGGCGAAGCAGGGCTTGATGAGGGAGTGGTACAGCGCGGTCGTCATCACCCGCCGCCGCGCCGGCGTGCCGCCCTCGACCCGGACCCGGCCGAGGTGGTCCTGCCAGCGCTCCCGGGTCGCCGCGCACACCCGGTCGAACGCCGGGCCGTTGCCGCCGCACTCCAGCTCCAGGTTGCGCCGGGCCTGGTCGGGGCCGCGCAGCGAGAAGCCGAGCCGGATCTCCACGGTCTGCCCGGCGGTGGTGGGGCCCATGTAGAGCATGCCGAACGGCCGCAGCGTGGTGGGGCGGATGCTGTCGAAGTCGAGCCGGGTCCCGCCGTCGATGAGCCGGCGGTCGTACCACAGCATCTGCCGCCAGCGGGGGCTGTCGACCTCGACGTGAACCGAGAGGGGGACGCCCTCCATCACGACGGTGCCCTGCATGCCCCCGTGGCCGAGGCTCTCCGCGTGGGCCCGCAGCGGCACCGTCCGGCCGAGCTCGATCGCCAGGCCGCCGCACGACAGGTCGATGACGATGCGCGCGTTGCTGTGCTCCGGGAACGTGTACCGGTGGACCGCGACCTTCGACCCGACCGTGATCTCGCAGCGGATGCCGGTGCCGAGGGTCGCCGCGTAGTACCCGGGCTCGGCGATCTCATTCGTCAGCGGCCACGCGCTGCCGAGGTCGTCCAGCGGCTGCACCATCGGCGTGACGCGCACGTAGTTGTAGTACTTGCGGATCGCGCCGGTGCCGGACTGCTGGAAGTGCGTGAAGCCCGACGCCTGGAGCCGGTCGAACATCTCCTCGGGCACGCCCTCGGTGTTCTTCGTGTACCGGCCGTAGCCGGTCGGGTAGGCGCCGGAGTACGCGCAGGCGGAGACCATGCCCAGCGGCGACGTCGCGCCGGGGTGGGTGTTGCCGACCTGCGGCTTGGGCCACCACCACGTCGCGGCGAGGCCCCGCGGCTGTGGCAGGGCGGTCGCCGCGGTACCGATGAAAGGGTCTACTTCGTCAAGAATGCGGGGACTCTACCCCGACGCCGGCCCCCGCTTGGTTTCGGCGACGTGAACTCCGCCCGTGCCACGGGCGAGGATCGCCCAGAAGGCGAGCGCCAGCCCGCTGAGCGCCATCCCGGCGACGGCGACGGCCGTCCAGCCGCCGGCCATCCACAGCATCGCCGCGGCGGCCGAGCCCATGGCGCCGGCGATGAAGTTGCCGGTGATGTAGGCGGTGTTGAGGCGGCTGCGGGCCTGGCCCGAGACGGCGAAGATGCGCGTCTGGTTGAGGATCCCCTGGGTCTGCATCGCCACGTCGAGCAGCACGATCGCGGCCAGCACGAACACCACGCCCAGCCGGGCGGCCAGGGCGACGCCGAACGCCACCAGGATGCCCAGCCACGCCAGCCCGGTCGCGGGCATCGACCAGCCGCGGTCGTGCAGCCGGCCGGCCCGCTGGGCGGCGACCGCGCCCGCGAGCCCGGCCAGCCCGAACAGGCCGATGACCGGCACCGGGTAGCCGAACGGCGGCGCGCTGAGCAGGAACGTGAGCGCCGTCCAGAACATCGTGAACGCGGCGAAGCCGGTGGCCGCGATGAGCAGCGTCCAGCGGACCGTCCGCTCGCGCAGCGCGACGGTGGCGATCGAGGCGATGAGCCGCGGGTAGGGCAGGTGGTCCTTCGGCGGCAGCGGCGGGATCCGGCGGTACAGGATGATCGCCAGGACCACCGCGAGGACGGCGGCGCCGGCATAGACGGACCGCCAGCCGGCCACCCCGGCGACCAGGCCGCTCACCGTGCGGGAGGCCAGGATGCCGGTCAGGATGCCCGACGCGACGATGCCCACGACCCGGCCCCGGTCCCGCTCGTCGGCCATGTCACCGGCGAGCGGGGTGATGATCTGCCCGGCCACGGTGGTGATCCCGAGCAGCGTGATCGCGGCCAGCAGCACCCCGATCGACGGCGCCACGGCGCACAGCACCAGCGCGGCGGCCGCGCTGAGCAGCATGACCGGGACGAGCCGGCGGCGGTCCAGGACGTCACCGAGCGGCACGATGAGCAGGATCCCGGTGGCGTACCCCAGCTGCGTCGCGGTGATCAGCCAGCCCGCCGCGCCCTGCGAGGCGTGCAGGTCGCCGGCGATGAGGTCGAGCAGCGGCTGGGCCCAGTAGAGGTTCCCGACCGCGGCCCCGCTGGCGACGGCGAACAGGAAGATCAACGAGCGCGGCACGTTCACATCCTCGGCTAGGCTTCCGCTCATGCGGGTACGGACGGTGGACTACCACACCGGGGGTGAGCCGTTCCGGATCGTGCCGGTGCCGCCGGTGGAGATCGCCGGGCGGACCGTAGCCGAGCGGCGCAGGTTCGCGATCGGCGACCCGGCCGTGGACGGCCTGCGGCGGATCCTGTGCTTCGAGCCGCGCGGGCATGCCGACATGTACGGCGGGTTCGTCGTGCCGCCCGACGACGACGGCGCCACGCTCGGTGTGCTCTTCTGGCACAAGGACGGCTTCTCCACCGCCTGCGGCCACGGGACGATCGCCCTCGGCGCCTGGGCGGTGCGCAGCGGCCTCGCCCCGGCACCCGAGGACGGCGCCGCCGACGTGGTGATCGACGTGCCGTCCGGCCGGGTGACCGCGCGGGTGCACCGTTCGTCCGGCCGGGTGACGGCGGTCGACTTCGTGAGCGTCCCGTCGCACCACATCGCCACCGCGGTCGAGGTGCCGACCTCCCGCGGCGTGGTGCTCGCCGACGTGAGCTACGGCGGCGCGATGTACGCCCAGGTCGACGCGGCCACGGTCGGCCTGCCCGTGACCCCGTCCGCGCACCAGGAGCTGATCGCGCTCGGCCGGGAGGTCAAGCGGGCGCTGGGTGAGGAGTTCTACGGCACGATCCTCTACGAGCGGCTCGGCCCCTTGCACCACCGCAACGCCACGGTCTTCGCCGACGGCGAGCTGGACCGCTCACCGTGCGGCTCCGGCACCGCGGCCCGGGTGGCCACCCTCGCGGCGACCGGCGAGCTCGCCCCCGGCGAGGTGCTCGTCCACGACTCGATCGTCGGCTCCCGGTTCACCGCCTCCTATCCGGCGGGCGACGTGGTGCGGCCGGTGATCACCGGCATGGCCTACCCGACCGGCGAGCACGAGTTCGTCGTCGACCCGGACGACCCGATGACGCCCGGGTTCGTGCTGCGATGATCCCGTACCTCGACGCCGCTGAGATCGCCCGCCGCCTGCCCCCGGCCGCGGCGGTGGCCGCGGTGGAGGGGGCCCTCCGCGGTGGCCTCGACCCGGCCGCGGACGTGCCCCGCTCGTCGGTCCCGCTCCCGGCGGGCGAGCTGCTGCTGATGCCGGCCTCGTCGCCGGCGCACGCGGGGGTGAAGCTGGCGGCGGTCGCCCCGGGCAACCCGGCGCGCGGCCTGCCCCGCGTCAGCGCCGTGTACGTCCTGTTCGACGGCGCGACCCTGCGCCCGGTGGCGTTCCTGGACGGCGCGGCCCTGACGACGCTGCGCACCCCGGCGGTGTCGGTGGCCGCGGTCCGCCGCGCGTTGCCCGCCCGCCCGCTGCGGGTCGTGGTCTTCGGCGCCGGCCCGCAGGGCGTGGGTCACGTCGAGACCCTGGCCGCCGTCGCGGACCTCGCCTCCGTGGACGTGGTGGTCCGCACGCCGTCGCGCGCGTCGGTGCCGTGGCGGGTCCTGGAGGCCGGCTCGCCACCGGTCGCGGACGCGTTGCGCGCCGCGGACGTGGTGGTCTGCGCGACGACGGCCCGGACCCCGCTGTTCGACTCGGCGCTGCTGCACCCGGAGCCGGTCGTGGTGGCGGTGGGCTCCCACGAGCCGGACGCCCGCGAGGTCGACGCCGCGTTCTGCGCCCGCGCCACGGTGGTGGTGGAGGACGTCGGGACGGCCCTGCGCGAGTGCGGCGACGTGATCCAGGCGATCGCGGAGCACGCGTTGACCCAGGACGATCTGGTACCCCTGGCCGAGGCGACCGGCTGCCGCCCCCCGCTGTTGTTCAAGGGCTCCGGGATGGCCTGGCAGGACCTGGTCGTCGCCGAGGCGGTCCTCGCGGCGGGCTGAGCCCCGCCGGTCGTGTCGATCCGCGCGGTGATCGCCGGGCCTTGGCGTCGCGGTCGCCGGTCAACCTTTCGCCTGGTGCCGTCGTCCTTGGTAGCGACGGAAGGAGAACCCGCATGCGCTGGAAGAACAGCTATGAGGGGTTGGATGCCCTCGTAGCGGAGCGTGGCGGCGCGTTGCTCGGCACGGCGACGCTACTGGCCGGCAGCAGGGCGGAGGGCGAGGATCTGCTCCAGGCGGCGCTGGAACGGCTGGTGCGTCACTGGAACCGGGTGCACGGCGACAAGGAAGGGTACCTGCGTCGCACGCTGTACCACCTCGCGGTCGACGAGTGGCGCTCACGGCGGCGCCGGCCCGAGGTGCTGGCGGAGGTGGAACCGCCCGGCCAGCCGGACGGCACTGACGCGGTACACCTGCGGCACGCACTCGTGCAGGCGCTGTCCGGCCTGCCGCCCCGGCAGCGCGCGGTGCTGGTGCTGCGCTACTGGGAGCAGCTCACCGAGGCCGAGGCCGCCGAGACGCTCGGGTGTTCGGTCGGCACCGTCAAGTCCACCGCCTCGCGCGGGCTTGCCCGCCTGCGTGAGCTCACCGCCGCCTGGTCCGCCGAGGACGCCCAGGCCTGGAACGGAGCCTGAACATGACGAACTTCATCGAGGAACAGCTGACCGAAGGAATGCGCGAGCGGGTCGCCGGCCTCACCATCACCACCGATCTCGTCGGCCAGGCAGTGCGCGGCCAGCGGCGTCGCACGGTGATCACACGGACCGCGTACGCGGTCGGCATCGCCGGCCTGGCCGGCGCGCTGACCGCCGGCGTGCTCGCCACCGGTGGCACCGGGCCCACGGCCACTCCCGGCCGGCCGTCAGTGGCCGGCACCGGATCACCGCAGCTGCGCCTGGCCGCCGCGGCCGCCGCCAGCGGCGGCACCAGCTACCGGGTGCAGAGCACGGTCACCTACCGGAGCCTTCCGGGCAGCCCGTCGATGACCATCTCGGGAGCGTTCGACCCGGCCACGACCACCGGCTACATCCGCATCCCGTTCGACGGCGGGTCGCGCTGGCACGAGGAGCGGCTCGTCGGCGGCGACCTGTACACCACCGAAGCGGTCGCGGGCGAAACGGTGCTGTGGCACCACGACCCGGGCATCAAGTACACCGGCCTGCCCTACAACGTGAAGACCGGCGGACTTGCCGTGTCCGCCGACCCCCAGCAACTGCTCGACACGCTCAGCCGGTCCGGCGTCACGATCACCCAGACCGGCCCGGACACGTACCACTTCGAGGGCGCCATCCCGCAACAGACGGGCGTCACCGGCACCATGGTCGGCGATGTGACGGTCGGCCCCGATCAGCGGATCGCGAAGGTGGTGTACGAGTCCACCCTGCGCTTCGCGAGGGAGCCGAACGAGATCACCGTGCTCGACGCGACGCTGGAACTGTCCGGCTACGGCGACCCGGTCACCGTGGAACGCCCCGCCGGGACCTTCGAACAGCTTCCGGGCAAGGGCAAATGACATCGATCTGGTCGACGAGCCTGTGCGGCATGGCACGGTGCTGCCATGCCGCACGGCCGCGCCGGCCCGGGTCAGGGTTGGGCGGGCGCCCACCACGCCAGGTTCGCGGCCACCTGGGCCACCGGCTCGATGATCTCCCAGCCCTCGGCGATCAGGCCGTCGTCGATCCGCCAGATGTCGACGACCACGATCTGCGGCCCCCCGTCGGGCAGCCAGCGCCGCGAGTACACCACGACATGATCGCCGTCGGCGAGGATCTGATGGATCTCGACCTGCATGCCGGCGAGCGGCACCAGCGCGGCGCGCACGGCGGCGAGCCACTCCGTCTTGGTCGAGGTCATGGCACCCGGGCGGTGGTGGACGAAGTCGTCGCGGAGGTACGAGCCGAGCGCGTCGACGTCGCCCGTCTCGAGCAGTCCCGCCAGCGCCCGCTGGACGATGTTCTTGTTCATGGACGCAGTGTTTCCGCGGGCCGGTGCGGTTGTCGATGAAATGGGAGTTCATGGCGTCCGGCGCGACGATGGGTACGCTGCATGATCGTGGACACGGTCGGGGAGCTGCTGCGGCAGTGGCGGCACCGCCGCGGGCTCAGCCAGCTGGACCTGGCGATCGCCGCGGACGTCTCGGCCCGGCACGTCAGCCTGGTCGAGACCGGCAGGTCCAACCCGAGCGCCGACATGGTCCTCCGGCTCGCCGAGCAGCTGCACGTACCGCTGCGCGACCGCAACCGGCTCCTGCTCGCCGCCGGCTTCGCCCCCCGGTACGCCGAACGCCCGCTCGACGACGACGCGCTGTCGGCCGCTCGCGACGCGGTCCGCCGGGTGCTGCGCGCGCACGAGCCGTACCCGGCCCTGGTCTTCGACCGCCGGTGGAACATCGTGATGACCAACCGCGCCATCCACCCGTTCCTCGCTGAGGTGCATCCCGACCTGCTGCGGCCGCCGGTCAACCTGGTGCGGCTGGGCCTGGACCCCCGCGGGTTCGCGTCCATGGTCGTCAACCTGGCCGACGTGCGCGCGGTGTTCCGCACCCGGATCGCCCGCCAGCTGGCGGCGGCCCCCGACCCCGCGCTCACCGCGCTCTACGAGGAACTCCTGGCACCCCGGCCGGACGAGCCGGGCGAACGGATCGACGCCGACGTCGTGATCCCGATGATCATTCGCATCGACGGGCGGGAGCTGCGGCTCTTCTCCACCATCACCACGTTCGGCACGCCGGTGGACATCACACTGGACGAGGTCGCGATCGAGTCGTACTACCCGGCGGACGCGGCCAGCGCGGCCTACTTCACGAGCCCGACCGGGCGGTCAATGGCATAGCTAGCCGCGGCGGGCGTGCCAGCGGCGGAACGTGTCGGTCTTGGCCGCCGCTCTCGCCTCGACCTCCTCGGTCAGGCCGTTGGCCTCGGCGAAGAAGCGGACCGCGGCCAGCACGTCGCCGCACTCGTCGGCGAGGCGGCGGCGCAGGTCGCTGCCGTCGTAGTGGCGGTCCGCGCCGCCCGCCGCGATGAGCTTGCCCACCACCTGGGTGAGCTCGCCGGCCTCCTCGGCCATCTTGGCCAGGCCCGGCCACTGCTCGGACCCGATCGCGTACGGACGCTCATCCACGGCCGTTACCTCTCAGTGCGCTCTCAGCTGCCGCGAACCGATAGGCCTGGATCGTCTTCACACCGCGCCGCGCGCGCCGTCGGGATGCGTGGGAACGGGCAGAGTCCCAGCCGCGTACCACCGACGCGCGGCCACATCAGCGACGCCGGTTGCCGCCGCCCATTCCCTCACATTCACACCACTGACCATAGGGCGCTCAATGCCGCCAAAGACGAACGACACGCCAGCCGTTGCTAGGTGACCGCGGCGTGCAGCGCCTCAAGAAGAGCCCGCGGGCGCGGGTCCGGGGACGCGGCGCGGGCCTCGTTCATCGTGTACGAGAAGGCGACGCCCAGCGACGGCCAGGCACCGTGGCGGGAGCCGCCCGCGCCCGCGTGGCCGAACGCGTCCGGCGGAGGGCCCAGGACCTCCAGCGGCGTGTTCAGCTCGAAGCCGGCGCCGAACGCCATCGGGGTACCCCACACCGGGGATGTCCCGTGGCGCAGCAGGCGGCGGCCGCGGTCCACCGTGGACGGTGCGAGGACGCGCACCCCGTCCAGCTCGCCGCCGGCGGCGAGGCAGGCGTAGAAGCGGGCCATCGAGCGGGCCGTGGCGAACGCGCCGACGGCGGCCAGGCCCGCGCGGCGGAACCGCGGGCTGTTCCAGACCGCCGGTGAGCCGGTCACGACGAGCGGGTTGTGGGTGAGCACGCGCAGCGGGTCGGTGCCGGTCGGCTCCGGGTCCAGCAGCAGGCCGGGGCCGGCGAGCATCGTCGCGGCGCGGTGGTGGTGCTCGTCGGGCAGGCCGAGGTACACGTCGAGGCCGAGCGGTCCGGCGAACTAGTCGGCGAAGAGCGCGCCGGCGGTGCGACCGTCGACCCGCCGGATCAGCTCGTCGACCAGCCAGCCCCAGGTCAGCGCGTGGTACACGAACCCCGCCCGGGGGTCGTCGAGCGGCGCCTGCGCGGCGAGCAGCGCCGCCACCGCGCGATGGTCGAGCAGGTCGGGCACCGGTTCGCGGACGCCGGGCAGCCGCGCCTGGTGGGACAGGATTTCGGCGACGGTGATCGCGCCCTTGCCCGCGGCGGCGAACTCGGGCCAGTAGCGGGCGGCGGGCACCTCCAGGTCGAGCTGCCCGCGCTCGGCGAGCAGCAGCACGCAGGCGGCGGTCAGACCCTTGGCGCCGGAGAAGATCAGCTGGAGCGTGTCGGCCCGCCACGGGGTGCCGGTCGCGGGGTCGGCCACGCCGCCCCACAGGTCGACGATCAGCTGCCCGTGGTGGTACGCGGCGAACGCGGCGCCGACCTCCCCGTGCTCGGCGAAGTTGCGTGCAAAGGCGTCGGTCACATGCATGGGTCAGATGGTACCGATCGGTTCGATCTCGGTCTAGGGTGATCGGAACGCTCGGTACTATCTCCCGGAGGACGACATGTGGTGGCGCTCGCTCGGGCTCGCCGCCGGCACCGCCTGCGCGCTGGGCTTCGCCCGGTTCGCGTACGGCCTGTTCGTGCCGGCCATGGCCGCCGACCTGCACTGGACGCTCGCCCGCGCCGGCACGCTCACCACCGCGAACAGCGCCGGCTACCTGGCCGGCGCGCTGCTCGCCACGGCCCTGACCGGGCGGGTCGGCGCCACCACCGGGTTCCGCGCGGGCATGGTCCTCACCGTCGCCTCGCTCGCCGCGACCGCCGCCGGGCCCGGCTACCCGGCGCTGCTGACCGCCCGCGCGATCGGTGGCCTCGGCGGCGCCTGGGCGTTCATCGCCGGGGCCACGCTCGCCCGGCGGCTCGGCGGGACACTGCCGATGACGGTGTACTTCGGGGGCGCCGGCGCCGGCACCGCCGTGGCCGGGGGCGTGCTGCCGGCGCTGCTGGACGGGCACCCGTCGCGCTGGCCGCTCGGGTGGTGGCTGCTGACCCTCGCCGCCGTCGCGGCCCTCGCCGTGAGCTGGCCTTCGGCCGCGGTACCCGAGGGCCCGGAGCATCCGCGGCACGGCGCCGGCCGTCCGCCGCTCGCGACCGCCTACCTGCTCTTCGGCGCCGGCTACATCGGCTACGTCACCTTCCTGTCGGCGTACCTCGCCGCGCACCGCGCCGGCGTCGCCCTCACCAGCGCCGCCTGGGTGACGATCGGCCTGAGCGCCGTCGCCGCACCCCTGTGGTGGCACCGCCCGATCGCGACCTGGCCCGGCACCCGGGCCCTGCGCTGCCTGCTCGCCCTGGTCGCCGTCGCCGCGGCGCTCCCGCTGCTGAGCCCGGCGGCGGTGGTCGCGTCGGCGCTGCTGTTCGGCGGGACGTTCATGATGGTGCCGGCCGCGGTCACCGCGCTCGCCGGCGAGGCCCGAACGCTGGCCGCCCTGACCGTGGTGTTCGCGGCCGGCCAGGCCGCCGGCCCGTGGCTCGCCGGCGCCCTCGCCGACCGGGCCGGCCCGGCCGCGATCCCCGCCTGCGCCGCGCTGCTGTGCGCGGCCGCCGCCGCTACGACGCGGTCATCCGCTCGCTCAGCTCCCACAGCCGGGCCGCCGCCTCCGGGTCCCGCGCCAGGGCGCTCGGCCGGGCCGGCCGGCAGTTGACGAAGTAGCCGCCGGTCACGCCGGTCAGGTCGGGGGAGCTGGCGAGGTACACCGGTGTCCTGGCCCCGGCCGCCGCCCCCGGCTGGAAGCGCAGCACCAGCTGGACCGCCGCGCCGAGCGTCCCGCCCACATTGCGTCCGAGCCCCGTGCGGACGAACCCCGGGTGCAGGCAGTTCGCCGTCACCCCGCGGCCGGCCAGCCGCCGGGCCAGCTCCATGGTGAACAGGACATTGAGCAGCTTGGACAGCGGGTAGGCCCGGTCGGGCCCGCCGTGGCCCAGCTCGTCCCACGGGATCGAGCGGACCTGCTTGTGCGCCGCCGACGCCACGTTCACGATCCGCGCCGGCGCGGCCCGCTCCAGCGACCCGGTCAGCAGCCGGGTGAGCAGGAACGGCCCGAGGTGGTTGGTCGCGAACGTCAGCTCGAACCCGTCGGCGCTCACCGCCGGCCGGTGCACGATCACCCCGGCGTTGTTCACCAGGACATCGATCCGGCGGTACCGCGACCGCACGGCCTCGGCCAGCCGCCGCACGTCGGCGAGGCTCGACAGGTCGGCGGTCAGCACCTCGATCCGCCCGCCGGTGGCCCGCCGCCGCACGTGCTCGCCGGCCTCCGCGTCGCGCCCGACGACCACGACGGTGGCGCCGAGCGCGGCCAGCCGCACCGCCGTCTCCGCCCCGATCCCGCTCGTCCCCCCGGTGACCAAGCAGGTCCTGCCCGCCATCGTCGTCACGAAATGAGGTTGCCCGGTCGAGGGTGGCAACGGCAAGCTCCGGGCATGGAACCACCCGAGGAGATCGCCGCCGGCGACCTGCTGCTGCGCCGCTGGCAGCCGTCGTTCGCCGGACCGGCGGCCGAGGCCGTCCAGGAGTCGCTGGCGCAGCTGCGGCCGTTCCTGCCGTGGGCCCACGACAACTACGGCCGCGGCGCGTCGCTGGAGTTCATCGCGATATCGGCGGAGGACTGGGCGACCGGCACCGCGTACAACTACGCCATCTTCACCGGCGACGGCACGTTCGCCGGCGGCATCGGCCTGATGACCCGCATGGGCCCGGGCGTGCTGGAGATCGGCTACTGGATGCGCACCGCGCTGGCCGGCCGCGGCTACATGACCACGGCCGTCGACACCCTGGCGGGCATCGCCCTCGGCCTGCCCGGCGTCGAGCGGGTGGCGATCCGCCACGACGCCGCCAACGCCGCGTCGGCCGCGGTGGCGACGAAGGCCGGCTTCACGGAGGTCGGCCGCGTCGAGCGCGCCCCGGAGGCCCCGGGCGAGACGGGCACGGCCGTCATCCGCGAGCGTCGATGACCTCGTAGTGGGCCCACACCGTGCCCTGCGCGCCGACGGTCACGTCCACGGTGCGCAGCCGGACGGGCGTCCCGCCCACGGGCAGCGGCGGCCCGTCCGCGACGGACGGCGTGCAGAGCCCGCCGACCAGCATCGGCACCGTGACGACGTGCACCTCGTCGACGAGCCCGGCCCGCAGCAGCGCCCCGTTGAGCCCACCGCCGGCATGCGAGACCACGCACTGCGCACCGAGCGCCTCCCGTAGCCGCAGGAGCGCGACCCGCAGGTCGACCCGGGCCTGCCCGGCGACGAGGTAGGGAACCCCGTCGCGCCGGAGCCGCGCGAGGTACGGCAGCGGCGTACTCTCGCAGACCAGCACGAGCAGGCTCGTCTGCGCGTCGCCGAAGAAGCTCCAGTCGACCCGTCCGCGCCCGTCGACCACGGCGAACCACTTCGGCGTCCGCTTCGGCAGGTAGTCGGCCAGCAGCACCTCGGCGGGCGTGTCGTCCTCGTCGCACGCGGCCGCGGGCGCGTCGTCGCCGACGAACGTCCCGCTGCCCTCGAGGACGACGGTCGGCCGGTACCGCTCCTCGACCGCCGACGAGGCGGCCTCGAGCAACTCCTCGACGTCCCCGGGCCACCCACTGCGCCACCGCCGGTCGGCATCGGCGTCGAGCAGCCGCTCGCCCCGGCTGAGCGCGACCCGCCCGTCGACACCGGCGACGACAGACACGACGACCCGCGGCAGCTCACTCACGCCGCGAACCCTAGCCGCCGGGGCGCACCGTTCGTCAGCCCGAAGCCCGGGGTTGACGGGATCGGCCAGAAACATACACTCCAAGTGCATATAGTCTGCCGGGAGGGAGCCGCGATGAGCGCGTTGTCCGGGCGGGTCGCTGTCATCACCGGGGCCAGTCGCGGCATCGGTCTTGGCATCGCCCGCCGGTTCGTCGAGGAAGGGGCCAAGGTCTGCGTCACCGCGCGCAAGGCCGACGGGCTGGAGGAGGCCGTCAGCGCGCTCGGCGGGCCGGTCAACGCGACCTTCGTCGCCGGGCGGGCCGACGACCCCGAGCACCGGGCGGCGGCCGTGCGGCACACCACCGAGCTGTTCGGGCCGCCCGACGTGCTGGTCAACAACACCGGCATCAACCCGGTGTACGGGGACCTGCTCGGCCTCGACCTGGCCGCCGCCCGCAAGATCTTCGAGGTCAACGTGCTCAGCGCGCTCGGGTGGGTGCAGGAGGTGTTCCGCACGCCGCCGCCGCGCGGCGGCGCGGTGGTCAACGTCTCGTCGGTGTCGGCGCTGCAGCCGCCCGGCGGCATCGCCTTCTACGGCGTGACGAAGGCCGCCCTCAACCACCTCACCGCCTGCCTGGCCGTCGAGCTCGCGCCGGCCGTGCGGGTCAACGCGGTCGCCCCGGCCGTGGTGAAGACGCGCTTCGCCACCGCGCTGTACGAGGGGCGGGAGGACGAGGTCGCCGCGCAGTACCCGATGCGCCGCCTCGGCCTGCCGCGGGACGTGGCCGGGGCGGTGGCCTTCCTCGCCTCCGACGACGCCGGCTGGATCACCGGGCAGACCCTCGTCGTCGACGGCGGCGTCACCCTCGCCCGGAGGTCCGGATGAACCTCAACGGGGCCGCCGTCGTGATCACCGGCGGCGGGAGCGGCATCGGCGCGGCCATGGCGCGGCGCTTCGCCGGGCTCGGCGCGCAGATCGTGGTCAACGACCTCGACGCGGCCGCCGCCCGGCAGGTCGCCTACGAGGTCGACGGGCTCGCGTTCTGCGGCGACGCCGGTGACCCCGAGGAGGTGGACCGGCTCGTCGACTTCGCCTGGGACAACCTCGGCGCCCTCGACCTGTTCTGCGCGAACGCGGGCGTGGCGCCCCGCGGTACCGTCACCGCTCCCGACGCCATGTGGGAGCAGGCCTGGCGGGTGAACGTCATGGCCCACGTCTACGCGTCGCGCGCGCTGCTGCCGCGGTGGCTGGCCACGGGGCGCGGGCGGCTACTCACCACCGTGTCGGCGGCCGGGCTGCTCACCCTGCTCGGCAAGGCGCCCTACGCGGTCACCAAGCACGCCGCCCTGGCCTACGCGGAGTGGCTGCGGGTGACGTACGCGCACCGCGGCATCGTCGTGCAGGCGCTGTGCCCGCAGGGCGTGCGCACGCCGATGCTCGACGGCGGCGACGGTACCAGCCGGCGGCTGCTCGACCAGACGGCACTGTCCCCGGAGCAGGTCGCCGACCGGGTGGTCGAGGCGCTGGACGGCGACCGCTTCCTGATCCTGCCGCACCCCGAGGTGGCCACCTACTACGCGCGCCGGGCCGCCGACCCGGAGCGCTGGCTCAACGGCATGAACCGGCTCCAGCAGAAAATCGAGGGATGACGCGGTGAACTTCGAGTACGACACGGTGACCCAGGAGCACCGCGAGCGCCTGCTGTCCTTCATGGACAGTCACGTCTACCCGGCCGAGCGGCTGCCGCACTCGCCGGACCTGGTGGACGACCTGCGGCGCGAGGCCCGGGCCCGCGGGCTGTGGAACCTGTTCCTCAGCCTCCCGAACCTGCAGTACGCGCCCCTCGCCGAGATCATGGGCCGCAGCCCGGCCCTCGCCCCGGCCGCGCTCAACTGCGCCGCGCCGGACACCGGCAACATGGAGCTGCTGGCCTCCTTCGGCTCGGCGGCGCAGCGGGAGCGCTGGCTCGAGCCGCTGCTCGACGCCCGGATCCGCTCCGCGTTCTGCATGACCGAGCCCGACGTGGCCTCGTCCGACGCGACCAACGTCGCCACGCGCATCGAGCGCGACGGCGACGAGTACGTCATCACCGGCCGCAAGTGGTTCGCCACCGGCGCCCTCGGCCCCGACTGCGCGCTGCTCATCGTCATGGGCAAGACCGATCCCACGGCCGAGCGGCACCGCCAGCAGAGCATGATCCTGGTTCCCCGCGACACTCCGGGCGTGACGGTACTGCGGGGACTGCACAGCTTCGGCTACGACGACGCCGACCACGGCGGCCACGCCGAGATCGACTTCGCCGGCGCCCGGGTGCCCGCCGGGAACCTGCTCGGCGAGGAGGGCTCGGGGTTCGCCATCGCGCAGGCCCGGCTCGGCCCCGGCCGCATCCACCACTGCATGCGCCTCATCGGCATGGCCGAGCGGGCCTTGGAGCTCACCTGCCGCCGGGTCACCGCCCGGGTGGCGTTCGGGGCACCGCTCGCGACGCAGGGCGTGGTGCAGGACTGGATCGCCGAGTCCCGGGTGCGCATCGAGCAGGCCCGCCTGCTGGTGCTCAAGACGGCGTGGCTGATGGACACGGTCGGCAACCGTGGCGCGCACACCGAGATCCAGGCGATCAAGATCGCGGTACCGTCCACTGTGGAGTGGATCCTGGACAAGGCCATCCAGGCGCACGGCGCCGCCGGCGTCAGCCAGGACACGCCGCTCGCCGCCCTGTGGTCGCGCGCCCGCACGATCCGCATCGCGGACGGCCCCGACGAGGTGCACCGCCGCTCCCTCGCGAAGCGAGAACTCCGCCGCCACGCCTAACCCCGCCGCGCCCGCCGCGCCCGCCGCGCGCCGCCCGCTGCGCGCGCTGTCCCGCGCCGATCTTGGAGTTGTGGTGCCAGGACACTCCGTGAATGTCCGTATTTGTCAACCGCCACAACTCCAAGATCGGCGCAGGGCAACTGGCTGGGCACCTGGCCGATCGGTGAGGTGCGGCAAGGGCGGAACAGGCGACACCGCCGGCCAGACTTCGCCCTTGTCGTGCGCTCCCGCAGGGGCCCGGAGCTTGTCCGGGTGCCGGTCCACCGTGCGGTGTCAACGCTCACCCAGGGGCCGTCTGGCAGCGGGCTCGGGTATACGACCCGCACGCTGACAACCGTGTCACCAGCCTCCGCCAGACCACCGAACAGCTCATCCGCGGGTCGAGTCGACTCGGTCAGCGCGACGATTGGTATGTCGCTGTCGCGTAGCGTCTGGCGGATCCGCTCCGTCTGGCTGGCGTAGTGCTCGTCCACGCGGCGGGACCGGTCGAATTCCATGTCCACTGCCTCCCCTGTCGTACCCAGCTCATTTTCGAGGTGAACAGGACATGGTGCCGGGCGGGTGCGGCGGCGGGGAGGTGGGAAGAGAGCGAGGCGCTGCGCGGCCCGGGAGGCTGGATGCAGATGGCCTCGGTGATGGTCCGCGGCCGGCGCGACGTGCGCCGTCGGCTCGGACTTCCGGCAGGCGTCACCGGTGAGGCGGTTCCGATAGCGCCGCTGGAACGCCATCCGGTCGATCTCGACGGGCTCCGGGAGAGTGTTGACTCCGGCCAGATTCCGTCTCAGGCGCGGATGCTGGTCTTCCAGCGACACGAGCGCGCACGAGGCGAAGGGGCGATGGCCGCAGGTCCGGTAACCATGATCGAGTGGCTCGTGCAGGGCATCGTCCGCACCACCGAGCGCGCCAATGTGCGAAATGGCGATCCTTCTTCGTCGGCGCCCCGCCCGGACGCACCCGATGTCAGAGCGTGTTTGAGAAGGGGGTCCATTATCGTTGGGCGTAGCCGCCGGCGTCGACGCCACCAAAATGTCTGGACGTCTCGGCTGCGGCGTTACTCATCGGGCCTGACCGACGTGCAGGTCTCGACCGCATGACCGACCTCATCGGCCGCGTATCGCACTCACCGCCGTATCTTTGCCTCGTGGCCTACTTCGCGGACCTGACGCCCTACGCGTACTCGCTCTTCGACGACGACACAGTCAGACTCGAATGGGGCACGCTGGACTACCGGCCGCGGTACGAGCGGCTCAGCGTCGGCTGGTTGGATGGCTCGCAGCCGTTCGACACGGGCCCGGTCCCGGACTGGTTCGCCGACGCGTTGCTCGACGTCATCGGCAACCCATCCGTCAACGAGACGCGAGGCCTCCGCTACTGTGAGTTCTGCCCGCAGGACGCGAATCCCATCGCCGATCCGCGGTCGGACGGCCAGTCTTGGCTTGCGTTCCGCGAGATCAGGGTGCCGGCCCGGCCGGGTGTGATGTTCGCGGCGCCGGCGCTGATCTGGCATTACGTCTCCGCTCATGCTTACCGGCCGCCCGCGGAGTTCGTCGAAGCGGTGCAGCGTTACGACGCCGACTGGGCCACCGAGCCGAGCCCCTGGATCCCGCCCGACGCGGAGCGCGCGGTCTGGGACCGCACCCCCAGGAACGTCATGCTTCGGTGTGTGAGCTGCGGCCAGAAGTTCGAGTTGTACTACACGCCGTCCGAGCCTGGTCGCAGGGCGGTATTGCTGGCCACCCAGCAGCTCAGGGAACAGTGCCCCGACCACGGCAAGGAGTGGGAATTCTGGGACAAGCTCTGATGAGGGTGCGTCGGCGTGCCTGTGACCACCGATGTCGATGCCGCCAGCGTGGCCGGATGCTCCGGCCGTGGCGGTACCTCTCAGACTTGACCGACGAGCAGTGGGCGCTGGTCGGGCCGCTGCTCCCAGCGCCGAAACGCTTTGGTAGGCCGGAAAAGCATCCACGCATATCCATTGTGGACGCGGTTCTGTACGTGGTCCGGACCGGCTGCGCCTGGCGGTACCTGCCCGGCGTCTTCCCGCCATGGCAGACGGTCTACCGGTACTTCAAACAGTGGGAAGAGGCCAAGGTCACCGAGGCGATGCTCACCACGCTGCGGGAGCGAGCGCGGATACAGCAGGGCCGCAACCCGCAGCCCAGCGCGGGCATCATCGACTCCCAAAGCGTCAAGGGCGCCGACACCGTCGGGCGCGGCAGCCGAGGCTACGACGCGGGCAAGAAGATCAACGGCCGCAAACGGTTCATCGTCACCGACACCCTCGGCCTGCTCACCAACGTGGTCGTCCTCGCCGCCAGCGTCCAGGACCACGACGGCGCCAGGACCACCCTGCTGTACATGTACCTGGCCGCGCCGATCCGGTTCGTCTTCGCCGACGGCGGCTTCACCGGCAAGCTCGTCGACTGGACCACCAGCATCCTGCGCACCAAACTGCACATCGTGCGCAAACCGGAGGCCAACAAGGCTTCGCAGTCATCCCGCGCCGCTGGTGCGTCGAGCGGACCCTGGCCTGGCTCACCGCTCATCGCCGCCTCGCCCGCGACTACGAACGCGACCCCGCCACCTCCGAAGCCATGATCCGCTGGGCCGCGATCAACACCATGGCCAGCCGCATCGCCCGAGGCCAGCCAGCCACCCGCCAGCAATGCTGGCGCTGGCCCGACGACAAATAGACCCACATCTCAAACACGCTCTCAGGCCCGGTGCGGCCGGACCGTCGATGCGGTCGCTCTCCTTGCGCCGATCGTAAGCCGGCCATTGACCCTGGACGACCATCTGCACGCCGAGTGCGGGCCGCGCACCCTGGAAGCTTCCAGGGTCCGCCCAGCGCCCGGCTGCCAGATAGTTGACGTCATCCCGAGACACTGACGCAAATCGATCATCTCGGGCAATTCATGGAGCAAGTCATGACGACAACTCGACGGCAGGAGAGGCTGTGCGCAGGACACGGAGCAGAATCTGTAGTCGCGTAATCGCGTTCGTTGCCGCGGCGGCGGTCGTCTTCGGAGTTGCGGCTCCGGCGTCAGCCGCGAATCTGGGGTCCGCGCTCTACCGCGGCGGTGTGCTCTGGCCCAGCGACTACATTCAGCGAACCGGCACCGGCGGATGGACCTATTGGCTCATCATGCAAAGCGACGCAAATCTCGTTCTGTACAAGGGCTACTCCAATCACTCCGCGGTCAAGGTCTGTTGGGCCTCGGGCACCGACGGGTACGGGTGGAACGCCACGAAGGCTGTGTATCAGAGCGATGGAAACTTCGTCATTTACACCACGATCTCCGGTGTCCCGATCTGGGGCAGCAACTCTGTGGGCGACACCGGCACCACCGTCGACATCAGCTACTACGGCCGGTTGTACGTCGGCTACAAGCAGATGAGCGGCGACTGCTGAGCCGCAGGCTGGCTTCGTGGTCCTGCCGGCGTTCGGTCGGCAGGACCACGACCCCCGCCGAGGGGTCGGTCAGTACGCCTTGAAAAGCTGGTTTCCCTTCCGGTAGCTTCCGCAGTCCCACAGATCGAGCCGGGTGCCGTTCGACGTGCTGTAGCCTGGAACGTCCATACATTTCTTGCTGTACCCGTAGTTGATGTAGACGTAGTAGTCGTCGGACGCGCGATACGTCATCCACGTCTGCGTCCAGGTGTTTCCGGGTCCGCACGGTGCCTGCTTCACGGCGCTGCCGTTGTCCTTCCCGCCGGCCGTGATGCACATGCCGCTGTGCACGTTGTAGATCTGGTAGATCGGGATGGAGAGCGGCGCCGGGAGCATGGCGACCAGTCGGAAGCGAAACTTCTGGTTGTTCTGGTCGACGCAGGTCCATTGGTCCAGTCGCGTGCCGGAGGCTGTCGACCACCCCGGAACGTCGACGCACTTCCCGGACTTCTTGTTCTTGAGGTGGACCGGTACGGCCCGCTCCTCCAGGGTGCCCAACTGCACCTGACCTGTCGGTATTTGCAGGGCGTCCTCGAGGGCCGCCAGTTCGTCCGGCGGAAGCGGCTCTCCATCGGACCCGTCAGCCGCGCTGGCCGGGCTGGCGGCGAGGAGCACGGTCAACGCTGCCGACAGGAGTACCGCCAAGTACCTCGTTCGCATGGCCACCTTCTCGTGGATGTGCCGCCCGGCATGGGTCGCGGCCGAGCGTAGATCGGCCCGCCGTCCGCCGGAGATGACCTTTACCGCGTCCTTACCGGATGAGGCCGGCCACGGCATCCGGTGGACATCGGCAGGCACTACAGTGGCGGCCTTCGGCACGGCGTTCAGCGCAGTTCCCACACAGGCGTGCAGCGGGTTGGCGGCGGACCATGGATCATCCGGGCGGACAGCTGGTGTTCGGCGTGCTCGGTCCGGTGACGGTCTGGTCGGGAGAGGAACCGGTCCACATCGGGGAGCCCCGCCGGCGCGCGGTCCTGGGAACGCTCCTGCTCGACGTGGGACGGGCCACCCCGATCCACCGGCTGCTGAACCTCGTGTGGGGGGCGCAGGCGCCGGCGACGGCGCGCAAGGCGCTGCAGGGGTACGTCTCGCAGATCCGGCGAGCCATCGGCCCGCTGCCCGACGTCACGCTGTTCACGCACCTCGACGGGTACCGGCTGGCCTGCCAGGCGGACGCGGTCGACCTGCACCGGTTCCGCCGGCTCGTGTCCGAGGCGCACGCCCGCAGCGCACCGTCGGAGCGCCGGACCCTCCTCGAACAGGCACTGGCGCTCTGGCGAGGTTCCCCCTTCGCCGACCTCGCCGGCACGGGCCTGTCCGCCTGGGTGGCGCCGGCCTTGGCGGAGGAACGCATGGCCGCGCTCGACGATCTCTTCGACGCGGAGCTGCGCCTCGGTGCGGAGGCGCGGGTCGTCGGCCCGTTGCGGGCTGCCGTCGCCGAGCACCCGCTGCGCGAACGGACCGCGGGACTGCTCATGGTGGCGCTGCACAGATGCGGCCGCAGCGCCGAGGCCGCCGAGATGTTCCGGCAGATGCGGCGCCGGCTCATCCGCGACACCGGGATGGAGCCCAGCGCCATGCTCGCGGCCCTGCACCGCACGATCCTGGCCGGACACCCGGCACTTCCACCGCCGGCGCACCCACCCGCGACCGTCGCCGCCCAGCGCGATGTTCTCGACATGATCGGCCGGCTCTCGGCCGCCAACCTCCCGGTCCTGATCGAACTGGGCGAGCGGCACCTGCTCACCGGCGACCTCGACCGCGCGCTGGCGTGCTTCCACGCCGCACGCGCGTTGGCGCGTGACTGTGGTGATCGTGAACACTGGCGGCAGGCGAACCTCGGCATCACCAACGCCCGCACGGGCCGGATAGCGCAGGAACCGGATCACCACGACGGCGCTGCGAGGTCGGGACGCGCCGAGCACGTCCGCCGGTAGCGCCGCCGTTGCCGGCCGCCGCTCGCCCGCGGTTTCGCCCCCGACATCGGCTCACGGCACGTCCGCCTGTGCCTACGCTCAGCGCATGTTCGTCCGTGTCGTCAAGGTGCGCTGGATCCGCCTGCTCGTGGTCGCGTTGGTGCTGGCCACGCCCCTCACGGCGGACCGTGACCGCACCGCCCGCGGCGGGCGTCCGCTGTCCGCCGGTGTCCATCCGTCGGCGTTGCCGGGCGCCGGCCCGGGCGCGACGAGCCCGCCGGACGCGCCGAGCACGCCCGCCGGCGTCTACGCCGGCCGCCTGCCGCGGTTCGACAAGGCCCCACCCGCGGTCCGCCCGGCCGCGGTCGCCGAGGACGGCGGCCTGCCGTGGGTCTCGCGGGTGCCGACCGGCCAGCGGGTCGCGTTCATCACCATCGACGACGGCTGGGTCAAGCATCCCCAGGCGGCCGAGCTGCTGCGGGAGGCGCGCGTGCCGGTGACGCTGTTCCTGACGATCAACGCCATCAGCGACAACCCGGGGTACTTCCGGACGCTGCAGGACATCGGCGCCGTGATCGAGGCGCATACGATCACCCACACCAAGCTGCCCGGCCTGTCGTACGACGCGCAGCGGCAGGAGGTCTGCGGCTCGGCCGACCGGCTCGGCGAGCTCTACGGCCGGCGCCCGACGCTGTTCCGGCCGCCGTTCGGCGAGAAGGACGCGACGACGCTGCGCGCCGCGCGCGACTGCGGGCTGAAGGCCGCGTTCTCCTGGAAGGAGTCGGTGAACCAGGGCAACGTGTGGTATCAGGAGGTCAAGGTCGTCCAACCGGGCGACGTCATCCTCATGCACTTCCGGGACCAGTTCGTCGAGGACTTCATCGCCGCGCTGCGGGGCATCGAGGCGGCCGGCCTGACCCCGGCGCAGTTGGAGGACTACTACTCCTGACCCTCTCAGCTGCCCGCCGAAGCACCGCTGGCCAGCTTCTCCCGGAACCACTCAGGCACGTGCTCCTCGGTCCGGGGAAACCAGCCCTGGTCGACGACGAAGTCGTCCGGCGTGGGCGGTGTCCCGAACCTCGGCTCGTCCTGCCAGTTGTACTTGATCGAATACCTGCCAGGAACGTCGGCGATGTATGAGAATGCGAACCATGAACCTCGATCCTCGACGTACATCCCCTTGCGCAGCCGGGCGAACAGTCGCCAAACCTCAACTGGTGGGTCCCACCTCCTTGTCGAGCCATCCTGAAACCGGACACCGATGGCGACGCTGCTGTGCCGGCCGATGACCTGGTAGTCGAGGATCAGCCGTTTCCACCCCTCGGGCAGGGAACCCACCAGCATCTACCGCCGTATGGGTATCCACGCCGACGGGATCGCTCGTCGAGGACCCGCGGGCACACCGGTGCCGCGCCGGTGACGACCTCGGTTGGGCCGACGAGGCGGTCCCGCCGACCAGCCCGCCCAGCACGAGGCCGGGGTTCTCGGCAGCGCACGTCGACCAGTCGCCTACGCGGCGCTGGCGCGGACCGAAGCCTGGGCGCCCATGCGTTCCAGTAGGTGGTCGCCGACCCGCATCGCGTTGGCCATGGCGGTCAGTGCGGGGTTCACCGCCCCGATGCTCGGGAAGAAGCTGGTGTCGACGACGTACAGGTTCTGGACCTCGTGGGCCTGGCAGTTGGGGTTGAGGACGGAGTCGGCCGGATCGTTGCCGAACCGGCAGGTGCCGGCCTGGTGGGCGACGCCGGCCACCGGGATGTCGGTCTTCATGTACGCCCACCGGCGGGCCAGGTGGTCCTCGTGCATGCGCATGATGCCGAGCATCGACCTGAGCTGACGGAAGAGGCGGTCGCCAGCGGTGGGATTGGTCAGCCTGTACCGCAACTGGATGTTGCCGTCAGGGTTGAGGGTGACTCGGTTGTCGGGACTCGGAAGGTCCTCCGTGGACAGCCAGAAGTCGACCGCGTGTTCGGCCACCTCCTGCAATGCCCAGCTCGGTGCGAACTTCGTCTCGATGGGCTTCTCGCCGCGGTACATGGCGGGCTGCGACTTGCCGATCATCTGGATGTTGCCCAGTGGGTAGTCGAAGTCCGGCCCGCGGAAGTAGAAGTCGTTGACGGCGACGGTCTTCTGGAAGACGGTCGGGTTGGGCTCGATGGACAGGGCCAGCACCGCCTGGCTGTCGTGGAACATGTAGTTGCGCCCGACCTGGTCGGAGCCGTTGGCCAGGCCGCACGGGTGGGCGTCGTTGGCCGAGGCGAGCAGCAGTTTGGCTGAGTTCGCGGCGCCGCAGGACACGACGACGATGCCGCCCCGGTAGCGCTCCTCGTGTCCCTCGTGGTCGACGACGACCTCGGTCACCTCGGTGCCGGCCGCGTTGGTCTCCAGCCGCACCGCCTGGGCGTTGGTCAACATGCCGACATTGGGATGTTCGAGGGCCGGACGGACGGCGTTGACCTCCGCGTCGGACTTGGCGTGCACGAGGCACGGGAACCCGTCGCACGTTGGGCACCGGATGCACGTGCTGTACGCCATGTTCGCTTCGTTGAGCATGATCGCGCACGGGGCGTGGAAGGGGTGGTAGCCGGCGGCGGCGAGGTCGTCGGAGAGCTGCTGGATGCGTGGCTCGTGGCTCACCGCCGGGAACGGGTAGGGCGCGCTCGCCGGTGGTTCGGTCGGGTCCTCGCCGCGGGCGCCGTGGACCTGGTAGAGCTGTTCGGCCTTCGTGTAGTAGGGCTCCATCTGCTCGTACCGGATGGGCCAGGCGGGCGAGATTCCGTCGTGGTGGACGACCTGGTCGAAGTCCTCGACGCGCAGCCGGTAGAGCGCGGCCCCGTACATTTTCGTGGCTCCGCCCACGTAGTAGTGGATCTGCGGCTGGAACGCCTTCCCGCGCTCGTCGAACCAGGTGTCGGGCGAGTTGTAGCGGCCGTCGACGAACACATCGGCGGCCGACCAGTTGGGCTGCTCCCGCGGCAGCCAGTCACCCCGCTCGAGCAGCAGGATCCGCTTGCCCGACGGCGCCAGGTGGTAGGCGAGAGTGCCACCGCCGGCCCCGCTGCCGATGATGATGACATCGTATGCGCCGTTCATGTGTACTCCTTGAGTCGCTCCGCGACGATGATGCGTCCGGCCGCCTCGACGAGGGCCAGGTGCGAGAACGCCTGCGGGAAGTTGCCCAGGTGGCGGGCGGTCGAGGTTTCGTACTCCTCGGCGTACAGGCCCAGCGCGGACCCGATACTCAGCAGCTTGTCCATCAGGTCCCGGGCCCGGGCCGCCTCGCCGACCGCGGCGAGGGCGGAGACGAGCCAGAAGGAGCAGATGAGGAAGGTACCCTCCTTGCCCGACATCCCGTCGTCGGTCTCGCCGGTCTTGTACCGCAGCACGAACCCGTCCTCGGTCAGCTGATCGGCGACGGCGTCGACGGTCTTGCGGGCGATGTCGTCGGTCGGGGCGACGAAGCCGAACGTGATGGCCAGCAGGGTGGACGCGTCGAGCGCGTCGGTGTCGTAGTGCTGGCGCAACACGCCGGCCTCGCTGACCCCGCGGGTCAGGATGTCGGCGCGGATCTCGTCGGCCGTGGCCCGCCACTTCTGGGCGAGGTCGTGGTCGCCGCGGATCTCGGCCAGGCTCGCGGCCCGGTCCATGGCGATCCAGCACATGAGCTTCGACGAGACGTAGTGCTTGGGGTTGCCGCGCGCTTCCCAGATGCCCTGGTCGGGCTGCTTCCAGATCCTTGTCGCGCATTCGGCCTGGCTCTGCACCAGCGGCCACAGCCGCCGGGGCAGGCGTTCGCTTCGGCGGGTGTGCAGCAGGATCGAGTCGAGCGCGGCGCCGAAGACGTCGTTCTGGTGCTGGTTGTAGGCGGCGTTGCCGATCCGGACGGGTTTGGCGTCCTGATAGCCGGAGAGGTCCTCGCGGAACGACTCGGTCAGGTCGCGTCGCCCGTCGACGCCGTACATGATCTGCAGCGAGCCGTCCTCGGTGGGTTCGAGGTCGGCGATGAACTGCATGAACTCGTCGGCCTCCCAGTCCAGGTCGAGCAGGTGCAGCGCCTGCAGGGTGAAGGTGGAGTCCCGCACCCAGGTGTAGCGGTAGTCCCAGTTGCGGGCGCCGCCGGGCGTCTCCGGCAGCGAGGTGGTCGAGGCGGCCACCGTGGCGCCGGTCGGCATGTAGGTCAGACCCTTCGTCGCCAGGGCGGAGCGCTGGATCGCCTCCCGGAACTCGTGGTCGGGTATGCGGGCCCCGGCCAACCAGTTGCGCCAGTAGTTCACGGTCCAGTCGATGGCGGCGACCGCCGAGACAGCGTCGGCCGGTGCCGGCACACTGTCCGACCAGGACAGTGCACAGTAGACAGTGTCGCCCTGGTTGAGCGTGTGCCGTCCGCGGATCCGGTGGCCTTCGACGCCGAGCTTGATGTCGGACTGGAGCCGGATCGAGACGCCGGCAGCGGTACCGGCCGCCTGGTGGCGACCGTTCTCGAGCTGCCAGCTCGCCGGCGTGCGCCCGTAGTCGAACGCCGGCTCGCAGATCGCCTCCACCTCGACCCGCCCGTCGATGCATGTCGCGGTCCGCACCAGCATGTGTGAGGCGTCCGCGTCGGTGGGCGGGCGGGTGTGCGGTGTCACGCAGTCGTCCGTGTCGTGGGGACCCATCGTCAGCGCGTCCCGGACGACGATCCAGCCGGTCGCCGTCTTCCAGGTCGTCTCGACCACGTTAGTGCCGGGTACATAGACACGCGTGGTGGGGTGTTCGATCCCGTACGGGCCGAACCGGAACCTGCCCGCCTCGCGGTCGAGCAGGCTGCCGAAGATGCTGGGCGAGTCGAACCTCGGCACGCACAACCAGTCGACCGTGCCGTCCACGGCCACCAGGGCCCCGGTGTGGCAATTGGACAGGAACGCGTAGTCGGCGATCTTCGGGAACGGCGACAGCTCCGGACGGGTCACCGGCTCCTGCAGTACGGCGGTCATGTCTGTCCGTCCCATGGCTCGCGCCAGCCGCCGTACTCGGCGATCAGCTGGTCGGATGCGGTCGGTCCCCAGCTGCCGGGCTGGTAGGGATGCACCGGCGGCGGGTTGTCCAGCAGCGGCTGCATGATGCGCCACTTCTCCTCGACCCCGTCCTGCCGGGCGAACCGGGTCGGATTGCCGATCAGCGCCGCGTGGAGCAGCACCTCGTACGGGGTCGCCACGTCACCACCGAGGTCGGCGTCGAGGTTGACCACCGACGGGCCCACGGTGTAGCCGAGGTGGGCGTTCGCGGTCATCCGGATCCCGGCGGTCGGGTCGAGCCGCACCACCAGCTCCGACGGGTCGGGGTTGTGGAAGCCTGGCAGGCTCATGCCCAGCTTCGGCGGCTTGCGGAAGACGAGGCGCACCTCGGTCTGGGTGACCGGCATCCGCTTGCCGGTACGGATGAAGAGCGGCACGCCCTCCCACCGCCAGTTGTCGATGTCCAGGCGCAGCGCGGCGTAGGTTTCGGTCGTCGAGCCGGGGGCCACGCCGTCGATGTTCAGGTAGCCGTCGTATTGGCCGCGGACGTAGTGCGCCGGGTCTGCGGACTCGATCGCCTTCCACAGGGCGATCTGGCCGTTCTTGATGGTCTGGATGTCCGCGCCGGCCGGCGCCTCCATCATGGCCGCCGAGGTCAGCTGCATCAGGTGGTTCACGACCACGTCCTGCAGCGCGCCGACCTTGTCGTAGAAGTGGCCCCGGTCCTCGACGCCGAAGTTCTCGGCCATGGTGATCTGCACGTGGGACAGGAAGTTGCGGCTCCACACCGGCTCCAGGACGTAGTTGGCGAACCGCAGGAACAGCACCTCCTCCAGCCCCATTTTCCCCAGGAAGTGGTCGATCCGGTACAGCTGCGACTCCTGCACGTACTGGTGGAGCTCGGCGGCGAGCTCACGAGCCGACTCCAGGTCGTGGCCGAACGGCTTCTCCACCACCACCCGGCCGGCCCGGATGAGGTCGGCCTTGCCCAGCCCCTTCACGGCCGGTCCGAACAGGAACGGCGGGATCTCGAGGTAGAACACCGGCTTGTTCATGCCCTTGATCGCTTCGCCCACCCTGTCGTACGTGGCCGGATCGGAGAAGTCGCCGGGCAGGTAGGACATGCGGGTCGCGAGCCGGTCGAAGACGTCGTGGTCCAGCGTGCCTTCGGTCGCCTCGATCGAATCCTGGGCCCGCTTGCGCAGGTCGTCGACGCTCCAGTTGTCCATGGCGACGCCCACGACCGGGCAGTTCAGCAGGTTTCTCTTCTCCAGCCGGTACAGAGCCTGGAACGTCATCACCTTGGCCAGGTCGCCGGTGATGCCGAAGATGACCAGGGCGTCTGCGTCATGCGTGGTCTTCACGTGGGCCTCCTCAAAGGGTCCTGCCCGAACACCAGGTCTCAGCCGCCCGGCACCGTCCTAACGGGACTGTCCCCAGTCGATCTTGTTCAGCTCGACCTGGTCCGGGTCCAGCAGGTCGGCCGAGCGGTGGTGCGGCCGGAAGTAGAACTCCTCGGCCCAGGCCACGAGCGCCTTGAGCTCGGCCCTGGTGTTGGCGAGCAGCTCGGCGTGCACGCCCAGCCAGGAGGCGAACGCGAACCGGCCGTGCAGCTCGTGCCGGTGCGGGCCGATCTCGGCCACGGCCGCCTCCCGGCCGATCATCGCCATGATGCCCTTGTCGCGGTAGTGGAACGGTTCCCGGCCCGTGCCGCCGATGTCGGCGAGGATGTTCTTCGCCGCCCAGGTGCCTGACTGCTGGGCGACGCTGCCCAGCTGAGGCAGGGCCCGCTCGTCCCCGTACGGGATGTTGGCGATGTCCCCGACGGCGAAGACGTTCGGGTGGCCGGGCACGCTCAGGTCGTGCCGCACGTCGATGCGCCCGCCCCGGCCCTGACCGGTGCCGGCGTTGCCCGCGATCGCGGAGGCGGTTTCCCCGCCACCCCAGATGACGAGGTGGGTCGGGATCGTGGTCTTGTCCCGGAGGGACACGTGGTCGCGCGCCACCTCCGTCACGGCGGTGCCGAGCCGGAGCTCGACCCCGCGCTGCTGCAGCTGCGTGGCGGCGTATGTGTGCGACTGGTCGCTGAACGGTGCGAGCAGGACCCGGCCCAGGTCGACCAGGATGATCCGCGCGCCGGCCACTGCGAGGTTCGGGTAGCGGTGCGGCATCACGTCATAGACCAGCTCCGACAACGCACCAGAGATCTCCACACCGGTGGGCCCGCCGCCCACGATGACGAAGGTGAGTGCGCCCTCGTCGATGAGTTCCGGCTTGGCGGACGCGTCGGCGAACAGCTGCAGCACCCGCTCGCGGACGCGGCGCGCATCGGTGAGGCTGTAGAGCGGAAACGCGAACTCCTGGGCGCCGGGCGTGTGGAAGAAGTTGGGCTGCGCCCCGGCGGCCAGCACAAGGTAGTCGCCGGTGATGGTCCTGCCGTCGGAGAGGGTCACGCTGCGCTGGTCCGCGTCGGCGGCGACCGCCTCCGACCGCACTAGGGTCACGGCGTCCTGGCCGCGGAACACCTCGGTGTGGTCGAACGCCATGTCCTGGCCGGCCAGCTCCGCGGTGGCCACCTGGTAGAGCAATGGCTGGAACTGGTGGTACCCGTTCTGGTCCACCAGGGTCACCCGGGTCCGTTCGTCCTCGGCCAGCGACTTCGCGCACGCCACGCCGGCGAAGCCGCCGCCGACGATCACGATCTGAATGCTGGACGGCTCCCGCATAGTTCCATTCTCCCTCCATGTGCTCATGTACCGAACTCCGGAGCAGCCCTGATTCGCAGATGCACACGCGCACCAAGGAGGCATCTACCGGCATCGGTACGCGACGGGCGGCCTCAGGCCGGTCGTGACGCTGGTTGTAACGACGCCATACCCGAGCGCTCGGCGAACAGTCGCGCGACACCGGCGGAGAACGGCAGCTCGGGCAGCCTCCCGCAGGCATCTTCACAACTGGCTTCCATCGAGGTGGACGGGCGCATCGTCGTCGCCGAACGACCGGCTGAATGAGTAGCCCTGCATGGGTCGTACGACCTCAGTACCGGCAACGGGTCCGCGTCGGCAAGGTTGTCATCGCGTTCTACCAATTGGGCTACGGTATCGCCGCGTTCGGCGCCGGCCCGCTGCAGGAAGCGGGCATCGGCTTGGCCACGATCTTCGGCGGCACGGCCGTGGTCGCGATCCTGACCGGCGGACTGGCGTTCACCATCACCCCCGCCGACCTGCGAAGCCGGTGCCAGCGTCGGGAGCGCCCGCACTGTAGCGATGCGATTGCCGTCAGATAGGCATGCGGTAGCCGTAGAACTCATGGTCCTCGTTGTAGCCGCCCTGTCCCGCGCCGAGATGATCGAAGCTCTCGACGAACTCGATGGCCTGGACCCACTTGACCTGCTTGAAGCCGAGCTCAAGCTCGTTTCGCAGCCGCAATGGGGCACCGTGGAGCTCGTTGAGCGGCGCGCCGTTCATTTCGTAGGCGAGGATGGTCAGCTCGTGGCCCATGTGTTCGATCTTGTGAGCGTCGTAGTACAGGCCGCCTTCGCCGCCTGTGCCGAAGGAGTAGAACACGACGAAGCGCGCCTTGGGTGATGGCTGCACCAGGTTGAGGATGTCTCGCATCGGCACACCGCCCCACTTGGCGACGCCCGACCAGCCTTGGATGCAGTAGTGCTGGGTGATCTGTTCTTGTTTGGGCATCGCCTTGAGCTGCTCGTAGGTCAAGGTGACGGGTTTGTCGACGAGTCCGTGGACGCTCAGCATGTAGTCGCGGAACCCGTGGTCCCGGAGCTTCGCGTATTCCTGGCTGGTTGGCAGGGTGCCGTTGGGCCAGAAGAACGGCGAGATCGCCTTCTCGGGGTAGGTCGCGCGAGGGTCGGTTGTCTCCAGCAGCGCCTTTGCCCAGCCGATCAGGGCCTTGCCGGTCTTCTGCACTACCCGGGGATAGCGCAGCGTGAGCGGTGATGCGGCCCACCAGACAGCCACGACGATGGCCATCCAGATGACGTACAGCCACCATCCGGTCCAGGAGGCGATGTTCCGGCCGGTGGTGATGTGGTTGAGGTTCACCAGCAGCCCGGTGATCCAGACCATGAGGGTGTGGACGAAGATGAACCCGACAAAGATCACCAGAAAGCTGAAATGAACGATGCGGGCCGTCTGACGGTTGATCCGGCCCCAGCCCAGCCCGAACTTGGCGGCGATGGCGGGTGCCTGCAGCAGGCCGGTGATGAATGCCAGCGGCGCGGCGACGAAGACCACGACGAAGTAGGCGATGATCTGCAGCCCGTTGTACTGCGTCCAGCCCTTGTTCGCCGGGAACTGCAGCGACCCGTACTGGATGGCGGTCGAGATCGCGTTGGGGATGACGCTCCAGTTCGTCGGCACCACCCGCGCCCACTGGCCCGTGGTGAAGAGCAGGACGTAGAACACCACCCCGGTCAGGACCCACAGGAAGTCGCAGCTGAAATGCCACCAGCGGGCCAGGCCGATCGAGTGCCGCAACCCCGGGATACCGAGCCAGCGAGGCAGGGTGACCGCGTCGTCCTTGGCGGTCCATGCACGCTCGGGCGGAACCTGGGCCATCCGGTCGGGCGGCACGGGTCCGCGCAGCCGCAGCAGTTCCCGGCCGGGCGTGGACCCGGCGTCTGTCTGCAGCCGCGGGTGGTCGGCCAGGATCTGTATCCCGGACCGGATGATGAACAGCATGAACAGCAGGTTCAGGAAGTGCAGGATGCGCAGCCACAACGGGAACCCGGTGGTGACCGGCGGCTGGAAGTCACCCGTCCCGGGATGGCTGGCGATCCAGCTCTGCACCGCCGGATAGGTGCGCAACTGCTGGCACACCGCGATCCCGATGATCAGCCCCACGATGCTGATCGGGATCAACCAGGCGGTGCTGTACCAGCGCTTGCCGATGCGCACCTCGGGTATCCGTGCCCTGATCGGCGGGATCCGCCTCGACCACTCTGCGGCGACGACGCGGTCCTCTGCCGGGCTGAGTTCGGCATCCAGTGGGTCGGGAGTGCCAAGAGGGTCAGGAGATGCGGCGTTGGCTGCAGCGTGTGCCTGGTCTGGCCTGTCCCGTTCGCCAGGTTGACCCGCATGCCGACTCACGCGAACCCTCTTCACTCAACGTCGATTCAGCCGAGGCCATGAGCTGGACGCTGCGAAAGACCACAGGCACCAGCGATCAAGGTTTGCCATGAGGTCCCGGGCCCAGTCGGCCAGCGCCAGCACAGGCGTGTGAGTGGGCCACCCCAGGACCTCGACTCTACTCGCGAACAGCGGCCTGCATGGCGGCCGGAAGGCCGGGGGGTTGCTTATCATGCTGCGCGGGTGGGTCGTCGGCGTGACGGGCTGAGGCCGGCCTGTGCCAGCCGGGCGAGCCCGGCGGCGGCCACCAACAGCCATGCCGCGACGGCCACCCAGAGCGCTCCGCGGCTCAGGGGCTCCATGAAGCTGAGACCGGCGGCCTTGCCGAAGGACAGACTGGCCACGCTGTACATGCCGAGCGGGAACACCACGGTCCACAGCTCCGCCTCGTAGCGAAGCGGCCACCGGCGCAGGGCGTGCCGCCAGAGCCCGAGGACGATAAGCAACGGGATGAACCACGTGCCGACCGACCAGAACACGAAACAGGTTCCCTTGACGAAGCCTGCGATCGCGCTGACGGCCGGAAGGGTCAGGATCTCCGAGCCGGCCAGCACGGTGGTCGCGGCGGCGCCCATCAGGATCCAGTAGGGCGGGCTCAATGTAGCCGCGGTCACCGCGATGGTCAGCCAGCGCTGCCAGATCAGGGCGACCAGCAGCACGTACAGCAGGAGCCCGACGCTCCACAGCGCGACTGCGGTCGTGGCCAGCAGCCCCGACTGCGACGGCCATGCCGCAAGGAGGGTTGCGGCGTCGATCGACAAGGACTGCGTGGCGACCGCCCACAGCAGCCAGGTGCCGTCGATGCCGCCCAGAACCGAGTCGCGCTGCCGGGCCACCAGCAAGCTGGCGGGCACGCCGTAGGTCAACGCGAACCACACCAGGGCGGCCATGCAGGCCAGTACCGCCGTGACCGTCGGATGACCCGCGGCCGCGAACCGTGCCCCGAGCAGGTCGCAGCTGGCCGAGATGGCGAAGAAACCGAACGCCCGTTCCGGAGCCTGAAGCTCGGCCACCACCCGGGACCGGTAGCGGGCCAGCCAGATCACCAGCGCCGCGATGAGCACCACGAATCCGATCGATGCGATGACCAGCAGCGCCAGTGACAGCCACGCCGGGCCCAATAGGAAGGCGCCGGTCGAGATGATCCCCGTCGCCATGACGAATGCGAAGTAGCTGGGGTGCAGATCCCTGATGCCCGCGGTTACTCGGCCCGCGTATCCCTTCCGGCTGCTCTCCGCATCGGAAGTCATGGGAAGGCCATACCCCGAAATGGCGTGGCCATCGTCGGTCTCCCTCGCTCGTCACGCGCCACCGGCTTCCAGCCTCACGAGCAGCGCGACCAGGGGACGAGCGGTGATCACCCGGCCACACTGACCGGGTGGGCCAACCCGAGCACAACGCGGCCAGCGGTCAGGGTGCTGCGAGGAAGTCCAGCAGCGCCGGGACGTAGGCCGGTGAGCGCAGCGCCGTGAGGTGGTCGCCGGCCACGACCTTCCAGCGGGCACCCGGGATCGCGGCCGCCAGGGCCTCCGGCCGCGCGGCCAGGGGGTCGTCCTCGCCGGCCAGGACCAGGGTCGGCGCGGTGATCTTGTCGAGGCCGATCGGCGTGTTGTGGGCCGCGCCGACCTGGGCCGCGAGCGCCACTCGGTCCGCGCCCACCGCGTCGGCCAGCTGACGGAACGCCTTCGCCGGGGACGCCTCGACCGCCGGGCGGGACTCGGTGAGCAGGACCGCCGTCACCTCGGCCGGCGGCATCGCCCGGGTGTCCAGGCCGCCGAGCTCGGCCACGGCCGCGCCGACGCCCGACAGGACCAGCCGGCGCACGCGGTCCGGGGTCGAGGCGGCGAAGATGGCCGACACGACCGCGCCCATCGAGTACCCCACCAGGTCGGCCCGCTCGACGTCCAGGTGGTCGAGCAGTGCGCCCAGGTCGCGGGCCATTCTCGCCTCGCCGTAGCGGGCGGTGTCGTGCGGCTTGCCCGACGCGCCGTGGCCGCGGGCGTCCGGGGCGATCACGTGCCGGCCGGCCGCGACCAGGGCACCGGCCACGCCGGGGGCGACGAAGTTCGCCGTCGCGTCGACGATGAACCCGTGGTGCAGCACGACCGGCGGCCGGTCACCGGGGGCGCCCCAGACCTGGTACGCGATGTCGACGCCGTCGAACGACTCGAACCTCTCCATGCCGGCGAAGATTAGTGCAGTCCGAGTGCAAATTGAAGCTGGCGCGCTAAAACTTCCAGCGTTAGTTTGAGAGGAGTTCCCACAGCAGGAGAGGCGACGATGGATTTCTCGCTCAGCGAGGAGGAGAAGGCGATCCGGGACACCGCCCGCGCCTTCATCCAGAAGGAGGTCCAGCCGCTGGAGCAGGAGGTGCTGCGCCGCGAGCGCGAGCACCGGCCCGGCCTGGACCGCAGCGAGCTGCGCGAGTTGCAGCTCAAGGCCAGGCAGTTCGGCTTCTGGGGGTTGTCCACCCCCAGCGAGTACGGCGGGATGGACCTCCCCGCCGTCCTGCAGTCGCTGATCTGGACCGAGGTCGGGCGCTCGTTCGTGCCGTTCCGCTTCGGCGGCGAGGCGGACAACATCCTGTACTTCGCCAACGACGAGCAGCGCCAGGAGTACCTCGTGCCCACCATCGAGGGCGAGCGCGTCTCCTGCTTCGCGATCACCGAGCCCGGGGCGGGCTCCGACGCGGCCAACATCTCGTTCGCCGCGCGCCGCGACGGCGACGACTGGGTGCTCACGGGCGAGAAGACGTTCATCACCAACGGCAACGACGCCGACTTCACGATCGTCATCGCCGTCACCGACAAGGACAAGGACGTCCGCAAGGGCGGCGCGACCGCGTTCCTCGTCGACCGCGCGATGGGCTGGCGCTCCGAGTTCATCCAGACCATGGGCGAGGGCGGCCCGGCGTCGCTCGTCTTCGACGAGGTGCGGGTCCCGTCGCGCAACATCCTCGGCGAGGTCGGCCAGGGCTTCGACCTCGCGATGCGCTGGATCGGCAAGGGGAGGTACATCATCCCCTCCCACGCCCTCGGCATCGCCGAACGGGCCCTGAAGATGGCGCTCGAGCACGCCACCACCCGGCACACCTTCGGCCGCCCGATCGGCGACAACCAGGCCATCCAGTGGATGCTCGCCGACTCGGAGGTCGAGCTGGAGGCGGCCCGCTGGCTGGTGCTGCGCGCCGCCTGGACAGTCGACCAGGGGCAGGACCCGCGGCACGCGTCGTCGATGGCCAAGCTCTACGGCGCGGCCATGGTCAACCACGTCGTGGACCGCGTCATGCAGATCCACGGCGGCATGGGGTACACCCGCGAGCTTCCCATCGAGCGCTGGTACCGCCAGGTCCGCCTGCTGCGCATCTTCGAGGGCACCGACGAGATGCAGCGCCTCATCATCGCCCGCGACCTGCTGCGCGGCTACACGCAGATCGGCGGTCACCTCGCATGAGCGCCACGCTCTCCCTGGCGGCGATCCTCGCCGAGTCCGCCCGCCGCCACCCGGACAAGGTCGCGGTCGTCGACGGCCCGCAGCGGGTCACCTACGCCGAGCTGTGGCGGCAGTCGCTCACCGTCGCCGCCGCGCTGCGCGAGCAGGGGGTGCGCCCGGGCGACCGGGTGGCGCTGCAATGCCCCAACGTCATCGACTTTCCCCGGGTGTACTACGGGATCGTCGCGCTCGGTGCCGTCGTCGTGCCCGTCCACCTGCTGCTCAACGCCGACGAGGTGGCGTACGTGCTGCGCGACAGCGGCGCGACCGCCCTGGTCTGCCACCCCAGCCAGGCCGCGGCCGGCGGGCCGGCGGCGCGGTCCGCGGGCGTGCCCTGCGTCGAGCCGGCCGCGCTGCTCGGCGCCGAGCCGCTGCGCTCCTACGTCTCGCGCGAGCCCGAGGACCCGGCGGTCGTGCTCTACACCAGCGGCACCACGGGACAGCCGAAGGGCGCCGTGCTCACCCACCTCAACCTGGTGATGAACGCGACCGTCAACGTGTTCGACGCCAACGACGCCCGCTCCGGCGACGTGGTCCTCGGCTGCCTGCCGCTGTTCCACACGTTCGGCCAGACGGTCGGCATGAACGGCACGTTCCGCCTCGGCGCCACGCTCGTGATGCTCGCCCGGTTCACCGGCGAGGCCGCCCTGGACGTCATGCTGCGCGAGCGGGTCGACGTGTTCCACGGGGTGCCGACGATGTACGTCGCCCTGGTCGCCGCCGCCGAGGGCCGCACCGAGCTGCCCCGCCTGCGGCTGGCCATCTCCGGCGGCGCGTCGCTGCCGGTGGCCGTCCTGGAGCGGTTCAACGCCGCCTACCGGACCTCGATCTTCGAGGGCTACGGCCTGTCCGAGACGTCGCCGACGGCCACCACCAACCAGCCCCACTTCGGCACCCGCGCCGGCACCATCGGCCACCCGATCTGGGGCGTGGAGGTGGAGATCGCCCGCGCCGAGCTCGACGACACGATCGAGCTGCTCGGCCCGGGCGAGCTCGGCGAGATCGTGATCCGCGGCCACAACGTCTTCGCCGGCTACCTCGGCCGCCCCGACGACACGGCCCTGGCGGTCGTCGACGGCTGGTTCCGCTCCGGCGACCTGGGCACCAAGGACACCGCCGGCTTCCTGACCGTGGTGGACCGCAAGAAGGACATCGTGATCCGCGGCGGCTTCAACGTGTACCCGCGTGAGGTCGAGGAGGTCCTGGCCCGCCACCCGGGCGTGGTCCAGGTGGCGGTGATCGGCGTCCCCGACGAGACCCACGGCGAGGAGATCTGCGCGGTGGTGGTCCCCGACCCGGCGGCCGCCCTGACCGAGCCGGGCCTGATCGAGTGGTCCCGCGAGCACCTCGGCAAGCACAAGTACCCGCGCCGCGTCCGCTTCGTCGAGGCGCTCCCGCTGGGCCCGAGCCACAAGGTCCTCAAGCGCGAGCTGCGCCGCACGATCGCCGGAGCCCTGCCTCAGGTATGAGACAGGCCTTAAGGTTGGGCGGGTGACAGCGCCGCTGATTCGACCGGCCCGGGCCGCCGACGCCGCCGAGGTCGCCGCCATCTGGGAGGCCGGTTGGCGGGACGGCCACCTCGGCAACGTGCCCGACGCGCTCGTCGCGGCGCGCACCCACGACTCGTTCCGCTCGCGGGCCGCCGCGCGGGTGCCCGACACCACGGTCGCCGAGGTGGGCGACGCGGTCGCCGGGTTCGTGATGGT
This sequence comes from Dactylosporangium sp. AC04546, assembly GCF_022095675.1. GTDB lineage: Bacteria > Actinomycetota > Actinomycetes > Mycobacteriales > Micromonosporaceae > Dactylosporangium. Next base: position 129,716 of record NZ_JAHYSG010000010.1, on the reverse strand, counting down.
CGTCGGGGACGAGGTCGAGCAGGTGTACGTCGGGGGCGCGCACCGCGGCACCGGCGTCGCCGCCGGCCTGCTCGCCGCCGCCGAGCGGCAGGTCGCCGCGAACGGCTACGGCACGGCCTGGCTCGCGGTGGTGCCGGGGCAACGCCCGCGCGCGGCGGTTCTACGAGCGCTGCGGATGGGCCGACGCCGGGGCGTACGACAACCCGGTCCCGCACGCGGGCGAGATCATCCCGGTGCCGTGCCGCCGCTACGAGAAGCGGGTGTGAGCCGACAGGGGTTGAGCGTTTTCCCGCCGCCCGGAGTATGTGGTGCGTGGGGAGCCGATCGGACGCCGAGTTCACCGACTACTTCGCCGGGCGGGTGGTGCCGCTGCGGCGGTTCGCGTTCGCGCTCTGCGGGGACTGGCACACCGCCGACGACCTCGTCCAGCTGACCTTCGTCAAGCTGTACCAGCACTGGCGGCGCGCGCGGCCCGAGTCCCTCGACGCGTACACCCGGCGGATCCTCGTCAACGCGTTCCTGTCGCACCGGCGGGACCGCCGCCGCGAGACGGTCGTCGCCGAGCCGCCCGACACGCCCGTCCCCGAGGCCGAGCCCGGCGGCGACACCGGGCTCGGGCAGGCGCTGCGGGCGCTGCCGCCCCGCCAGCGGGCCGTCGTCGTCCTGCGCCACCTCGAGGACCTGTCCGTCGCCGAGGTCGCCGAGCTGCTCGGCATGGCCGAGGGCACCGTCCGCAGCCAGACCGCCCGGGCCGTCGACGCGCTGCGCCGCGCCCTGGCACCGACGAAGGAGTAGCCATGGACCTCGACACCGCCCTGCGCGAGTACACCGACGGCGGCCCGCCGACCCGGCTCACCTCGGCGGGCGTGCTCAGCGCCGGCCGCCGCACCCGCCGCCGGCGCCGGCTCACCGTCACGGGCGGCGCGGTCGCCGTCCTGGCCGCGACCGGGGTGCTGCTCGCGAACCTCCCCGGCGACCCGGCGCCGGTGCAGCCGTCCGGCCCCGGCTGGACCGCCCTCGACCCGCGGCCGTTCTGCGCGAGCGACCAGCAGGCGGACCGGCTCACCTGCTACCTGCAGACCGAGGTGTCGCGGCGCCTGCCGGGCGCGACCTTCCACCGCAAGAGCACCGCGAAGGCCGGGCCGCTGCAGGTGTACCGCGACGGCGACGCCTACACCGCCGCCGCGCTCGTCGCCGACGAGCAGGGCATCGGCGCCCTCGGCTTCAGCATCTCCCTGACCGCGGTCCCCGAGGACGCCAGGGAACGGCTCTGCGGGCCACCGCCCGTGTGCACCAAACGGACCGGGCCGCACGGCGAGGCCGTGACCGTCCTGCAGGCCGGCTCGACCCGCAGCTACCAGCACCAGCTGGTGAACGTGCGCATGTACGCCCGAGGCGCGGCGCTCTTTGCCAGCGCCACCAACGTCACCGGCGACCCGAGCCCCCGGCCCGGCGAGGGCGGGGTCCTGGAAGAGCAGCAAGTCACCCGGCCCGACCAGCCGCTGAGCGTCGACGAGCTCGTCGAGATCCTGGCCGGGCTCACCTACTGAGGGTCAGCGGGACGCCCGCTACGCCGGCCTCGGTGAATACTGAGCGTCATGCACATCCAGCGGTACCTCGAATGCCTGGAAACCGACTTCGCCCGCCTGCGTGAGGTCGCGCCGCCCGCCCTGGCCGCCGACGTGCCGAGCTGCCCCGGCTGGACGGTGGCCGACCTGACCCGCCACGTCGGCGAGGTCTACCTGCACAAGACCCTCGCCATGCGCGAGGGCGCCGAGCCCGACCCGTGGCCGCCGGCCGAGCTGGCCGGCGAGGACCCCCTGGCGCTGCTCGATCGCGCCCACGCCGACCTGCTGGCCGAGTTCGCCGCCCGCCGGCCGCAGGACCCGGCCGGCTCGTGGTACACCCCGGACCAGACGGTCGGGTTCTGGTACCGCCGGATGGCCCAGGAGACGGTGATCCACCGCGTCGACGCCGAGCTGGGCGCGGGCGTGCCGCTGGCACCGATCCCACCCGACCTCGCCGCCGACGGCGTCGACGAGCTGCTGAAGATCTTCGTGGCGTTCGGCGTGGCCGAGTGGGGCTCCTACTTCACGGAAGCCTTGCGGGACTCCCCGGGCCGCACCGTGGCGATCCGGGCCGCGGAGGCGTCCTGGCTGGTGAACACGGTCCCGTTCACGGTCACGGACGGCGCGGCCGCCGCGGACGCCACCGTGACGGGCGACCCGGCGGCGGTCCTGCTCTGGCTGTGGAACCGCGCCGCCGGCGGCGTGACGGTCGAGGGCGACCCGGAGGCGGTCGCCGAGCTGCGCCGCTGCATCGTGGTCGCCACCCAGTGACGCTCCTGCGATGGGCGGTCGTCGCCGGCCCGCCGGTGCCCGCCGGCCTGCTGCTGTGGGCGGTGTGCGCCCCGGGCGGCTACCACGCCGTGACGGTCTGGGCGCTGTGGCTGGCCGCCCTGCTCACGGCGCTGTGGCTCGCCGTCGTGCGGCGCGAGCCGCGGTGCTGGTGGGTCGTGGCCGCCCTGCCGGCGGTGTTCGCCGCGACGCTGCTGGTCACGTCGGGTGACCTGGTCGCCCGGGCGACCTTCGACGCCTATCGGGACGACCTGGAGCGCGCCGCCCGCGCGCCGTCCGGGCAGCGCTGTCGATCGGCCCGTACCGCTTCGAGCGCGTCGCGCACGAGCCGGCGGCCGGCTGCGTGTTCTTCTCGACCGCCGACCCGGCGGTGGCCTGGACGGCGGGCTTCGCCCACTGCCCCGGCCGTGTCCCGCCGGACGACCTGCTCGGCGAGAACTTCGACTTCGAACCGTGGACCGGCGACTGGTACACGTTCATCGTCCGCTACGAGCTGTACAGCAACCGCTTCCGCGGGGCCCAGCCCTTCGGCCTGCAACTGCGCGAGCTCCACGCCCGCCCGCACGTGTGAGCGGGACGACCGACGTCAGGGGCGCCAGGCGCGGCGGCGCCCTCTGCTGATCGTGGCCACCGTGGCGAAGGCGATCGCCGCCGCGGCGAAGGACGTCAGGGTCACCAGCCAGGCCGTCACCACCGGGCGCGGCGTCGCCGCCGGCGCCGGCAGCGCGACCGGCCCCGGCACCCGCCTCGGCGCGGCCGACTCGCCCAGGACCGTGCCGGCCACGGCGGCGTACGGGTCGACGAAGCCCGCACCCACCGCGTCCGCCAGCGCGTCGGGCCGGCCGGGCGCTCCGCCGAGCGTTCCAGGCGTTGCCGGACCTCCCGCGCGGACAGCTCCGGGTGGTAGGCGCGGACCAGCGCCGCCGTCGCCGCCACGTACGCCGCCGCCACCGGGATGCCCGCCACCCGGTAGTGCCCCTGGCCCGTCGGGGCCAGACTCACCGCGCCCACCGACGAGCCGGCCACGTCCACGCCCGCCGACTTCGGCGGCGCGCCCGCCGGGGCGCCGGTGTCGCTCAGGCCGCCGACCGCGTGGACGTCCGGGTAGGCCGCCGGGTACCACACCGGCCCCGCCGTCGCCGGTGCCTGCGGGGAGCTGCCGTGCGTGGCGCGCGGTACCGGCCGGGCACGGGGTCGTCGTCTCCGGCACCGCCGACCCGACGCTGCGGGACTGCGGGGTCACCGGGCTCGGCATCGGTGGGGGCGCCCGCTGTACCGCCGAGTCGACGACCATCTCGGGCTGCTCCCGGGCGGGCATCCAGCTCGCCGACGGTGCCGCCGCGACGGTCCGGCACGGCCGGGTCGAGGGCGGGAACGTCGCGGCGGCGCTCATCAGGGCGGACAGCACGCTCACGCTGGAGGACACCGAGCTGCGCGGCGCGGCCGTCAACCTGCTCGTCGCGCCGGGCGGCACCACGTCGGCCACGGCGTGCGAACTGCGCGACGCGCGCGGTGACCGCGCGCAGGCCCAGCACGGCGCCCGGCTGGTCCTGCGCCGCTCCCGCATCCACCGCAGCGGCGCCGCCGGCGTCGGGTTCGGACCGGGCTCGACGGGCGTGGTCGACGGGTGCGAGCTGACCGGCAACGGCGCCGACGCTCTGGCCATCGAGACCACCCGCGCGGTGACGGTCTCCGGCGCTGTTCCCGGCGCGGCTCGGAGCGGTCGCAGCGTTCCGACCGTTCCCAGCGTTTCCGGGCCGGGTGCCTCCGGCGTTCCCACCGTTTCCGGCGTTCCCGGTTCCAGTGTCTCCGACGTTTCCGGCGTTCCCGGTCCCAGTGTCTCCGACGTTTCCGGCGTTCCCGGTCCCAGTGTCTCCGACGTTTCCGGCGTTTTCGGTTCCGGCGTTTCCGGCGTTTCTGCGTTTCCCGGCGGCGATCCCGGCGTTCCCCCCGTTCCCAGCGGTTCCGGGTCCGTTCCCGGCGCGCCAGGAACGGGTCCCGGGAGCGACGCCGACGACGGGCACGATCCGGTCGCGCCCATGCTCAAGGAGCTCGACGGACTCGTCGGCCTGGCCCGCGTCAAGCGCGAGGTCGCCACCCTCGTCGGCCTGCACCGCGTCAGCCGCCGCGCCGCCGCCGGCCTGCCGGTGCCCCCGATGTCGCGGCACATGGTGTTCGCCGGCGCGCCCGGGACCGGCAAGACCACGGTCGCCCGGCTGTACGGCCGGATCCTCGCCGCCCTCGACGCCCTGCCGACCGGCCAGCTCGTCGAGGCGTCCCGCGCCGACCTGGTGGCCGAGCACATCGGCGGCACCGCCGTGAAGACCCGCGAGAAGGTCACCCAGGCGATCGGCGGGGTGCTGTTCATCGACGAGGCGTACACACTGTCCCCTGTGGACGGCGGCGGCAGCGGCCACGACTTCGGCCGGGAGGCCGTGGACACGCTCGTCAAGCTGATGGAGGACCACCGCGACGAGGTGGTCGTCATCGCCGCGGGCTACGACCAGGAGATGGAGGCGTTCCAGGCCTCGAACGCGGGCCTGGGCTCCCGCTTCACCCGCCGCATCCGCTTGGCGAACTACACCGCCGACGAGCTGGTGGCCATCTTCGAGGGCTTCGCCCAGGCGAGCGGCTACGACTGCCCGGGCGGCACCCTGGTGGCGCTGCGCGAACACTTCGAGACGGTCCCGACGGACTGCGCCTTCGGCAACGCCCGCTACGCCCGCCAGGTCTTCGCCGACTCGGTGACCCGCCAGGCCGGCCGCCTGCGGTCCGTCCAGACCCCGAGCGTCGACGACCTGCGCACACTCCAGGTCGACGACGTGACCCCGGCCCTGACGCGCAGCTGAGGCCGTGGGGAGTGCAACGAGGGCATGGCGGAACCGCTGAAGGACGAGACGCCGAACACGGCACCCTGATCACGCTGCCGATGCCGGAATCCTCGACCGATCAGATCGATCCGGGTCGCCCGAACCGCTACCGAGAGTGTTCGCTCGGTCGGTGTTGCGCGATGGGTGATGACCAGTCCAATTGGCGCAACCGTTCAACGGAGGGTTCCGTGCGACGTGCCGGTGTCGTGATCATGGGGGTGTCACTGGTGGCTTCGATGCCGCACGCAGGCGGTGCGCCGATGGCACAGCCCGAACCATAGCCGTCGAGCCGGCTACCGCGGCTGCTTCGAAGAGGAGTCGATAGTCATGCAGGAAGTCCCTGTGCGCCCGGACTTCGACCTGTTGTACTTCGGCAGGGATGACGCGGAAAGCGATGTCGGCGGTGCCGGCCTGTTGCGAGCGGGATTCATGCGGACGGCCGCCTACAACATGGTGATGCGGGGCCGCAAGCAGCTCGTCATCGGCCGGAAGGGGGCGGGGAAGAGTGCGATCTGCGTGATGCTTGCGGACGACGCGGCGAAGCGCGCCTCGATCGTCACCCCCGACGAGATATCGGCTGACGAGATCCGCCAGTTCGAGCTGCAGGGCCTGACCCGTCAGACGGCGAAACAGCTCATCTGGCGATACGTGCTGGCGGTGCAGATCGCCAAGCTCGTGCTGCACCACGCACGAACCGCCCACGGGAAGACCGCGGCCTCCGTGAGCCAGTTGCGCAAGTTCCTCCTGGAGAACGGCGAGCTCAACGACGACCCCCGCTGGCATGAACGGTTCTGGAAGACCATCCAGCAGCTTCGGTCATCGCTCTCGCTCGAAGCATTCGGCATCAAGGCGAACCTTGAGCTGGGCAAGGGGACGGCACCGTCGGAGGGCATCCGGGTCTCACAGCAGTTGGACATCGTTGAGGACTGGCTGGGCCGGGCGATTGAGGACCTGGCATGCCCGACCGGCCACGGACCTTTCCTGGTGGTGGTCGACCAGCTCGAGAAGGTGTGGTCGAACGATGTCAACTCCGACGACATGGTCGTCGGTCTGCTGACCGCCTCGAAGCACGTGTCGAGCCGGTTTCGCAACATCCGCTGTGTCGTCTGCATCAGGTCGGACATCTACGACGCACTCCAGTTTCCGGAGCGAGACAAGTTCCGCGGCGACGAGATGCGCATTGAATGGTCGGCTGAGGCGCTCGCCGACATGCTCGCGGTCCGCGCCGAAGCTTCGGTCGGATCAAGCGGTGCGGACCTCAGACTGTTCGGCGACTACTTCGTCGAGACTGTGGATGGGCGGCCGACGGCGACCTATCTGATCGAACGCACACTCATGAGGCCTCGCGATCTCATCCAGTTCGCCAACCTCTGCCGAGACACGACGGCAAAGAATGGACGGAACCACGTTACGGCGCAGGACATCGTCGAAGCCGAACGGCAGTACTCCGTCTGGAAGGTCCAGGACCTTGCGAACGAGTATCTGATCAACTATCCGTTCCTGACCGACCTGTTCGTGCTGTTTCAGAACTCTGGGTACGTGGTGGATCGGGACGCGTTCGACCAGCGGCTGGCCACGCTCGCCGGCACGCTTCGCAGCAGACATCCGCGCTTCGCCGAGGTCTTCACTCCGCGTGGGGTCGTATCGGTGCTGTACGGCATCGGCTTTCTCGGCGTCCGGCGTGGTGAGGCCTTCGAGTACGTCCACGACAACAACCTGCCACTCGACGGTACTGAGCATCATTTCTGCGTACATCCGTGCTTCCGGCAGGCGCTGCACACGGTCACCGCGACAGGCGTCGCGCCGTATCGGCCGCTGTCCAGTCGGTCCTCGTATGCCCTCGGCCTCACGCCGAGCAGCTGGCTCGGCCCGCACGAGGTCTCAATGCGTGGCGACGCGCCGTTCCTGCTGTACGACGCGGTCGACGATGCCGGTGCGAGGGCCGCCCGGATGTTCCGTGACGCTCCGGTGGCGCCGGAGTTGCGCGCGGAACTGCTCGCGAGTGTGTCCGCAATGCTCGCCGACACGCGCGAGCGCCGCGGAACATCCACATCGATCGAGTCGGCCGTTGAGCAGACCCGCTGGGTGTCCCAGTTCTTCGGCCGCCTCGCCAACGATCTCGCCGAAAACCACGAACTGGCGGTCATCGCGGATCGCGTCGGCCGCATCGGTCTCGGCTTGGACGAGTTGGCACTCGGGCTGCCTCGCTACGACCCACGCCCGTCGGAGATGAGTTGAGCACCTGCTGACCAGGTGGACGCCGCTACCGGTGCGCCTGCGGCGATCGCCTCGGCTCGGTCAGGGGTGTCGCGGCGCTGGGCGATGAAGACCTCGGCGTCGAGGATCCTGCCCGCCTGGCGGCCGGCCTCGTGGATCTCGTCGTCCGTCATCCGGGGGACGATCTTCAGGGCCTCGTGGATGCCGTCGCCGCTGCCCGCGTCGAGCATCTTCAGGTACCACCGCAGCGCCTGGACCAGGTCGACCGGGCCGCCGAAGCCGTCGCGGTGCCAGCAGGCGGCGGCGAACAGGCTTGGCCGCCTGCAGCAGCCACGACGTGCCCGTCACCGGGTCGTCGCGGTGGTGCAGGTGCAGCACGCCCAGGTCGAGCAGCGCCTGCGTGTCCCCGGCCCCGGCCGCGGCGAGCCACAGCCGTTCGGCCTCGGCGTCGTCGGCCGCGGTGCCCTGCCCGGTGGCGTGCATCGCCCCGAGCATGCGCAGCGCGCCGGTGTCGCCGAGCTCGGCGGACCGGGCGTACCAGCGCAGCGCGTCCGTGTAGCGCTCCTCGTTCGCGGCGACGGCCCCGAGGTTGTACGCCGCCGTCGCGCTGCCGAGCGCCGCCGCCCGCTCGTAGCAGGCGGGGTCAGACCCGATCTGCCCGAGCAGCAGCAGCGCTGCGGCGTGGTCGCCGGCCTCCTCCAGCAACGCCCGCCCCGCCTCGAGGTCCCGCCGCTGCACCGCGAGCAGCCCACGCTCGTACGCCGTCAACGCCACGCCCGCAGCGTACGGCCGGGGCCATTGTCGAGAACGTTCCGCCGGCTCCGTCCCGGGTACGACTGGCACGACGGACAGGGAGTGAGCCACGATGATCACCAGGATGGACAACGTCGGCATCGTCTTCGAGGACCTCGACGCCGGGGTCGCGTTCTTCGCCGGACTCGGCATGGAGCTGGAGGGGCGGGGGCCGGTGCAGGGCCGCTGGGCGGAGCGGGTCGTCGGGCTCGACGACATGGCACTCGACGTCGCCATGATGCGCACCCCGGACGGCCACGGCCGGCTCGAGCTGATGCAGTTCCACTCCCCGGCGGCGGTCAGCGGCGGCCCGGCGAACCCGCCGGCGAACGCGCTGGGCATCCGCCGCATCATGTTCGCCGTCGACGACATCGACGCCGCCGTCGCCGGTCTCCGGGAGCGCGGCTCGGAACTCGTCGGCGAGGTCGTGCAGTACGAGGACCTGTACAAGCTCTGCTACGTCCGCGGCCCCGAGGGCATCATCGTGGCACTGGCCGAGGAGCTCGAGCGCTGACGCGTCAGGGCTCGCCGGGCCCTACTTCGTCGCCGGGAGTCGTACCTCGACCCGCAGGCCGCCGTCGTCCTGCGCGATGGCGGTGATGGTGCCGTCGTGGGCACGCGTGATCGACCGCGCGATGGCCAGGCCCAGCCCGGCGCCGCCGCTGTGGTCGATCCGGTCGCCGGCGAGCCGCTTGAACGGCTCGAACAGCGCGTCGACCTGGTCGGGCGGCACCGGCGGCCCGGTGTTGGTGACGGTCAGGGCCGGGTTGCCCGCGCCGACGGTGACGGCGACCGAGCCGCCGTCGGTGTTGTACTTCACCGCGTTCTGCACCAGGTTCGTGACGAGCCGCTCCAGGAGCACCCGCTCGCCCTCGACCGTCCGGGCGTGCAGCTTGACCGTGAGCCGCAGTCCGGCCGCAAGAGCTCGGGAGCGGTGCGCGGCGGCGACCGCCGACACGATCTCGTCGAGGCGCTGCGGGGTGCGCACGGCGAGGCCCTGGTCGGCCTCGCTGAGCACGAGCAGCCCCTCGACGAGCCGCTCGTTGCGCTCGTTGGTCTGCAGCAGCTGCGCGGTGAGCAGCCGGACCTGCTCCTCGGTGAGCGGCTGGGCCATCCCGACCTCGATGAGCGTGCGCTGCACCGCGAGCGGGGTGCGCAGCTCGTGGGAGGCGTTGGCGGCGAACCGGCGCTGGTGGTCGTAGGCGGCCATGATCCGGTCCATCATGGCGTCGACGGCCCGGCACAGCCGGAGGAACTCGTCGTCGACGCCCCGGGAGCCGGCCCGGGAGCCGGCCCGGATGCGGTGGCCGAGGTTCTGCGGGCCGGCCTGGGCGAGCACCGGCACCAGGTCGTGCAGCGGCCGCAGCACCCAGGTCGCAGCCGACCGGGCGGCAGCCAGCCACACCACCCCGCCGAGGAGCGTGCCCAGCACGAGGGGCAGCAGCCAGGTGAAGTCGTCGCGCAGGGTCAGGCATGAGGTGCCGCCGACCGCGCCGCAGGCGCCGTCGAGGAAGAAGATGGTGGTCGGGGTGAGCGCGTGCTCGTCGACGAGGTCGTTGAGGAAGTACCCCGCGGCCAGGGCACCGGCGACGACCAGCAGCAGCCGCCGGCGCGGCGACGCGTTCACGCGGCCGGCCCGAGCCGGTAGCCGGCCCGCGGCAGGGTGTGGATGAGCGGCGGGTCGCCGAGCTTGCGCCGCAGCGTCATGACGGTGACCCGCACGACGTGGCTGAACGGGTCGGTGTGCTCGTCCCAGGCCTGTTCCAGCAGCTCCTCGGCGCTGACCACGCGGCCGGCGGCGCGCAGCAGCACGTGGGCGACCGCGAACTCCTTCGGGGTGAGGGTGAGGACCCGCCCGTCGCGCAGCGCGGTGTGCCGGCCGGCGTCGAGCACGAACCCGTCGCACTCCAGCACCGGCGGTACCGCCGCCACCGACCGCCGCCCGAGCGCCTGGATCCGGGCGACGAGCTCGGCGAACGCGAACGGCTTGGTGAGGTAGTCGTCGGCGCCGAGCCCGAGGCCCTCGACCCGGTCGCGGATGCCGGCGGCCGCGGTGAGCAGCAGCACCCGGGTGCCGACGCCGGCGCCGACCAGCCACCGGCACACCTCGTCGCCGGTGCGGCCGGGCATGTCGCGGTCCAGGACCGCCACGTCGTACCGGTTGACGCCGAGCCGTTCGACCGCGCCGTCACCGTCGTAGCAGACGTCGACCGCCATCGCCTGGCGGCGCAGCCCGGCCCCGATCATGTCGGCCATCAGCCGCTCGTCGTCGGCCACGAGCACGCGCATGCGGCCCACCTCCCAGTCGTGTCGCCGCCCCAGCATGCCAGCCGGAAGGTAAGGGCGGCGTCAGAAGATCACTGACGCCCGCCGGACGGCCCGGTCGTGACGCTGGGTGCCCATGTGGACCCGTCGTGAGGCGCTCCTGGTCGCGCTGGCCGCCGTCGTGTTCGGTGCCGGCCTGCTCCTGCGGCTGCCCGGCCAGCCGATGGGGGACGAGCCGCACTACCTCGCCCTCGCCCAGGCGATCGGAAAGTACCACACCTTCGACCCGACGCCCGTCTACGCGAACGAGGACTACCGGGAGTACTTCCCGAGCCCCATCGACGCGCACGTGGCCGTCGTCGGCGGGCGGCCGGTGCCGTTCCACAACGTGGGTGCGCCGCTGCTGTTCGCGCTGCCGTTCCTGCTGCTCGGCCGCCTCGGCGCGCACCTGGTGATCCTGGCCGCGGCGCTGCTCACCGTGCTCAACGTGTACCGCCTCCAGCGCGACCTCGGCCTCGGGGCCGGTGTGGCCACGCTCGTCGCGGGGCTGTTCGTGGCCGGCTCGCCGCTGTACGTCTATGCGCCGATGCTCTTCGTCGAGCCGCTGGGGATGTTGGCCGTCGTCTATGCCACCCGCGTCGTGCTGGACCGCGGCGCGGCCCCGTGGCGCGTGCTGCTGGCCGGTGCCGGCATCGGCTACCTGCCGTGGGTGCACGGCAGGTACGCCATCTTCCCGGTGCTGTTCGGGGTGCTGTTCGTGGTCAGGAGGCAGTGGGCCGCCCTGATCCCGCTCGTCCTGCTCAGCGGAGGGCTCGAGGCGTTCAACTGGGCGATGTACCGCTCGCTGAGCCCGGCCCCGGGCAGCACCGACGCGCTCGGCGAGGGCCTGCTGCGGCTCAACCCGCTGCGGGGCCTGGCCTATCTGGCCTTCGACGGCCGCTTCGGCACGGCGCCGAACTTCCCGCTGCTGGTGCTGGCCGGCGCGGGGGCGCTGCTCACCACCCGGCGGGTGAACGCGGTCCTGCTGACGGCGACGCTGCCGTACTGCCTGATCATCGCCACCTACCCGAACTGGCCCGGTGGCTTCAGCCCGCCCGGTCGGCTGCTCGCCGTCTGCACCCCGCTGCTCGCGTACTACGTCGGGGTGCTCCTGCAGCGCGTGCCCGGCCTGTGGCTGCGGGCGGCCGCCGCGCTCGCCGCCGCCTACGGCTACGTCCTGGCCCTGCTCTCCGACGTGCACCCCCTGGAGCGGTTCCACTGGGTGTCGGACACCACCAACCCGTCGCTGGAGCGGATGGCCGCGCTCGCCGGCGTGCCGGTGGACCGGCTGGCGCTGTTCGCGGGCGCCGACGATCCGGCCTTCGCGGTCTGCACCGCCGCGGTGGCGATCCCCACGGTACTGCTGTGGTGGTGGGGGTCATCGACAACCGGTGATATTGCCGATGCGCGGGAGGCGCCCGCGAGGGCAGGGTTGCCCCATGCGCGGATGGATCGTGGCCGTCACGGCGGTGCTGCTCCTGACCCTGCTCCCGGACCCGGCGCAAGCGTCCGGCGGCCCGGAGGTGAGCACGATCCCGGGCGCGTGGCCGGGTGAGCGCACCGCGGCCGACGTGCGGGACACCTAGCGGGCGGTCGCGCAGCGGCGGCTCGGCGCCCGCACGGTCCTGGCGATCGGCGCGTCCCAGTCGGCCGCCCGGATGACGGTGTACTACCAGAGCATCCTGCCCCAGGTGCGGCCCGTCTTCGACGGCTACGCGTTCGTCGTCGGCTCGGCGCCGGCCCGCCGTGGCCCGGAGCCGGTCTTCCAGCTGCTCTCGGAGACCGACGTGCGCACGGCCGACCGGCTGCCCGACACCCCGGCGTACCGCCGCTGGGAGGTCGCCGGCGCCGCCCACTCCGGCTGGCGCGGCCAGCAGTACCGCGGCCCGATCTCCGTCCGCGACCTCGGCGCCGCGCCCACCTACACCTGCGCGGCCCCGCCGTTCAGCCGGGTCCCGATGGACCACGTCACGGCGGCTGCGTACGCCCACCTGATCCGCTGGGTCCGCACCGGCACCCCGCCCCCGTCCGCGCCGCCGCTGCGGTTCGCGGCGGACGGCACCAAGGCCCGCGACGAGCACGGCCTGGCCCTGGGCGGCATCCGCCTCTCGCAGGTCGCCGCGCCGACCGCGCTGAACACCGGCGACAACGCGGGCGAGTCGTTCTGCCGCCTGTTCGGCACGCACCAGCCGTTCGACCCTCCGGTCCTGCGGGAGCTGTACCGCAACCGCGCCGACTACGTGGCCCAGGTCGTGCGCGCGGACCTGGCGAACATCCGCGCCGGTTACCTGCTGGCCCCCGACGCGGCGCAGAACCTTCGCGACGCCATCACCGCCGGAGGGCCCGCCGGAACCGTTCCGTGATGGTATACATGAGCGTCACTCCCTGTCGATCGACAGCGATGGAGGAATGGTGCTGCCTGAGTTCCGCACGTTCGCCTCGGTCGTCGGGCGCCGGACCGCACTGCGGTACGGCGCCCTCGGCGTGCTCGCCGCCCTGACCGCCGCCTGCTCGGGCAAGGAAGCGGCCGGTGGCGCGGAGGGCGGCGTCGCCCGGCTCGCCCTGGACGTGTTCGCGAAGGGCACCTGGGACGTCAGCGTCGTGCTCACCGGCGGCACGCTGGCCCAGCCGAAGGTCGACGCCGGCCGCCTCACGGTGGACGCCGGCCGCTTCACCGCCGACCCGGGCCTGCTGGGCAAGACCAAGACCCGCGGCGAGTACGCGCTCTCGGCCGGCCAGGTCCGCGTCCACGGCATCGAGTACTGGGACGAGCCGACCCAGACCTGGCTGGCGACGTACGGCGAGCCGTTCACGGGCAGCGGGCTGCCGGCGGACGTGCCGGCCAGCGCGTCGGCGGACGTGCAGTGGTCGATGGGCACGGCCCAGCAGGTCCTCCCCGCGACGTGGGACGGCCGCACACTGCGCTGCACGGGCCACGACTTCCACGGCAAGGCGGTCGCCGTGACCGCCACCCGCGCCTAGGCAGTGCAACGCGCCAGCGGCGATCACCGCGCGCTCGCGGGACACGCCGCCGGCGCGGGATGTGGCATCCTCATCGATCGTGAGAGTGCGTGTTCTCGGTGTTGCGATCGCTGCCCTGCTGGCCGTCGGCGGCTGCGCGGAGGATTCGGCCCCGGCCGGGGAGCCGACGGCGCAACCGGCCCAGTCGCAGTCCCAGACCCAGTCGGCCGCAGAGAGCAGCTCGTCGGCGGCCGCGAGCAGCCCGTCGGCGGCCGGTATGGCGATGCAGGACGACTTCGTGGCCGGCGCGGCCTGCAGGGGGATCTACTTCGCGGGCAAGAAGATGCGTGACCCGGAGGAGGTGATCACCAAGGCGGAAATGGCGGCCGGGTCGCGCAACAACGCGCTGGCCGCGGTAGGCAAGCGGCTTCTCGAGCAGACGAAGGCCGCCCAGGCCGCCAAGGGCACCGCCGACGAGCAGCGCACCGTCGACGCGATGGTGGCCACGGTCCGCGAGGTGCTGGCGATGTGCGCCGAAGCCGGTCTCGTTTCGGGGGAACCGTCGTTGTGACGGCCGGGAACCCCTGCTACGGCCGCTGCCACCCAGGCCTTGTCACCTAGGCAGCGTCTTCAGGCGGGGTAGGCGTGGGTCTCGGTGGCCTTCACCGCGGCCCAGATCTCCCGGCCCGGGGCCAGGTCGAGGTGGGCGGCGGCGGCCGGGGTGATGTCGGCGAACGCCGGGATCGGGCCGTCCAGCTGGACGCGGAGGTTGTCGCCGTGGCGCTGGATGCCGGCGATCGTCGCCGGCCAGGTGTTGCGGGGGCTGCCGTCCGGCTGGTGCGGGTGCAGCGCCACCGCCGCCGGGCGGAAGACCACGAACGCGTCGCCCTGGAGGCGGTCGTCGCAGGTCAGGGTGAAGCCGCCCGGCAGCTCGACGGCCGTGCCGTCGGCGTGGCCGCGGTACAGGTTGAGGCCCACCAGGCGGGCCACGTAGTCGGTGCGGGGGCGGGCGGTCACGGCCGCGGCGTCGCCGTCCTGGACCACGCGGCCGTCCTCGACGATGACCAGGCGGTCGGCCAGGACCAGGGCGTCGAGCGGGTCGTGCGTGACCAGCAGGGTCGCGCCGGGGTGGTCGGCCAGGTGGCGGTGCAGCTCGGCGCGGGTCTCCAGCCGGGTGCGGGCGTCCAGGGCCGCCAGGGGCTCGTCGAGCAGCAGCAGGACGGGGTCGACGGCCAGCGCGCGGGCCAGCGCGACCCGCTGGGCCTGGCCGCCGGAGAGCTGGCGGGGCTTGCGGCGGGCGTGCTCGGCCAGGCCGACGCGGGCCAGCCAGGCCTCCGCCTGCGCGCGGGCGGCCCTGCGGTGCAGGCCGTGCCGGCGCGGGCCGAACGCCACGTTGTCCAGCGCGGTGAGGTGCGGGAACAGCAGGTAGTCCTGGAAGACGACGCCGATCGGGCGGCGCTCCGGCGCGACCCGCGTCACGTCGTCGCCGCCGATGCGGACGTGGCCGGTGCTCAGCGGCTGGAGCCCGGCGAGGGCGCGCAGGGCGGTGGTCTTGCCGGCGCCGTTCGGGCCGAGCAGCGCGACGACCTCGCCGGCGGCGATGCGCAGGTCGATGTCGAGGCGGAACGTGCCGCGGTCGACGACCAGGTGCGCGTCGAGCAACGGTGCGGTCATGGGGCGGTGATCCAGCGGTCGCGCAGCCCGGCGAGGATGGCCACGGACACGATGAGCAGCACGAGGCTCAGCACGACGGCGCCGTCGAGGTCGCCGCCCTCCATGGTCTGGTACACCGCGAGCGGCATCGTCTGGGTGACGCCGGGATAGTTGCCGGCGAACGTGATCGTCGCGCCGAACTCGCCGAGCGCCCGGGCCCAGCCCAGCACGGCGCCGGCGGCGATGCCGGGCGCGACGAGCGGCAGCGTCACGTGGGTGAACGTCGTCCAGCGGCCGGCGCCGAGGGTGGCGGCGGCCTCCTCGTAGCGGCGGTCGGCGCCGCGCAGGGCGCCCTCGACGGCGATGATGAGGAACGGCATGGCCACGAACGCCTCGGCGATCACGACGCCGGTGGTGGTGAACGGCAGCGAGAAGCCGAACGTCTGGTCCATCCACTCGCCGACCAGGCCGCGGCGGCCGAACACCAGCAGCAGCGCGATGCCGCCGACGACCGGGGGCAGCACGAGCGGGACGGTGATGAGGGCGCGGACCAGCCGCCGGCCGGGGAACTCGACCCGGGCCAGCAGCCAGGCCAGCGGCACCC
The DNA here is from genome assembly GCF_022095675.1 of Dactylosporangium sp. AC04546. GTDB lineage: Bacteria > Actinomycetota > Actinomycetes > Mycobacteriales > Micromonosporaceae > Dactylosporangium. Next base: position 113,958 of record NZ_JAHYSG010000010.1, on the reverse strand, counting down.
CGAACGCCAGGCACAGCACCGTGGCCAGGGTCGCGCACAGCAGCGACAGGCGCAGCGCGGCGAGGACCTCGGGGTCGCTCAGCCGCTCCGGCATGGTCGCCCACGGGGCCCGGATCAGCAGGCCGGCCAGTGGCAGTACCAGAAACAGCAGGCCCGCGGCGGCGGGAACGAGGAGCCCGGCGGGAGCCCCCGCCGGGCGTCTGCTCATCGTCACGGGGCCTGGAAGCCGGCCTCGGTGAGGACCGCCTTGCCCTTGTCCGACAGCACGTAGGCGACGAACGCCTTCGCGCCGGCGGCGTTCTTGGCGCCCTTGAGCGCCACGATCGGGTAGTCGTTGATCGCGCCCGCCGACTCGGGGAACTCGATGCCGTCGACGTCGCTCGCAGCGACCTTGGCGTCGGTGCGGTACACCAGCGCCGCGTCGACCTCGCCGAGCTTCACCTTGGCCAGGGCGGCCTTGACGTCCTGCTCCAGGGTCACCGGCGTGAGCTTCACCGAGGCGGCGTCGAGCGCCTTCTTCGCGGCCGCGCCGCACGGCACCTGCTCCGCGCACAGGGCGACCTTCACGCCGGGCTTGGTCAGGTCGGACAGGCCCTTGACGCCCTTCGGGTTGCCCTTGGGCACGGCGATGACCAGCTGGTTCTTGACGAACGTGGTCGGGGTGCCGTCGCCGTTGCCGGCGTCGGTGACGGTCTTCATGTTGGCCGGCGCGGCCGAGGCGAACACGTCGGCCGGGGCGCCCTGGTTGATCTGGGTGGCCAGGGCCGAGCTGCCCGCGAAGTTGAACTTGACCGTGGTGCCGGGGTTCGCCGCCTCGAAGTCCTTGCCGATCTTCGTGAACGACTCGGTCAGCGAGGCCGCCGCGAAGACGTTGACGGTGCCGGTGACGCCGCTGCCGCCGCTCGACGTCGCCGTGCCGGGCGTGCTGTTGGCGGCCGGCTCGTCGCTGCCGCAGCCGGTCACGGTCATGAGGACACCGACCGCCGCGGCGGTCAGGGCGATGCGCAGCTTCACGAAGTGCTCCCTCGGGGTAGCGTGGCGCGCTCCACCACGACGTTGGTCGACTTGATCACCGCCACCGCGACCGAGCCGACCCGCAGGTCGAGCTCGTCGACGGCCTCGCGGCTCATGAGCGACACCAGCCGGAACGGCCCGGCCTGGATGTCCACCTGCGCCATGACGGTGTCCTTCACCACGGCGGTGACGATCCCGCGCAGCCGGTTGCGCGCCGAGGAGACCTCGGTGCGGCCGTCGGGGTCGTTGCCCTGGTCGCGGACGAACGCCGCCAGCTCGGCGCCCTCCATCGTGCGGTGACCGTGCTCGTCGCGGGTCGCGGGCAGTCGACCGGCGTCGATCCAGCGGCGGACCGTGTCCGCGCTGACGCCGAGCAGTTCGGCCGCCTCCCCGATCCTGAACACCGTCACGGCGATCACCATAGCCCCTCGCATCTGCGGCCTCATATCGCCCATCCGGGCCGCATCGGCGAGGGCATGGTGGCGCTGCGGTCATCGCACCTGCATGATGGGTACATGAGCGACGAGCGTTGGTCGACCGTCCTCACGCACCTGGTCGCCGCGCTGCCGGCCGACGCCGCACGGGTCACCGTGGACGGCCTCGACGGCGGGGCCGCCGTCTTCGCCGACCGCTTCGCCGCGTGGCTGCGCGCCGGGGGCCGCGACTGTGAGCGGTTCGACGGTGCGGACGGCCGCAGCATCGTGATGGCACCCACCGGCGGCCACCTGACGATCTGGGTGCGCTCGCCGGGCCCGGGGGAGTACCGCGGCGAGCAGGCCGACGCCGTCGTCGACCTGCACGACCCGGCCTGGCCGGTGCTGCGCCACCTCAACCCGGCGCTCGGCGCCGCCGACACCTGGTACCGCTCCGAGTCCCAGGCCTTCTTCGCCGCCCGCGCCGCCACCTGGGACACGAAGTTCGGCGATGACCAGCCCGCGTACGCCGCCGCCGTCGCCGAGGCGGGGCTTCGCGGCGGCGGTGTCGTGGTCGACCTCGGCTGCGGCACCGGCCGCGCGCTGCCGGCGCTGCGCCAGGCGGCCGGTCCGGCGGGTGTCGTCATCGGCGTCGACCTCACGCCGCAGATGCTCGCCGCCGCCGGGCCCCGCGCGCGGGAGTGCGCGGCGACCCTGCTGCTCGCCGATGCCCGCAGCCTGCCGTTCGTCGACGCCGGCGTCGACGCGATCTTCGCCGCCGGGCTCATCAACCACCTGCCCGACGCGGACGCCGGCCTCGCCGAGCTGGCCCGCATCACGCGGCCCGGCGGCAAGCTGGTGCTGTTCCACCCGTCGGGGCGCGCCGCCGTCGCCGCCCGCCACGGCCGCACGCTGCGTCCCGACGAGCCCCTCGCCGAGCCGGTCCTGCGCGCGTCGGCGGCCCGCGCGGGCTGGTGCCTGACCAGCTACGACGACCCACCGCACCGCTTCCACGCCGTCGCGGTGCGGACCTGACGGCGGGCGGCGCCTCACCGCGACGCGGGCCGCCGGGAGAGATGTTCGTAACCGGTACCGCACGCGCTCGAGACGCCGCTGCGGTGCAATGGAGGCGTGCAGCTCACGACGGCCGTCACGGCCTGGCATACCGCCTACGCCATCGCCCGTGACCGGCCCGCGCCGCTGCCGGCCGAGCTGACCCCCGTCACCGCCGCGGTGGGCCGGGTCGCCGCCGCCCCCGCCCGCGCCCGCAGCGCCGTGCCGGCGTTCGACACGGCGGCGATGGACGGGTACGCCGTCGCCGGCCCCGGCCCGTGGACCCTCACCGGCCGCGTCCTCGCCGGCCCGGCTGGGCACCGCCTCGCGATGACCGCCGGCACCGCGGTCGAGATCGCCACCGGCGCCGTGGTGCCGGCGGGTGCCGAAGCTGTCCTGCAGTACGAGACGAGCCACCGCGACGGCTCCGCGGTGACCGGAACCTGTGGCCCGCGCGACCACATCCGCCGCGCGGGCGCGGACGTCGCCGCCGGGGACCTCGTCGTGGCCGCCGGACGGGTGGTCACCGCCACCACCGCCGCGGCCGCCGTCCAGGCCGGCGTCGACCGGCTGTGGACGCACCGGCCGCCGACGGTCACGCTGCTCGTCACCGGCGACGAGGTCGTCCGGGACGGCCCGCCCGGCCCCGGCCAGGTCCGCGACGTGTTCACCGGCCTGGTCGAGGCGGTCAGCGCCCGGGCGCAGGCGCGCCTGAGCGACGCCCGCCACGTGCCCGACCGCCCGGACCGCCTGCAGGCCGACCTCGACGCCGCCACAAGCGACGTCGTCGTTGTCACGGGCGCCTCGTCCGCGGGCGCCGCCGACCACCTCCACACGGTCGTCGACGCCCGGCACTGGATCGTCCGCGGCGTCGCCTGCCGCCCCGGCCACCCGCAGGGCCTGGCCGCACTGCCGGACGGCCGCTGGGTGGTGAGCCTGCCCGGCAACCCGTACGCCGGCCTGGTCGCCGCCCTCACCCTTCTCGACCCGCTGCTGGCCGCCCTGTCCGGTCGCCGTGCCGGTCTGCCCAGAAGGCCGGTGACGGGCACGGCCCGCCTGGTCCCTGACGGCGTCCGCATCGTCCCCGCGCGCCACGACGGCACGATCGTCCCGGCGACAGGCTCGGGCAGCCTGCACGCCGCCGCGTCGGCCGACTATCTGGCGGTACTCCCGGCAGACTGGACGAACGGCGACAATGCGGACGTCCTGGAGGTGCCGTGAGGCCTTCATCGCCGGCTCCTGGACCGGCAGGCATGATGACCGGGTGCGTACCGTAGACGACCTCACGACCGTCCCCGAACCGGCCTGGCCGGCGCTGGAGGCCGAGCTGCGGTCCAACCCGCAGGTCACCGTGCTGCCGATCGACACGCCGGCCGGCCGGGACAGCCTGCACCGCCTCCAGGTCAGCGCCGGCTCCCGGCTGGGCGCGCTGGCGCTGCACACCGGCGGGCTGCTGGTCGACGACGGCTGGCTGCGCGTCCTCGGCGGCGGCACCGACGGGCTGCCCTCCCTGGCGGAGGCGAACGGCCTGCCCGGCGACGAGCGGCCGCCCGCCGCGCTGCTGGTCGGCCACGACGTCCTCGGCGGGCGGTTCGAGGTCAACGGCCCCGACCCGGCGGCCGCCGGCCGTCCCGGCGACCCCGGCGAGGTGTGCTACTTCGGCCCGGACACCCTGGAGTGGGCGCCGATGGGCGTGGGCCACGGGGTCTGGCTGTCGTGGCTCGCCCAGGGCGGCACGGCGCGGTTCTACGAGTCGCTGCGCTGGCCGGGCTGGCCGGAGGAGACCCGCGCGCTGCCCCTGACCCACGGCCTGACCGTCTACCCGTTCCTGTGGTCGCAGGAGGCCCACCAGGACCTCGCCGCCACGTCCCGCCAGCCGGCGCCGCTGCCGGAGCTGTTCGCGCTGCAGGAGGAGTTCGCTGCCCGCTTCGGCACGGAGCCCGCCGCCACGGCGCTGCACGTCCAGGTCGTCGACTGACCCGGGATCCTCGAGGGATCCTCGAAGAAAAGTCTCGGCGGCGCGTGTCGGATCGGGCCGGCGGCGTTCGTAGCAGGGGTGAACGGCGGCCCGAGGGGGCGGCCAACCGACCACAGGAGATGATCCCGATGGCGCAGTACCTGATGTCCGTGCTCAACGGAGGGGCCGGCCTCGCCACCGCGGAGGAGATGGCCGCGATCGACGTCTTCAACGAGAAGCTGCAGGCCGACGGCCACTGGGTGTTCGCCGGGGGCCTCGCGTCGCCCGGCTCGGCCACCGTCGTCGACGGCCGCGCCGGCGAGCCGGTGTTCACCGACGGGCCCTACGTGGAGTCCAAGGAGCACGTCATCGGCTTCTGGATCGTCGAGGCACCCCACCTCGACGTGGCGCTGCGGCTCGCGGCCCAGGGGTCGAAGAGCTGCAACCGGAGGGTCGAGCTCCGGCCGTTCCTGGATTGATGACCGGCGTCGGCGAGGCGATCGTCCGGGCCCACCGCGAGGAGTGGGCCCGGCTGGTCGCGACCCTGGCCAGGCGCATCGGCGACCTCGACATCGCCGAGGAGATGGCGGCCGAGGCGTTCGCGACCGCCGTCGAGCGCTGGCCGGTCGACGGCGTCCCGCCGAATCCCGGCGCCTGGCTCACCACCACCGCCCAGCGCAAGGCCGTCGACCGGCTCCGGCGCGAGGCCAGGCGCGAGGAGAAGCACCAGGAGGCGCTGATGCTGTACGACGCCCCTGAGCCGCTCGGCGCCATCGACGACGACCGGCTCCGCCTCGTCTTCACCTGCTGCCACCCCGCGCTGGCCATGGAGGCACGGGTCGCGCTGACCCTGCGGATGGTCGGCGGGCTCACCGTGCCCGAGATCGCCCGCGCGTTCCTGGTCCAGGAGCCCGCCATGGGCCGGCGGATCACCCGCGCGAAGGCGAAGATCAAGGCGGCGCGGATCCCCTACGGCGTGCCGTTCCGCGAGGACCTCCCGGCCCGGGTCGCCGGGGTGCTCACCGTCCTCTACCTGATCTTCAACGAGGGCTACCTGACCTCGGACCCCGAGGGGGAGGCGGTCCGCGCCGACCTGACCGCCGAGGCGATCCGGCTGACCCGGCTGGTCCGCGACCTGCTGCCGGGCGACGGCGAGGTCGCCGGGCTCCTGGCGCTGATGCTGCTGACCGAGGCCCGCCGGGCCGCGCGGGTGTCGGCGAGCGGCGAGCTCGTCGCCCTCGACGAGCAGGACCGCGGCGCCTGGGACCGCGGACTGATCGCCGAGGGCCACGCCCTGGTCCGCGCGCGGATCGCCACCGGCGAGGCGCCGGGGCGGTACCAGATCCTCGCCGCGATCAACGCCGTCCACACCGACGCCCCCGACGCCCGCGACACCGACTGGTCGCAGGTTCTCGCGCTCTACGACCAGCTGGCCCGCCTCGACCCCTCGCCGATCGTGCGGCTGAACCGGGCGATCGCGGTCGCCGAGCTCGACGGCCCGCAGGTCGCCCTGGCGGAGGTCGACGGCCTGCCGCTGGAGGAGTACCACGCCTTCCACGCGACCCGCGCCCACCTGCTGCGCCGGCTCGGCCGCGGCGAGGAGGCACGGGCGGCGTACGACCGGGCCATCGCGCTGGCCGGCAACACCGCCGAGCGGGCGTACCTCACCCGCCGCCGCGACCAACTGCCCGGCGCATGAACCGCACCGTCTGAACCGCACCGTCTGAACCGCACCGTCTGAGCCGCGCCGTCCCCGTCAGCGCCTCAACGGCGCAGGCCGTCGAGGAAGACGTCGACCAGGCGCCGGCCGTACGCCGGGTGGTCCTTGCCCGGCACCGGCTGGCACAGCAGCGCCACCGCGTGCAGCACGTCCTCGGCGCGGACGTCGGCGCGGACGTCGCCGGCCGCCACCGCCGCCTGCAGGAGCGCGTCGAGCACCGGACCCATGCGCCGGTAGAAGTACTCGCGCAGCTCCTGGTGCGCGCCGTGCAGCGCTGACGCGAGCCCGATCTTGGTCGCGACGAGGTCGGTGTAGCGCCGCACCCACTGGACGAGCGCCGCCCCGGGCGGGAGTCCCGCGCTGAGCGCCGGGCCTGCCGCGGCGCACGCGTCGATCTCGTGCTCCAGCACGGCGATGACCAGGTCCGAGCGCTGCGGGAAATGCCGGTAGAGCGTCCCCACGCCGACGCCGGCCCGGTCGGTGATCTCCTTCGCCGGGGCGTCCACGCCGGACGTGGCGAGGACGTGTTTCGCCGCCTCGAGCAGGGCCGCCCGATGGGCGACGACCCCAACCAGCAGGGCGGCTCCCGGCGCTGGATCATGCGGGCGGTTGAGCACTCGCTGCGGCGGCTGCAGACCGACTACATCGACCTGTACCAGATCCACCGGCCCGACCCGTCCGCCGACGTCGACGAGACCCTTTCCGCGCTCTCCGACCTGGTCCACAGTGGCAAGGTCCGGGCGATCGGGGCGTCCGGGACGCCCGCGTCCGACATCGTCGAGGCCCAGTGGGTCGCCGAGCGCCGGGGCCTGGAGCGCTTCCGCACCGAGCAGCCAGTGTACTCGCTGCTCAACCGCGGCATCGAGCGCGAGGTGCTGCCGGTCGCGCAGCGCTACGGGCTGGGCACGCTGGTCTGGGGCCCGCTCGGCCAGGGCCTGCTCACCGGCCGCGTCCGCAAGGGCGGGCCGAACGACCTGCGCCGCGCGCGCTTCTTCAAGCACCTCAACGACGAACGCCGGCTCGACGTCGTCGAGCAGCTCGTCCCGCTCGCCGCGGAGGCGGGCCTGCCACTGACCCACCTCGCGATGGCCTTCGCCATCGCGCACCCCGGCGTGACCAGCGCCCTGCTCGGCGCCCGCACCGAGGAGCAGCTCGACGACCTGCTCGCCGGCCTGGACGTCGCGCTCAGCGACGACCTCCTCGACCGCATCGACGAGATCGTCCCGCCCGGCACCGACGTCGGCGCGGTCGACCAGACCTACCTCCCGCCGGCCCTGCAGGTGGCGCACCTGCGCCGGCGCCCGGTCGCCGAGCGCGCTGCCGCTGCCGCCGCCTCCGCCCTGGTCCAGATGTCGGTCTAGGGCGCAGACGGCGGCAGGGCGGGTGCTCAGGCAGGCACCGTCACCCGCTGGGCATTCGTCCCGTTGCAGTCCCACAGCTGCAGTTGCGTGCCATCGGTGGTACTGCTGGACGGATCGTCAAGGCAGCGGCCCGACTGCGGGTTGCGCAGCGCCTGGCTCGCCGCCACGTAGGTCCACTGCTGGGCTCCGGTGCCGTTGCAGTCCCAGAGCTGGAGCTTCGTGCCGTTGGCCGTGCCGCCGGAGGTGGCGTCGAGGCACTTGCCGAGCGCGCGGAACGTGCCGTCGCCCGCGCGCGACCACTGCTGGGCGCCGGTGCCGTTGCAGGTCCAGATCTGGATGCGGGTACCGTTCGCGGTGCCCGACGCGTTGACGTCGACGCACTTGCCGAGATTGACGAGCGTGATCGGCCCGGTGCCGCCGCCGCTCCCGCCGCTGGTGAGCAGGAAGCGGTTGTTGGCGACGTTCCAGTGCGTGGCCAGGTAGGAGCCGGCCGGCGGGTTGGTGTGGAAGTAGTCGTTCTTGTTGCAGTCCAGCCGGTTGTCCTGGGCCTGGTCGCCGCAGACGATCCGCACGACCGTGCCGGGCCCGTCGTTGTAGCACATGATGTCGTAGTCGTCGGTGCAGTGGCCGTACGCGGTGTGGTTCGGCGAGCTGCTCATCACCGCGCCCATCGCGTGCGTGAGCTCGTGCGCGGCCGGCCCCGAGCCCCAGCAGCCCGAGTCGACGCGGCTGAAGCTGGCCCCGGAGTTGTTGCCGTTCTCCTGCCCCGGCCGGTCGTCGAGGGTCACGTAGGCGACGCCGCACAGGCTGGTGGCATCGACGTACATGAGGTACTTGCGATCGGCCCGGTTGTATCCGAGGCTCTTGATCGCGTTGACCGAGTTGCCGAAGTCGGCGAGCGACGCGTTGGGGATGACGACGTTGGCCACCGAGATCTGGCAGGCGCCGTCGGTGACGAACCGGATGTGCCGCACCCCGCCGGTCTGCGCCGCGCTGGCGGCGTAGATGTCGTCGACGCCGGCGGTCCAGGTGCGGATCGAGGCGAGGTACTGGTTGTAGCGGTCGGCGTTGTTCGCGCCGCGGATGTAGAGCACCTGCACCCGGTAGCCGCTCTGCCCGTCCCCGTCGCAGACGGTGGCCAGCGGCGCGGCGGCGGCCTGCGGGGATTGCGGCAGCGGTGCGACCGACCGGCGCACGTCGGTCCCGGCGAAGGCGGCGTCGGGCCCGTGGGTGCAGGCGCCGGGCACGGCCTTGACCTCGAGGAGGCCTTTGCAGCGCCCGGTGCCGGCCTTGAAACCGTCGTACACCAGGCCGCGGGCCGGGTCGTCGGACGGCACGGCGGCTTCGGCGGTGGCGGGTGTGACCGCGGTACCGAGGATGAGCAGCACCGCGGCGAGCAGCGCTCTTCGCGGCCGGAACATGAAGCGAGACATGGACACACTCCCGTTGGCGGACGGGTCTGGAGCGCCCAGTGTGTGACATCGAACATTGTCGAACAACGAATTGTTGAACTTTGGTTGCTATTCGCAAGGGGCGGAGCGGATCGGACGTCCGGTGCGGGGATCGGCCGGCCGCGGCGTCGCTATGCTCGGCTGCCATGACCCGGACCACGCCGCCCCGGCCGTTGGACATCGCCGCGCTCTTTCCCGAGTTGCGTGCGCACTCGGCCACCGCCACGCGGCTGCATCCGCGGCCCGGTGCGCCGTCCGCCGCCGACAGCTCCGTCGGGGGGCCGGTGCTCTGGCCGGCCGGCGAGCCGTGGCCGACCTGTACCGACGGCGACCTCCACTACGTCTTCGAGCTGAGCACGCCAGCCACCGTGCGGCGCAGCCGCGAGATCTACGCCGCGGCCCGCGAGCGCGGCGGCCGCTACGAGCTGACCGACGCCGAGCGGGCCGAGCTGTCCGACAGCGGGTCCTCGGAGCCGCGCGAGCTGCTCGACCAGCCCATCGCGCTGGTACCGGTCGCCCAGCTGTACCGCCGGGACATTCCCGACTTCGCCGGCCCCGACGGCGCCGACGTGCTGCAGGTGCTGTGGTGCCCGCTGGACCATCCCGAGGCGGGGTACAACCCCAGCGTCCGGCTCTACCGGCGCAACAGCGCCGACATCGGCCAGGCTCTGGCCGCGCCGCCCCAGCCGGCCGTCGTGAACGAGCACTACCTGCCCAACCCGTGTGTCGTGCATCCGGAGCGGATCTCCGAGTACCCGTACCGTGCGCTGCTGCCGAAGGACCTCGGCGAGCGGATCGCCGCCTGGGATGAGGCGGGTTCCGAGTACCAGCTCGACCTGTCACTGGCTCCCGGCTGGAAGGTCGGCGGGTTCGCGAACTGGTCGCTCACCGACCCGTACCCGGTCGACTGCGCCGAGTGCGGCACGCCGATGACGCTGCTGTTCACCGCCGACTCCAGCGAGTGGCACGGGACCGGCGGGAGCTGGCGGCCGGTGGAGGAGCCGGCCGGCGCGACGAGCGGGCCCACGGATGTGGTCATCGGGCGCAGCTACGCGCTGTACATCTTCCGCTGCCCGGTCTCCTTCGATCATCCGCCGGCGACCGCCATGCAGTGACTGGTGCGATTTGGCGAGTGGGCCGCCGGGTAAGGTTCGGGTGCTCGGCCGGCACGCGCCGATCACGACGGGACCGTAGCAGGGGACGACTGGTGTGACGGAGGCAGTGACGCCGCGCTGGCAGCAGGCCGACGAGGCGGTGGAGTCGCTCGTCGCCGCGCTGGCGGCCGCCGCCGCGCGGACCGCGGACCGCAGCGGCCGGAAGCGTCCCCGGGGCCGGAGCCGTCCGAAGAGCACCCGCCGGCACATCGCCGAGGTCGTCCGCGCGCACCGGCTCGCACCCGGGCTGCGGGTGGACCGGAACATGGTCGCGGCCCTGTTCGCCGGGCACCGTGACCTGGTGACCGACCCCGTCCTCGTCGTCGCCGTGGCGCAGGCCTGCGGCATCATCGCGGGGCGGAAGCTCAGCGCGAAGAAGGCGGCCCGGATGCGGGCGGCCAGCGTCCGCGTCGCGAAGCTCATCGCCCGCGCCCAGGCCGACACCCGCCCCGTGCCGACGCCGCACGCCGTGCCGGCGCCGCGGGTCGAGGTCACGCCCCGTCCGCAGCCCACGCCGGTCGCGCCGCCCCAGGCGGCCCCACAACAGCCACAGCAGCCGCAACAAGAGGCTCCACAAGAGCCCCAACCAAGCGCGCCGCAAGAGGCACAACAACACGCCCCGCACGAGGCGCCACAAAGCACGCCACAAGAGGCACAACGAGAGGCGCCGGACGAAGCCGCGGCGCAGGCCGGCAAGGTGCCCTCGCCCGGACCGTCCGCCGGGCACCCGTGGCCCGAGGCGCCCTCGATCGTGGTGCGCCGCCAGCGCCGTCGCCGGGCCCGCCAGTGGTGGCTGGCCGCCGCCCTGCTCCTGCTGGTCGTCGTCGCGTTGCTGACCTTCGGCTGACGCCGCCCGCCCACCGGTGCGCCGGACAACGCACCGGCCACAGGCGGCGGGCGGACGAGCAACGAGGCGGGCTACGCGGTGTCCGAAATGGACAACTAACCCGGAGCCACCGTGTTGACCGGCGACTGTGGACGGTGGCCGGTCAGCACCCGCACGGCCTCCTGCGCGGCGATCGCCCGGACCGCCTGCAGGGACTGCTCCGAGTAGTACGCCGCGTGCGGCGTGATGACCGTGTTCGGCAGGCGCAGCAGCGGGTTGTCCGGCCGCCAGTCCCGCTGCTTGGCCGGCTCCTCCTCCAGGTCGTCGAGCGCCGCCCCGGCGATGGTCCGCTCGGCGAGGGCGGCGGCGAGGGCGGCGTCCTCGACGATCGGGCCGCGCGCGGTGTTGACCAGCGTCGCTGTCGGCTTCATGCGGGCGAGCGTCGCGCGGTCGAACAGGTGGTGCGTGTCCGGCGTGAGCGGCGCCTGGATGACCAGGTAGTCGGCGTCCTCGACGAGGTCGTCGAACGACACCGGCAGTACACCGTGACCCAGCATCTCGTCGTCGGGCACGAACGGGTCGTGGCTGCGCAGCTGCACGCCGAACGGGCGGGCCCGCTCCGCGATGAGCCGCGCGATCGCCCCGAAGCCGAGGATGCCGAAGACCCGGCCGCGCAGGCGCCAGATCGGCTCGCCGGTCTGCCACTGCCACTCGCCGGTGCGGGTGGCCGCGTCGTACTGGTTGATCTTGCGTGCGGCGCACAGCCACAGCGCGATCGCGTGGTCGGCGACCTCGTCGGCGCACCAGTCGTTCGGCGCGTTGGTGACCTGGATGCCGTGGCGGGTGGCGGCGTCCACGTCGACGATGTCCACGCCGGTGCCGTAGCGGGCGATCACCCGGCAGTTGCGCAGCTCGTCCATGGCGGTCGCGCCGATGTGGGCGTACTGCGTGAGGATGCCCTCGGCGTCCCTGCCGTACCGGATGACCTCCTCCTCCGACTTGCACTGGCGCGCCTCCAGCGTGAACCCGGCCTCCTCGGCGATGGCCCGCTCGATGTCGACGTCGCCGAAGTCGGCGATCATGATCGTGCCACGGTCAGTGTGAGTCACGGGGCAGTCCCTTCGTGTGCACGACGTCCCGGTAGGCGACGGCGAGGTCCAGGCACGCGCCGGTGTCCATCTGGCCGGTGTGCGCCCGGAACAGCTCCTGCCAGGGCGTCTGGTTGGACAGCGTCGGCGGGGTGTGCGTGCGCCACCGCTCGGCGATCTCCTCCCCGCTGAGCTCCGGGGCGTGCCGGTCGAGCTGCTCGGCCGCCCAGGCGCGGTACGCGTCGGCGGTCCAGTCCTCGCGCCCGACGGCGGTGAGCCCGAACCGCTCGTCCAGGTGCCCGGAGGTGCGCAGGGCGCCGAGGGCGGGCAGCAGGTACCGCGCGGTCAGGTCACCGGTCGCGCCGAGGATCACCAGCTGCTGGATCATGCGGCTGCTCCCTGTCGTGGGTCCTTCGCTCGGGCCTCTTTCGCCCTTGACAGGGCCACGCCGCTCGCGATCACCCCGATGTGGCTGAACGCCTGCGGGAAGTTGCCGACGAGCTCGCCGGTCACCGGATCGACCTGCTCGGAGAGCAGCCCGAGCGGGCTCGCCCGTTCGCACAGCGAGGTGTAGAGCTTCTCGGCCTCGTCGAGGCGGCCCTGGCCGGTCAGGTTGTCGGCCAGCCAGAAGCTGCAGAGCAGGAACGCGCCCTCGTCGCCCGGGATGCCGTCGGGGGAGTCGTGGTGGCGGTACCGGTACAGCAGCCCGTCTCCGGCCCCGAGGCGCTCGGCGACGGCCTGCGTGGTCGCCACCATCCGGGGATGGTCGGCCGGGATGACGCGCCGCAGCGGCAGCGCGAGCAGGCTGGCGTCGACGCCGCCCCGGCCGTCGAGGTGCTCGCTGATCGTCTGGTCCCGCTCGTTCCACGCGTCCTCGACGATCGCCCGGCGGATCTCGGCGGCCGTCGCCCGCCACCGCGGCAGCGGTGCCGGCAGGCCCAGCCGATCGGCCATGGTCGCCGCCCGGTCGAGGGCCACCTGGCACAGGGCGGCCGAGTAGGTGAAGACCCGCCCCTCGCTGCGCACCTCCCAGATGCCCTGGTCGGGCTGCCGCCAGGTCCGGGCGGCCGCGTCCGCCGCGCCGGCGAGCCCGGCCCACAGCCCCGGCTCGACCTCGCCGCCGGCCAGCGACCACTGGTCCGCGCAGTCCATCAACTCGCCGTAGATGTCGTGCTGGCGCTGGTCGGCGGCGCCGTTGCCCCAGCGCACGGGGGCGGAGCCGCGGTACCCGCCGAGCGCCGGGTCGACCTGCTCGTCCGGCACCGGCCCGCCGGCGAGCGTGTACATGATCCGGGGGTGTCGGCTCTGCTCGAACGCGTCGAGCACCCAGCCGAGGAACGCGTCGGCCTCGCCGGAGAACCCGATACGGCGCAGCGCGAACACGGCGAACGCGGCGTCGCGGATCCAGGCGTAGCGGTAGTCCCAGTTGCGCACCCCGCCGACCGGCGCCGGCAGCGAGGAGGTCGGCGCGGCGGCGACCGAGCCGTTGACCCAGTGGTCGCACAGCTTGAGGGTGATCGCGGACCGCCGGACCATCTCCTCCTGCGGGCCGTCGTACGCGAACCCGGTCATCCACCGCCGCCACGCCGTGGCCGTCTGCCGGAGCGTCGCCTCGGCGTCCAGCCGGTGGTGGCGGTGCATCCGGCCCCATGACAGCACGAGCTCGACCCGGTCGCCTCTGGTCAGGTGGTACCGGTTGTGCAGCCCTTCGAGCGGATGACTCGACCGCAGGTGCAGCCGTACCCCCGGCAGCCGCGGCGCCTGGATCTCCAGCCCCGCGAAGGCGGGCCGGGCGAGCCCGCCGCCGCGCGGCTGGAGGTCGACGCGCAGCTCGACGGTGCCGTCCAGGACCTCGGCCAGCCGGACGAGCTCGCCCCGGTCGGCGGGCGTGTCGTCGGTGAGGTCCGCGCCGGTGCGCAGCGCGAGCGCGTCGGTGAGCCGGACGAGGCCGGTCGCGGTGCGCAGCTCCGTCACGAGGACACCGGTGTCCGTCTCGTACCGCTGCCGCGCCGCCACGACACCTTCCGGCGTCACGCCGAACCACCCGCCGCCGGTGTTATCGAGCAGCGCGCAGAACAGCGGCTCGGTGTCGAAGCCGGGCACGCACAGCCAATGGACGCTGCCGTCGAGCCCGACGAGCGCGGCGGTGGCGCCGTCGCCGATCAGGCCGAGGTCTTCGAGCGGCGGGTAGCCGTCGCGGAGGCGCAGCGGGCGGAAGGACGCTTCGAGCTCCAGCATGTCGTGACCTCTCGGCAGGGGTACGACTTCTCTCGCTGTTCTTGTTCTCTCGCTGTGCTTGCGGCAGCGGGCTACCCGTCGCCGCGGCGTCCTAACGCGCGGACCTGCGCGCCGTCAGCATATGTTGACGGCTTGGGTGCGTCAGCATATGCTGACAGGAATGACGGCGAGTGCGGACCTGCAGCGGGTGGCGCCCGGCGCCGACCCGGACGTCGCGTTGCCGGCCGTGGCGAGGCTGCGGCGCCTCCTGGAGCAGCTGGAGGCCGAGCACGTGGCGGCGGCCCGGCGGGCGGGGTGGTCGTGGCAGGACATCGCGCTGCGGCTGGGCGTCACGAAGCAGACCGTGCACCGCAAGTACCGCGACCTGGAGGACTGATGTTCCGTGGCACCGACCCCGAACTCGGTCGCGTCGTGGGCCGGGCACTGGCTGCGGCCCGCGAGCTCGGCCACCCCCGCACCGGCAGCGAACACCTCCTGCTGGCCCTGACCACGAGTCCGGTCGGTGCACTGCTCGGGCGGCACGGGGTGACCGCGGCGGCCGTGCGGGATGCCGTGTGCCGGGCCGCGCCGCTCGGGGCCGGGGCCGCCGCTGACCGGGAGGCACTGGCGCCGTTCGGGATCGATCTCGACCGGTTGGGACTGACTCCGGCCGTGTTGGACCGGGCGCCGCTCCGGGAGCCGCTGCTGCCGTTCGGCGCGGCCAGGGCGCGCCGGTGGTGTGCGCGGATGCGGCCGCCGCTCGGGCTCGACGCCCAAGCGGCCTTCGAGGCGTCGCTCCGCCTCGCCCTCGCGCGGCGGGAGCGTGACCATCGGCCGGAGCATCTCGCGCTGGTGCTCGTCGCGCTCGACCCCGGTGCCGCCTGGGTGCTCGACGCGATCGGTGCCGACGCCGCAGCCCTGCTCGCCGCGCTGCGCGACGCCTTCCCGCCGCCCACCCGCAACGTGCTGCTGCGGGCCGAGCGGCGGATCGGGCGCAACTCGCGGGGCGGTGACCTCATCCGCCGCTACCAGCGCACGACCGGACGCGTCGTGCGACAGGCCGGCGCGGTCACCGCCCTCATCGGCGGCTGACGGCCGCCGGGCGGTGACCGCATTCGGCGCTTGCGCCGCACGGCGGGCGTGTCGTGCGGCGGCCGGCGCCGGTCACCGTCCGCATCGGCGGCTGACGGGCGGCCGGCCCGGCCGCCGGGCGATGGTCCGGCCCGGCCGCCGGACGACAGCCGCCAGAGCCGGCCGTCAGCGCGACCCGGCCGACGGCGCGAGGTGGTGCGAGTACGCCTCCGTCGTGAAGAACGCCGGCAGTGCCTCGTCCAGCGCCGTGTGCTCCACGATCGCCGCCGCCGCCTCGGCGCGGGCGCGGTCCGCCGGGTCGCGGTCCGCCGTCAGCGCGGCCAGTTCCTCGGCCAGGATCGAGCGGACCAGGTCCTCGGACACGATGCCGCCACCGGCCAGGGGCGTGCCGTGGTGCAGCCACTGCCACACCTGGCAGCGCGCGATCTCGGCGGTCGCCGCGTCCTCCATGAGGTTCGACAGGGCCACGGCGCCGGTGCCGCCCAGCCAGGCGTCGATGTAGCGCAGCGCCACGCCGATGTTCGCGCGCAGGCCGGCCGCCGTCACCTGGCCGGGCGTCTTGTCGACCGCCAGCAGGTCCGTCTGGGTGACCTCGACGTCGTCGCGGAGCCGGTCGAGCTGGTTCGGGCGGTCGCCGAGGACCGCGTCGAACACGTCCCGGCAGACGTCGACCAGGCCGGGGTGCGCGACCCACGAGCCGTCGAAGCCGTCGCCGGCCTCGCGCTCCTTGTCGGCGCGGACGCGGGCGACCGCGGCGGCGTTGACGTCGGGGGAGCGGCTCGGGATGAACGCCGCCATACCGCCGATCGCGTGCGCGCCGCGGCGGTGGCAGGTGCGCACGAGCAGCTCGGTGTACGCCCGCATGAACGGCACCGTCATCGTGACCTCGGCGCGGTCCGGCAGGACGAACTCGGGCCACTGGCCGAGGTTCTTGATGATGCTGAAGATGTAGTCCCACCGGCCCGCGTTCAGCCCGGCCGAGTGGTCACGCAGCTCGTAGAGGATCTCCTCCATCTCGAACGCCGCCGTGATCGTCTCGATGAGCGTCGTGGCGCGGATGGTGCCCTGCGGCAGCCCGAGGTACTGCTGGGAGAAGACGAAGACGTCGTTCCACAGCCGCGCCTCGCGGTGGTCCTCCAGCTTCGGCAGGTAGAAGTACGGGCCCTTGCCGGCGGCGAGCTGCCGCCGGGCGCAGTGGAAGAGGTACAGGCCGAAGTCGACGAGGCTCGCCGAGATGGGGCGGCCGTCGACGACGATCCACTTCTCCACGAGGTGCCAGCCGCGGGGGCGGACCACGATGGTGGCCAGGTCGTTCCCCAGGGCGTAGCGCTTGCCGCGTTCGTCGGTGAAGTCGATGCGCCCGTCCAGGGCGTCAATCAGGTTCAGCTGGCCGCTGATGACGTTGTCCCAGGTCGGCGCGGTGGCGTCCTCGAAGTCGGCCAGCCACACCCGGGCGCCCGAGTTCAGCGCGTTGATCGTCATCTTGCGGTCCGGCGGGCCGGTGATCTCGACGCGGCGGTCCTGCAGGCCCGGCGCGGGCGGCGCCACCCGCCAGGTCGGGTCCTGGCGGACGTGGGCCGTGTCCGGCCGGAAGTCGGGCAGCTGGCCGGAGGCGAACCGGGCCCGGCGGGCCCGGCGGGTGTCCAGCAGCGCCACCCGACGGCCGGCGAACCGGCCGTCGAGGGCGACCAGGAAGTCCAGCGCCTCCGGGGTGAGGACCTCGTCGTAGCGGTCGGCCATCGGGCCGATGATCTTGTACCTCACGCGAACTGCTCCGCCTCGGTCGAACCGCGCAGGGCGGTGGTCTCGGCGGCCGGGTTGAGCACGGTGCTGATCAGGTCGAAGTAGCCGGTGCCGACCTCGCGCTGGTGCTTCACGGCCGTGTAGCCGTCGGCCTCGGCGGCGAACTCCCGCTCCTGCAGCGCGACGTAGGCCGGCATGCCCTCGGCCGCATAGCCGCGGGCCAGGTCGAACATCGAGTAGTTCAGCGCGTGGAAGCCGGCGAGGGTGATGAACTGGAACCTGTACCCCATGTGGCCGAGCTCCCGCTGGAACTTCGCGATGGTGGCGTCGTCGAGGTGCTTGCGCCAGTTGAACGACGGCGAACAGTTGTACGCCAGCATCTGGTCCGGGTACTGCGACTTGATCGCCTCGGCGAAGCGGGCCGCGACCTCCAGGTCCGGCGTGCTGGTCTCCATCCACAGCAGGTCGGAGACGGGCGCGTAGGCCAGGCCGCGGGCGATGCACGCCTCGACGCCGTTGCGGAACCGGTAGAAGCCCTCGGCGGTGCGCTCGCCGGTGACGAACGGCAGGTCGCGCTCGTCGACGTCGGTCGTGAGCAGCGTGGCGGCCTGCGCGTCGGTGCGGGCCACGATGAGCGACGGCACGCCGGCGACGTCGGCCGCGAGGCGGGCCGCCTCGAGGGTGCGCACGTGCTGGCCGGTCGGGATGAGCACCTTGCCGCCGAGGTGGCCGCACTTCTTCTCGGACGCGAGCTGGTCCTCCCAGTGCACGCCGGCCGCACCCGCGACGATCATGCCGGTCATCAGCTCGTAGGCGTTGAGCACGCCGCCGAAGCCGGCCTCGGCGTCCGCCACGATCGGGACCATCCAGTGGGTCGACGTGTCGCCCTCGGCGGTGGTGATCTGCCCGGCCCGCAGCAGCGCGTTGTTGATCCGGCGGACCACCGCCGGCACCGAGTTGGCCGGGTACAGGCTCTGGTCGGGGTACGTGTGGCCGGCCAGGTTCGCGTCGGCGGCCACCTGCCAGCCCGACAGGTAGATGGCCTTGAGCCCGGCCCGGACCATCTGCACGGCCTGGTTGCCGGTGAGTGCGCCGAGCGCGTGGATGTAGTCCTCGTCGTGCAGCAGCTGCCACAGCCGCTGCGAACCGAGCCGGGCCAGGGTGTGCTCCTCCTGGACGGTGCCGCGCAGCCGCACCACGTCCTCGGGGCCGTAGCTGCGCCGCACGCCCTGCCAGCGGGGGTCGGTGGCCCATTCCTGCCGCAAAAGTTCGACCGCGTTCATAGCGTGCTCCTCGTTCGCAAATGTTTCGCAAATGTGCTGTGGTCCCCCGTGCGCCGCCGGCGGGGCCCAACGCACGGGGGACCGAGCGGACCGACGCTGGTCCGCCGCTGGTGTGGTGGGTACCTTCACCGTCACACGGGCCGTGCAGGCAGGTCGAGGGACGCATGAAGCGAAATCCTGCGAATTTCCGGGGCTAGTTTGCCAACTTGCGAATTCGTCATTTCACAGCGGTGCTATAACACTCGGGGGAGGTGAGCCGCCATCACCAAGATCTTCGCCGGGGCCCGGCTGCGCCGGCTGCGGGAGGACCACGGGCTGAGCCAGACCGACCTCGCCCGGCACCTGGCCATCTCGCCCAGCTACCTCAACCAGATCGAGCACGACGTGCGCCCGCTCACCGCCCCGGTGCTCATCCGGGCCACCGAGCTGTTCGGCGTCGACCCGGCCGTCTTCGCGCCGCACGACACCCCGCAGCTCGTCGCCAGCCTGCGCGAGGCGCTGCCGGGCGCCGGCAGCGTCGCCGACCTCACCGAGCTCGCCACCCGGCTGCCGGAGCTGGCCACGTCGGTGATCGAGCTGCACCGCCGCTACCGCCAGGTGGCCGACCAGCTCACCGAGCTCGTCGGCGACCGCGGCGAGCTGGGCCGCAGCCCGCACGACCAGGTGACGGAGTTCTTCTACCGCCGGCAGAACTACGTGCCCGACCTCGACGAGGCGGCCGAGGCCCTCGCCGCGCAGATCGGGCTGCGCCGCGGCAGCATCCGTACCGTGCTGCGCGACCGCCTCACCGACCGGCACGGCATCCGGGTCGTCCACGACGACGCCGACGCCCTGGGCGGCGAGCTGCACCGCTACCGCCCGCAGACCCGCACGCTGCACCTGTCGACGTCGATCCGGGCCGGGCAGGAGGCGATGCGGATGGCGGCCCAGCTGGCCCTGCTGGAGTACGCCGACGTCATCGACGAGATCATCGAGGAGGAGCGGTTCGACGACGTCCAGACCCAGATCCTCACCCGCGTCGGCCTGGCCAACTACTTCGCGGCGGCGCTGATCCTGCCGTACGAGCAGTTCCTCACCGCCGCCGAGCAGCGCCGCTACGACATCGACCTGCTCACCGAGCACTTCGCGATCGGCTGGGAGACGATCTGCCACCGCCTCAGCACCCTGCAGCGCCCCCGCGCCCGGGGCGTCCCGTTCTCGTTCGTGCGGGTCGACCGGGCCGGCAACATGTCGAAGCGGCAGTCCGCGACGGGCTTCCCGTTCTCCCGCACCGGCGGCACGTGTCCACTGTGGAACGTCTACGAGGCGTTCAGCTCCCCGGGCCGCGTGGTCACGCAGGTGGCGTCGATGCCGGACGGTCAGCGGTACCTCTGGATCGCCCGGACCGTCGTGCGGCACCACGGCGGCTACAACCAGCCCGGCAAGATGTACGCGATCGGCCTGGGCTGCCAGCTCAAGCACGCCGCGCGGCTGGTCTACTCGACGGGTATGGACCTGCACGACGCCGACGCGGCGACGCCGATCGGCCCGGGCTGCAAGACCTGCGAGCGCGCGACCTGCCCGCAACGGGCGGCGGCACCGATCAGCGGCCGCCTCGATCTGGACGAGAACCGCAGCACCTTCATCCCGTACCCCCTGAAGGGCACATGACGAACGTGGCCGTTACGCTTCAGCGCACCTCCGACTGAAGGACGTGTATGAGCGACGACTACGTCAGCCTGAGCAAGGACCTCGACGGCGACGGCGACGAGGACCCGGCCCAGGTGTACACCACCGACGACGGCAGCAACGTGCTGATCGGCGACCTGGACCACGACGGCGAGCCCGACTTCGCAGCGCTCGACTCCAACGGCGACGGCGTCTACGAGCTGTCGTACGACGCCAACACCGGCGTGGTCACCGACCTGACCACGGACACCGTCGTCTCCTGAGCCCGGGTTGACCTTGGAACACGTGAGGTTCCAAGGTCAACGCGCGAGCATGCGCTCCACGTGGTCGAGCTCGTGAAAGGCGAGCGACTCGTACCCGTCCTCGTCGCTCATCCGGCGCAGCTGCGCCAAGGCGTGCGCGTCGCCGCGCAGGGCCAGTCCGGTCGCCGCACGAATCCGCACCTCCCGGTCGTCGCCGGCCATCCGGGCGGCGAGCAGCTCACGCAGCGCGGGGCCGTCGATCGGGGAGTAGACGAGCGCGGCCGTCGCCGTCGCGCTGACCGCCGGGTCCCGGTCGCGGGCGAGGCTCAGCATCGTCTCCAAGATGTGCGGCGGTGGGTCGTCCGCGGGACCGCCGCGGCCGTTGAGGATCTCCCCGGCCACGCGGCCGCGCACCTCGGGGCGAGGGTCCTGCACGAACGGCAGGAACTCGTGGAGGATCGCGCCGGTCTCGCTGAAGCCCGCGTACGCACCGAGCACACTGCACAGCGCCTCGGTGTCGGTCTCGGCCGCCATCCGCCCCCGCAGTACCGACAGCGCATCGGCGGCGTACGGCGCGTCGGCGGCCTCCCCGCCGAGCGTCGAGAAGTGCAGCAGCTCGGCGGTGAACCGGCGCACCGCCACGTCGGCGTCGGCGAGCCGACCGGCCGCCCATCGGAAGGTCTCCTCCGCCGGGAACCGCCCCATGACGGCGTGCCGCGACGCCGACCAGTCGCACGACTCCTGGTCCGCCGACCACAGCGCCCGCGCGAGCAGCTCGTCGCGCGTGACCGGAAGCTCCAGCAACTGCTCGAGGACGGTGACGACGGCCCGGTGCCCGGCGAGGACCTCCGCCCATCGGCCGTCGGCGGTACGCACACGGATTCGCAGCGCCCGGGGTGCGTACTCATCGGTCGTGAGGTGGTCCCGCTCCACCGTGACGGCGTCGCCGTCCGCCGCCCCCGACCGGCGCCGCAGCTCGGCCTCCGGGTCGACGCCGAGCCAGGCCCGCGCCGCGTCGAGCGCACGGCGCAGCGTGGCCTCCGACGCCGGGTAGCGGTGCAGCAGGAGCTTCAGCAGCTCGCTGGCCCCGTGCTCGGCGGCCCACACCGGCGGGTCGATCTCGCCCCACGGTCCGGACGGCACGGCCGTGCTGGACTCGTAGAGCAGCTGCGCGAACCCCGGGCCGCCCAGAAGGGCCACCGCACCGGCGACCGTTCGGCCCTCGTCCCCCCACTGGGCCTCGTGGGGCAGCGCGGACAGGTGTCGACGGACGGCCGCCACGTCACCGTCGCGGATGGCCTCGATCACCACCTGGTCAGCTTGCCGCGTCGGCGTCGGAATAGTGCACGCCCGAGCGGGGATTGCGGCTGAGCCATGCGAGCATGTCGTTGACCTCGTGCGCGTACCACTCCGTGTACCCGCACGCGCTGCAGATCCACACCTCGAAGCGGCCCGCCTCGACGCGCTTCTTGAACTCCCCGGTGACCGCCGCTCCGGAACCCGCCCGGGCCACGGCCGGCAGGATCTCGACGACGTTGCTGCTGTCGGTGTCGGGGACCATGACCGGGTCGACGTGCCACAGGCGCGGGCACTGGCACTTCACACAACGACGACTCGTCCGCATGGGCGCAGCGTAGACGCCGTCACGGTTTCCTGGCGCGCGCCGTGCGGGTCGCGTGCAGCGACGCCAGCAGCTGCAGCCGGTCCGCGTCGGCGCTGCCCGGCTCGGCGGTGAAGACCAGCATGACCGGGCCGGGGTTGCCGGGCAGCGGGTACGTGTCCCAGTGCAGGACGAGGTCTCCCACCTCGGGGACCCTGAAGGTCTTGGTACCGCTGACCGACTCGCGCACGTCGTGACGGGCCCACAGCCGCCGGAACTCGGCGCTGCGGATGCTCAGCTCGCCGACGATCGCGGTGGCGCGCGGATGGGTGGGGTCGGTGGCGACGGCGGCGCGCATCATGCCGATGTACTCCAGGGCCTGCCGCTCCCAGTCCGGGCAGCTCCGCTCGCCGGTCAGCGTGTCGTCGAACATCAGCAGCAGCATGTTGAGCCGGTCGGGCGGGTAGTCCTCCGGGTCGCCGAGCAGCGCCTGCGCCATCGGGTTCCAGTCGAGCAGGTCGAGGTGGCGGCCGAGCACGACCGCCGGGGTGTCGATCACGCGCAGCAGCCGCCGCGTGCTGTCGGGCACCCGCTCCGGCCCGCGGTCCACCCGGGCGGGCATCGGCCGGCGGGCGGCGTGGGCCAGGATGTACAGGTGGCGGCGCTCCTCGTCGTCGAGGCCGAGCGCACCGGCGAGCGCGTCCAGGACGTCGTCGGACGGACGCACCTCCCGGCCCTGCTCCATCCGCTGGTAGTAGTCGGTGCTCAGCCCGGCGAGCAGGGCCAGCTCCTCGCGCCGCAGCCCGGCGACCTTGCGCCGGCCGCCCGGCTCCAGGCCGACGTCGTGCGGGCGCAGCCGGCCGCGCCGGGCGCGCAGGAAGTCGCCGAGCTCACGGGCGTACGGATGGGTCATGCCGCAAGTGTGCCGCGTCGCCGCGCACCCAAGGTAGGTCCGGCGGTCCTACCGAGCCGGCGTCCGGTGCTCCTAGCGTCGGCGGTCGACCGAACCGCTACCGCGAGGAGCAGCAGATGACCATCCCCGACCAACACGGCCGGATCGCCGTCGTGACCGGCGCGAACTCGGGCCTCGGCCTGGTCACCGCGACCGAGCTGGCCCGCCACGGCGCCCACGTCGTGCTCGCCGTGCGCAACACCGCCGCCGGTGGGCAGGCGGCCCGCCGGATCGGCGGCGACGTCGAGGTCCGCGAGCTGGACCTGGCCTCCCTCGACTCGGTACGCGCGTTCGCCGCCAAGCTGTCCGCCGACCACCCGGCGATCGACCTGCTGGTGAACAACGCCGGCGTGGTCCTGCTCGGCCCGCGCCGCACCTCCGCCGACGGCTTCGAGCTGCAGCTCGGCACCAACATGCTGGGCCACTTCGCGCTGACCGGCCTGCTGCTCGGCAACCTGGCCGCCGCGCGGGAACCCCGGGTGGTCAGTCTCAGCTCGATCACCCACAAGACCGCGCACCTCGACTTCGACGACCTGATGTTCGAGCGCGACTACCGGGCCACGGCCGCCTACGGCCGGTCGAAGCTCGCCACCACGGTCTTCGGCGTCGAGCTCGACCGCCGCCTGCGCGCCGCCGGGTCGCCGGTCCTCAGCGTGCTCGCCCACCCCGGCCTGACCCGGACCAACCTGACCCCGCGGGCCTGGGAGCACCGCGGCCGGATCGGGCGGGCGGTCGCGTGGCTCGGCCTGCTGGCCACCCAGTCGGTGGAGCGGGGTGCGCTGCCGCAGCTGCGCGCCGCGACCGGCCCCGGCGTGCGGGGCGGCCAGTTCTTCGGCCCGGCCGGGCTCTTCGAGACGCGGGGCCGGGTCACCGAGGCCCGGCTCAGCCGCGAGGCCGCCGATCCGGCCGTCGGCAGGCGGCTGTGGGCGGCGGCCGAGGACCTGACCGGCGTCAGCTACCTGTGACGCGGGTCGGGCTCGAGCGTCGCCAGGAAGGTTTCGGCGGCGTCCTGGACGCGGTCCCGGTCACCGGTGGTCAGCAGGTCGAGCAGCAGCCCGCGGATCGTCGCGATCACCAGGGTGGCGGTGCGTCTCGCCGTCGCCGGGTCGGTGTCCGGCCCCTGCGCCTCGACCAGGGAGCTCATCCAGTCGGCCACGACCTGGTCCAGGAACTTCGCGAACTGCTGCGGCGCCTGCAGGGCGCGTCCGTAGACCGCGAAGAACAGCCGGAACTCCGCCGACTGGCGCGGGTCGGCGGTGCGCGCCCAGACCGCCCGCACCGCCGCGGCCAGGTCGGGCTGGTCGCCGGCCGCATCCCTCGTGGCTGCGAAGGTGCGCTCGCGCAACCGGCCGAGAATCGCCTCGAGCATCTGCTCCTTGGTGCCGAAGTGATGCACCAGCGTCGTGGTCGAAACCCCGAGGGCACAGGCCACCGGCCGCCACGACAGCTCGGCGAACCCGTGCTCGACGGCGTAGTCGACCGCGGCGTCGAGCAGGTCGGCGCGCCGCTGGTGGTTGACCGGACGTCCCGCCATCTCCGCCTCGTGATCCATCTCGCGTTGCCGTTTCTAGAACGATCGTACTATCTTAATTTCTTGTACGGTCGTTCTAGGAATATGGAGGTACCCCCGTGCACGTGTTCCTCACCGGAGCGTCGGGCTGGGTCGGCCGCGGGCTCGTCCCCGAGCTGACCGCCGCCGGCCACAAGGTCACCGGGCTGGCCCGCTCCGACGCGGCGGCCCGATCCCTGGAGGCGATGGGAGCGCAGGCCCGCCGAGGGTCGCTCGACGATCTCGACATCCTGCGCGACGCGGCCGCCTCCTGCGACGGTGTCGTGCACCTCGCGTTCAAGCACGACATGTTCTTCGCCGGCGACTTCGCCGCCGCCACCGACGCCGATCGCGCGGCGATCGGTGCCTTCGGCGAGGCCCTCGCCGGCACCGGCAAGCCGTTCGTCATGGCCTCCGGCATGTTCGGCGTGCTCGGCCTGCCGCCCGGTGTCGTCGCCACGGAACGCGACGGGCTGGCCCCGGACGGCGGCGACCGCGGCCCGGTCGGCGGCGCCGGCGGGCGGATGGCAAACGCCGGTCACGCCCTCGCGCTCGCCGGCCGCGGGGTCCGCTCCTCGATCGTGCGGCTCCCACCCGCCACCCACGGCAAGGGCGACAACGGCTTCACCGCCACCGCGATCGGCTTCGCCCGCCACAAGGGCGCCGCGGCGTACGTCGGCGACGGCAGCAACCGCTGGCCGGCCGTCCACCGCGACGACGCCGCGCGGCTGTTCCGCCTGGCGGTCGAGTCCGCGCCGGCCGGCTCGGTGCTGCACGCGGTCGGCGACGAGGGCGTGCCGATCCGTGCGGTCGCCGAGGCGTTCGCCGCACACCTGCGCATTCCCGCGGTCTCGGTCACCGCGGAGCAGGCCGGCGACTACGTCGGCTGGCTCGGCGGCTTCTGGGGCATCGACGGCCCGGCCTCGGCGCGGATCACTCGCGACCTGCTCGGATGGCAACCCACCCAGCCCGGACTGATCGCCGACCTCGAACTCGGCCACTACTTCACCTGAGCGCGTGATCGCTCCTGGCCGACGGCGGACTGCGGTGAGGCGGCCTGCCGCAGCGCTCCCGGCACGGTGGCCACCCGTTTGCTGTGAAGACCGTCACCGTCGTTGTGGAGATCAGCACGGAGTGTCGCCGCGGGGCCCGCCACAGTGCAACGATGGCTCACCACGTCGTTCGACGTTGCACGGACAGCTGTGGCCCCTTCACGCAGGGTGACGACGCTCGGACGAACCACACCGGAAGGACAACCGTGTCGACGCGGGACAAACTCGACTCGATCTTCAGCGCGGTGATGCGCCGCAACCCCGGTGAGGGTGAGTTCCATCAGGCGGTGCGGGAGGTGCTCGACAGCGTCGCCCCCGCGCTGGACAAGCATCCGGAGTACGCCCAGGCGAAGATCATCGAGAGGATCTGCGAGCCGGAGCGGCAGATCATCTTCCGGGTGCCGTGGGAGGACGACCGCGGTGAGGTGCACATCAACCGCGGCTTCCGGGTCGAGTTCAACTCCGCGCTCGGTCCGTACAAGGGCGGGTTGCGCTTCCACCCGTCGGTCTACCTCGGGATCGTGAAGTTCCTCGGGTTCGAGCAGCTGTTCAAGAACGCCCTGACCGGCATGCCGATCGGCGGGGGCAAGGGCGGGTCGGACTTCGACCCGAAGGGCCGCTCCGACCGTGAGGTGATGCGGTTCTGCCAGTCGTTCATGACCGAGCTGTACCGCCACATCGGCGAGTACACCGACGTGCCGGCGGGCGACATCGGCGTCGGCGGCCGCGAGATCGGCTACCTGTTCGGGCAGTACAAGCGCATCACGAACCGCTACGAGTCCGGGGTCCTCACCGGCAAGGGCCTGGCCTACGGCGGTGCCCAGGTGCGCCGGGAGGCGACCGGCTACGGTGCGGTGTTCTTCGCCGAGGAGATGCTGCGCGCCGCCGGGGACGGCATCGAGAACCAGCGGGTGGTGGTCTCCGGCTCCGGCAACGTGGCGATCTACGCGGTCGAGAAGGTGCACCAGCTCGGCGGCCTCGTGGTGGCCTGCTCCGACTCGTCCGGATACGTGCTCGACGACAAGGGCATCGACGTGGCGGTCCTCAAGGAGATCAAGGAGGTGCGGCGGGAACGCATCGAGCAGTACGTCCAGCACCGCCCGCACGCGTCGTTCGTGCCGCGAGGCAGTCTCTGGCGCGAGGTCCCGTGCACGGTCGCCATTCCGTGCGCCACGCAGAACGAGATCGACGCTGGTGACGCCGCTGCCCTGATCGCCGGGGGATGCGCCGCGGTGGTGGAGGGGGCCAACATGCCGACCACGCCCGAGGCGGTGCGCATGTTCACCGAGGCCGGTGTGCGCTTCGCCCCGGGCAAGGCCGCCAATGCGGGCGGGGTCGCGGCCAGCGCGCTGGAGATGCAGCAGAACGCCAGCCGCGACTCGTGGACGTTCACGTACTCGGAGCAACGGCTGCAGGGCATCATGCGCGACATCCACGCCCGCTGCTACGCCACCGCCGAGGAGTACGGCATGCCGGGCAACTACGTCGCCGGCGCCAACATCGACGGTTTTCGCATGGTCGCCGAGGCGATGCTCGCGCAGGGACTGATCTGACCCGCGCCGACGTCGTTACTGCAGCGCCGTTCGCACCACGTTCACGAACCGCCAGAAGGCCGGTGTGGTGGTGTTCTTGCGCTGCGCCCGGGTGTTGGTGGTGAACATCGCGTTCCGTAGCGGGGTGGTGAGCTCGAGCTGCACGCCGCCGCCGGTGAGCGTGCGGTTGACGATGTTCGCCGGATCGTCGCCGCCGAGCGCCGGGATGCTGGCCGCGTCGTAGGCCTGGATGTCCTGGATGCCCTGGATGCTGCCGATGGCGAAGAGGGAGAGCAGCTCGTTCTTGAGGGTGGTGTCCAGTCCGCCGATCAGGACTGCGGCCGTGCCGTCGGCGAGGCCGGCCTGGGCCGGGGTGCAGCCGTGCAGTGAGACGGCGCGCCGGGCGCCGGCGGCCAGGGCGCGGGCGACCGGGTCGTCGCAATGGGTGGACGTGACGTGCAGCGGGCTGTTGTTCGACGAGCGGATGCCCTCGAACATCCAGTAGTCGTAGGTCGGTCCGCCGACCGGTTCGACCGATCCGGTGGCCGGGTGGTAGCCGGCGATGGCCATGCAGAGCTCCGAGGTGCCCGGTTCGATGCCGCCACCGTGCAGGGCGAGCACGACCGTGTCCGGAAACGCAGCGGCGGCGGTGTCGCTGTTGTCCACCGCCTCGTGCCGGTGGTACCGGCGGGCGTAGTCCACGCCCTCGGCGAGCGAGGGATCCGCGTAGAGCGCCGTGTTCGAGGCGTAGTCGTCGGCGGCATAGGCGGCGGTCGGTGAGAGTGCGACGGCGGCGGCTGGTGCGGTGGCCATCGCGCCGATCGCGGCCAGCACAGTACGGCGACGTATCGTAGTCAAGCCATGTCTCCCCGTGAAGTTGGTGTCCGGGCCGACAGCCTATGTGCCCGGTGCGGGTCGGCGGAAGACACGCTGGCAAGGTTTCCCGGTGGCAGTCCGCGCATCGACGGTTGCCACGGCGCCGCCGGTCCGCCGAGCGCCGCTGACGACGCGGCGACGCCGTGAAGGTACGCTCGTCGGCCTGGAGGTGACGCCCGATCACTGAGCTGCCCGGCTTCGGCGATGTGTTGCGTGGCCATCGGCGCGCGGCGCGACTCACGCTGGAGCAGCTCGCTGAAGCGTCGGGGGTCAGCGCCCGGGCGCTGTCGGACATGGAGCGCGGGCGCAGCCGGGGACCGCAGCATCGGACGGTCACCGCCCTCGCCGACGCGCTCCGGCTCGACGACACCGCCCGCGGGCAGCTTGTCGACCTGGCCCGGGAGGGCCGGTTGCGGGACCACTGGACGCGCCCGAGCGGCCTGTGCGAGCTGCCCCGGTCCGTCGACGACTTCACCGGCCGGGTCGCGGAGCTGGCCTGGACCGACGAGCTCGTGCGCGCCGACAGCCTGCCCGGCGCCGCGGGTGTGGCACTCGTCAGCGGCGCCGCCGGCCTGGGAAAGACCACCCTCGCGGTTCGCGCCGCCCACGCCGTGCGGGCGCACTTCACCGACGGGGTGTTCTTCCTCGACCTGTTGGGGATGTCCC
The DNA here is from genome assembly GCF_022095675.1 of Dactylosporangium sp. AC04546. GTDB lineage: Bacteria > Actinomycetota > Actinomycetes > Mycobacteriales > Micromonosporaceae > Dactylosporangium. Next base: position 85,449 of record NZ_JAHYSG010000010.1, on the reverse strand, counting down.
AGCACCCCGTCGCCGTCGATGACGCGCTGAGGCTCCTGCTCGGTGCGCTCGGCATCCTTGACCAGCAGTTACCGGGCGACACACCCGGGCGTGCCTCCTTGTACCGCTCACTGCTGCGCGACAGGCGCGCCCTGGTGGTGCTCGACAACGCCGCGTCCGAGGAGCAGGTCCGCCCGCTGCTGCCCGGCGGCGGCGCCGGCAGCAGGGCACTGGTCACCAGCCGGCGGCTGCTGCCGGGCCTGGAGGGTGTGCGCCGGCTGGGCCTCGGCCCCCTGCCGGTGCTGGAAGCCACCGGCCTGCTGACCGGGATTCTGGGCGAACGCTCGGCAGCGGACGGTGAACCGGCACTCACCCAGCTCGCGCAGCTGTGCGGCGGCCTGCCCCTCGCGCTGCGCATCGTCGGCAACCGGCTGGTCAGCCGGCCGGGCTGGAGCGCCGCCGAGCTCGCCGCCCGGATGACGGACGAGGAGCGCCGCCTCAGCCAGCTCAAGGCCGGCGACCTGGAGATCGCGACCGCGTTCGGGATGTCCTACGACCAGCTCCCGGACACCGCGCGGCGGGTCTTCCGGCGGCTCGCCCTGGTGCCCGGCCCGGACTTCGACGCCGCGCTCGCCGCCGTGCTCGGCGACACCTCGATCGAGGACGCCTGGGGTGCCCTCGACGAGCTCGTCGACCTCGGGCTGCTGCAGGACGGCCCGTCGGGCCGGTCCCGGTTCCACGACCTCGTCCGGCTGTTCGCCCGCGACCGGCTGCACCGGGAGGACACCGAGGCCGACCGCGGCGCGGCCACCGACCGGATGATGTCGTGGCTGCTGCGGACGGCCACCACCGCCGGCCGGTGGTTCGAGTCCAGCCACGGCCGCCCCGACCGTCCCGCCGCCGGTCTTCCCGGCCTGTCCTCCGTCGAGGAGGCCGGCCGTTGGCTCCAGGCGGACGCGGACAACTGGCTGGAGGCACTGCGGCACGCGGCGGGCAGCGGCCAGCACGAGACCGTGCTCGACTGCGCCGAGTCGTTGCGGTGGTTCGGCGGCTGGTGGAACGCATGGCCGCACTGGCAGGAGGTCTTCAGTCTCGGCGCGCAGGCCGCCGCCCGCGGCGACCGGGCCTATCAGGCCGCGCAGCTGACCTACCTGGCACGGGTCTTTCATGCGGTGCCGCCCGCGGACCCGGAGGTCACGATGCGGTACGCGGCCGAGGTACTGCGTGCCGCCGTCGACACCGGCGTCCCGGAGCAGATCGCGTGGGGCCACCGGTACGTCGGAGGCGCGTTGCTGCGGCTCGGACGGCTCGACGAGGCGGTCGCGTCGGTCGCCGAGGCCGCGCGGATGTTCAAGTCCGACGGCGACGTCGACGCGTACTGCCAGTGTCTCGGAACGATCGGCGAGTGCCTTCGCAGCGCCGGGCACCACGCCGAGGCACTGGAGCGCTACCGCGAGATGTGGGAGCTGGCCGCCGACGGCGGGTCCGGCATGACGCCGAGCATCGCGGCGGTCACCCGGCCGAACGCGCTTGCCGCCGGCGGCGTGTGCCTTCGGCTGCTGGGTCGCCCGGACGAGGCGATCGCCACGTTCACCGAGGCGATCGGCCTCTTCGAGCAGCTCCCGATGTCCGGTTCGCAGGCCCGCTGCCTGGAGGCGCTCGCGGCCACACTGGCCCAGCAGGGCCGGGCGGACGAGAGCCGGCAGGTCTACACGCGCGCGACCGAGACGTTCGAGGCGGTCGGCGACACGGCCGCGGCCCTCCGCTGCCGCGACCTGGCCGCCCCCACACCCTGACCCGCGCCCAGCCCGGTTGTCGTCGCCGGGCTGGGCCTCGCGGGTGGTGCCGTGTCGTTCGCCCTGACGGCGCCGCGCCACGCGCGCCGCTAGCGGGCGTACCAGACGAACGTGTCGGCGCCGATCGGCTCGGGCAGCGCGTACGTGTGGGTCGTCCGCCAGCTCGCGTCGAGCACCTTGACCGTGTCCTGCGCGATCAGCACCGCGCCGCCGCCCGGCGGGAACCAGGCGTGGGAGAAGGAGCCGAGGGAGAGCCGCTTGTGGTCCCGGGTGTCGTAGACGATGTGCGCCGAGTGCACGTGCTGCGGGTCGGAGTTCGCGTTGCCGAGCGCGACGTAGCGGCCGTCGTCGGAGACCGCCTGCACGGAGGACGGGCAGGCGGCCGTCTGCTGGCACTCGGTGAGGCCGCCGATGTCGACGGTCCGCGCCGCGCTGCCGTCGGCCTCGGCGATCTCCACCTGTGTGCCGGACTTCGCGTACGCCCTGGTGCCGCCGTTCGCCGAGTACACCAGGTATCCGGGCGCGTACTGGACGAACCCGGCGGGCGTACCGGAACCGCCGCTGACGCTGTACCGGACGCCGGCCGCGACCACGGCCGTGCCGTCGGGCGTCCACACCGCCGTGTTGCCGCCGTCCCATCGCACGTCGCGCGCGATGGTCCGCCGGGCACCGCCGGGCTCGACGACAACCAGGTCGCCGGGCGTGATCTGGGCCTTGCTCGGCGACGTGTTGACGACCAGTTTCGTGCCGTCCGGCGACGGCTGCCCGTACACGTCCCCGGCCGAGGCGGTGCCGAAGGAGACGGTGTGGAGGGTACCGTCGACGTAACGGCGCAGCTCGATCGGCTTGCCCGGCCGGAGGGTCAGGTAGGACAACGTCCCGGCCAGGGAGTCGGCAGCCGGTGGCGTGCCGATCGTGCCGGACGGCTCGGCCGAGGGCGTCGGTTCGGCCGTCGGCGACGGTGCCGCCGAGGCGGAGGTGGACGGCGGCAACGGTGCCTGATCCGGGCGCCCGGCCAGCGCGACGCCGCCGGCCACCACGATCGCACCGACCACCACCGCGGCGGCCGTCGTGGCGATCGCGTGCCGGGTGCGCAGCCACCGGGAGGTCCGGTCCACCCGGCCGCGCAGGTCCACCAGGTCGGTGTCGGGCATCTCCGCCGCCAGGTCCGAGAACCGGTCGTACAGGTCGTGGTTCACTGGTTCGCTCCTTCCAGCGCGATGTCCGGCAGTGCCTTGCGCAGTGCGGCCAGCCCCCGAGCCGTGTGGCTCTTGAGGGTGCCGATGCGGCAACCGAGCAGTTCGGCCGCCTCCGCCTCGGTGCAGTCCTCGAAGTACCGCAGGACGAGCGCCGCCCGCTGCCGCGTGGGCAGCGCCAGCAGCGCCTTGCGCAGCGCCAGCCGGTCGGCGGCGGCGCCCGCGTGGTCGCGTCCGTCGTGCGGCTCGGGTAGCTCGCCGGGCAGTGACTCCGCGACCCGCTTGCGCCGCCAGCGGCTGACCTGCAGGTGGTACATGACCTGGCGGGCGTACGCCTCCGGGTTGCCCCCGTCGCGCAGCTTGCGCCAGGACCGGTGGGTGCGGGCCAGCGCGTCCTGCACCAGGTCCTCGGCGAGGTGCCGATCGCCGGTCAACAGGTACGCGGTACGCAGCAGCGCCGGTGTCCGGGCCCGGTAGAACACCTCGAAGTCATGTTCTTCGTCGTTCATGGCGGCGTCACGCTACCCGTCGGGCTCGAGGACTCGGGGTGGGGTGCATTGCGGCGTTCCTTTGCTGTCGGGGGGTTGCGAGGAGGCGATGACAGCTACTAGAAACGCCGCTGCTGCGCGGACGGGTTACATCAATTTCGGGGAATTCTTCGGGCGGCTCACCCGGCGGTCGCCCGGTCGGTTCGCCGAGCACCTGTTGATCAAGCGGGAACCGGGTTGAGTGTCGCGGCTCGGGGAAGAGCGTCGCGGACGACCAGCGGCGGGAGGCCGACACCGTGGATGCCGACCAGCGGACCAGCGCCGCGATCGAGGAGCACTGGCGGGCGTCGGAGGCGGGCGAGACCGTGGCGGAGCACGCCGTGTACGCCGAGGACGCGATCCTGGACTACCCCCAGTCGGGCGAACGGTTCCGTGGCCGCGCCGCGATCGCCGCCCAGCGCGGCGGCCACCCCGCCGAGCGTCACTTCACCGTGCTGCGCATCAGCGGCGGCGGCGACCTGTGGGTGAGTGAATGCGTCGTCACCTACGACGGCGTGCCCACCTACTCGGTGAGCATCATGCGGTTCGCCGGCGGCCGGGTCGCCCACGAGACCCAGTACTTCGCGGATCCCTTCCCGGCGCCGCAGTCCCGCGCGGCGCTCGCGGAGCGGATCCCGGGCTGGACGCCGGGGGACGGCCGCGCGGCGGGGTAGCAACGCTCGGACGCACTCAGCCGTGCAGGGTGGGACGGTAGATGAGCTCCTGGGTGCGACCGTCGAGCGTCCGGCTCTCGACCAGCTCCAGGTCGAAGTCGGCCGCCCCCTGGAAGATCGGCTCCGTCCCGGTCTGACCGGTGATCACCGGGAAGAGCGTCACCTGGACCAGGTCGACCAGGCCGGCGGCCATCAGCGCCCGGTTCAACGACAGGCTGCCGTGCGATCGCAAGGGCACCTCGGACTCCTCCTTGAGCCGGGCGACGACGTCGACGGCGTCGCCGCTCACGACGGTCGCGTCCGGCCAGTCGAGGGGTCCCTCCAGCGTGGTCGACACCACCGTTGCCGGGAGGCTCCGCATCCGGGTGACCCAGGCGTCCCGGACCTCGGAGTCCTCGGTGCTCGCGGCCAGCAGGTGCGCGAACGCCCGGTACGTGCCGGCCCCGAAGACCATGCGCTGCTCCTCGCTGTACAGCGCGAGGCGGCGCTCGAGCAGCTCGGGACCCTGCTTGCCCCAGTAGCCACCCCAGTCGCCGCTGGTGGTGCCGAAGCCGTCGAGGCTGGAGAAGACGTCGAAGGTGTAGGTGGCGGTCATGATGTGCTCCTGGGACGGGTGAGTTCGGTACGGCGGGCCTGCAGGTAGGCACGCTCGGTCTCGTTGGTGACCAGTGCGATGGCCTCGTCGTAGGCGGCGAGGGCCGCTGCGTCGCGGCCGAGCCGGGCCAGCAGCTCGGCCCGGGTGGCGGGCAGCCGGTGGTAGCCCGGGAGGTCGAGGTCCTCCAGCGCGGCGAGGGCCACCACCGGTCCGTGCACCTCGGCGACGGCGACCGCACGGTTGAGCGCGACGATCGGGGTCGGCGCGAGCGCGAGGAGCTGGTCGTAGAGGGCCAGGACCTGCGGCCAGTCGGTGGCGGCGCCGTCGGTGTGCACCGCGCTGATCGCGGCCTGGATCTGGTACGGGCCGGGCCGGTTGCGCCGCAGGCAACGGCGGACCAGGTCGTGGCCCTCGGCGATGAGTGCCCGGTTCCACAACGACCGGTCCTGGTCGGCCAGCAGCACCAGCTCGCCGGTCGGGCCGACCCGGGCCGGTCGGCGCGCCTCGGTCAGCAGCAGCAGGGCGAGCAGGCCGAGGACCTCGGGCTCGTCGGGCATCAACGCGGCGAGCTCGCGGGCGAGCCGGATCGCCTCGGCGCACAGGTCCGTTCTGATCAGCGGCCCGGCGGTGGACGTGTAACCCTCGTTGAACATCAGGTAGAGCACGGTGAGCACGGGCGGCAGCCGGTCCGGCAGCTCGTGTTCGGCGGGCACCCGGTACGGGATCCCGGCGTCGCGGATCTTCTTCTTGGCGCGCACGATCCGCTGGGCGACGGTCGCCTCCTGCATCAGGTAGGCCCGGGCGATCTCCGGTACCTCGAGGCCGCCGAGCAGGCGGAGCGTGAGGGCGGTCCGCGCGTCGGGAGCGAGCGCCGGGTGGCAGCAGGTGAAGATGAGTCGGAGCTGGTCGTCTTTCACCGGGCCCACCTCCTGGGGCTCGTCCTGTTGATGCAGCAGCAGGGCCTGCGCGTGGCGGGCCTCACGGGTCGACTCCCGGCGGAGCCGGTCGACGGCCCGGTTGCGGGCGGTGGTCACGATCCAGGCGCCCGGGTTCGGCGGCGGGGTCTGCCACTTCTCCAGCGCCGTGGTGAAGGCGTCCTGGACCGCCTCCTCGGCGAGGTTGATGTCACCGAGGAGGCGGGCCAGGGTGGCGACGCAGCGGCCGTACTCCGCGCGGTAGATGCTCGCCAGGTCCATGTCGGGTGACCGGCTCCCGTTCAGGCCTGGGACAGTTCGTCGAAGGGGCGCACCTCGACCGGGCCGCAGACCGCCGCGCACTGCTCGGCCCAGGCCAGCGCCTGGTCCAGGTCCGCGCACTTGATGACCCAGAATCCGGCCATGTGCTCCTTCGTCTCGGCGAACGGCCCGTCGCTCATGGTGGCGGTGCCGTTCTCGACCCGCACGACGGTGGCGCTGTCCGGCGACAGGAGCCCTCCACCGAAGACCCAGGCGCCCGTGGCCTGCATCTCGTCGTTGATCCGGCCGGTCTCCCTGAACACGGTCTGCATCTCCTCGTCGGACGGCACCGGCGCGCCCTCGACGACATGCACGGACAGCAGGTACTGCTTCATGACGGTCCTCCAGTAGCTAGATGGTGAGACAGCGACAGCAAACGCCGGGTCAGGCGGCCAGGCGGCGTGCGACAGCGGGGATCACGATCGCGGCGGCGACCAGGTGGGTGAGCATCAGCAGCGCCTTGGTGGCCGCCCCGGCGTCGGCGATCACGTCCGGCACCAGCGACAGGACGGTCAGCACCACCGTCGTGCGGACGAACGCGCGCCGCGGACGCCGGGCGACCCGGGACAGCACCGCGGCGATGGCCACGCCGATCAGCGAGAAGGCGGCGGTCAGCACGCCGAACCCGCTGACCGGGATCGGTTCGCCGCTCATGTCGAGGCTGACCCCCGCCGCATGGCCGGCGGCGGCGACGGCCATGGTGGCGGCGCTCGCGGCAGCCGCGGCGACGACGCCGGTCCCGATCAGCGTACCGATGGTTGACGTGGTGGCTCGGGTCGTGTTCACGGTGGTGGTCATCGTGCCCTCCAGCGGGTGTATGACCGGCTCGGTGCCGGGCTCTCACCAGGGCTACGAAAACGGCCGGCCCCAATCGACAAGCACGCCCAGATCTTTTTCGAGCACATTCGAGTCGGGGTGAACGTCGAGGCGGTCCCCGGGCATAGCGGACGAACCCGACGATACGCCGGTGACGCTGCGGCGTCATCGATTCGCGAACGGGTCCCAACGCTCGGCGTAGTGCATCAGTGACCGTGCGAGTTCGGGATGGCTTGCCACCCACACGGTGTCGAACAGGAACCACTGCTGGTACCCGAAGATGTCGTCGGAGTGCAGCGGCGTCGGGGTGTCGTCACGCGTCGGCCGTCTGCTGTCCGGCCTCGTCGAGCCCGCCGCCGGTGTCGCCGGGTTCGTCGGTGCCCTCCGTCGGTGCACCGACGACGAACTTGACGTCGGGCTCCGAGGCCGGGTTGATCCAGCAGCGCATGGTGAGCAGCGGCGAGAATCGCGTCACGTCGTCGCCGAACGCCTGCTGGGCCTGGACGAAGTCCGGGTTGGCGATGCCGAGCGACAACCCCGGCCAGGTCTGCACCGTCGTGGCGCCGTCGTCGAGGTAGTGCCCCCAGGACTTCCCGCACCGGCAGAAGCGTTTCTCGGGGAAGAGGCGCACGATGTCACCGCAGTGGGCGCAGTACAAGAGTTTCACGGGACGTGAGCGTCCCACCCGCGGGCGGTGCGGCGCGAGAGGTTTTGTCGCGACAGCGACCGCGAGCGGCACGCTGCGCCGGCCGTATCGGGCGGTGGACAGTGGACACTACGGTGGCTGCGGAGGACGTCCGGGCGCGCGGCAGCTGCTGTGGCGGGGCGTCCGGGCCGCCAAGGAGCAGCTGTCCCGGCACGCCACGGCGGAGGTCCATGTCCCGTTCGTGAACACCGACCTGCACCTGACGCGGGAGGGGGTCGAGAAGGTCGCCCTACCCCACCTGGAGCGCACCACCGCCCTCACGCTGGCTGTGCTGCGCTCGGCCGGCGTGCCGCGTGAGGAGATCGCGGGGATCTTCCTGGTCGGCGGCGCTCGCGATCTGCGCCCTCTTCGTCGCCGTGTCGGCGTTCGTGATGACGTCGGACGACGGGTGGGACACCGGTGAGTACTGGTGGGTCGTGCTGTGGATCCCGTTGATGATCCTCGGCCTGCCGTTCGCGGTGGCCTCCTTGCGGGTGGTGCTGTGGCCGCTGCGGCTGCGGATCAACCGGGACGGCATGGCGATGGCACTTGCCGGCCGGCGCCGGACGATCCGCTGGGAGGACGTCGCCACCGTCGAGATCGGCTGGTTCGAGGGCCGGCGTTGCGTGCTGGTCCACCTCAACCGGCCCAACACACTGCCGCGCCTGGGCAGCGGCCTCTTCCGCTGGCCGCCGTTCTACATTCCGAAGCGCAACATGGTGGTGTTCCACCAGCTGCGGTTCGTGCGGGCCCGCCGCCGGCAGCTGGCGGCGGCGTTCCAGCAGTATGCGGGACGCGCGTGGGACCAGACGTAGCCGGACTTGAGCTCAAGTGCGGTTGAGCACCTAATCTCCGCGCCATGACCTACGTGATCGCGTTGCCGTGCGTGGACCTGATGGACAAGGCGTGCGTCGACGAGTGCCCGGTCGACTGCATCTACGAGGGCGACCGGATGCTCTACATCCAACCCGACGAGTGCGTCGACTGCGGCGCCTGCGAGCCGGTCTGCCCGGTCGAAGCCATCTACTACGAGGACGACCTTCCCGCCGAGTTCAGCGTGTACACCGCCGTCAACGCCGAGTTCTTCACCGCGATCGGCTCTCCCGGCGGGGCCGCGCGGGTCGGACGTGTGCCGGGCGACCACGCGTTCGTAGCGGCCCTGCCGCCGCAGATCCACGACGGCGCCCTGGCTTGAGGTCACGCCTCGTGGAGACGGACCGGTCCGACGCCGCGCGTGCCCAGCCGGTCGTCCGGGTTGAGCAGGTCACACGATCGCATCGAGAGGCAGCCGCACCCGATGCAGGCGGTGAGCTGGCGCTCGAGATTCATGATGTACCGCCGGCGGTCCTCGAGCTGGCGTTTCCACAACCGTGACACCCGCACCCAGTCCCGGTGGCTCGGCGCCTCGTCGGCGGGCAGGGTGGTGAAGATCTCCGCGACGTCGGCGAGCGGGATGCCGAGCCGCCTGGCCGCGAGGATGAGCGAGATGCGACGCAGCATGTGCCGCCGGTACAGCCGCTGATTGCCGCGGTTGCGCTCGGCCGTGATGAGCCCTTCGGCCTCGTAGAAACGCAGGGCGGACGGGGCCACCCCGGTGCGGGCGGTGACCTCGCCGACCGTGAGCAGGTCTTTCGGGTGCGCGTTCGGCTCCGGTGGCACCCGTGGACCATAGAACCTCAACCTAGGTTGAGCTCAAGCCGGCGGTGAAAGGCGTCGGCTGTGGCCGCGCGAGCCGGTCCGGCGGACTAGTGCGGCAGGAACGCGGCGACCGCCCCGGCCAGCAGGGGTGCGGCGACGGCGAGGCCGTTCTGCAGGTCGGCCAGGATGCCGCGGTCGGCGCCGAGGACCTGTTCGAGGCGCTGGCCGTCCGCCGCGTTGCTCAGAATCGTGGCGCCGTCGTCGAGGTCGTCGAGCGGGAACAGCTCGCGGCACAGCAGGTGGGCGCGGTGCCGCAGGGCGGTCCAGGCCGGCACGTAGGCCGCCGCGACCAGCACCGAGCCGACACCGCCGAAGATCAGAACGTACTGCGCCGGCCGCGGGTTCGGCTGGAGCTCGGAGTACGCGCCGAACTGGAACGTCACGAGCGTGACGACGGCCCCCTCGGCGGCCAGCAGCCGCTGCAGCAACCGGCGCAGGCCGAGCAGCACGGTGACCTGCCGGCCCGGCGGGCCCGGGCACGGCTCGGCGGACGCCACCCGCCGGATCGCGAACATGACCGTACCGGCCGGGACGCCCGCCAGGATCGCGAGACAGACCAGCAGCCCGCTGTGCCAGTAGCCGGTCGGCCCGGGCAGGAACCGGGTCACGTTGACGGCCAGCACGCCGCCGACGGCGATCGCCACCACCGGACCGGCGACCTCGCGGACCCGTGCCGGATGCTCGGCGGTCAGCTCGGCCCAGCGGCGCAGGCCGTACGTGAGAATGCCGCCCGAGCAGCCGCCGAGCGCGACGGCGAGGGCCGCCCACACCAGCGGCATCGGGGCGTGCGGGTGCTGGTGCTGGTAGCCCGCGACCACCCCGGCGCCGGCAAGCAGTCCCACTGCGACTGGCCACATACCAGGGGGAGCGCCGGAGCGCTCCGGTGATACAGGCGTGTGCGGATCCGCCCGGCCGGGCATCGCGCCGCCGGCCGAGCATAGGGTTGGTGGCATGGCGCTGCGACTTGTTCAGGCGAATCTCAAGGCCCGGGACGACTCGGCGCTCGGCGCGTTCTGGGCGGAGGCGCTCGGCTGGGTTTCCCGCTCGGGTCACGGTGCGACGAGCGTCGCACCCGCGGGCTTCGACTGGACGGACCCCGACGCCCCGGTCTGCGTCGACGTCATCGCCGTCCCGGACCCCGAGACGGTGAGGTACCGCGCACACCTCGAACTCGCCGCCACCTCCGCGGCCCATCAGACGGCGTTGGTCGCACGCCTGCGGCAGCTCGGTGCGACGCCGGCCGATGCGGGCCAGGACGACGTGCCGTGGACGGTGCTGGCCGACCCGGAGGGCAACGTGTTCTGCGTGCTGGAGCCTCGGGAACGCTACCGCGACACCGGGCCGATCGCCGCGGTGGTCGTCGACTGCGCGGACCCGCGGGCCATGGCCGGCTTCTGGGGCGCGGCGATGGACTGGACCCCGCACGAGGTGACCGACGATCGCGCGCTGCTGCGCTCCGCGAAGGGCGCCGGGCCGTACCTCGAGTTCCTCCGCACGCCCCACCTGACGGACACACGGCACCGGTTGCATCTCGACGTGGTGCCGTATCGCGGTGACGACCAGGCGGCGGAGGTGGCCCGGCTGCGGACCCTCGGCGCGACGCCCGCCGACGTCGGCCAGGGCGACGTCCCGTGGATCGTGCTGGCCGACCCGGAGGGCAACGAGTTCTGCGTCCTCGCCCCGGCCTGACGCGCCTCAGACGAGCGGCTGCGATGCCCGGCGCCGGAAGCCGGACCGGAGGCGGTCCAGCTCGACCTCGGTGCCGATGGCGGCGCGGTGCTCCGGGCGCTCGGCGTAGTGCCGCACGACCGTGGCGAGGAAGATGCCGTCGACGGACAACCAGAACGCCGGGACGCTGCACGAGCGCGGATCGCCGCCCGGGCCGCGATACCGCAGCCGCATCGTCCACCGGCGCACCGGGGCCGGACCGCCCGGGAGCAGGGCGTCCCAGCCGATCTCGTGGGCACGGAAGGCGTGCCGCACGGTGATCCCGGCCGGGGACAGCCGCAGCCCCGCACCCGGCAGCCACAGCACGGCGAGCGCGACCAGGACCAGCAGCGCGGGCAGCGCGATGAACGCCTGCAGGGCCGGGTCGGCAGGCAGCCCGATCCTGTCCGTGCCCGGCACCTTCTCGTACGGCACCGCCGCGCCGGCCTGCAGCATCAGCACGATGGCCAGGAAACCGGGCAGCACCGGCGAGCCCGTCACGGTGAACGCCGCCCCGTCATCGGCGCGCTGGAACGTCGCCGGTGCGCGCAACAGCCGGCGGGTCAGCCACAGGTAGCCCAGGAACGGCCCGAAGAGGGCGACCGCGAAGGTCGCCATGCCCACCCACGTGCCCGTGGACGCGGGCTCGATCCGCCAGAACATCGCCTGCAGCACGAACCGGTACACCACGAGCCCGGCGAAGCCCGCCACGGCGACAACGGTGGCGGTGAGCCTCCAGGCGAGCGACATGGCCCGAGCGTAGGCGACCGCCCGGCGCCCGGCGACCCGCCGAACGGCCAGGCGACCGCGCAGCGGCCCGCGCCGGCCGCGGCAGGCTCGCCGGTTCCTAGGGTCCGGCGCCGGGGCGGGCGAGGCCGGTCTCGTAGGCGAACACGACGGCACCGACCCGGTCGCGCAGGCGCAGCTTGGTCAGGATCCGGTTGATGTGGGTCTTCACCGTGGTCTCGCCGAGGAACAGCCGGGCGGCGATCTCGGCGTTGTTCAGGCCGCGGGCGATCAGGCCGAGCACCTCGCGTTCGCGGTCGGTGAGCGCGGCACAGCGCTCGTCCGCGACCGGGCCGGCGGTGCCGGTCACGTACCGCTCGACCAGCCGCCCGGTGACCGACGGCGCCACCATCGCGGCGCCCCGCAGCACCCCGCGGATCGCGACCAGCAGCTCGGCCGCCGGGGCGTCCTTGACCACGAAGCCACTCGCACCGGCCCGCAGCGCCGCGAACGCGTACTCGTCCAGGTCGAACGTGGTGATCACGACAACGCGGGCGGCCGGGACGGCGGCGCGGATCCGGGCCGTCGCGGCGACACCGTCCAGGCCCGGCATGCGGACGTCCAGCATGACCACGTCGGGTCGCAGCTGCTCGGCGAGGGCCACGGCGGCCGGTCCGTCGGCCGCCTCGCCCACCACCATCAGGTCCGGCTGGCTGTCCACGACCATGCGCAGCCCGACCCGCATCAGCTCCTGGTCGTCGCAGATCAGTACCCGTGCGGCCACCGCCTCATCCTGCCGCCGCGGCGCTGAGAGGCCGCTGTGGCCGGCTGAGAAGCGGCTGTGGAGCCGTCCACGGGCAGGGTCGCGGCCAACCGGAATCCGCCCGGCACCGGCGCCGCCTCCAGGGTGCCGCCGGCGTCCGTCACCCGCTGCCGCATGCCGGCCAGACCGCGACCGGACGACGGCAGTCCCGGGCCGCCGCCGTCCCCGCCGGTGTCGACGACCTCGACGCGGACCGTGCGGCGGCGACCGGGCGCACCGAAATCCAGCAGGACGTCCACCGAGGCGCGAGCGCCGGCGTGGTTGAGCACGTTGGTCAGTGCCTCCTGGACGATGCGGTACACCTGGCCGAGCAGCCACGCCGGCACGCCGTCGGCGCTGCCCGCGATCCGCAACCGCGCGCCGGCCAGGCCGGCTCCCGCCCGGGCCACCAGGTCACGCAGGTCGGCCGGCGCCCCGGGCGGCGGGCCGTGGCCTTCGCCGGGCGGCGGCAGGACGCCGTCACCGGAGGGCTGTAACACGTCGAGCAGGCGGCGCAGTTCCTGCAGCGCGGCCCGGCCCGTGCTGCTGACCAGGCCGAGGGTCCGGTCCACGACCGCCGGATCGGTATGGCGCATGAGCCGGGCACCCTCGGCGTTGACGACCATCACCCCGACGCTGTGGGCGAGCACGTCGTGCAGCTCCCGGGCGATCCGGGCCCGTTCCCCGGCGATCGCCGCGGCGGCGACCGCCCGGCGCTGCGCCCGCACGTACTCCTGGCGGGCCCGCACGTACTCGCCGAGCAGCCACGCCGTGCCGACCGACAGGCAGAACCCGGCGGCGCCCCAACCGGCGTCGACGCCCGGATACCAGCGCAGCGCCCAGACGACGAAGAACGCGGCGACGAACGGCGCGACGAGCGCGGCGCTGCGCCGCCGGCCCCGGACCACCAGCGTGTACACCACCACGAGCAACGCGACGTGCGCTAGCGGCAGGTGCTGCTCCCAGACCCCGCCGAGCAGCCCGGCCCATGCGGCACCGACGGCGACCGCGGCCGCGGCGCGCGGGTGCCGCCGCCGCCACAACACCGTCGAGACCAGCACGAGCAGCAACGGCAGCCGCACCCACCAGGGCCGGCCGTCGGGCAGCCCGGCCGCCGCCGCGAGCAGCACCGCGGCGAGGGCCGCCTCGGCCAGCCACGGATTGCGGCCTGACCAGCCAAGGAGCCCGTGCACCGCTCCACGATACGGCCGCCGGGCCCGGCTGCCGTCCACCCGTGGCAGGACACCGGCGGGCCGCCGGGACGACGCCCGACGACCGCTGCCGTCCATACCTTCGCCACATGTCGATCTTCCGGGAATTTCTGCTGCATCCCAGGCTGACCGGCGCGGTCGCGGCCAGTTCGCCGCGGCTCGCCCGGGCCCTGACCGACGGCCTGGGCCTCGAACGGGCGCACACCGTGGTCGAACTGGGCCCGGGTACCGGCGCCGTGACCGACGTCATCCTGCGCCGGATGTCGCCCGGCGCGCGGCTGATCGCCGTGGAGCGCAACCCGAACCTCGCCGCGCAGCTCGCCGCCCGGTACCGGGGCCGGGCCGTGCGGATCGTGACCGGTACCGCCGAGGACCTCGCCGGCATGGTCGACGGCCCGGTCGACGCCGTCGTCTCCGGGCTGCCGTGGACGGTCATTCAGCACGGCACGCGACGCCGCATCCTCGACGCCGTCACCACCGTGCTGGCCGCCGGTGGCGGCTTCAGTACGTTCGCCTACAGTCACGCCGCGTGGACGCCACCGGCCAGACACTTCGCCGCCGAGCTGCGCGCGCGGTTCCGGACCGTGTCGCGCACCCCGTCCGTCTGGGCCAACCTGCCACCCGCGTTCGTCCACCTGGCCCGCCGATGAGGCGGGGCCGGTGCGTGGGTGTCTGCCGGACGGCTACGTCACGGTGAATTCGATCTGCCCGTCGGTGCCGGCGCCGGCGTCCAGCGTCTTGTCGTTGAGCACCTCGGTGGCCGTCTGGTCCAGGAACAGCCGGGCGCCGGACGCCTCAACGACCGCGTCGCCCTGCGCCGGGCTGGAGGCCAGGCTCAGCCGTAGCGACCCGCGGGTCTCGTCGGCGGCGATGCGAAGGCCGCCGCCCTCCGGTGCGCCAGGCTGGGCGGTCAGGGTCTGGATGGCTGTCACTGCGTGGTCGGTCAGCAAAACCATGACGACGTTGCTCCTCCAGATTTGGCAGTGGTGCCAGGCACGGCGCCGCGGTTGCGCGGCGACCCGGCATACTCGGCCGCGGATCTGATGGCGGCCTGCCCTATCAGCCCAGACTTGCGCGGTCTGCCGGCTGTGTCAAACGCCGAGGCGAGTGAATTGTGCGCTTGCCGGAGGGCCGATCACCCCGATGGAGTGACCGGACCTGCCGCCGGGACCTGCCGCCGCGACCGGTCCGACGGGTATCCGGGCGGCGGCAGGCGTCCTGCGCGGCGAGCTCGCCTACGCGGCCACGGCCCGGGCGATCAGATAGTCCCAGTCCGCGGCGACGGTCCCGTCCGTGGTGACGTTCGCGTCCTCGGCGAGGGCGACCAGGTCCGAGCGGAAGTTCCGCAGGCCGTCCTCGTCCAGCCGCTCGGCCACCTTGTGCGTCGGGCCGTAATGGGCGATGAAGAAGTCCGCGAAGTGCTCGGCCGACAGGAACCGCTGCCGCACCGACGCCGCTTCGAAGGTGAGGCTCGCCGCCGCGGGACCGAGCAGCTCCGTGACGTAGTCCTCGGTGCCCCACCGGGTGGCGGGCCGGGCGGCAGGCGGCGGCGGGACGTACTTGCCGGCGATCTTGAGGATCTCGCCGACGAACCCGTCCGGGGTCCAGCTCGCCAGGCCGATGTCGCCGCCGGGACGGCACACGCGCAGCAGCTCCCGCGCGGCCCGGTGGTGATCGGCGGTGAACATGACGCCGATGGCCGACAGGACGAAGTCGAAGCTGTCGTCGTCGAACGGCAGTGCTTCGGCGTCGCCCTCGACGAAGTCGACCGGCAAGTGTTCGGCCTGCGCCCGCGCGCGGGCCGTCGCCAACAGGTCGGGGACGTAGTCCAGGCCGGTCACGGTGCAGAACCGCCGGGCGGCGGCGAGGGCCGCGTGGCCGGTGCCGGTGGCGACGTCGAGCACGGCCGCACCCGGCCGCAGCTCCACCGCGTCAGCCAGCGTCTCCGCCACCGGCACCGTGATCCAGGCGATCCGGCCGTAGTCACCGCTTGCCCAGGTGAGCTGCTGGCGTTCCTTGAGCAGCTCCAGTTCGGACGGTGTACTGATCATGTTCCATTCCTCTCGATCGGCGCCGGCCTGGCCGACTCGGGCCATCCTCGCCGGACGGCACCACCGGCGATAACTGTCGCCGCGGCGGCGGTGTGCGGCATCGGGAAACCTCCCTAACTTGCGGCGGGGCGCCCGCCAGGCGTCCGTCACGAGTCCGCCTTCCTGGCGATGAACCCCGTGACGGCGATCTCGGCCCGCAGCGGCAGCCCCGCACGGACATGTGCGGTCGCGCACCGGACCGCCTCGGCCAGGAACGCGTGCTCACCCGTGTTCTGGATGGCCTCGTACGCCGGCCCGGTGGCGGCGATGGTGCGGGCGTAGGTCGGCGGATCCGCGAACTCCCAGGCGAAGGGCACCTCGAATCGTTCGACGTCGACGAAGCCGGCGCGGGCGAGCAGGTCCTCCGCCGCACCCGGACGGCCCAGCTGCATCGCCGCCTGGTTGGCGAGCTTGGGCGGCGACGCGGTACGAAACGGCTGGAGCGCCCAGGCCCCGGGGGAGGCCTTGATGTGGCCCCACACCGTCATCCCCAGCCGGCCACCCGGCACCAGAACCCGCAGGAGCTCCGGCAACGCTGCCGGTGTGGTACCCCAGATCCCCCGGAAACTGGTCGCGACCTCGAAGCTGGCGTCCGGCCAGGGCAGTTCATGCATGTCACCGACCCGGACGTCGGCGTGCGGGGAGCGGTCACGGGCGACTGCCACCAGCCGCGCCGACGCGTCGATGCCCGCGCACGTCGCGCCGCGCAACGCGGCCAGTTCCAGCGCCAGACCGGCACCACACGCGACGTCGAGCAGCCGGTCGCCATGGTCGATTCCCAGCTGATGGTGTACCGAGACGTACTCCCGGCAGTTGCTCGGCTCGCTGAGCGTGGCGAAGGGTACGGCCCGGCGGCCCCAGCCCTCGTCCACGACGGTCCAGTCATCGCTCATGGCCGCCGAGCCTAGGAACCCAACCGGCCGGTCGCTTGGGGATAACTCCCCACATTGGGCCGGCGGCGACTTCGCGACTGTCCATGCACGACAGTCGGATCAACATGGGTGGTCTTCCCCATTCGTGGGCGGCAGCCGGGTCCTAGCTTCGACGGGCCCGCCGACCGGCGGGCTGGCCGTGCGGTTCCTCCAGGGCCGCGGTCCATCGAGCAACAGGGAGTAGTGCAGATGTCGAACCCCGGTCATCCGCCGGTCCAACCGGCCGCCGTCGCCGCGTACGTCCCCACCCCGCCGACCCGCCCCGCCACCCTCACGTTCGGCTTCCTCGGTGCCCTGCTGGCCGGCCTGTTCAGCGCCGTCGGATCCGCGCTGCTCATCGTCAAGGCGCACGACCTGGCGGAGCGGACCGCCAGCGACGTCCTGGGCGAGGACGCCGAGTCGCTGCTGGGGTCCGAGCTGACCGCCGGCCTGGTCGACGAGGCCGCGAACACGCTCGTCGTCCGGGGCGTGACGGGCCTGGTGCCGGCGGTGCTGGTGCTCGGCATCGCGCTCGCGGTGCGCAACGGGGCGCTGTGGGCGCGCATCGTCCTGACCGTGCTCCTGCTGGGCGCGTTGTGCGCCAACGGTCTCGTGATCTCGGATGTGGCACCCGGCGCGACCAAGGCGCTGGGCGTGGCGGCGATCGTGCTCAGCGTGGCCGTGGTCGTGCTGCTGTTCCTGCCGCCCACCAACCGGTACGCCAGGGCACGCAGGCAGCGCGTGGCGTGAGCGCCGCCGGAGCGCCGCATGCCCGGCATGCGGCGCTCCGGCCGTTCCGGCGTGATCCCGCGGTCACGGCCGGCATCGGGCCCAGACGACGCCGATGGGTCTTGCCTGCGCGCCGTTGAGCTGGTACGAATGCTCAACTTAGAACTCGGGTTCATGTATATGAACCTTCTGGCCGGCCGGAGGGACCACATGATCCATTCGTCGATCTCCCGTCGGAGCCTGCTGCGCGGTGCGCTTGCGGCGGGCCTGACCGTTCCCACGGCATCGCTGTTCGCTGCGTGCGGCGGTGCGGCAACTCCGAAGACCAACGAAGCGCGCGGCACGCTTGCGATGACCGCCTGGGAGGCATACCCCGACCAGATCCGCACCCTGCTGGCGTCCTTCAAGGACCAGTCCGGCGTGGGCGTGGACCTGTCGCTCATCCCGAACGTCGGCTACGGCCCGGCCCTGCAGACACGGCTGCAGGGCGGCCAGGCCATCGACGCGTTCTACAACTTCGCCTACGCCTCGACCAAGTACGTCGACGCGGGCTGGGCGGGCACGCTCAACAAGTTCGCCGGGGTCGAGGACATGCTCAATGACATGTTCCCCGCGTCGGCGGCCCGGCACCGCCTCGCGGACGGCCGCATCATCAGCGTCCCGTACTTCTCCGCGGTGCACAGCCTGATGTACAACCAGAGCCACCTGCAGAAACACGGCATCAGCGCACCTCCGACGACGAAGGAGGAGGTGTACGAGCAGTGCAAGAAGCTCAAGGCCGCCGGGGTGGCCAGCCCGTACGCGGGCTACTGGACCAAGCAGTTCCTGGAGGAGTACTTCCTCGTCTACCTGCTGGCCGACGGGATCACGCCGTTCGACGCCAAGGGCGCCCCGGTCTTCGCCGACGACGCCAAAACGCTGAGCGTCATGGAGTGGTGGAAGGCGATGTACCAGGAGGGCCTGACGTCCAAGGAGGTGCTCACGGCCGACCCGGGCGCGCACGTCACCGCGATGGCGCAGGGCAACTCCACGTTCTACACGCTGCACCACTACTTCCTGCAGATCATCCGCACGACCGAGGGCCCCGAGTCGAAGAACGTGACGATCGCGTACCGCCACCCGGGCATCACCGGCAAGACGCTGCAGATCGGTGAGGTCATCCAGATCGGGGCCACGGCCGGCGGCGCGCGGGCCGAGGACGCCTGGAAGCTGCTGAAGTTCTACGGCTGGAAGGACGAGGCCGGCAAATACTCCACGTTCGCGTCCTGGGCGAAGGCGGCGGCGCTGCTCGGCCCGTACCCGGGGCTGTTCAAGGACAAGGACTTCCTGGCCGCGTTCCCCGACTACTACGACATGCCGAAGCTGGAGGACGCCTTCGCCAACCAGAGCGACGTCGTCCCCGCGCGGGTCGCCCCGTGGTACGCCTCGTTCCAGGTGAAGGTCGGCGACCGGCTCCAGGCGATGCTGCTCGGGCAGGCCGGCGTCAAGGACACCGTCGACGGGCTCGCCGCGGACGCCAAGAACCTCGCCGCCGCGGGCAGCTAGCGGATGGCCGAACGAATGGCCGCAAAATCGGTGCGGGCCCGGGCCGACGCCCGGTTCGGGCTCGTCCTCGCCACCCCGGCCCTCGTCTTCGTGCTCGGTCTGGTCGCCTGGCCGGCGATCCGCACGTCGATCTACTCCCTGCAGAAGGTCACCTTCGCCGGGCAGGAGCGCTGGGCCGGGTTCGCGAACTTCAAGACCCTCTTCGCCGACGAGCAGTTCCGCCACGCGCTGACCACGACGGTGCTCTACGCGGTCGGCTTCCTGCTCGTCTCCACGCTGCTGGGCCTCGCCTTCGCGCTGCTGCTCAACACCGGCTTCCGTGGCCAGTGGCTGGCCCGCAGCCTGCTCATCGTCCCGTGGGCCTGCCCGTGGGTGATGGTCGGCATGATCTGGAAGTGGTTCGTCGACGGCGAGGTCGGCGCGCTCAACGGCGCCCTCACGCTCGTCGGCCTGGACAGCGTCTCCCCGCTGTCGGACAGCACCGGCGCGCTGGTCGTCGCGATCCTCGCCGGGGCCTGGCGGCAGGCCTCGTTCACCGGGCTGCTGTTCCTGGCCGGGCTGCAGACGATCCCGCGTGAGCTGCCGGAGGCCGCGATGGTCGACGGGACCAACGCCTGGCAGCGGCTGCGGCACCTGACCCTGCCGTGGCTGCGGCCGGTCATCGTCGTCGTGGTCATCATCAACACGATCTTCGGGTTCATGCAGTTCGACACGATCTGGGCGCTGACCCAGGGCGGGCCGGGTGACGCCACCTCGGTGCTGTCGATCTACCTGTACCAGCAGCTGTTCGTCTACACGAACACCGGCCTCGGGTCGGCGACGGCCGTCGTCCTCGGCGGGATCGCGCTGGTACTCGGGTTCGTGTTCGTGAAGCTGCTGTACCGCTCGAGCACGATCACGGAGGGCGTCGAATGAGAAGATCGAAACTCGCCTCCGCCGGGATCTACCTCGGGTTCGCGCTCTTTCTCGTCTGGATCCTGTTCCCACTGTACTTCACCGTGCTCAGCAGCTTCATGGGCCCGTCCGAGATCGGCGCCAAGCCGTTCCACTGGTGGCCGCACGACCCCACCCTCGCGAACTACGTCGCCATCTTCACCGGCAACAGCGCGCCCTTCTCCACCGGGCAGGACGGCGGGATCGTCTCCAGCACCGACGCGGTCGCCCGGCTGATGCCGGCGATCGCCCGCAGCCTGTGGGTCGGCGTGGTCGTGGTCGCCAGCAACCTCGTCATCGCCGGCGCCGCCGGGTACGCGTTCTCGCGGTACCAGTTCCGCGGCTCCCGGATCGCCTACCTGCTGCTGCTCGCGTCCCGGGTGGTGCCGGCGATCGCGATCGTGCTGCCGTTCTTCATCGCGTTCCGGCAGCTCGGGCTGCTCAACACCTCGCTGGCCCTGATCATCAGCTACAACGCGTTCACGCTGCCGCTGGCGATCTGGCTGCTCAAGACGTACTTCGACAGCGTGCCGAAGGAGCTCGAGGAGGCCGCCGAGGTCGACGGGGCGTCCCGGCTGCGCTGCCTGCTGGTGGTCGTCACCCCGATCGCCCGGCCCGGCCTGATCGCCGCCGGGCTGCTGGTGTTCCTGGAGGCGTGGAGCGAGTTCTTCTACTCGCTGGTGCTCACCAACGCCCTCACGGTGCCGCCGGTCGTGGCCGGTCTGCAGAACCTCCAGCAGTTCTCCTGGACGACGCTGGCCGCGGCGACCATGTTCACGGTCGTCCCGCCCGTGCTCATCGCCCTGGCGTTTCAGCGGTACATCGTGACGGGACTTGCCGCAGGGAGTGTGAAATGACCGGAGTTCTCGCCGGGAAGGTCATGACGGTGCTCGGGCCGATCGAGCCCGAGGAGATGGGCAACACCCTCACCCACGACCACGTCCTGGTCGACGGGTGGGGACTGCGCCAGCTGTACGAGGCGATCCTCGACGACGAGGAGATCGCCGTCGAGGAGGTCCGCCGGTTCGCCGCGGCCGGCGGCCGCACGATCTGCGACCCGACGAACATCGGGCTCAAACGCGACCCGCAGGCCCTGCGCCGGATCAGCGCGGCCACCGGCGTCAACATCGTCATGGGCGCCGGCTGGTACCGCGAGATCGTCTACCCCGCCTACATCACCACCGACAGCACCGAGGCCCTCGCCGACCGCCTCATCGCCGAGATCACCGACGGCGTCGACGGCAGCGGCATCCGCCCCGGCTTCATCGGCGAGATCGGCACCGAGCGCGGCCACATCACCCCGCACCAGGAGCGGGTGTTCCGCGCCGCCGGCCGGGCCCACCGCCGCACCGGCTGCCCGATCATGACCCACACCACCCACTGGGGCGAGCTGGCGCTGGAGCAGCTCGACCTGCTCGCCGAGGAGCGGGTCGACACGTCCCACGTCATCGTGTCGCACCTGGGCGACCGGCGCGGCGTCAAGTGGTGGCTGCCGATCGCCGAGCGCGGCGCCTGGCTCAACATCGACAACCTGGCCTTCGTGCAGGGCTACGCACCCCTGTCGTTCCGGGCCGACAACGTCGCCGAGCTGTGCGCCATGGGACTGGCCGGGCAGCTGATGCTGTCCAACGACATCTGCGAGCTGGGCCAGCTCGCCGCGTACGGCGGACCGGGCTACGCCAACGTGATCGAGCACTTCCTGCCCATGCTGCGCGACCGGGGCGTGTCCGAGGAGGACATCCACCGCATGACGGTCGCCAACCCCGCCCGGGCGTTCGCGTACGCGGCAATGCCCACCGAAGAACAGCCCGCCACAGAACCGGGAGAACAACCATGAGCACAACGGCAGTCGTCGTCGGCGCCGGCCGCGGTATCGGGCAGGCGATCGGCGAGGACCTCGCCCGGGCCTGCCCCGGCGACCGGCTGATCCTCGCCGACATCGACGCCGCCCTCGTCGAAGCCGTCGCCGTGTCCCTGCGGGCCCAGGGCGTCGACGCGACCGCCCGCCACGTCGACATCACCGACGAGAAGTCGGTGCGGGACCTCGTCGCCGAGACGTCGGACGCCGACCGGGTCGCGATCGCCGCCGGGGTCTTCGACAGCGCGCCCAGCCTCGACGTGACCGTCGCCGACTTCGAACGCATCCTGCGGGTCAACACCGTCGGCTGCTACGACGTCGCCCGCCGCTACGCCGCCGCGATGGCCGACCGGGGCGGCGGCTCGATCGTCGCCGTCGCCTCGGTCGCCGCCCGGATGCCCCGCATGCGCCAGGCCGCCTACTCCGCCTCCAAGGCCGCCCTCCGCCAGTCCCTGCGGGTCCTCGCCATGGAGGTCGCCGGCAGCGGCGTGCGGGTCAACACCGTCTCGCCCGGGCCGACCGACACGGAGATGATGCGGCAGCTCGCCAGCGACCACGCCACCGTCGACGACCTCGCCGACGGCAGCCTGCCGGCGCTGCGCCCGCGGATCCCGGCCGGCCGGGTCGCCCGCGGCGCCGACGTCGCCGCCGCGGTGCGCTTCCTGCTGTCGGCCGAGAGCTCCCACATCCTGCTCGGCGACCTCGTCGTCGACGGCGGCGAACTGCTGGGCATGTGATGAGACTCGGCATCGTGGGCGCCGGCATCATGGGCGCCAAGGTGGCGGCAACCGCCGCCCGCCTGCCGGGGGTCGAGGTCGCCGCCGTCGCCGACCCGGTCCCCGCACGGGCGGCCGCGCTCGGCGGCACCCCGTTCACGGGCTGGCGCGAGCTGCTCGACGCGGGATCGGTCGACGCCGTGTACCTCGGCCTGCCCCACGACGCTCACGCCGACGCGTGCGCGGAGGCGACGGCCCGGGGCGTCCACGTCCTCATCGACAAGCCGCTGTGCACCACCGTCGCCGAGGCCGACCGCATCATCGCCGCCCGCGACGCCGCCGGCGTGGTGGTCATGGTCGGCTTCAGCTACCGGTTCCGGGCCGAGTGGCTCGCCGCCCGGCGGCTCGTCGCCGACGGGGCGATCGGGGAGCCGCTGTCGGTCACCGACGTCATCGCGGAGGCGGCCACCGACACCCCGGCGTGGTACTGGGACGCCGCCCGCGGCGGCGGCATCCTCCACCTCCAGTCGCACCACTGCTTCGACCGGCTGCCCTGGCTGGTCGGGGCTCCCATGGCCGAGGTGACCTGCCGGACCGCCGGGGAGTCGGCCGCCGCGATCACGGCGACGTTCGCGGGCGGCGCCGTCGGCGGGATCTCGCTGTCGTTCGGCCGCACCCACCACGCCGAACCACGGTCGCTGACCGTGGTGCAGGGCACCGCCGGGCAGCTGCGGATCGAGCAGGGCGGCGTCCTCGCGGTGTCGACGGCGGGGGAGCACCGGGTCGAGTCGCACGCCGGTGACGACTGGCTGCACCGGGAGCTGGCCGCGTTCGTCGCGGCCTGCACGGGGGCCGACACGGCCTTCCCGACCGCCGAGGACGGGCGGCAGGCCGTCGTCAGTGCCGTCGCCGCGACCGAGTCGGCCCGCACCGGGCAGCCGGTGAGGCTGTCATGAGCGGCCTCGTGCTCCGCGGTGGCCTGGTCTGCGACCCCGAGTCGGGCACCCTGGCCCCGGGGGACGTCGTCGTGCGGGACGGGCGGATCGCCGTGGCGGCGGACCCGGCGGACCCGGTCGTCGACGTGTCGGGGCTGGTCGTCACGCCCGGCCTGGTCGACCTGCACACCCACGTCTTCGTCGGCCAGGACCTCGGCGTCGACCCCGACGTGGCCGGCCCGCCCAGCGGGGTCACGACCATGGTCGACACCGGCAGCGCCGGGGCGCACCTGTTCGGGGCGTTCGTCCGCGGTACCGTCGAACGGGCGGAGACCCGCATCGGTGCGTTCATCAACATCGCCACCGTCGGCACCACGAGCATCCTGCTCTCCGGCGAGCTGAAGACCCTCCCGTACGTCGACCCGGCCGCCTGCCGCGCGGCGATCGCGGAGCACCGCGACCGGATCATCGGCGTGAAGGTCCGGGCGTCGGCCGACGTCGCCGGCGACAACGGCGTCGTCGCGCTCGACCGGGCCCGCGAGGTCGCCGACGCCGAGGGGCTGCCGCTCATGGTGCACCTCGGGCCCCCGCCGGCGTCCCTGGCCGACATCCTGGCCCGGCTCGGCCCCGGCGACATCCTCACCCACTGCTTCACCGGCCTCTCCGGTACCCCGTTCACCGAGCGGGGCCGGGTCGTCGACCTCGTCGCCGAGGCCCGCCAGCGCGGCGTGCGCTTCGACGTCGGGCACGGCATGTGCGGCTTCGACCTGGAGCAGGCCCGCGCCGCGGTCGACGCCGGGTTCCTGCCCGACGCGATCAGCACCGACCTGCACACCTACTCCCGCCCGATCGTCGGCGACCTGCCGGGTGTGATGGCGAAGTTCCTCGGGCTCGGCGTGCCGCTGCCCGAGGTCGTGCGCCGCACCACCCTCGAGCCGGCCCGGATCGCCGGGTTCGACGGCGTCGGCACCCTGCGCCCCGGCGCGCCCGCCGACGTCGCCGTCCTGCGGGTGACCGAGACCGTCCAAGCCGTCCTCACCGTCCGCGCCGGCGAGATCGTGTACCGCGCCCCGAAGTGAAAGGCATCGAAGCCATGGACATCTACGCCGAACTGGGCGTCCGCACGATCATCAACGCCGTCGGGCCGGCGACCCGGCTGGGCGGCCTGCCGCTCTCCGACGAGGTCGTCGAGGCGATGCGGGCCGCCGGCGCGCGCAACGTCCGCATGGACGAGCTGCAGGAGGCGGCCGGCGCCGAGATCGCCGGGCTCCTCGGCGCGCCGGCCGCCTACGTCACCAGCGGCGCCGCCGCCGCGCTGAGCCTCGCCACCGCCGTGTGCCTGGCCGGCGACCGGCCCGCCGCGATCGACGTGCTGCCCGAGGTCGCCGGGCCGCGGCGGCGGGCGATCATCCAGCGGGCCCACCGCGACCCCTACGACCACGCGCTGACCGCGGTCGGCGCGGAGCTGGTGGAGATCGGCTACCCCGGGTCGACCCGCCCCGACGAGCTGGTCCGCGAGCTCGACGGGCGGGCCGCGCTGGTGCTGTGGCGGCCCGGCCGGGGAGGCGACCACCTGGGCATCGCCGAGGTCTGCGAGCTGGCCCATGCCGCCGGGGTACCGGTGCTGGTCGACGCCGCCATGGATGTACCACCGCTGCAACGGCTGCGGGAGATCCTCGACGCCGGCGCGGACCTGGTGGCGATCAGCGCCGGGAAGGGGTTCCGGGGCCCGCACACCGCCGGGATCCTGTGCGGCCGGGCCGACCTCGTCGGCGCCGTCGCCCTGCACCACCAGGACATGGACATCCGCCCGCGCACCTGGCAGCGCTCGGAGGTCACCGGCGCCGACCCGGTCCGCGGCCGGCACGGCATCGGCCGGGGCATGAAGGTGGGCCGGGAGCAGATCGTCGGGCTGCTCGTCGCGCTGCGGGCGTTCGTCCGCGACCCCGGCGCCCACCACCGCCACGGCGCCCAGGAGCTGGCCGACATCCGGACCGGCCTGCACGACGACCCGCGCTGCACGGTGCGGGACGGCTACGAGCACCACCTCGACGTGCCCGTGCTGGAGATCGACGTCACCGCGTCGGGCCGCAGCGCCGACGACGTGATCCGGGACCTGGACCGCGGCACGCCTCGCATCCATCTCGGCGAGGACCGGGCGTGGCAGGGCGTCCTCACCGTCAACCCGCAGGGCCTGCAGCCCGGCGACGGCGCGGCGTTCGCCAAACGGTTCACGGAGGTGCTGGGCGGATGACGTTCTCGCTGTCCGCGGCGCCGGTGGGCCGGCTGCCCATCCCGGGCTGGGAGGCGTTCTTCGGCCGCAACGAGCAGGAGTTCCACGACCTGTGGTTCTACGTCTGGCTGGTCACCGACGGCGACCGGACCGGGCTGATCGACACCGGCCTGCCGATCGGCGCCGCCGACCGGGCCGCGCTGGACACCGCCAACCAGGCCCTCGACCCGCGGTGCGTGTTCCAGGACGTGCGGCTGCTGCCGGAGGCCCTCGACGCGCTCGGGGTGCGCGGCGAGGACGTCGACTTCGTCCTGCTGACCCAGACGATCACGTACCACACCGGCGGCCTGCTGGCGGACCTGCTCCCGCGGGCCACCGTCTACGCCGCCTACGCCGGGGTGCGGGAGATGCTGTGCGCGCCGCCGGGGCACCCGCCGACCGAGTTCTACTTCACCGGCCCCTCCTGGTCGTACCTGCGGGACCTGGCCGTCGGCGGGCGGCTCGTGCTGGCCGACGGGCCGGTCGAGGTCGCGCCGGGCCTGACGTTCGAGCCGACCGGCGGGCACCACCCCGGCTCGGCCGGCGTCCGGGTGCGGTGCGCCGACGGCCTGCTCGGACTGCTGGAGACGGCGTTCTTCGCCCGGAACATCGACGAGGAGATCCCCGTCGGCATCGCCGAGGACGCCGCCGCGTGCCGCCGGGCCATCAAACACTATCGACGCGTGTGTGATGAAGTGGTGGCGTTGCACGACCCGGGCAACGCGGCACGCTTCCCGATCACACCTCGGCACGCAAGGAGGCCGGCGTCATGACCGCCACCCGCAGCACCTCGCCGAACGCCCAGTCCGCGGCCGGCGTCAAGTCGGCCGAGCGGGCCCTGGACCTCATGGAGTACCTGGCGGCCCACCGCTCCGGCGCGACCTTCCCGCAGATCAGCCAGGACCTGGGCTTTCCCAAGAGCAGCCTGCACGCGCTGCTGGGCACGCTGGTCGGCCGCGGCTGGATCTACCTGGACGAGGAGCGGCGCCTGTACCGCATCGGGGTGCGGGTCTGGGAGACCGCGCAGAGCTTCGCCTACCTCGACAGCCTCGCCCACCGGGCCGAGCCGCACCTGCGGGCGGCCCGGGACCAGCTCAACGAGACGGTACAGCTGGCCGTGCTCGACGGCATCGACAACGTCTACATCGCCAAGGTCGAGGCCGACCACCCGCTGCGGCTGGTGTCGCGGGTCGGGATGCGCCTGCCCGCCTACGCCACCGGCCTGGGCAAGGTGCTGCTGGCCTTCCTCGACCCGGCCGACCTGAAGGCGCGCCTCGAGGGCGTGGCCATGCGCCGGTTCACCCAGCACACCATCGCCACGTCGCAGCAGCTGTTCGAGCGGGTCAAGGAGATCCGTGAGCGCGGCTTCGGCGAGGACGACGGGGAGTACACCCCCGGGGTCTTCTGCGTCGCCGTGCCGGTCCGGGACGCGACCGGCCGGGTGGTGGCCGCGATGAGCTGCTCCATCCCGCGCGTGCGGCTCGGCGATGGACCGGCCCACCGTGACCACCTGGTGCAGACGCTGACCCGCCACTGCGACGCGATGTCCCGCGACCTCGGCTGGCGCGCCGGCGGCGTCTAGGAGGCCGTCATCAGCTTCGCTCATCCCGGCCGCACAGCGCGTTCTGGACCAGCGTGTCGGCGGCGCGTTGCTGCTGGAGCAGATGGTCCAGCGAGTCGCCGAGCGCGGTGGACATCGACACGATGGCGCTGCGCCGGCCGTCCTCGGTGACGCCGGTGACCGTGATGTAGCCGGCGTCGCCTCCGTCGTGGCCCCAGTAGACGCCGCCGCAGGGCAGCGGACGGCGGGCCAGGCCGAGCCCGTACCGGCCGCCCGGCCAGATCTGCTCGACGTCGGCGCTGACCGGCACCGTTCGCCGCATGTCGGCGAGCTGCGCCGGCGGCAGCAGCCCGCCGCCCAGCAGCGCACGGAAGAAGCGGTCGAGGTCCTGGGTGCTGGACACGATCGAGTCCGGGTCTCCTGAGATCTGCTCCGTGACGTCCACCAGCTCGCCGGTCTCGAACAGCTGGTACGCCTGTGCGTGCGGCCGCGGAAGGGTGGGCGAGGTTCCCGGCCAGGTGGTGTGGTGCAGCCCGAGCGGCCGGACGATCCGGTCGGTGATCTCCTGTTGCAGGGACCGGCCGGTGACCCGTTCGATGATCATGCCGGCCACGATGAACCCGGTGTTGGAGTAGGCCCATCCCGAGCCGGGTGGGAAGTCCAGCGGGTGGTTCGTCGCCCGCGCCACGAGCTGCTCGCGGGTGTAGACGTCGTACCGCTGTCGGAGGTACTCCTCGGGCGTGGTGTAGCCGGGCAGGTCGTCATGGAGGCCGCTGGTGTTCTGCAGGAGTTGGCGCACCGTGATCCGGCGGCCGTCGTCACCGCTGCCGCGCACCGTGCCGGGCAGCCACCGCTCGACGGTGTCGTCGAGGGAAAGTCGTCGTTCCCCGACCAGCTGCAGGACGACGGTGGCGACGAACGCCTTGCGGGTGCTGGCGATCCGGAACCGTCCGCCGGGTGGCACCGGACGCCCGCTGGCACGGTCGGCGGCGCCGCTGGTGGCGACGAGGTGCCGCCGGTCGGCGGTGGTCACCCGGGCCTGCACGCCGGTCACCCCCAGGGCGTGGATGGCGTCGGCGTCCCGCTGCAACCGGGTGGCGGCGGGGTTGGAGCCGTTCACGGCTCCCTCGGCGGGGCTGGGGCCGTGCAGCCCGATGACCGTGACCGTGACGGCCACGAGCCCCGCGGCTGCGGCGCTGTGCAATCTCATGCCGTCCGACGCTATGGGTCACGTCGGCGCGATCCGCTACCCCGCACCACCGGATATGAGGTACAGCTGGCTGTATTGCCGCAGGCGTCGGCCACCGGGCAGACTTGGCGCCGTGTCGGGAACGCGAAGGGGCGCTGCTCCCGGAGGTAGGCGGAGAGGGCCCGTGTGACGTCGGCTCGACGGTGGGTCCAGGTGTGGCGCGGCGGTGCCTACCTTCTGGTGTCGCTGGCCTCCGGGATCGCCACGGTGCTCGCGCTGCCGCTGCTGTGGCACCCGCGGCTCGCCCGGCTCTGGGCGGACTGGCACCGTGACCGCGCCAACCGGCTGCTGGGCAAGCCGCCGGCATCGCGTCCTGCCCTGCGCCCGAAGGGACGCCGCGCCTGGGCCGATCCGACCACGCCCCGCAATCTGCTCTGGCTGCCGATGGCCGCCCTGACCGGGGTGGCGCTCGGCCTGCCGGCGCTGCTGTGCGCGGGCAACGTCCTGCCCGGCATCGTCGGCACAACGCTGTGGTGGGCGCTCGCACCCGAGGACCGGCCACGGCTGTTCATCGATGTCCCGGTGACCAGCTGGACGACTGCCCTCACCCTCGGCCCCCTGCAGATCGTCCTGGTGGCCGCGCTGGCGTACGTGGGCTTCCCGCCGGTCGCTCGCGCACACGCCCGGATCTGCCTGGTGGTGCTGTCGGACTCGCCGGCCGAGCAGCTCGCCGCCCGGGTCGCCGTGCTGACCCGCACCCGGGCGGACGTGCTCGACGCGCACGGCGCGGAGCTGCGCCGGATCGAACGCGACCTGCACGACGGCACGCAGGCCCGGCTGGTGGCCATCGCGATGCGGCTGGCCGTGGCCCGGCAGGTGCTGTCCGACAGTCCGCGGGACGAGCAGTTCCTGGAAGGACTGCTCCGGGACGCGCACGAGGGCGCCGAGGAGGCGATGACCGAACTCCGCGAAGTGATCCGGAGCGTCTATCCGCCGATTCTCGCCGACCGGGGCCTCGCCGGTGCCCTGGTCTCCCTGACCACCGGTAACGGCGTGCCGACCCGGCTGGACATCGGCAGCCTCGAGCCCGTGCCGGCGGCCGTGGAGGCCGTCGTCTACTTCGCCGTCGCCGAGGCACTCACCAACGTCGCCAAGCACAGCCGGGCGACCGCGGCCGGCGTGCGGGTGACCGGCGCGGCCGACCGGTTGTCGGTGGTGATCACCGACAACGGCACCGGCGGCGCCGACGACCGGCTGGGCACCGGCCTCGCCGGCATCCGCCGCCGGGTGCTCGCGCTCGACGGCACCGTCGACGTCGACAGCCCGGCCGGCGGGCCGACGACCATCACCGTGGAGCTGCCGTGCGGGTTGTGATCGCCGAGGACAACGTGCTGCTGTCCACCGGACTGGAACTGCTGCTGAGCCGCGCGGGCTTCCAGATCGCCGCCATCGCCGAGGACGCGACGGGCTTCCTCACCGCCGTGCGCGACCACCGGCCCGACGTGACCATCGTCGACGTCCGGCTGCCGCCGTCATTTCGCGACGAGGGCATCCGGGCCGCCCTGCAGGCCCGTCGGGAGCACCCCGGCCTGCCGGTGCTGGTGCTGTCGCAGTACGTCGAGCAGCAGTACGCCGCTGAGCTGCTCTCCAACACCGCCGGCGGCGTCGGCTACCTCCTCAAGGACCGGGTCAGCCGGGTGGACGACTTCGTCGACGCGCTGCGCCGCGTCGCCGCCGGTGGCACCGCGATGGACCCGGAGGTCATCGCGCAACTCGTCCAACGCGCCGGCGACCCGATCGCCGCCCTCACCCCCCGCGAGCGCGAGGTGCTCGCGTTGATGGCACAGGGGCACGACAACACCACCATCGCGCACCAGCTCGTCATCACCGACAACGCGGTGCACAAGCACATCAACAACATCTTCGCCAAGCTCGGCCTCGCCGTGACCGACATCGGCCACCGCCGTGTCCTCGCCGTTCTCACCTACCTCAACCAGCCGAACATCCGGTAGTGGATGACGCTGCGGCATCGTTCGTCACTCACGAACGCCGATCGCGTCGAGCGGCCGCGATCGCATGGCGATCCGGGTCGAGGTCATGACGGCGGCCCAGCCGAGCAGGGCGGCGACCGCGACGATACCCAGGTAGCCGAGCGGTGGGACGGACGGGACCAGCGTCCTGGTCAGCCCGATGCTCGTGCCGATCAGCGACGGGATCGCGGCCAGGGTGCCGATGAGCACGGCCGCGACGACGATGATCCTCGTCTCGCTCCGCATCATCGCGCGGACCTGCCGGCGGGTGGCACCGACCAGTTGGAGCAGGGCGAACTCGCGGAAGCGTGCGGCGGTCGCCATCACCAGGGTGTTCACCACGGCGATCGCGAGGTAGCCGAGCATCACCGCGTTGAGGATGAGGCCGACCGCCGACTCGCCGGCGGCGGCGTCGCGCTGCGCGGCGACGAACGCCTCACGGTCGTTCACCTGGACGGTCGGGAGGTGCCGGACGGCGGATCGCAGCGCCTCGCCGAGTGCTCCGGCATCGGTTCCCGCGGCCGCCGCGACCAGCACCGCGAAGTCCAGGCGGTCGGTGGTGTGCTCCAGGACGAGCTCGTGCGGCAGCGTGACGTCTCCGAGGCCGAGTCCTCGCTCGTAGAGCGCGACCACCGTGGGTCTGATCGGCGTGCCGTCACCGAGACGGAGCTCGACGGTGTCGCCGAGCGTGGCGCCGAGGGTGCCCGCCGCGATCCGGCTCAACGCCACCGTGTCGCCCCGCAGATCCGCGACGTCGCCGTCGAGAACGGCGAGATCCATGGTCTCGGCGAGCCGGTCGCCGATGACGCCCTGTGCCGGGTAGGTCCTGAACTGCGTGCTGTCGCCCGAGGCGAAGGTCGCCAGCGTCCGCGTGCGCACGACCGGGGTCACCGCCGAGACGCCGGGCACCTCCCGGAGCGCGTCGGCGACCTCGGGCGACACGCCGGCGGACGTGGACGTGACGACGTAGTCCGCGCGCAGCCCGTCCGCGGCCTGGTCCTGCGCGGCCGAACTCGCGGTCGTCGCACTGAACAGCTGCCCGGCGGCCAGCGTGATGCCCATGATCAGGGGAGTGGTCGCCGCGGCGAGCCGCCGCGAGTTGGCGTGCGCGTTCGCGGTCGCGAGGAGCCCGCTGACGCCCGATCCGCGGTTCAGCCAGGGTCCCAGCACCGTGACGGCAGCGCCGAGCAACCGTGGCCCCAGCAGCGCGACGGCGAAGACGAGCAGGAACGCCGAGAAGGCGGCGCTTTCGGCGGCCTCTTCACCGGGCAGCTTCCACGGCAGCACGAACGCCATGACGAGGGCGAGAGGGCACAGCAGCACGCCGACGGTCAACCGGAGCCACCCGAGTGCGGGTGGCTCCACCGCGGCCTCGCCGAGCGCGTCCACCGGCCTGAGCCTGGCCGCCCGCCGGGCGGCGATCCAGCCGCCCAGCCGCGCGCCGATCAGGCACAGCGCCACCGCCGGGAGGACCGGCAATGGGCTGATCGACAGCTCGAAGTCGTCCGGTACCGCGCCGGCCAGGACGAAGGCTTCACGGAAGAGGAAGCTCAGCCCGATGCCGGGGACCACGCCGAGCACCGCCCCGAGCGTGCCCACCACCATGGTCTCGGCGGCGATCATGCCGAGCACCTGCTTCGGTGTCGCGCCGATCGCCCGCAGCAGCGCCAGCTCCCGCAGCCGCTGCCGAACGGACAGCGCGAGTGTGCTCGCCACGACGACCATGATCACCAGAACCATGCTGCCGCCGAACGCCAGGGAGAGCTCGCTGATGAACGATCGGGTGCTGCCGATGTCGAGGAACTCGGCCTCGCTGCGGTCACCGCCGGTGTAGACGACCACGTCGGGGACCGCGGCCTCGACGGCTCTCGCCAGCTCGCCGGCACTGACACCGGGTGCGGCCAGCACGCCGACCGCGTCCACCCGGTCCGGCTGGCCGGTCAGCTCCCGTGCCCGGTCATCGGTGAAGAACAGCGCGGACTGCCGGGCGAGCCGGCCTCCCGGCAGGCTCGCGATGCCGGTCACCCGGTACGTCGACACGCTGGAGCCGACCGCGATCCGGACCGGCGCGCCGACGGTGACGCCGGCCCGCTCGGCCAGTGCGGCGTCCAGCACCACGTCGTCCGGCCCGGCCGGCGGCCGGCCGGCGCTCGTGATGAACGGGCCGAGCGCGGCCGACTGCCAGCCGTGCCCGAGCGCGGGCGTGCCGTCGGGCCCGGCGAGCACGCCCGCGTCCGTCGTCACGAGGCTCACCGGGACGTTGACGTCGGCGATCGCCGCCCGCACGCCGGGCACGCGCGCGATGTCGCCGACCCGGCCGGCCGGCAGGGTGGCCCGCTCGCCGAACCTGGGATCCACGTCGTCGGCCAGCCGCAGTGCCTGCGGGGCGCCCACCACCACGTCGGCGGCCTGGTAGCGCTCGGTGGGAACGCCCGAGCGTTCGCTGCTCTCCAGCAGGATCCCGCAGGCGGTGATCACCGCCGAGCCGGACAGCACCGCGACGAATGCCGCGACGAACCCGCCCTTGCGTCCCTTGACCGTGCTCCAGGCCAGCGCCAGCGCGCGCTTCGACAACACGCGGCGGCTCACGGCTCCCCCAGGTGCGTCATCCGCTCGGCGATCTGCTCGGCCGACGGCCGGGTCAGCTCGCCGGCCAACCGGCCGTCGGCGAGGAACACCACGGTGTCGGCCTGCGCGGCCGCGACCGGATCGTGCGTGACCATCAGCACGGTCTGACCCAGGTCGTCGACGATCCTCCTGAGCAGTGCCAGGACCTGCCGGCCGCTGCGGCTGTCCAGCGCGCCGGTCGGCTCGTCGGCGCACACCAGGTCGGGCCGGTTGATGAGCGCTCGGGCGATCGCCACCCGCTGCTGCTGGCCGCCGGAGAGCTGGCTCGGGCGGCGGTCCTGAAGCTCGGCGAGCCCGACCGCGGCGAGGACGCCCGCCAGTCGCCCGGGATCGACCGGCTGCTCGGCCAACCGGACGGGCAGCGTGACGTTGTCCGCCACGGTCAGCGCCCCGAGCAGGTTGTACGCCTGGAAGACGAACCCGATCCGGTCCCGCCGGAGCTCGGTCAACTCGGTCTCCGACCGGTTGGACAGCTCCGTGTCGCCCAGCATGACCCGGCCCGACGTCGGCCGGTCCAGACCGGCCGCGCAGTTGAGCAACGTGCTCTTGCCGGACCCGGACGGGCCCATGACGGCGGTGAACGTGCCGCGGGGGAACCCGGCCGTCACCGCGTCGAGCGCGCGGACCGCGCTCCTGCCCGATCCGTACTCCCTCGACACGGAGTCCAGGCGTGCCGCATAGGGCGAAGTCCCGGATGCCCTCGTCAGTCTCATGCCGTCCGACGCTAGGTCCGGCGGCGGCGTGGACCGATAACCCCTGCCACCCGACAACAAGTACAGCCTGCTGTAGTGCCGGCGTGCGGACGATGGGGTAGTCCGGTCAGGAGGAGAGCGGGGCGATCAGGGGAGCGAGCCGCTCGGCGCAGGCGCGCAGCGCCGGCAGGTACTGCTGGGCGCGGTCACCGGTGGCGCCGGCGCGGGCCGAGGGCGTGGAGCAGCTCACGGCGGCGACGACCGCCCCCGACTCGTTGCACACCGGCACGGCGACGCAGTAGAGCCCCACGGTGTACTCGCCGTCGTCCTCGGCGTAACCGTTGTTCCGCACGGCGGTGAGCCGGCGCAGGAGCGCCGCCTTGTCGCCGATGGTGCTCTTGGTGAACCGCTGCAGCGTGACCCCGGCCAGCCGGCGGCGCAGCTCCGCCGTGGGCAGGCCGGCCAGTAGCACCTTGCCCAGCGCCGTGGTGTGCGCGGGCAGGCGCAGGCCGACGCCGGAGACCAGCCGCAGCGGATGGTCGGACTCCTCCTTGGCCAGGTACACGTTGTCCAGCCCGTCCAGGACGGCCAGCTGCACCGTCTCGTTGAGCTCGTCGCGCAGCGCGCGAATCTGCGGTCCAATGAGGACGGTGATGTTCCGGTTGTGCGAGTAGGCCTGGCCGACCTCCCAGGCGTGCAGCCCGACCCGGTAGGCCCGGGAGTCCGGGTCCACGAACAGGTAGCCCCGCTCCGACAGCACCCGCAGCAGCCCGTGCAGGCTGCTGCGGGGCAGGTTCAGCGACGCGCGGATGCCGCTGGCGTCGATCCCGTCGGTGTGCCGGGCGACCAGGTCCAGGATCTGCAGCACCCGCTCGGCCGACTTGATCGAGCCGGCCGGCGCCGCCGCTTCCTCGGCCATCGTTGCGTCCCCTTTGCCCGTGAGGTGGGTTCCGAGCAGGGTGCCACACGCGTCCGAGCGTCGGCAACACAAGTCGCTGAGCTGCGATGACGCCAGAGTGGTTCAGATATATGAACAGGGGTTCCTATATCCGATCACGCCGTCTACAGTCGTGCACCAAGTCCCGAGTCCCACCCATACATCCGACCGGCATTCGAGGTGGACTGGAATGTTGAGACACCGATCCGCACTTCTGGCGGCCGCTGTCGTGGCTTCAATGAGCCTGACGGCCGCATGCGGCGACACCGATGAACCCGCGAAGTCCGCCCAGGACGGCGGCACCCTGGAGATCACCCACTGGGACCTGCTCGCACCGAGCTACGGCGCCAAGATGTGGGCGACCTTCCAGGGATACCAGCAGCAGAACCCGAAGGCGACGCTGACCAAGCAGGAGATCACCCGAGCCGACTACGAGACCACCATCAAGACCCAGCTCGCCGCGGGTGGCGGGCCCGACGTGTTCGCCGTCGCCGACACGTTCCTGCCCGAGCTCGCCGAGGCCGGCGTGCTGGAGCCGCTCGACGGCGTCTTCGGCCCGGACGCGAAGCTCAACGTGACCAACGAGGGCGGCAAGTGGCGGGGCAAGCAGCTCGCCGTCACCGCGCAGGTCGCGCCGTACGCCTTCCTGTGGAACAAGGACATTCTGGCCCAGGCCGGGGTCCAGCCGCCGACCACGCCCGAGGAGCTCGTCACGGCGGCGAAGACCATCAAGGAGAAGACCGGCATCACGGGCTTCGCGGTGCGCCACCGCATCGCCGAGGAGAACCCGTGGTGGATCGACTTCAACAACTGGCCGCAGGGCTTCGGCGGTGGCTGGTCCGACGGCAAGTCCCTCACCATCGACCGCCCGGAGAACGTCGCCGCGCTCAAGGCCTACAAGGCCGTCTACGACTCCGGCGCCTTCGCCGTGGGCGACGACGCGTCGACCTTCCGGACGAAGTTCAAGGAGGGCAAGCTGGCCATGCTGATCGACGCGACCGGCGCGCCGACCGCGATGATCAGCGACAAGGTGCCCGGCACCTCCATCATGTCCTCGAAGCTGCCGTTCCCGGGCAAGAACACCAGCCAGGTCGGCATCTACTTCGTCATCAACAAGCACTCCAAGAACAAGGATCTGGCCAAGGACTTCCTGCGCTGGCTGGTGCAGCCGCAGCCGCAGCAGCAGCTCTCCGAGGTCATCGGCAACGCCTCGACGGTGGCCGTCGACACGACCGTCCCCGACGCGTACGTGAAGGCCAACCCGTGGGTCACCGCCTACCGGGAGAACGCGCCGTTCTCGCACGACGCCGTGGTGGACGGCTTCGAGGCCAAGACCCCGCAGATCCGGCACATCGTCCTGCAGTGGATCGAGAAGGTCCTGCTGCAGAACGTCCCGCCCGAGGAGGCCCTCGCCAAGGCGGCCCAGGAGGCCAAGGCGGCGGTCGGGGGCTGACCCCTGTCACAGACGCGGTAGGTGCTAGCTGGTGTCCAGCCGAGCGGCACCTACCGCGCACGGTCCCGGAAGGAGGTCCATGACCACCCGATCACGGCTCGCGCCGTACCTGTTCGTCGGCGGCGCGGCGGTCTACCTGCTGGTGTTCACCGCCACCCCGCTGCTGCGCGGGGTGCTGCTCAGCTTCACCGACACCAAGCTGCTCAACCCCCGCGGGGGCGAGTACGTCGGCCTGGACAACTACCGCGACCTGCTCGTCGACGAGCGGTTCGGATCGTCGGTGCTCACCACGATCCTCTACACCGCCTGCACGGTCGCCGGGTCACTGCTGCTCGGCACCGCGGCGGCGTTCGCGATCAACAACCGGTTCCGCGGCCGGGCCGTGGTGCGGGCCGTGCTGACGATGCCGTGGGCGGTGCCGTCGATCGCCGTCGTGCTCGTCTTCACCTGGATCTTCAACGTCGGTGACGGCGTCGCCAACCGCAGCCTCGCCGTCCTCGGCATCGGCGAGCAGGGCTGGCTCATCGACCCCGACCTCGGCCTGCTGTCCGTGACCGCGGTGAGCGTCTGGAAGGTGTTCCCGTTCATCATGCTCGTCGTCCTCGCCGCCCTGCAGTCGGTACCGGCCGAGGTGCGCGAGTCGGCGCGCGTCGACGGCGCCGACCACCTCACCACGGTCAAGGAGATCGTCCTGCCGCACATCGCGCCGACCCTTCGCATCCTGGCGCTGCTCATGACGATCTGGTCGCTGCGCCGGTTCGAGATCATCTACCTGCTCACCGGCGGCGGGCCGGTCGACGCCACCAACACGCTGGTCATCAACGTCTACCGGGAGGCGTTCGCCAACTCCGACCTGGGCCGGGCGGCGGCCCTGGGGATGCTCGGCCTGTGCCTGTCGCTCGTGGTGACCGTCGTCTACTTCGTCGTCGAGCGGCGCTCGGCGCGGCGGGAGGCATCGTGAGACGGCTGACCGGAGCGGGCCTGGGCCGGTGGCTCGCGATCCTGGTGCTGGTCCTGGCAGCCGGCTTCCCGGTGTACTGGATGCTCAACACCGCCCTGGCCACCCGGGAGGAGCTGTTCAGCGGGCAGAGCCTGTGGCCCCGGCTCGGCCGGCTGCCCGAGATCTTCGACGTCTTCGACAGCGGCGTGCCGCTGTTGCGCTGGCTCACCAACAGCGCGATCGTGGCGTCGGGCACGACGTTCTTCAGCCTGGCGCTCGCCGTGCTGGCCGGGTACGGGCTGTCGCGGTACCGCCGCTTCCACGGCCGGGGGCTGCTGGGCTTCGGGCTGTTCGCCACCCAGATGCTGCCCGAGGCGCTGCTGATCGTGCCGCTCTACACGCTGTTCGTGGCCCTCGGGCTGATCAACGGGCTGTTCGGCCTGGTGCTGGCCAACACGGCCTTCGCCATGCCGGTCGCGGCGTGGATCATCAAGTCGGCCGTCGACGGCGTGCCCTACGAGATCGAGGAGGCGGCCCGGGTCGACGGCGCGCCCCGGTTCGTCATCTTCTCCCAGGTCACGCTGCCGCTCGTGGCGCCGTCGGTGGCCGCGGCCGCCGTCATCACCTTCTTCGACGGCTGGAACGAGTACCTGTTCGCCTCGACGTTCATCCGTGACACGGCGAAGTGGCCGGCGAGCAAGGGCCTCTCGTCGTTCATCGGGGAGTTCATCACCCCGCTGTCGACGGTGTTCTCGGCGGCGCTGGTGTTCACCGTTCCCGCCATCGTGTTCTTCCTGCTGGTTCAGCGCCGGATCGTGAGTGGTCTCACCTCCGGCTCGGTGAAGGGGTAGGCATGCCAGCCATCGCGTTCCGGGGCATCCGGAAGTCCTACGGCGACACGCCCGTCATCCACGAGTTCTCCACGGACATCCCGGACCGGGAGTTCCTGGTGCTGCTCGGCCCGTCGGGGTGCGGCAAGTCGACCATGCTGCGCATGATCGCCGGGCTCATCGACATCTCCGACGGCGACCTGCTCTTCGACGGTCAACGGGTCAACGACCTGGAGCCCAGGCAGCGCAACGTCGCGTTCGTCTTCCAGTCCTACGCGCTCTACCCGCACAAGACGGTGCGGGCCAACATCGCCTTCCCGCTGCTGATGAGCCGCTTCCGCTGGTGGCAGCACATCCCGCTGGTCGGCATGGTGGCGCGCTGGCGGGCGATGCGCGACCCGGCGATCGCCGGGAGCATCGAGCGCATCGCCGCGACCATGGAGCTCACGCCGTACCTCGACCGCCGTCCGCGCACCCTGTCCGGCGGGCAGCGGCAGCGGGTCGCGCTGGCCCGCGCGCTGGTGCGCGAGCCGTCGATCTACCTGCTGGACGAGCCGCTGTCCAACCTGGACGCCAAGCTGCGGGCCCAGATGCGCACCGAGATCACGGCGCTGCACCGGCGGGTGGGGGCGAGCTTCATCTACGTGACGCACGACCAGGTCGAGGCGATGACCATGGGTACGCGCATCATCCTGCTCAACGACGGCGTCGTGCAGCAGCACGGGACCCCGCAGGAGATCTACGACCGGCCGGCGAACACGTTCGTGGCCCGGTTCATCGGCTCGCCGGCGATGAACCTGCTGCCCGTCACGGTCCAGGGCGGCCAGGCCCCGATCGACGGCGGTGCCCCCGTGGCCGCCGCCGGGGTGCCCGACGGCCCGGCCCTGCTGGGGGTGCGGCCCGAGAAGGTGCGGCTCGCCGCGACCGGGCTACCCGCACGGGTGGTGGTGGTCGAACGGCTCGGCGCCGAGACGATCGTCGGGTTCCGGCTCGGGCTCGGCACCGGCGGGCCCGGCACCGACGAGTCCGGCACCGTGCGGGACGTGCACTACGCGAAGGTGCCGGGCAACGCCGACCTCGCCGTCGACGACGAGTGCCGGGTGCAGCTCGACCTGACCGGCGCCTGCTGGTTCGACGTCACCAGCGGCGAGCGTGTCGCATGAGGGCACTGCTGTACGCCCGGCCGCTCGAGCTCGTCGTCACCGAACTCGACGTGCCGGTGCCCGCCGACGACGAGGTGCTGGTGCGGGTCGCCGCGGCCGGGGTCTGCGGATCCGAGGTCGAGGGGTTCGCCACCCAGAGCCCGTTCCGCAAGCCGCCGCTGGTGATGGGCCACGAGTTCGCCGGCCACCGGGTCGACGACGGCACCCTGGTCACGGTCAACCCGCTGGTGGCCTGCGGCGCCTGCGGCAACTGCCGGCGCGGGCGGACGAACATCTGCGAGCACCGCAGCATCCTCGGCATCCACCAGGCGGGCGGCTTCGCCGAGTACGTGGCCGTGCCGCGGGCCAACGTGCACCCGCTGCCGGCCGGCGTGTCCCCGCAGCGCGGCGCGTTCGTCGAACCCCTCGCCAACGCCGTGCACGCCGCGAACCTCGTCGCCGACCGGCTCGCCCCGGACGCCCGGGTCGGCGTGATCGGCGCCGGCATGCTCGGCACCGCGGTACTGCTGGTGCTGCGCAGCCGCGGCCTGACCGGCATCCACGTCGCCGACCTGGCCGAGCAGCGGCTCACGACCGCGGTCCAGGCCGGCGCCGAGCACACCGGGCAGCGGCTGACCGGCACGTTCGACGTCATCCTCGACACCGTGGGCACGGCCGGGACCCGGGCCGACTCCGTCGCCCTGCTGCACCCGGGCGGCGCCACGGTCTGGCTCGGCCTGCACGCCGCGGAGTCCGATGTGGACTGCCGGGCGATGATCCGGGAGGAGAAGGCGGTGCTGGGCAGCTTCTGCTACACCGACGCCGAGTTCGCAGCGGCCGTGCCGCTCGCCGCCGGCCTCGACGAGCGCTGGCTGGAGCTGCGGGACCTCGGCGACGGCGTCGCGGTGTTCGAGGAGCTGATGCGCGGCCCGTCGGCGCGCATCAAGACGATGTTGGTGCCCGGGGGGATCCGGTGAGCCGCACGGTGGTGGTGTCGGGCGGCGGCACCGGCATCGGCCGGGCGGTCGCCGCGGCGTTCGCCGGCCGCGGCGACCGGGTGGTCCTGGTCGGCCGGCGGGAGCCGCCGCTGCGGGCCGCCGCGGAGGCGCTCGGGGCGACCCCGGTCGCCGCCGACCTGAGCACCGCCGACGGCTGCGCCCGCGTGGCCGACGCGGTGGACCGGGTGGACGTGATCGTGGCCGGTGCCGGCGGCACCAGCGCCGCGGTACCGACGCAACTGGATGCGATCGCCCGGGAGTGGCGGGCCGACTTCGACCAGAACGTGCTGACCGCCGTGCTGCTGGTGGCCGCGCTGCGGCCGAAGCTCGCCGCGCCGGGCCGGGTCATCGGCATCGGCTCGATCGGCGCCCAGCTGGGCAGCGGCTACAGCGGCTCGTACGGCGCGGCGAAGGCGGCCCTGCACGCGTGGATCTACTGGCTCGCCGCGGAGCTCGGCCCGGCCGGCGCCACCGCCAACCTGGTGCTGCCCGGGTACGTGCCGGCCACCGAGTTCTTCGGCGACCGGATGAACCCCGAGTTCCATCAGACCAGGGTCGACCGCACCCTGGTCGGCCGCGCCGGCACCCCCGAGGACGTCGCGGCCACGGTGGCCTTCCTGGCCTCCCCGGAGGCGTCGTTCATCACCGGGCAGCTGGTGGGCGTCAACGGGGGAACGGTGCTGGGGCGCTAACGCTGTGCCTGGTCGCGCCAGGCTGCGGGAGACCGCCCGTACGCCGGTGGCAGGTGTGGCCAGCGCAGTGGCCGGCCGTCGAGTCGTCCGGGCGGGCTGATGCCGGTCCATGCTCCGCCGGTACACCCGCCGGCACACCCGAACGCACGTTCACCCGTCGATTGTGGCGGTACACGCCCGGCCCACATGTGGTGTTTCGCTTTCTCGGTGGTTCCCATATATGGTGTTGCCCGCAGCTGGTTCGGCCGGCCCTTCGCAGGGGCGGCCGTGGCAACAGGGAACCCGGTGTGAGTCCGGGACTGCCCCGCAGCGGTGAGTGGGAACGAAAGCCGTCAACGAAGCACTGGACCGCGAGGTCTGGGAAGCGACGGCCGGTAGACAGCAGCAACACGCCCACG
Source organism: Dactylosporangium sp. AC04546 (assembly GCF_022095675.1). Taxonomy (GTDB): domain Bacteria; phylum Actinomycetota; class Actinomycetes; order Mycobacteriales; family Micromonosporaceae; genus Dactylosporangium. The sequence continues at coordinate 44,323 of NZ_JAHYSG010000010.1, read as the reverse complement.
AGTCCGAAGACCTGCCAGCGCACCGCGGGCCAGAAGGGCTCCGCGGTGGTCGGAGGCCGCGCGGGACGGCCGACGCCATCGACCAGCATGGCGTCCCCCTGCGCGCGTTTCCGGCCGTCCGGAAGCGTGGACGAGGGGGACACGATGACGCAGATGCGCGTGCGCAAGCGCAGCGGCGACCTGGAGCCGGTCGACGTCGGCAGGATCGTCGCGGCGGTCGAGCGGTGGGCCGGCGACCTCGACGAGGTCGACCCGCTGCGGGTCGCCACCAAGACCATCAGCGGCCTCTACGACGGGGCGACCACGGCCGAGCTGGACAAGCTGTCGATCCAGACCGCGGCGGAGCTGATCGGGGAGGAGCCGCAGTATTCGCGGCTCGCGGCGCGGCTGCTCGCTGCGTACGTCGACCAGGAGGTGCGCGGGCAGGGCGTCGGGAGCTTCAGCGAGTCGATCCGGTACGGCCACCAGCAGGGCCTCATCGGCGACGCGACGGCCGCGTTCGTGGCCGCCAACGCCGGCGAGCTCGACGACGCCGTGGACGCCGGCGGTGACCTGCGCTTCGAGTACTTCGGGCTGCGGACGGTCGCGGACCGGTACCTGCTGCGCCACCCGCAGACCCGGCTGGTCGTGGAGACGCCGCAGTACTGGCTGCTCCGCGTCGCCTGCGGGCTCTCCGAGACGTCGGGTGAGGCGGTCGGCTTCTACCGGCTGATGTCGTCCCTCGCGTACCTGCCCAGCTCGCCGACGCTGTTCAACTCGGGCACCCGGCACACCCAGATGTCGTCGTGCTTCCTCGTCGACTCGCCGCGCGACGAGCTGGACTCGATCTACGAGCGGTACCACCAGGTGGCGAAGCTGTCGAAGTTCTCCGGCGGGATCGGCATCTCGTGGTCGCGGGTGCGCGGGCGGGGCGCGCTCATCCGCGGCACGAACGGTCGCTCGAACGGGATCGTGCCGTTCCTCAAGACGCTCGACGCCGGGGTGGCCGCGGTCAACCAGGGCGGGCGTCGCAAGGGTGCGGCCTGCGTGTACCTGGAGCCGTGGCACCCGGACGTCGAGGAGTTCCTGGAGCTGCGCGACAACACCGGCGAGGAGTCCCGCCGTACCCACAACCTCAACCTCGCCAACTGGATCCCCGACGAGTTCATGCGCCGCGTCGAGGCCGACGAGGACTGGTCCCTGATCGACCCGTCCGACGCCCCGTCGCTGCCGGACCTGTTCGGGGCCGAGTTCGACGAGGCCTACAAGGCGGCCGAGAAGCACGCGGTGCGCACGGTCAAGGCCCGCGACCTGTACGGCAAAATGATGCGCACCCTGGCCCAGACCGGCAACGGCTGGATGACGTTCAAGGACCGCGCCAACGCCCTGTCGAACCAGACCGGCGCGCCCGGCAACACCATCCACCTGTCGAACCTGTGCACCGAGATCCTCGAGGTGAACAGCGACGACGAGACGGCGGTGTGCAACCTCGGCTCGATCAACCTCGGCGCGCACGTCACCGCCGACGGCGTCGACTGGGAGCGGCTGCGCACGACCGTCCGCACCGCCGTGGTGTTCCTCGACCGGGTCATCGACATCAACTACTACCCGTCGACGCAGGCCGCGGCGTCGAACCCGCGCTGGCGCCCGATCGGCCTGGGCCTGATGGGCCTGCAGGACGCGTTGTTCACCCTGCGGCTGCCGTTCGACTCCGCCGCCGCCCGCGAGCTGTCCACGCGCGTCCAGCAGGAGATCTACCTCACCGCCCTGGAGACCTCCGCGGACCTGGCCGCGCGCTTCGGCCCGCACCCGGCGTTCGCGCAGACTCGGGCGGCCGGCGGCGAGCTGCACCCGGACCTGTGGGGTGCTCCCACCGACGGTGAGCGCTGGGCGGCACTGCGCGCGCGAATCGGGGAGTCCGGCCTGCGTAACTCGCTGCTGATCGCCATCGCCCCGACCGCGACCATCGCCTCGATCGCCGGCTGCTACGAGTGCATCGAGCCGCAGGTGTCCAACCTGTTCAAGCGCGAGACGATGTCGGGGGAGTTCCTGCAGATCAACACCTTCCTGGTCCGCGAGCTCAAGGCGCGAGGGCTGTGGACCGGCCCGATCCGGGACCGGATCAAGCGGGCCGAGGGCTCCGTGCAGGCCATCGCCGAGCTGCCGGCCGACGTGCGCGAGCTGTACCGCACCGCGTGGGAGCTGCCGCAGCGGGCACTCATCGACCTCGCCGCCGACCGCGCGCCCTACATCGACCAGTCCCAGTCACTGAACCTGTTCCTGAGCGCTCCCACGATCGGCAAGCTGTCCTCGATGTACCTGCACGCCTGGAAGTCCGGCCTCAAAACCACCTACTACCTGCGCTCCCGCCCCGCGACCCGGATCCTGCAGGCCACGGTGCCCGTGATCGCCTGCGCCGTGGAGAACCCCGAGTCGTGCGAGGCCTGCCAGTGAGCCTCCTCGATCCCGGCATGGACCTGACGCTGCGGCCCATGCGGTACCCCCACTTCTTCGAGCGGTTCAAGGACGCGATTAGGAACACCTGGACCGTCGAGGAGGTCGACCTGCACACCGACCTCGCCGACCTGTCCAAGCTGTCGCCGGCCGAGCGGCACCTCGTGTCCCGGCTGGTGGCGTTCTTCGCCACCGGCGACACGATCGTCGCCAACAACCTGGTGCTCAACCTGTACCAGCACGTCAACTCGCCCGAGGGCCGGCTCTACCTGTCCCGGCAGCTGTTCGAGGAGGCCGTGCACGTCCAGTTCTACCTGAACCTCCTCGATACCTACGTGCCCGACGAGCAGGCCCGCTTCGAGGCGTTCGCGGCGGTGGAGAACATCCCGTCGATCGCCCGCAAGGCCGAGTTCTGCTTCAAGTGGATCGACTCCATCCACGGGCTGCGCTCGCTTGCCTCGAAGCAGGACCGGCGGGCGTTCCTGCTCAACCTGATCTGCTTCGCCGCGTGCATCGAGGGCCTGTTCTTCTACGGCGCCTTCGCGTACGTGTACTACCTGCGCTCCCGCGGCCTGCTGCACGGCCTCGCGTCGGGCACCAACTGGGTGTTCCGCGACGAGTCGATGCACATGGCGTTCGCGTTCGACGTCGTCGACACGGTCCGTGCCGAGGAGCCCGACCTGTTCGACGACGACCTGGAGCGGCAGGTGCGCGACATGCTCGCCGAGGCCGTCGACTGCGAGGTCCAGTTCGCCGCCGACCTGCTCGACCAGGGCATCTCGGGGCTGTCGCTCGCCGACATGCGCGAGTACCTCCAGCACGTCGCCGACCGCCGGCTCGCCCGGCTGGACATGGCCCCGCTCTACGGCAGCCGCAACCCGTTCGCGTTCATGGAGCTCCAGGACGTCCAGGAGCTGTCGAACTTCTTCGAACGGCGGGTGTCGGCCTACCAGGTCGGCGTCACCGGCACGGTGAGCTTCGACGACGACTTCTGACCACCACCGTGTAGTGATCTTCACATCGATTGACAGGCCGCAACGCTGACCGTACCGTCCGAAACGTGACGGTGCGCGGAAGCCGGTGCAAGCCCGGCGCGGTCGCGCCACTGTAACCGCCGTAGCACGGCGGAAGCCAGACCCGGACATCGTCACGGACAACCGCTCACGGGACGCGCTATCCCACAGAAGGGCTCCATCATGGCTACCATCTCGACCACGCCGGGCACCACCACCGCACCGGCTCCGATCCCGTTCAAGCAGATCGCCCCGTGGGCGATCTTCGGCGCCGTCCTGGCCGTCGTGCTGCTGTACTTCGTCGGCGCCGAGCAGGGCATCACCTCGGTGTTCTCCGGCTCGAACGTGCACGAGTTCGTCCACGACGGCCGGCACCTGCTCGGCTTCCCCTGCCACTGAGCGGGGACCGACATCATGCTGTCCGCCCGCACCCTGCTCGTCCGCGGCATGCTCGTCGGCATCGCCGCGGGTCTCGCCGCCTTCGTGTTCGCCTACCTGTTCGGCGAGGGCTCCATCAACGACGCGATCGCGTTCGAGGAGGCCCACGCGGCCCATGACGGTGAGGCCGGGCACGAGGCGGTGAGCCGCACGGTCCAGAGCACGCTGGGCCTCGGCGTCGCCAACCTCATCTACGGCATCGCCCTCGGCGGGCTGTTCGCGATCGCCGTCGCGGTCGCGGTCGGCCGCCTCGGCAAGCTGTCGGCCCGCGCCACGGCGGGGATCGTCGCCCTGGCCGGCTTCGTCGGCGTCGCCCTGATCCCGTTCCTGAAGTACCCGGCCAACCCGCCCGCGACCGGCAACCCGGACACGCTGCGCCAGCGCACCGGCCTGTACTTCCTGATGATCGTCATCGGTGTCGCCGTGGTGGTCGGCACGCTGGTCGTCGCCAGGATGCTCCAGCCCCGCCTGGGCACCTGGAACGCGACCACGGTGGCCGCCCTGGGCGCGGTCGTCGTCACCGGCGCCGCCGTGGCCCTGCTGCCGGGCGTCAACGAGGTTCCCGAGGGATTCTCGCCGGTACTGCTGTGGCAGTTCCGCCTGGCGTCGCTCGGCACACAGGCCGTCATGTGGGCCACGCTCGGCCTGCTGTTCGGCTACCTCACCGAGCGCAGCCAGCAGCGCTCGGTGCCCGCGGCGGTCAACCCGGTCGCCGTCTGATCCGCTTCGCAGTTCGACCGGCCCGAGGGGCGGTGAGGCCCGGCCTCACCGCCCCTGTCCGGGCCTGAGAGTTCTTCCGCCGCCCGCCGGTGGAGGTCGCCGGCCGATCGTTCGGTTGAAGATCGTTCAGTCGAAGTAGGTGTGCTCGAAGATCAGCCGGTTGGTGTCCTGCCGCTCCTCGCCGTCGATCCGCGTCCGGAGGGTGGCGGTGCTGGACAGCCGCCGGTAGTGCATGCCGTGTTCGACGGAGCCGCGCAGCAGCTGGGTGCCGGTCATCTCGACGCCGATCTCGTCGGCGCTGTCAGGGTCGTGCCAGTCGAAGCGGAGGCGGTCGGGAATCCGTTCGCCGTCCTCCTCACGCCAGTGTTCGACCGTTACCGCCCCGTCGCGATCGGTCGTGATCGGCATCCGGCCGTCATGCGAGAAGATCATGAAGGGGAGCGTGACGCTGCCGGTGGCCGACTTGCTCGTGTCGGCGCCGAAGATGATCGTGTCGTTGCCGAACTGGCCGCGCGCCCAGTACCACTCCTGCAGGAACTCCCCGAACCCGGTGTCGTACCAGTTGTGGTCGTGGTAGCCCTCCCCGGCGACGGGCACCATGTCACCGCCGACGACGACGGTGCCGGTGACGTCGGCTCGGGGGACCGGCACGACCCAGCCGGCGTGCTGGCCGCTCGGGCCGAGGAGCTTGCGCCCGGTGCCGACGCGGGCTGAGGGCACGGTCGCGGTGAACGTCAGGTCGAGCGAGATCCGCGGGTCCCGGGTGACGACCTGGTAGGTGTGCAGGTCGCCGCTGATGTGGTTGGGCCCGATCCGCACGTCGCACTGGTCCTCCTGGGCCGAGAACCGCTCGGCCGGGAACACGGGCTGGACCTGCGTCGAAACGCCCTCCGGCGACACGTACTGCACCCGGACGGTGGGCCTGAGCGGCGGGCTGACGTCGCCGCCGGGCGGCTTGGTGGCGACGGTGACGGCGACGGTACCGCCGTCGGTGAACTGCGCGTCGAAGTACCACCACTCGAGATGCCCGGACCCGGTCGGCTCCCGCTCGCCGTCCTCCCACGGTGCGAACGGCGCGGCGCCGTCGTGCTCGGTCTCGAAACGATCCACGGTCATGACGATCACTCCCTGCTGATCGCGACGACGCCCTTGCCGATGAGGACGATCCCGAGCACCAGCAGGACGACGAACAGGATGGTGGCGTTCTCCCGGACGAACCAGTCCTTGACGGGCACCAGCAGCCGAGCCACCTGGCGCCGCCAGGACCGGCCCGACAACGGTGAGGCTGCCGGCAAGCACGAAGACGACGACGGCGGCCGCGCTGGCCCCCGGCGACAGGTCATGCTGGGCGATGGCGAGCGCGGCGCTCATGGCGAGGGTGACGTTCTTGAGGTTCCCGGCCGAGAGCAGCACCGACCAGCCAGCCCCCGGCAAACGCGGGCGGGACCGTACGGGCGTGAGCGGACATGAGCATGAGCACGACGGCGATGATGGGCACGGGACTCAGCGCCACGCCGACCGCGGGCGCGAGCACGTCACCAACCGCGGCAACGAACGCGCCCCAGCTCACCGGTCAACTGTTGGTGGCACCCACGACGGCGCCGCCACCCCGGGCGGGGGAGCCGGCCGCGGGTCCCGCGCTCGGGACGTTCCCTCGGGCGGCGGTCAGCATCGCGCCGCCGATCACCAGGGCCGCTCCCGCGAGTGTCGCGGGTCCGACCGGCTCGCTGAACAGGACCGCACGCGGCCGGGTCCCGGGACAGGGGCGCCCGCAGGATCAGGCAGCACACCGCCAGGGCCGCGGCGCCGAAGGCACAGCGCCAGAACGCGAGCCACACCGGCTCGACGCCGGCGGTGACCGCGACCTTGATGAACAGGAAGCTGGACCCCCAGATCAGGGACAGCAGCAGGAAGGAGGGTACCCATCGGACGTTGCGCATGGTCGGATCATGGGTCGGCGCCGCGTCATGAGTCCAACAAGTGGCATGCACGACACTATGAGGGTTGCTCATGAACCTGGCACAACTGCGCGCGTTCGTCGCGATGCTCGACCCGCGACTGGTGCTCGTGCCGCTGCGGCCGGTCCTGGCCCGCCGGCTGGTGCTCCGCGGCCCGCTCGACCGGCCCTGGCACCCGGCGGTGACCGCCCTGGTGGAGCATGCCGCGGCGTAAGCGGGGCAGGTGCCTTCCCGCGCGCGTTACCGTTGGTTTGTGGTTGCTGCGCGGCCTGCGGGAGCCTCGCTGGTTGGACCCGGGAGCCTGGGGGTCATGGGGATGCGGTGCCTCATCGTCGACGACTCGACCGCGTTTCTCACTGCCGCCGAGCGGGCGCTGGCCAGTCAGGGGATGGCCATCGTAGGGGTGGCGCACGACAGCGCGCAGGCGATGGCCGACATCGACGCCCTCCGGCCGGACGTCGTCCTGGTGGACGTCTACCTGGGTGCGGAAAGCGGCTTCGACCTGGCCGAACGCATCGAGGCCACCGCCGGGGAGCGCAGCTGGGCGGTCCAGGTCATCCTGATCTCCAGCCACTCCAGGGACGAGATGGTCGACCTGGTCCACGAGAGTCCAGCGCTGGCGTTCGTGGACAAGGCGGAGCTGTCCGCCCGCACGATCCAAGATGCGTTGAACAGCACACATGACGGCAGTAGCGCGTAGCCGCCGACCACGGGCAAATCGTACTAAAGTTGCATAATGCGCGCGAGCCCGTTATCGATGTTGGTGCGGCCGACGCCCCCTCCCGTGTGGCTGGGAGTCGCGGTCGCTCTCCTGCTCATCACACTGGAGAGCCTGCTCACCGTCCCACTCCACGCGTTCACGAGAGAGTCGACGCCGAGCGTGATCTATCTGCTCGGCGTCGTTGTGGTCTCGATCGTCTGGGGACTGTGGCTCGGGGTGGCCACAGCGTTGGCGAGCCTCGTCGCGTTCGTGTCCTTCTTCGTGAGTCCCATCAGCAACCTCGCCGACTCCGATGTGCGGGACGTGACGCCGCTCGTGGTGTTCGTCAGCGTCGCGGTGGTGGTCAGCGCCCTGGCGAACCAGTCCCGGATGCGGGCCGCGCAGGCCCAGGAGTCCGACCTCACCGCGGACATGGCCCGCCTGCTGCTCGACACGGACGACGTCGCCGCGGCGCTGCCCGCGGTGTCCCAGCGGATCACCCATGCGTTGGACCTGCCCGCGGTGGTGATCGAAGCGGAGCCCGGGGTGCCCGGCGCCGAAGACGGCCACCCGGAGCCCCCGGAAGGGAACCTCCCAGCCCGTGAGCGTGGCCGGCCAACCGCGTTCCCGCTGCGCCACGACGGCACGTTGCTGGGGACGCTGCGCGTGCCCGACGGCGTGCCGGACCGGCAGGTGCTCCGCCTGCAGCAGCGAGTGGTCCCGCCGCTGGCTTCGCTGCTGCATGCCGCCCGCGAGCGCGCGGCCATGGTCAACACGCTCGCCGCCAACGGTGAGGAACTGCGCGCGCGGGCGGCCCAGCAGGCGGCGCTGCGGCGGGTGGCGACACTCGTGGCGCGCGCCGTCAACCCGGCCGAGGTCTTCCGCGCCGTCACCACGGAGGTCAGCCGACTCCTGGACGATCGCCACACGACGTTGCTGCACTTCGAGCCCGACGACACCGTCACGATCGTCTCGACCAACCAGCCCGGCCTGATGGCGCTGCCCGAGAGCCAGTGGCGGACGGCGGCGCGCGACGACGGGCTCGTCGAGAACGACAGCGTCGCCGAACTGGTCCGGCGCACCGGCCGCGCCGCCCGGGCCGACTCGTACGCCGACAAGACCGGCCCCGGCAACGCGTGCCGACTGGCCCTGGGCATCCAGGCGGCGGTCGCCGTGCCGATCGTCGTCGAGAACCGCCTGTGGGGCACCGTCATCGTCACCTCCACGCAGCCCGAGCCGCTGCCGCAGGACGCGGAGACGCGCATCACGGACTTCACCGACCTCGCCGCCACCGCCATCGCCAACGCCGACAGCCGGGCCCAGCTCATCGCCTCCCGCGCCCGGATCGCCACCGCCGCCGACGAGGCGCGCCAGCGCATCGAACGTGACCTGCACGACGGTGCGCAGCAGCACCTGATCGCCATCAGCCTCAACCTGCGCGCCGCGGAGGAGGCCGACATGTCACCCGAGCAGCTGCGGGCACACATGGCCCAGGCGGCGACGAGCCTCTCCGCCGTCATGGCCGACCTGCGGGAGCTGGCACGTGGCATCCATCCGGCCGTGCTCGGTGCCGGCGGCCTCGCGCCGACGCTCAAGGCGCTTGCCCGCCGGTCGGCGATCCCGGTCAACCTGCGCGTCCACACCGACCACCGGCCACCCACACCGGTGGAGGTCGCCGCCTACTACGTGGTCTCGGAGTCGCTGACGAACGCGGCCAAGCACTCCCGGGCGTCGATGGTGGACGTCAACGTCACGACGCAGTCCGACGTGCTGAAGCTCGCGATCCGCGACGACGGCGTCGGCGGCGCCGACCCGGCCCGGGGTTCCGGGCTCACCGGCCTCCAGGACCGCGTCGAGGCCCTGGGCGGGCATCTGGACATATCGAGCCCGCTCAACGCCGGCACCTCGCTGCTCGTCACGATCCCGACCCGGACCGGCAAGCCGGCAGCCGACCTCGGCCACGTGCCGGCACAACGCTGATCTTCCCGCGGACCGAGCGGTCACGCTCGCAGGAGGCGGCGCAGTGCGGCGGCCTCGGGGGTCACCAGGCTGGGGTCGTCGTCGGGGACGAACTCCAGCAGGACGTCGAGCGATCGGTCGACTGCGCGGAGGCGAGCGGCCACCGCCTGCCACAGCCGCCGCCGTTCGTGCAGGCGGCGCCGGTGCGTGCCGGGCCACCATGAGAACGCGTGGACGGCGGTGACGTGGGGGAGCACGGCGTCGAGGGTGTCCAGGGCCGCGGCGTCGGGCATGCCGTTGGGTGGCTGCCAGTAGGTGCCGGCATTGGGGCGGGCCACGTCGGCGAGCAGGGCCAGCGTCGATGCCGGGTCGTCGGTGAGGGTTGCGGTGTGGTACTCGAAGGCCACCGTGATGCCGGCGTCGGCGGCCTCGTCGCAGACGCGGCGCGTGTCGGCGGCGACCGCCGCGCGCCCGGCCGCGGTCGCACCGGCCGAGGCCTCGGCGCCGGCCCAGATGCGGATGCGAGCGGCGCCCAGCGCGACGGCGGTACCGACCGTCGCGGTGATCTCGGCGGGGTCGGTGCGGCCGGCGCGCAGGTAGCTGCCGTAGGCGGCGACGGACAGCCCCGCGTCGGCGGTGCGCGCCCGCAGGCCGGCTGCGGTGGTGCGGTCGCCGGGCGGAGCGTGCAGGTCGCCGGCCCACTCGATGGTGGTCAGGCCCGCGGCGGCGGCGACGGCGACGACCTCGGCCGCCGGGTGCCGGCGGAGTGTGACCGAGCAGAGCCCGGGGATCAGCGTGCCCATCGGCTCAGCGGGCCATCCATCCGCCGTCGACGACGAGGACGTGTCCGTTGACGTAGTCGGACGCGGGGGCGGCGAGGAAGACGGCGGTGCCGACGAGGTCCTCCGGCGTGCCCCAGCGACCGGCCGGGATTCGTTCGGCGATGGAGCGGAACCGGGCGGGGTCCTCGCGCAGTGCCCGGGTGTTGTCCGTCGCGATGTATCCGGGCGCGATGGCGTTGACCTGGACCCCGTGCGGGCCCAGTTCGTTGGCCATCGCACGGGTGAGACCGGCGACGGCGTGCTTCGACGCCGTGTAGGCCGCGACGCGGATGCCGCCCTGGAAGGACAGCAGGCTCGCGACGTTGATGAGCTTGCCCCGGCCGCGGGCGGCCATCGGCGCCGCCAGCTGCTGGCTCAGGAAGAACAGGCTGTTGAGGTTGACGTCGAGCACCCGCGTCCAGTCCTGCGGCGCGATCGAGCGCACATCGTCGCGGCAGATGATCCCGGCGTTGTTGACGACGATGTCGACGGTGCTGTCGCGGGCGACGGCTGCGGCGGCGTCGCGGGCGGCGAGCGGGTCGGCGAGGTCGACGTCGATGACCCGGCAGTCACGGCCGAGTGCGGCGACGGCGTCGGCGGTGTTCTCGTGGGAGGTGGCGCGCCCGGCGAGGATCAGGTCGCTGCCGGCGGCGGCGAGGCCGAGCGCGATCGCCCGCCCGATGCCCCGGCTCGCGCCGGTGACCAGCGCGGTGCGGCCGGCCAGGGAGAACAGCGCGGTGGTTGTCATGCTTGTGAATCCTAGAGGTCATCCTGTACAGCTATCAAGTATGTGGACGGTGTCTGAGAATGAGGAGGGCCCACATGCCGAACATCACCGTTGAGCTTCTACGGGGTCGCAGCCTGGACCAGCGGCGGCGGTTCGTTGAGGCGGTCACTGAAGACGCCGTGGCGCATCTGGGCGCGCGGCGTCAGGACGTCCGCATCGTGTTCACCGAGATCGGCGGGCACGACGTCGCCAACGGGGGTGTCCTCGCCGCCGACGACGCCTCCCGCGCGGAGGTGCTGGCCCGGCACAGCCAGGCCAGCACCGCGTAGCTGGGCCGCCGGCGCCGCTACGGGGTCACGGCGACGTTCGTCAGGCCCCGTACGGCGTTGGTCACCGTGTTCGAGGCGTACACGACGTTGGGGTTGCCGGAGCACTTCGAGGTGGACGTGACGTTGATCGCGTAGTCACCGGTGCCGCCCAGGTCGGAGCGGTTGCCCCGCCAGACGTTGCCGCAGCCGTTGCCGAACGACGGCGTGGTGCTCGGGTTGTGCGTCTCGTATCCGTTGGCGAACGTGCCCGGACTGCGGAAGCTGCCGGTGTTGTCCTCGATGACGTAGCCGACGCCCTTCACGTCGACCCACGAGTCGGCGGAGTTGTCGCCGGAGATCCCCTGCCCGTCGAATGTGTTGCCACGGATGACGCCGTTGAACGTGCCCTCCTTGACGTCGATCGCCTCGGCGGCGACGCCGGGGCCGATGCGGTTGTTCAGCACCTGGACCCGGTCGGAACGGTCGGCGCCGCCGCTGTTGCCGTGGCAGCCCCAGTTCGAGCCGGCGGAGCCGATGTAGACGCCCTCGCCGTACCCGGCCTGCACGAGCCCGGTGCGCTCGATGCGTGAGTTGCGGATGACGCTGTCGGCGGAGGACCGGCGGAAGTGCACGGCCTCCTCCTCGACGTCGTGGACGTAGACGCCGTCGAGCGTGGTGTGGTGCGAGTTGTCGGCGACGATGCCCTTCTTGGCGTCGGCGACGGTGAAGCCGGTGAGGTTCCAGTACGGCGCGTTGTACAGCCACAGGCCGTAGCCGGAGTCCCATCCGGTGCTCGGCACCGGGCAGCTCGGCGCGGTGCCGGACGGTCCGTCGTTGACGAGGATCGCGTTCGCCGGGCCGGTGAGGGTGATGCGTTGTGACGCCGTGCCGGCGATCGTGGTGACGAACGAACCGTGGTACGTGCCGGCAGCGAGCCGGATCGTCTGCCCGGGCCGGGCGGCGGCCAGCGCCCCCTGCAACTGCGCGGCCGTCGAGACGTCCACCACGGGACCGGTGGACGTCGGTGCCGGTGACGCGGTCGGTGATCCGGAAGCCGGCGCGGACGGCGACGGGGTGCCGCCGCCGGCACAGGGCCGCCCGTCGATGGTGCAGTTGAGCGGGGTACCGAGGCCGGACACGTTGAACCCGAAGTCCTCGGACGCGCCGGGGGCGATGTCGCCGTTGTAGGCGACGTTGGTGAACGTGTAGTGCTGCCCGGAGACGGTCCGCACCGAGCTCCACGAGCTGCTCACGGTCGAGCCGGCGGGCAGGTCGAACTCGACCCGCCAGCTCGTGGACGGGGCGTCGCCGGTGTTGCGGATCAGGTACTGGGCGCCGTAGCCGGTGCTCCAGGTCGAGGTCTGGCCGAACGTGGCGGTCAGCTGCGGCGCCGCGGCGTGCGCGACGGCCGCGAGGCTCACCGCGAGGACCACCGCGGAGCCGGCGGCCGCGGCGATGGCGGGTCTTCTCATGGTCGTCCTCAGCAGGGCAGGCCGTTGACGCGGCAGTTGAGGGGGAGTCCGGTGCCGCTGGCGTTGAACCCGAAGTCCTCCGACTTCCCCGGCGCGATGTCCCCGTTGTACGAGACGTTGGTGAACGTGTAGTGCTGCCCGCTGCGGGTGCGCACCGAGCTCCACGAGTTCGACACCGTGGTCCCGGCCGGCAGGTCGAACTCGACCGTCCAGGTGGTCGTGGCCGTGGCGCAGCGGTTGGTGATGACGTAGTCGGCGCCGTACCCGCTCGACCACGTCGACGTCTGCGCGAAGGCGGCGCTCAGGCACCCGCCGGCGGGCGGTGACGACGACGGCGACGACGAGGGCGACGACGAGGGCGACGACGACGGTGAAGGTGACGACGACGGCGGTGGCGAGCTCGGTGCGCCGGTCAGCGACAGCAGGAACAGCGACTGCCCGGCGTCGGTCTTCGTCGCGTCGACGCCGTGCCCGCCGGTGTAGTCGCGCTGCTCGTTGCCGGCCCAGTCGGCGATCGGTACGCCGCCGACGTCGAGGTGCTGCCAGCCGGTGCCGTTCCAGCCGAACTGGTGGACGCGTTGCCGGTCGCCGTAGTACGACGTGTAGCCGGCTCCGGCGGTGACCTGCTTGGTCATGGTGTTGCGGAAGAAGGTGTTGCGCGGGCCGGACGAGCCGGACCACTTGACGGCCTTCTTGCCGGCCGCCCACCAGATCGGGAACCAGGTCGACGCGTCGGGCGTGCCGCCGCCCTCCTCGCCGCAGTTCGCCGTACAGCTGGCCGAGCGGTGCTCGTAGGGGACGGCGACGGTGTTGTTCTCGAACAGGTTGTTGCGCTCCCACCCGCCGTGCAGGTTGAGGTCGGAGTCGAAGTCGTTGCCGATGACCACGTTGCCCGACGCCGACCACTGGAAGGTGAAGTGGCGCAGGTTGCGCGAGGTGTTGCCGGCGTACAGCGAGTCCCAGACGCGCGAGCCGCGGAAGTACCCGTTGCCGCCCTTGCCCTTGTTCCAGGCGCCGTCGAGCTCGTTGTTCACGATCTGCAGGTGGTAGGCCTCCTCGGTGACGATCGGGTGCGATCCGGTCATCTCCGCGCGGACGCCCTTCACCCACGAGTCGGCCGCCCATTTGAAGACGATGCCGTGCATCTCGTAGGCGGGCGCCATGTTGCCGTAGTTGTGCGTCGCGCCGGCCCGGTCCAGGCCCGGCATGTCCTGGGTGAAGGACAGGTTCTCGAAGCCGACGCCGACGACCGGGTCGACGATCGGCGACACCCGCGAGACGTAGGTGGTGCCACCGATCGCGGGTGACCCGTCCGAGATCGAGTCGACGGGGACGTCGTACTCCAGGGGCTTGTCGACGGTGACGGTCCGGTTCGTGGTGTCGACCGCGGTGACGGTGAACATCTGCTGGCGCATGTGCTGGTTGAGCAGCGTGCCGTCGGCGGGCACGATGTTCTGCTGGGCGTAGAAGTTGACCGTGTTGGCGGCGCGGACGTTCACCAGCCCGCCGACGGTGAGGTTCGACAGCGAACCCGAACTGGCGAGGTAGATGGTGCGGTCGCCGGTACGCGCGGCGAAGCCGGTGTCGCCGGGCTTGGCGCGCAGCGCGACGCCCGCCTTCCAGTGGACGTTGACGGTGCCCTCGAAGATGTCCTTGCGGTTGGCGGGCGCGGCGGCGTAGTCGGCGGCGTAGGACGAGTGCACGCCCCGGGACTGCACCCGGAACATCCCGCGTCCGGGCCACAGCCAGCCGCCGGTGCCCTGCCCGGACGTCATGCCGTCCTCGTCCCAGTCCGACCCGTCGGCGGTGAGGGTGTCGTAGGCGGTGTTGGCGTCGGGCCGGTAGACGAGGCGGGTGGTGTCGGCCCCGGCGCCGCGCAGGATCAGGTAGTCGGCGTCGACGTGGATCTCGTGGGAGACGTTCAGCGTGCCGGCCGGGAACGACAGCAGGCTCAGTTTCGCGTACGAGGCCGACGGGCTGCAGCCCGACTTGATCGCGTCGATCGCGGCCTGGATGCCGGCGGTGTCGTCCACGCCGTCGTCGGGGCGGACGCCGTACTGCGAGTCGAGTTCGGCGGGCGTGATCTGGCACGCCGCGCTTGGGTTGACGTCGGCGGCGCCCGGCAGGTCGGCCCCGCCGCGGTAGCCGGCCCTGCTCCAGTCGTAGAGCCCGGCGACCGGTGCGCGCCGGTTCGCCGCCGACAGGTTCAGCGCCGTGAGCGCACCCGGGCCGGCCTGCGCGTTCGAGGTCTGGGCGAGGTACACCACGGTCGCCGAGGCCAGCACCACAGCGGCCGCGGGAAGGACGAGGGATCTTCGGAGCATCGATACCTCCGGGTCTCTTAACAGCTCAGTAATGCGCTAGTAAAGTGAACGGCGTCCAGCACGTCAATAGGCGTCCGTGATTGAGTTTGCAATCCACATATGTGGACGGACAGATGGGGCATAGGAGGCGGAGTGCGGCGCATTCTGATCACCGGCGGCGCGGGGAAGGTCGCGGCGCTGCTGCGGCCGCGCCTGGCGCGGCCCGGCCGGGTGCTCCGGCTGCTCGACCTGCGCGCGGCCGGTCCGGTCGAGGGCGCGGGGGAGGAGGAGGTCGTCGTCGCGAGTGTCGACGACCCCGAGGCGATGACCCTGGCCTGCAAGGACGTCGACGCCGTCGTGCACCTCGGCGGGCTGGCCAAGGAGGACACGGTCGACAACGTGCTGCGGGTCAACGCCTACGGCACGTTCTGCGTGCTGGAGGGGGCTCGGCTGGCCGGTGTGCGCCGGGTCGTGCTCGCCTCCTCGAACCACGCCGTCGGGTTCGAGGACGTCGCCGGGCGCACGGAGGTGCCGGCCGACATCCCGGGCCGCCCCGACACGATGTACGGCTGGAGCAAGGCCGCCGGCGAGCTGGCCGGGCGGCTCTACGCGGACCGGTTCGGGATGGACGTGCTGTGTCTGCGCATCGGGCTGTGGGTGGCGGCCCCGCCGGGACTGCGCGGGCTGTCGATGTGGTTGTCGCCGGACGACGGCGCGCGCCTCGTCGAGGCGTGCCTGGCGGTGGCGGAGCCGGGGTACCGGATCGTGTGGGGCATCAGCCGCAACACCGGCCGATGGTGCTCACTGGCCGAGGGCGAGGCGATCGGGTACTTCCCGCAGGACGACGCGGAGCGGTTCCGGGCCGGGCTCGTCGCCCGGCACGGCGAGCCCGACCCGGCCGGCGACCCCGAGCTGCGCCGCGTCGGCGGTCCGTGGTGCGCGATCCCCCTGGGCCGGCGCCGCTCGGGCTAGCGAATCTCCGCTGAGCGAATCTCCGCTGAGCGAATCTCCGCTGAGCGAATCTCTGCTCAGCGAATCCCCGCCCGGCGCAGCGTGGCGGCGAGGAGGCTGGTGTGGCGCAGCAGGGCGGTCGCCACCCGGTCGATCTCGTCGGCGTCGGCGAGCTTCGCCGGCATCGAGCAGCTGATCGCATCCGTCGCCGGGATGCGGTAGTCGAGCGGGACGGCGATGCAGGCCACCCCCTCGGTGCCCTGCTCGCGCTCGAACGCCCAGCCCCGGGCCCGCACCGCGTCGAGCTCGGCGTACAGCGTCGCGCGGTCGGTGATCGTGTTCGCGGTCAGCGCCTCGAGGCGCTCGGGCAGGACCGCGTCGACCTCGTCGTGGGTCAGGCAGGACAGCAGGCACTGGCCGAGCGCGGTGACGTGGGCCGGCAGGCGGCGCCCGACGCGCGGCACGACCGACGCGCCGCCGCGGGACTCGCGGCTGGCCAGGTAGAGCACGTGGGCGTCGTCGCGACGGGCGTAGTGCATCGTGTAGCCGAGCTCGGCGCGCAGATCCTCCAGGGTCTCGTAGGCGAGGGAGAGCGCCGGGTCGCGGTCGAGGTAGGCGGTGCCGGACAGCAGGGCGTGCGGCCCGACGCCGAACGCGAGGCCGCTCGGGTCGGCCTCGACCCACTTCATCTCGCGCAGCGTGCGGATGAGCGCGTGCAGGCTGGAGCGCGGGTAGCCCATCTTCTCCTGCAGCTCGGCGATCGTGAGCCGGGTCGGCGACGCGGCGAGGGTCTCCAGGATCCGCACGGTCCGCTCCGCTGACTTGACCGGCGAGGTCTCCGCCGCGGTGTGTTCCTCGCTCGCCTCCCGGCGCTTGCCTGCCATGACGACCGCCAATCCCATGTCTTCACTGTGTTGACGGTCATGTTACAGGACGCTAACTTGTGACTGCGCGCTTTCACATGTACGGATGGTGTCCACATATGTAGACAGGAGGCAAGGCAGTGTCTGGACGGCACCCCTCGCTCAGACTTGTCGCCACACTCGCGTTCGCGGCCGTGCTCGCCGCGTGCGGCTCAGGAGCGGCCCCCGCCAAGGACCAGGACCCGGGTGCACAGCTGGAGATCTGGGTGCGCAAGCCCCCGGGCTCCAACACCGAGAAGACCACCAAGGAACTCGCCGCCAAGTTCACCGAGCGCTCCGGCGTGCCCACCCACGTGACCGCGCTCTTCGACGACTTCGAGACCAAGCTGCAGCAGGCCGCCGCGCAGAAGCAGCTGCCCGACATCGTCATCAACGACACCGCGCAGCTCGGCCTGCTCGTCAAGCAGGGCATCGTCCGCGAGGTCGACCGGGCCGGCATCGACGGCCAGGACAAGCTCACCCCCGCCTCCTGGGAGGCCGCGAAGGGCGCCGACGGCAAGTTCTACGGCGTGCCCAACAGCGCACAGTCGTTCGCCCTGTTCATCCGTAAGGACTGGCGCGAGAAGCTCGGCCTGTCCCAGCCGAGGTCGTGGGCGGACCTCGACGCGCTCGCCACCGCGTTCACCACCAAGGACCCCGACGGCAACGGCAAGGCCGACACCTACGGCTACGTCGTGCCCGGCTCGACGAAGCGCGGCTACATGTCGTGGTACCTCACCAGCTTCCTCTGGGCCGCCGGCGGCGACTACTTCACCGACAAGGGCGGCAAGTTCACCCCGGCCATCGCGAGCGACCAGTCGGTCGCGGCCGTCGAGTGGTTCAAGGCCCAGTTCTGCGTCGCCAAGACCGTCGTGCCGGGCGCGGTGACGATGGAGACCACGCAGGCGCACCCGGCGTTCGAGACCGGCAAGGGCGGCATCTACTTCACCGGCCCGTACAACATGGCCCGGTTCGACAAGAACCTCGGCGCCGGCAAGTACGAGGTACTGCCGGCCCCGCCCGGCCCGAGCGGCAAGTCCGCGTCCCTCGCCGAGGGCGAGAACATCTACCTGATGGCCGGCTCGAAGAACCAGGCCGGGCAGGAGAAGTTCGCCGAGTTCGCGATCTCGGTCGAGGGCCAGACCATCGGCATGGCCGGCGACACCGACGGCAACATCGTCCGGTTGCCGGTCAACTCGCAGGTGACCCTCGCCTCGGTGCGCAAGGACACCCGCTGGGACGTCTTCGACAAGGTGTACAAGGAGGTCGGGCGGTACACGCCGGCCGTGCCCGACTGGACACCGTTCCGCCAGGCGTCCTCCGACACGATCAACGCCATCGTCGCCGACTGCGCCTCCAACACGAAACAGCAGCTCACCAAGCTGGCCGACACGTTCCAGCAGGAACTGACCAAGCAGGGTGCGGCGGCCTGATGGCTGCCCTGGCCCCGCCCCGGGCGGGGGCGCGTCGCGCTCCCGCCCCGGCGCCGCCCAGCAGGCGGCGCCCCTTCCGGCTGCGCGCGAGCCTCGTCCCGTGGGCGTTTCTCGCCCCGGCATTGATCCTCTTCACGCTGTTCAAGTTCGTGCCGATGGCCCGCGCCATCGAGATGGGCTTCTACGAGGTGCGCCCGTACCTCGGCGACCGCTGGGTCGGCGCCGACAACTACCGCGAGGTCGTCACCGACGACACGTTCCTCGCCGCGATCTGGCACACGGTCGTCCTCGCGGTCGGTCAGACGTCCGGCTCGATCGTCATCGGCCTCGTCCTCGCCCTGCTCGTCGAGGGGCAGGCCAGGAGCCTGTGGTTCGTGCGGACCGCGGTGTTCCTGCCGACCGTCGCGGCGATGGCCGTGGTCGCCGAGGTGTGGCGGATCCTGTACTACCCGGCCCCGGACGGCGCGATCAACACGGTCCTCGGCTGGGTCGGCGTCGGCCCGTCGCAGTTCCTCAACTCCCAGGACACGTCGCTGTGGTCGGTCATGGCCGTCGGCATCTGGCGCGGTGCGCCCTACGACATGATGATCTTCATCGCCGGCCTGGCGGGCGTCGACCGGACACTCTACGAGGCGGCGTCCGTCGACGGCGCCAGCGGCTGGCGGCGCCTGTGGCACGTGACGTTCCCGGCGCTGCGGCCGGTGTTCGCGATCCTCTTCACGCTCGCCGCGATCCGCGGGATGCGCGTGTTCACCGAGATCTTCCTGCTCACCAACGGCGGCCCCAACGGCTCGACCGAGGTGCTCATGACGCTCATCTACAAGCTCGGCCTGGAACGCAACGAGCTCGGTGTCGCCGCCGCCGGCTCCGTCGTGCTGCTGCTGGCCACCGTCGTGCTCACCCTCGCGGTCCAGTACGCCCGGTCCCGGAGGGCCGAACGATGAAGGCATCCCGTCACGACACGGCGCTCGGCTTCGCCGACCTGCCCGGCGCACCGGCCCGCGTCGTCCGGTTCGTCGTCTACACCGCCCTGGTGCTCGTCTTCGCCGGCCCACTGCTCGCCCTGCTGGTCAGCTCGTTCAGCGGGGTCCACGATCCGTCCAGCCTGACGATCATCCCGCGCGACCTCACGCTCGACAACTTCCGCGCCGCATTCCGCCAGGACGTGCTGCGGTACCTCACCAACTCCTTCATCGTCGCCGGCGGGGGCCTGCTGCTGCAGATCCTGGTGAGCATCTCCGCCGCGTACGCCCTGGCCCGCAAGCGCTTCCCCGGCATGCGGCTGGTGTTCCTGCTGATCCTGTCCACGATGATGCTGCCCGAGGAGATCCTCGCGATCCCGCTGTCGCTGGTCCTCGCCGACGTGCCGGTCGTGCACGTCAACCTCATCGGCAGCCTGGTCGGCATGATCGTGCCGGTCGGCGCGTGGGCGTTCTCGATCCTCGTGATGACCGAGTTCATGCGCGAGATCCCGGTCGAGCTGGAAGAGGCCGCCCGCCTCGACGGCGCCGGCGACCTGCGCATCTTCTGGTCCATCGTCATGCCGCTGTGCCGGCCGGCGCTCGGTGTCATCGGCATCTTCGGCTTCAACATGATCTGGGACCAGTACATGCTGCCGCTGCTCGTCGCGCAGGACTCCGCCCAGTTCACACTGCCGCTCGCGCTGCGCAGCCTGCGCGCCGACGAGCAGGTCGGCGTCGGCGTGGTGCTCGCCGCGGCGCTGCTGGCCCTGCTGCCGTCGGTCATCGCGTTCCTGGGCTTCCAGCGCCAGTTCATGCGGGGCCTCACCTCCGGCGCCGTCAAGGGATGAAGGGACAATCGCCAATGCGCCTCCACGGCCTGCTGTCGTTTCCGCTGACACCGTTCACCGAGGACGGCAAGGTCAACCTCACCGTCCTCGCCGAGCACATCGGCCAGCAGCTGGCCGCCGGGCCGTCCGGGCTGTTCGTGGCCTGCGGCACCGGCGAGTTCACCAGCCTGTCGATGCAGGAGTACCGCGACGTGGTCGGCACCGCGGTGCGCACGGCGGCGGGCCGGGTGCCGGTGTTCGCCGGCACCGGCGGCGGGCCGCAGCTGGCCCGCGACTTCGCCGGCGCGGCGGCCGAGGCCGGCGCGGACGGCCTGCTGCTGCTACCGCCGTACCTCGTCAGCTCCACCCCGGCCGGGCTCGTCGAGCACGTCCGGTTCGTGGCCGAGGCGACCAGCCTGCCGATCACGGTCTACCAGCGGGCCAACGCCGTGCTCGACCCGGCGGCCGCGGTGGCGCTGCTCGACGTGCCGAGCGTCGCCGGGATCAAGGACGGCAGGGGCGACGTGAGCGCGATGCTGCGCCTGGTCACGGCGATCCGCACCAGCGGCCACCCGCGGGCCGCCGAGTTCGGCTTCCTCAACGGCCTGCCGACCGCCGAGCTGTCCGTCCAGGCCTACCAGGCCATCGGCGTCGACAGCTACTCCTCGGCCGTGCTGTGCTTCGTCCCCGACATCGCCACCGCGTTCTACCGGGCCGTGTCGACCGGCGACGCCGACACGGTGCAGGCCCTGCTGGCCGCGTTCTACCTGCCGTTCGTGGCGCTGCGCGACCTCGTGCCCGGCTACGCCGTCTCGCTGGTCAAGGCCGGAGCCCGGCTGGAGGGCCTCGACGTCGGCACCGTGCGGCCGCCGCTGGTCGACCCCACGCCCGCCCACGTTGAGCAGCTCGCCGAGGTGATCGACGCCGGCCGGGCCGCGCTGTACCGGCTGAAGAAGGCCGCATGAGGATCGCCGGCGCCACGGTCACGCCGGTGGCGTTCCCCGACCCGCCGCTGCTGAACTCCGCCGGCGTCCACGAGCCGTGGGCGCTGCGGACCATCGTCGAGCTCACCGGCGACGACGGCGTCACCGGCATCGCCGAGACGTACGGCGACGCACCGCACCTGCAACTGGTCCGCACGGCCGCGCGGACGCTCGCCGGAATCGACCCGTTCGACCTCGCCGCGGTCCGCCGGAGCGTGGCCGCCGTCGTGGCCGGCCACGACGGCGCCGACCGGCACGGCCTGACCGGCACGCCCGACGCGGTGGCGAAGGTCTTCGCCCCGTTCGAGGTCGCCTGCCTCGACCTGCAGGCACGGACGATCGGCCGCCCGGTGCACGTGCTGCTGGGCGGCCGGCACCGCGACTCGGTCGCGTTCTCCGCCTACCTGTTCTACAAGTGGGCAGCTCATCCGGACGCGCCGCCCGACGGCTTCGGCGCGGCGCTCGACCCCGACGGCATCGTCGCCCAGGCGCGGGCGCTCGTCGACCGGTACGGGTTCCGCTCGATCAAGCTCAAGGGCGGTGTGTTCGAGCCCGACGCCGAGATCGACGCGATCCGGGCGCTGCGCGATGCGTTCCCGGACCACCCGCTGCGGCTGGACCCGAACTGCGCCTGGTCGGTCGACACGTCACGCAAGGTCGCGGCGGCGACGGACGGGCTCCTGGAGTACCTCGAAGATCCCACACCCGGCATCGACGGGATGGCCGCCGTCGCCCGCGAAGCCGGGATGCCGCTGGCCACCAACATGTGCGTGGTGCGCTTCGCCGACCTGCGCCCCGCGTTCACCCGTGGGGCGGTCGGCGTCGTGCTCGCCGACCACCACTACTGGGGCGGGCTGCGCGCATCGGCCGACCTGGCGCGGATGTGCGACACGTGGGGCGTCGGCGTCTCCATGCACTCCAACAGCCACCTCGGTATCAGCCTCGCCGCGATGGTGCAGCTCGGCGCTGCCGTGCCCAACCTGACCTACGCCGCCGACACGCACACCCCGTGGCAGGACGGCGTCGACGTGGTCACGGCGCCACTGCCGATCCTCGACGGTGCGGTCGCGGTGCCCGACGGCCCCGGCCTCGGCGTCGAGCTCGACCGCGACATGCTGGCCCGGCTGCACGAGAACTACCTGCGCTGCGGCGTGCGGGTCCGCGACGACACCGCCTACATGCGCACCGTCGACCCGGCGTTTCGCAAGCTGCGCCCGCGGTGGTAGTCCTCTCCGGCCACGCGTACTGCTGGGACGTGCTCGGCGACCCGGCGTTCGCCGGGCGCGCCGCCGACCTCGGCCTGGACTCGGTCACCCTCGCCGCGGCCTACCACAGCGTCCGGGCCGCCACCCCGCTGCACCCGCACCATCAGGTCGTCGAGGCCCGGTACGCGGCGCTCTACCGGCCGGTGCGCGCGTCCGTGTGGCGGGGCCGCCGGCTGCGGCCGCTCGCGCCCGACTGGATGGACGCCCCGGACCCGTTCCGCACCGCGGCATCGGCGCTGTCGGCCCGCGGGCTCGGCGTCGTCGCCTGGGTCGTGCTCACCCACAACACCCGGCTCGGCACCGAACACCCGGACATCACCGTCACCAACTGCTTCGGCGACCGCTATCCGTATGCGCTGTGCCCCTCCTGGGAGGAGGTCCGCGACTACGCCGCGCTGCTCGCCGCCGAAGCGGTGCGTGACGTCCCGCTGGACATGGTGTCCCTGGAGTCGTGCGGGCAGCTCGGCGTCGTCCACGCCGGTCACCATGACAAGACCGCCGATGCCTGGGACGACGACGCTCGGCGCTGGCTCTCGGTGTGCTGCTGCCCCGCCTGCCGCCGGGCCTGGGCGGCCGCCGGCGCCGACCCGGAACGGGTCGTCGGCCAGCTGCGCGCCGCAGTGCGCACCGGCTCCGGAGTCGACGACGCCGAGCTTGTCCTCGGCATCCGGCTGCGCGCGGCGGAACAGCTGCGTCGCCAGTGCGTCGCCGGGCTCGGCGGCACTCCCGTATTGCTGCACGCCAGTCTCGACCCGTGGGCGACCGGCCCCTCGCCCGGTCAGGCGACCGCGACGCACACCCGGCTGCTGCTCAACGCGTGGGCCGTCGCACCGCAGCCGGTCGAGGCCGTCGCCGCCGCGGTCCGGCGCGGCGGCACCGTCCACGCCTACGTCACCGCACTGTCCCCGGCCCGCGGCGCGGATCTGCCGGGCCATGTCCGTGCGCTCGTCGGCGCGGGAGCCAGCGGGATCCACCTCTACCACCTCGGCCTCGCCCCGGTATCCCGGCAGCAGGACCTGCACGCGGTCGCGAAGATCCTGGAGAAGACATGAGCGACATGAGCCCAGCCCTGCACGCTGTCGCCGACGCCCTCGACGCCGCCCGCGAAGCGGTGATCAAGGTGGCGGCGGCCGAGTCCGGCCTCACCGAGGCCCGGCTGGCCGGCGAGCTCGACCGGACCACCGGCCAGCTGCGGCTGCTCGCCGATCACGCCACCGTCGCCCGCTCGACCGTGCGTTCACCGAACGCTGCCGCGGACGGTGCCGACATCGTCCAGATCAGCGTCCCGATCGGGCCGGTCGCCGTGTTCGCCGCGTCCAACTTCCCGCTCGCCTTCGGCGTGCTCGGCGGCGACACGGCCTCGGCACTGGCCGCCGGCTGCCCGGTGGTCGTCAAGGCCCACCCGGCCCAGCCGGAGACCGCCGATCTGCTGGCCGGCATCGCCGCCGCGGTCCTGCCCCCGGACATCTTCCGGCTGGTCCACGGCGGTCCGGACGTGTCGCTCGCGCTGGTCCGCGACCCGGCCGTCCGCGCCGTCGCGTTCACCGGCTCGCCGTCCGGCGGGCGAGCGCTCATGGACGCGGCCGCCGCCCGGCCCGACCCCATCCCCGTGTACGCGGAGATGGGGTCGCTCAATCCCGTCTTCGTCCTGCCGTCCGCGCTGTCCGACCCGTCGTGGCCGGCCCGGCTCGCCGCCTCGGTCACCGGGTCGGCCGGTCAACTGTGCACGAAACCGGGGCTCGTCGTCGTTCCCACGGACGCCTTCGCCGACGACCTCGCCGCCGCGGTGGCCGCCGAACCGCCGTTCGCGCGCATGCTGACGCCCGCGATGGCGGCGGCGCACACCGCCTGGCAGGCCGACGCCGCCACGTACGGCGTGGTCACGACCGGCGGGTCGCCGCGGCACGCCTTCGCCGTCACCGTCGAGGCCGACGCGCTGACCGGCCCGCTCCTGGAGGAGCACTTCGGCCCCGCGGTGGTCGTGTGCCGCTGCCCGGCCGCTCGCTACGGCGAGCTCGCCGCACGGCTGCACGGCTCGCTCACCGCGACGGTGCTCGCCGACCCGCACGACCCGCAGCTCCCGCAGCTGGTCGCCGCCCTCGTCCCACTGGCCGGCCGCGTCATCCTCAACGGCGTGCCGACCGGTGTGGCCGTCTGCGAGGCGATGCACCACGGCGGTCCGTGGCCGTCGACGTCGAACCCGCTGTACACCTCGGTCGGCACCCGGTCGATCGAACGCTTCCTGCGTCCGGTCGGTCTCCAGGGCCTTCCCCCGTCGCTGGTCGACACCCTCACTGCTCGGTGAGCAGCCGGCGGCGGGCCGGCCGTCCCGGCAGTCGGCGTTCGGGCAAGGAAGCTTTCCGCGTGGGCGGTCATCGGCCTTGTTCTCCTCCGGAGTCAGGGTGTTCGGCCTCGTCGAGACGAGCCAGTTTGGTGGTGATGACGCTGAGGTCGGCGGCGTTGCTGGTGAGGGTCCGTGCGGCGCTGAGCCGCAGGCGGGCCTCGGCGGTTCGTCCGTCGGCCAGTGCGAGTTCGGCCAGGGCCGTGTGGAGCAGGTGGTAGCGGGTCATTCGGGCATCGCTCAGCAGCGGCTCCAGGATGGCCCTGGCGTTTGCCGTGCCATGGGCTTTCCAGTGGGCGATGCCGCGGTTGAGCTCCACGACGGGACTGCGGTGCCTCGCGGCGTACCGGTCGTAGCGGCGCGCGATCTCGGCCCAGTCGGTCTGTTCGGGCGTGACGGCCCGCGCATGGCAGGCCGCGATCGCGGCCTGGTCCGTGTACGGCCCGCCCCCGAGCGCCTGGGCGCGGGCAAGCCCTTCGAACCCCCGGCGGATCAGCAGCCTGTCCCAGAGCATCCGGTCCTGATCGTCGAGCAGCACCGGACCGTCCGGCCCCTGCCGGGCACGGAACCGGGAGGCCTGGATCTCCATCAATGCCAGCAGGCCGTGAACCTCCGGAGCCCGCGGCAAGAGGTGAGTGAGCATGCGCCCCATGCGGAGGGCTTCACCGCTCAGGTCGGGGCGGGTCCACGAGGCACCGGACGTTGCGGCGTACCCCTCGTTGAAGATGAGGTAGACGACCGCGAGGACCGTGGGCAGCCGTGCGAGGCGGTCGGCGTGGGTGGGGTTCTCGAAGGCGACACCTGAGTCGCTGAGTGTCCGCTTCGCGCGGGAGATCCGTTGGCCCGCGGTGGCCGAGGGCACCAGCTGGGCGCGGGCGATCTCCTGGGTACCGAGTCCACCGAGCAGCCTGAGCGTGAGCGCGACGCGTGCCTCGCGGCCGAGGACCGGGTGGCAGCAGATGAAGACCAGGCGCAGCAGGTCGTCCTCGATGCGGCCGTCGGCGAGCTCTTCGACGGCAACGTCGTCGGACATCGCTCGTGTCTCCTCCGCGAGTTGCCGGTACTTGTCCTCCCGGGTCGCCTCGCGCCGCACGACGTCGACCGCGCGGCGTTTCACCACCGTCATGAGCCAGGCCGCCGGGCGGTCCGGCACACCCTGGCCCGGCCACTGCTCCAGCGCCTGGACGAAGGCGTCCTGGGCGACCTGCTCGGCGAGGTCGGTGTCCCGGGTGATGCGGGTCGCGGTCGCGACCAGCCTCGGAAACTCGAGACGCCAGAGCGTCTCGACTTCCCGGCGTCTGAAGGGCCTGGTCAGCTGTGGTCCCCGGGGCCGGCGAGACCGGCGACCTGCCGGATCTCGACCTCGCACTCGCCGTCGTGGGCCTCGACGAATCGCCGTCCCCATTCGGTCGCCTCGGCCAGGTCACGTGCTTCGATGAAGGCCAGTCCGCCGATGAGCTCCTTGGACTCGGCGAAGGGCCCGTCGGTCACGCTGATCTCACCGTCGTGCGCGCAGATGCGAGCGCCGGTCGAGCTGGGCAGCAGGCCGTCGGCCTGCAGCAGCACGCCGGCAGCGGCCATCTCCTGGATGAAGCGGCCCATCCGTTCGAACAGCTCAGGGCTGGGCGGATTGCCGGCCTCGAAGTAGTCGTTGGTCTTGCTCATGATCAGAAATCGCATGACCTGACCTCTCTGCGCTCGCGACCCCCCGCGGCGGGGGTCACTGATACGTCGAACGAGCACCGCCGTTTTTGTCATGACGGCACGAGAACGGTGCGCGGGCGGCCTTTGTCGAAAAGCCCTGTGTCCCGTTCGACGTACTGGTGTGTCAAAACCCAGCAGTGGCCAACCGACCGAAAGGCCATCCATGCGGACGCTCGCCGCCCACTACTTCATCTCGCTCGACGGCGTCGTCGACGCACCCCAGAACTGGCAGTTCCCGTACGCCAACCCCGAGGTCCAGGCGGTCGTCGCCGCCGCCACCGAGGGTGTCGACGCGCTGCTCATGGGCCGTCGCACGTATGAGGAATGGGCCTCCTTCTGGCCGCACCAGTCGGGAATTGCGCTGGCCGACTTCATCAACGGCACGCAGAAGTACATCGCCTCCACCACAGTGGCGCACCTCGACTGGGAACGCTCGACGCTGTTGCGCGGCGATGTCGTGGAAGCGGTCGCCGACCTGAAGGAGCAGGCCGGTCAGCGCATCGCGATCAACGGCAGCGCCACCCTGGCGCGCACACTCCTGCGCGCCGGACTCGTCGACGAACTCCACCTGCTGGTGCACCCGGTGGTCGTCGGCGCCGGCAAGCACCTGTTCCAGGACGGTGACGGCCCGGTCGGGCTCGAGCTGGCGGAGCACAAGACCTTCAGCAACGGCGTCACCTATCACGTCTACCGCCCGGCGGCCCTGACCACCGGCAGAGCCTGAGGAGGCTCCATGACCACCACCGGCTCGGCCGTCACACAGTTCACCACCGCCTCCGACGGCACCCGCATCGCGATGGACGTGATCGGGTCAGGACCGCCCCTGGTCCTGGTCGGCGGCGCCTTCAGCTTCCGCCGCTGGAAAGGATTCGTGCAGCTGGCCGAGCTGCTCTCCGACTCCTTCACGGTCATCGGCTACGACCGGCGCGGACGCGGCGACAGCGAGCCGGGCCCCGGCACGACCGTCGACGTCGAGATCGACGACCTCGCAGCCGTCGTCAGGCACACCGTAGAACGGGCGCACATCTTCGGCATGTCCTCCGGCGGCGTACTCGCCCTGCGGGCCGTCGCGGCGGGTGTCGCCACCCGGAGCGTCACGGTCTATCAGCCGCCCTTCGTGGTGAGCACGCAGGGCAGGACGCCTCCCGCCGACTTCGGAGCGCACCTGAGTGCCCTCGTCGCCGGAGGCCGGAGAAGCGCTGCCGTCCATTACTTCATGACGCGAGGCATGGGCGCGCCGGCACTGGTTGTCGGCCTGATGCGCCTGGCGCCGTTCTGGAAAGACCTGACGGCGGTCGCCCACACCCTTCCGGCCGACCACGCTGTCATGGGCGACACCCTGTCCGGTGAGCCCCTCGGGACCAACCCGTGGTCGCTCATCCGAACGCCGACGCTGGTCGTCGACGGCGGCAGCAGCCCCGCCGCCGCGGGCCGGGCTGCGGACGAGCTCGCCGAGCGCCTGCCGTGCGGTCAGCGCCTCACCCTGGCCGGGCAGGGACACAACGTCTCCATCCCCAAACTCGCCGGCACCATCCGCGACTTCGCGATCAGCGTCGACGCGATGCGCCCCTAACCACGGACATCCTGGAGATCCCCATGTCGAGCACCACAGCCACCCCTGCTCCGGTCGCGACTCGACCGGCCGCCCGACGCCTGACGGCAGGTGTCATCGCACCGCCGGTGTTCCTGGTCGTCAGCTTCCTGCAGATGCCGTTCAACCCCGGACTGGACCTCACCAAGCATGCGTTCAGCTACCTCAGCATCGGCCCCACCGGACTCCTGCAGCAGGCCAACTTCGTCGTCATGGGCCTGCTGAACATCGTCGCGGCCACCGGCCTGCCGTATTTCGCCACCGGTCGCCTCGGTAGGTTTGCCGCCGTCCTGCTCGGGCTGACCGGACTCGGTCAGGTCATCGCCGGTGTCTTCACGCTCGACCCCTCCAACGGGTTCCCCGAGGGCGCCCCCGAAGGACTGCCGGAAACCGTGAGCGTGCACGGCAACCTGCACGGCATCGGCTTCGCGATGGCGATCATCTCCTGGGTGCTGCTGTTGCTCGTCCTCGCGCGGACGCACTCGAAGGCAGGGCGCCGGCACTGGGCCCTGGCCAACGGCGGCTTCGCGCTCGCCCTCGTCGTCACGGCGGCCTGTCTGATGACCCCGTTCGGCACGGTGCTGCTGTATGTCGTGCTGACCAGCACCTGGCTGTTCACCGCAGCCGACCTGCGACGCATCGGCCGGTGATGCGGAAGACCGTACCGATGACCTGACGGTTCTCGCATCAGATCGCGGAGGTGATCGGCGGTACAGCGCCACACTTGAGCGCTGTACCGCACCGCAACGGCGCGGTCTAAGGCGACCGGAAGTCGGGTAGTGGTACCGAGACGGTGAGTGGATGGCGAGGTGCGGCAACGGCCGTACGTCGCTCGGCGCGTGCCGCAGACCGCTCGCCGTCACGCTGACACATGTGGCGTGTCGTGATGCGGAGGAGGGTCGGCGATGCCGGCACACCTGGCCGCCTGGCTCGTGCGGCCGAAGCCGCCGCCGCTCGCGCTGGGGATCGTCGTGGGCGTGCTGCTCGTGGCGGTCGAGACGCTGCTGGTCTACTCGCTCGGGTTCGTCGCGTCACGCGGCACCGTGGCGATGATGTTTCTGCTCGGCGTGCTGGCGATCTCCGTGGTGTGGGGCGTCTGGCTGGCCATGGCGGTCGCGGTGGCCAGCGTCGCGACCTACAACATCTTCTACGTCCCGCCCGTGCGGCACCTCGACGTCACGCACACCCGGGAGTGGGTGGAACTCGCGGTGTTCCTGGCCGTGGCGGTGCTGGCCAGCGCGGTGGTGCAGCTGGCCCGCGCCCGGGCCGTCGAGTCGGTCGAACGCCGCCAGGAGGCCGACCTCCTCGCCGACCTGAGCCGGCTCATGCTGTCCGCGGGCGATCTGCGCACGGTACTTCCCGAGGCCTCCCGCCGCCTGGCGCGGGCGCTGCAGCTGCCGTTCGCGACGGTGGCGCTCGACAGCGTCCCGGACGACGAACGGCGGATCGCGTTCCCGCTGCGGTACGGCTCGCGGACCGGCACGCTGCTCGTCCCCACCGGCGTGCGGGAGCCGAGCCTGCGGCGCCTCCAGGACCGGGTGACGGCCCCGCTGGCGACCCTGCTCACGGCCGCGAGCGAGCGCGACACCATGAGCGGCTCCCTGCGTGAGCTCGCGACGGAGCAGGCGATCCTGCGCCGGCTGGCGGTGCTCGTCGCTCGTGGCGCGCCGCCGGGCGACGTCGTGGCCACGGTCGCCGCGGAGACCGCCGCGCTGCTGGAGGCGGACGCCACACGGCTGTTGCGGTACGAGACGCCGGGCACGGTCACCGTCATCGCGGAACACAACACACCCGGCCTTCAGCCGCTGCTCGGGCGGCAGCTGCCGGTCGACGGCGGCGTCGTCGAGCAGGTGCTGCGCACCTCCCGCCCGGCACGGGTGGACAGCTACGACGACCGCGACGGCAGCCTCGCGGACCTGGCCCGCCACGAAGGCTTCAGCTCGTCGGTCTGCGCGCCGATCGTGGTCGAGGGCCAGGCGTGGGGCGCGCTGGTGGCACTGTGGTCCCGGCGCCCGCCACCACCCGGCACCGAGGCGCGGCTGGCCGAGTTCGCCGAGCTTGTCGCCACCGCTGTCGCGAACAGCGAGAGTCAGTCCGAGCTCAGGGCGTCGCGGGCCCGGATCGTCCTCGCGGCCGATGCGGCACGCCGCAGCTTCGAACGCGATCTGCACGACGGCGTCCAGCAACGCCTCATCTCGCTCGGCCTCGAACTGCGTCAGGCGGACGAGCTCGTATCGGACGAGAGCGGCGAGCTCAAGGCACGCCTGCGACGCACGAGCGAGAGCCTGGCGGCCGCCTTCAAGGACGTGCGGGAGATCTCGCGCGGTCTCCACCCGGCCGTGCTCTCCCAGGGCGGCCTCACGTCCGCGCTCAAGGCGCTCGCCCGCCGCAGTCCCGTCCCGGTCACGATCCGTTCCGGCGCCGAGCGCCGGCTACCCGGCAGCGTCGAGGTCGCCGCCTACTACGTCGTGTCGGAAGCGCTCACGAACGCCGCCAAACACGCCCGCGCATCGGCGATCGACGTCGACGTCGACAGCGAGACGGTGCCAGGGTCGCTCGTGCTGTCGATCCGGGACAACGGTGTCGGGGGCGCCGACCCGGCCCGCGGCTCGGGGCTCGTCGGCCTCAACGACCGGGTCGAGGCCCTGGGCGGCCATCTGCGGCTGACGAGTCCGGCCGGCCACGGCACGTCGCTGCTCGTCACACTGCCCACCGACGTCGACTGACATCCTTCGCCCCGACCTCAGTGGATGTCCGGTGGGCCAGGGTGCCGGAGATTCTGCGGCAGCGGCTCGGTCGGGCTGTACATCAGCGGTGCGGAACCGTCGGCGAGGGCGGCCGGCGCGTCCGCGAGCCGGAACCGGTCCCGGACCCGCCCGAGGAAGTCGTGCTCCGCCAGGCGGACGAGCTTGGCCCGGTGGGGCCCGGCGTAGACGGAGACCCAGTCGCCGGGGTCCAGCACGCCGCGGAGCTGACCGTCGAGGGTGACGGCCACCTGCCCGGACCGGTCGAGGACCCGAACGGCGACGCGCTGGTCCCGCG
This sequence comes from Dactylosporangium sp. AC04546, assembly GCF_022095675.1. GTDB lineage: Bacteria > Actinomycetota > Actinomycetes > Mycobacteriales > Micromonosporaceae > Dactylosporangium. Next base: position 13,470 of record NZ_JAHYSG010000010.1, on the reverse strand, counting down.
CGGCGAGGACGAGGCTGCGGTTGAACACCATGTGCGGGGCGACCGGCGTGAAGATCAGCGCGTCGAGGTGTGGCGAGACGATCGGGCCGCCGGCGGCGAAGCTGTACGCCGTCGATCCGGTCGAGGTCGCGATGATCAGCGCGTCGGCCGAGTAGGAGGCGAAGAGCCGGCCGCTGACGTAGACGGCGAGACTCGCCTGACGGTCCCGGACGAGCTTCTCGAACACCACGTCGTTGAGCGCGACCACGTCGAGCGGTACGCCCCAGCCCACCTGCGTGGCGTCGCTCGGTCGGACCTGTGGCGGTGGAAGCGCCGGGCCACGGCCGTAGCGCAGCAAGACCTGCATGTCGGAGGGGATCTCCAGCGGGCGCGAGGCCCGCATGGTCAAGGTGAGCCGGGGGTCGACGGCGAACTGCCCGGCGTGGACGGCGTCGAGCGCCGCGGCGACGTCGTTCGCCTCCACCTCCGTCAGGAATCCCACACGACCGACGTCGACGCCCAGCACCATCGCGTCGATGGCGGCCGCGACCCGGACGCCACGCAGGAACGTGCCGTCGCCGCCGACGGTGACGATGAGACCCGGGTCGCCGGCGCGCGCGGCCTCCTCCGCCGGCCTGAGGCGGACACCCTCGGACGAGGAGTCCCACACGTCGATGTCGACACACTGGATGGCCCGCTCCTCGGCCCAGCGACGGACGCTTCCCGCGGCCGACACCGCTGCCGGCCGGCCGCCGTGCACAACAAGCCCGATCCGATCAATCATCCCCGGCCCAACTACCCCGTTGCGCCGATCTGACCCGTGACATCCCGCTGCTGTCCCAGCGGTTTGTCGGATTGACCGCCGGGAAGGACACCGGGAGTACCTCGTGCCGGGAGGTGTGGCCATGCGGGTAGTGGTGAACCTGACGCGTTGCCAGGGTTACGCGCAGTGTGCGTTCCTTGCGCCTGACGTGTTCCGGATGCACGGTGCCGAGGCGCTGATGTACGACCCGGAGCCCGACGAGCTGCAGCGGGAGCGGGTGCTGCGGGCGGCGGCGGCCTGCCCGGTACAGGCCATCCTCGTCGACCACGTCGACGACAGGGAGGCCGCCGTGGAGTCCGCGACGACCGGGCCGGCAGTGTCCGCGAGGACGGCCGCACCGATGCGGAGGGCCTGGTGGCCGCGGACAGCCGGGCAACGGTCGCCGGACAGGCACGACGCGGCGATCGAGGCGCTGCGGCGCACCGGCCGGATCGTGATCGTGGGCGCGTCGCTGGCCGGTATGGCGGCTGCGGCGACCCTGCGCCGGGAAGGGTTCACCGGCTCCCTGACGATGATCGGGGATGAGCCGCACCGGCCGTACGACCGGCCGCCACTGTCCAAGCAGGTCCTCGACGGATGGGTGGCCGCGGACCACACCGGGCTGCCCCGCGTCGACGAGCTCAACGCGCGGTGGCTGCTCGGCGTGCCCGCCGCCGGGCTGGACCCGGCCGGCAAGCAGGTGCACCTCGGCGACGGCGGCATCGTCGCCTACGACCGGCTGCTGATCGCCACCGGCACCCGGGCCCGGCCCTGGTTCAACGCGGACGAAGCCGCCCTCGACGGCGTGTTCCTGCTGCGCACCCGCGACGACGCCGCCGCCCTGCAACGCCGGCTGGCCGACCGGCCCCGCCGGGTGCTGGTCATCGGCGGCGGGTTCACCGGCTCCGAGGTCGCCTCCGTCTGCCGGGACCGGGATCTGGCGGTCACCCTCGTCGAGCGCGGACCCACACCCCTGGTCGGAGCGCTGGGCGGGGTGATCGGCGCGGTGGCGGCCGACCTGCAGCGTGAGCACGGCGTCGACCTGCGCTGCGGGGTCACCGTCACGCGGCTGGAGGGTGACACCGACGGGCGGCTGCGCCGCGCCCACCTGTCCGACGGCAGCACCGTCGAGGCGGAGGTGGCCGTGGTGGCGCTGGGCGCGGTCCGCAACACCGAGTGGCTGCGCGACTGCGGCCTGGCTGTCGGCGAGTGGGGGGTCGGCTGCGATGCCGGCTGCCGGGTGTTCGACGCGGCCGGCGTGGTCACCGACGACGTGTTCGTGGCCGGTGACGTGGCCCGGTTCCCGCACCCGCTGTACGACTACCAGTTCCTGGCCCTCGAGCACTGGGGCAACGCCGTCGCCCAGGCCCAGGTCGCCGCCCACAACATGATCAGCACCCCGGCCGAGCGGTGGCCGCACCTGGCCGTCCCCGTGTTCTGGTCGGCGCAGTTCGGCACCAACATCAAGTCCGTCGGGGTGCCGACCCTCGCCGACCAGGTCGTCGTCGCGCAGGGTTCGGTGGCGCAGCGCCGGTTCGTGGCCGCCTACGGCTACCAGGGCCGCCTCACCGCCGCCGTCGGGTTCGACCAGGGTAAGTGGCTGGAGTCGTACCAGGCCCTGATCGAGGCCGGCGCGCCGTTCCCGCCGGAGCTTCGCGGGGTTGACGAGCCGACCGAGGAGCAGCCGGTCGCGGCACAGATTCCGGACCACCGCGTCCGCAACCGCCACGCCACCGTCGCGGTGACCGGCCACGACCCCAGCGAGCGCCGCGCCGAGCTGATCCACCACCACTGACGTGCCGGCGAGCCGTACCGCCGGCGCCGCGACAGGCAGGGAAGGCACCGTCATGGCACAGGCCAGCATCTATGAGCAGATCCTCGACCCCGCCAACCGGGCCAACCCGTACCCGCTCTACACCGAGCTGCGCAAGACCCCGGTGACGCGGCAGGCCGACGGCACCTACGTGGTCAGCACCTACGACGCGATCGTCACACTGCTGCACGACCACCGGGTCAGCTCCGACCCCCGCAGCCACCCCGAACTCGGCGGCGTCACCCCCGAGCCCGAAGCGGGACTGCCCGGACTGCCACTGCCCTTCATCAACCGGGACCCGCCCGAGCACGACCGGCTGCGGGAGCTGGCCACCCGGCCGTTCGGGCCGCCCCGCACGCCGGACCGCATCGAGGGCATGCGCCCCTGGCTGACCGAGACCACCGACGAGCTGATCGGCAACCTCGCCGGCAGGCACCGCATCGACATCGTCGACGACTTCGCGTATCCGCTGCCGGTCGCCGCGATCTGCCGGCTGCTCGGCGTCCCGCGCGAGGACCAGCCACGCTTCCACCACTGGGCCGACGCGCTGGTCGAGACCGCCGACCCGACCACCGGCACGTTCGCCGACCGCCAGCGCAGGCGGAACGAGATCAACGCCGAGCTCGGCCAGTACCTGGGCGGGCTGGCCGACGCCCACGCCCGCCGGCCCGGCGACGACCTGATCTCCGGAATGCTGACCGACACGGGCCCGCACGCGCCGATGGCCCGCGCCGACCTGCTCAGCACCTGCGCGCTGCTCCTGGTCGCCGGGCACGAGACCACCGTCAACCTCATCACCAACGGCATGCTCACCCTGCTGCGCCACCCCGACGTGCTCGACCGGCTGCGCCACGAACCCGACCTCATCACCCCACTGGTCGAGGAGCTGCTGCGCTACGAACCACCGGTGCATCTGCTGCCCAGCCGCACCGCCCTCGCGGATATCGACGTCGCCGGCACCACCATCCCCCAGGGCTCACCGATCACGCTGATGCTCGCCGCCGGCAACCGTGACCCCGACCGCTTCCCCGACCCGGACCGTTTCGACCCCGACCGGATCGACAACGTCCACCTCGGCTACGGCAGCGGCATCCACTACTGCTTCGGCGCCCCGCTCGCCCGGGTCGAGACACAGGTCGCTCTGCCCGCGCTGGTCCGCCGGCTGGTGCACCCCCGCCTCGTCGCCGACCCGCCACCGTACCGGCCGAACCCGACACTGCGCGGCCCCCGCCACCTCCTGGTCGACATCGACGACGTCATCCCGACGACCGGGACGGCGGCAGGCCGCGAACGCGTCCTGCGACCGGCGCACCGGTAGCCGCGTCGATACCCGTCAACCGCTCGGCGTCGGCGGGTCGGTGACGCCGGTGTCCGCCAGCGCGTCCCGGAGGGCCGCGCGTGAGGTGATCCCCAGTTTCGGGAAGGTCTGGTACAGGTGGCTACCGACTGTCCGGGGTGACAGAAAGAGCCGTTCGCCGATCTGTTTGTTGCTCAGGCCGGCGGCGGCGAGTTCGGCGATCTCGCGTTGCTGCGGCGTCAGCGCGCCCGGACCGGCCGGGGCCAGGTGACCCACGGTCTGGCCGGTCGCGCGCAGCTCGGCCGCCGCGCGTGCCGCCCACGGGCGGGCGTCCAGCCGCTGGAACGTGTCCAGGGCGGCGGTCAGCTGCCGGCGGGCCTCGGTCGTGGCCTTGCCGCGCCGCAGCCGTTCGCCGTAGGCGAGCGCGATCCGGGCGCGGTCGAACGGCCAGCGCTCGCCGCCCGCGACGGCGAGCGCCGCAGCGAACCGGGCCGGTGCCTCCTCGTCGGTCGCGACCAGGGCGGCTGCCCCTTCGACGGTCATGGCCAGCCGCGCGGAGATCTCGGCCACGCCGCAGGCTCGGGCCGCGGAGACGTGCGCTGCCGCCTCGGCGAGTCGTCCGGTACGCGCCGCCGCCTCCACCACGTCCATGATCACCCAGAGGGCGTGCGGCACGTGGTCGGCCAGCTCACCGGCCGGGGTGATCACCGTGGCGTGCCGGTACGCCTCCTCGAAGTCCCCGCGGCCGAGCGCATCGGTCAGCATCGCCTGGGCGGCGATACGGGAGACGAGGCCGGCGCGGCGCGGGGTCGCCCACATCGTCATCCGGTCGGTCAGCCGCTTGACGGTGTCGTGCTCGCCGCGCGCGGCGGCCGGCATCGCCAGCAGGTACAGGCCGATGCATTCGAGCAGCCGGTAGTCGTGGGTGCGGCACAGTGCGACGTGTTCCTCGGCGAGCGTCCGCATCTCGTCCCACTCGCCGGTCATCATCTGGTCCAGGCCGATCAGGGAACGGGCATGCAGGGACAGGGTGACGGCCGCGCCGCGGTCGTCACCCAGGATGCCCGACAGCGCGGTGCGGCAGAACGTGAGCCGGTCGACGAACATCGCGGCCAGGCCGACCCGGACGCTCCACACCGGGTCTGCGTGGTCGGTCAGCCCGGCGATCGCCTGGTCGATGCGGCCGAGCACCGCCGGCGCGGTACGCGCCGGGTCGGCGAACGTCCCGGCCAGCAGTGCGAGCAGCTCGGGCACCGGAGCGGTGAGCTGGGCGAACGCGGCGCGGAACGGCGTCCACAGCTCGGCCCGTCCGCCGAAGTAGCACACCCAGCCGAGGGTGTAGAACGCCTCGACCAGGGTGGCGTTGCCGCCGTCGTACGGGGTCGGCTGCATCTCGATGGCGCCGACCAGCAGCCGGTGGGCGGTGTCGACGTCGCCTTCACCGCTGAGCAGCAGGTGATGCGCGGCGGCGACCGCGGACACGAGCGGCCGGTCCCGCTCGCCGGCGCCTTCGAGGGCATCGGCGAGCAGGCGGGGGACGTCGCGCAGGTCGCCGGTCACGACCGCGCCGAGGTACGCCGCCTCGGCGAGCCGGCGGCTGCGGTCCGCGCCGACCGGGCTGAGGTCGGCGGCCCGGAGCAGGGCGGTGACCGCCCCGGCGGCGTCACCGCGGCTGCGGGTCGTGTGAGCGGCGTCCTCGAGCAGGCGGGCCACCCCTTCGTCGGTACCGATGGTCGCTCGGGCCATGTGCCAGGCGTGCAGTTCCGGGCGGTGCGCCAGGCTTGCGGCGATGTCGGCGTGCGCACGCACGCGCGCATCCACCGTGGACAGATCGACCACCGCCGAGCGGGTCAGCGGGTGATGGAACGCCACGGTGCCGGCGTGCTCGTCGACGTGGACCAGGCCGGCCCGCTCGGCCAGGGCCAGCGCCGCGAGGCCCCCGTCACCCGCGGTGAGCGTGTCGAGCCGGCCCGTGCTGTCCAGTGCGGCCAGCAGCAGGAGGCGCCGGGTCGGTTCGGGCAGACCGCGCACCCGCGACTCGAATGCCGCCTGCAGACGGCGGTTCAGCGGGAGTACCTCGGGCAGCGATCCCATGCCGGACTGCTGGCGGTCGGTGAGCGCCAGCGGAAGCTCCAGCAACGCCAACGGGTTGCCCTGGGCCTCCGCGAGCAGGCGCCGCCGGACCCGGGGAGCCAGCGCCGGGAACCGCTGGGTGACCAGCGTCGTCGCCGCCCGGTCGTCGAGCGGCCGGACCTCGTGCTCCGGCAGCCCCGACCGGTCGAAGAAGCTGTCCTCTCCCGTCCGGTACGCCGCCAGCAGCCCGACCCGGGCCGGCAGGCGACGCGCGACGATCGCGAGCACAATGGCGCTCGCCCGGTCCAGCCAGTGCAGGTCATCGAGCATCAACAGTACGGGGCCGGTCGCCGCCACCCGGTCGAGCAGCGCCAGGGTCGCATTGGCGATCATCAGCAGGCCGGGTGGTGACCCGTGGCGAACACCCAGCGCGACGCCGAGCGTCCGCCGGTGCGCCGGGCTCAACCCGGCGAGATCCTCGATCAACGGGTGCAGGGCCTGGTGCAGTGTCGAGAAGCTGTACGCCGCCTCGAACTGTGTGCCCGAGGCCATCAGAACCCGCGTCCCCGTCGCGAACCCGGCCGCCGCCCCCAGCAGCACCGTCTTGCCGACGCCGGGCTCACCGAACAGCAACAGGGCCCCACCCGAACGCCCTGACCGATCCACGAACGAGCGCAGCGCCAGCAGGTCGTCGTCACGACCGACAACGTCGGCCTCGCCGGCGCCACCGCCGAGCGCCGCAGCACCACCGACAGACACATCGCGCACGTGGGCCGCCGAGGACTCGAACCCCGGAACCGCCGAACCCCGTGATCATCCCCGGCCCGCAATCCCGCATCCTAGCGGGTGCGTCCGAGGCGCCTGATGCCCGACGTCACCCGGGTTGAGCGACGCAGCCGTGCGGGGCCCGGCATACCGTGCCGCTATGAGGCTTGTGGTGGACTCCACGCGGTGTCAGGGATATGGGCAGTGCGTCTTCGCCGCGCCGGAGGTCTTTCGCATGCCGGGCGACGAGGCGCTGCTGTACGAACCCAACCCGAGCGACGAGCAGCGGGAGAAGGTGCTGCGGGCGGCGGCGGCCTGTCCGACGCGGGCCATCGTGCTGGACCACCGGGCCGACGAGGCCGCGATCGCACAGCGACGGGCCGCCACGACCGCCGGCGTGGTCGAGCGGATCGTCGTCGTCGGTGCGTCGCTGGCCGGGCTGCGCGCCGCGTACGCGCTTCGCCGCGAGGGGTTCGGCGGATCGCTGACGGTGATCGGCGACGAGACCCACGGGCCCTACGACCGGGTACCGCTGTCCAAGCAGGTGCTGGCCGGGTGGGTGCCGGCGCAGGACACGGCGCTGCCGCGCAGCGGCGGGCTCGACGCGGACTGGCGGCTCGGGCAGGCGGCGGTCGGGCTGGACCGGCGCGGCAAGCGGGTGGTGCTCGCCGGAGGCGACGAGGTGGCGTACGACCGGCTGCTGATCGCCACCGGGGTGCGCGCCCGGCCCTGGCCGAACCCCGACGAGGCGGCGCTGACCGGCGTCTACACGGTGCGCAACCGTGACGACGCCCTCGGGCTGCGACAGCGCCTCGCCGCCGAGCCCCGCCAGGTGCTGGTGATCGGGGCGGGGTTCATCGGCTCCGAGGTCGCCTCCAACTGCCGCGAGCTGGGCATACCGGTCACGGTCGTCGACCACGGGCCGGCGCCCCTGGCCGGGGCGCTGGGCGCCGCGGTCGGCCGGATCGCGGCCGAGATGCAGCGGGAGGCCGGCGTCGATCTGCGCTGCACGACCTCGGTCAGCGCGCTGGAAGGCGACGCGGAGGGCCGGCTTCGCCGGGCCCGGCTGTCGGACGGCACCACGCTCGACGTCGACGTGGCCGTCGCGGCCCTGGGCGCGCAGCGCAACGTCGAGTGGCTCCAGGGGGCCGGCCTGGCCTCCGGGCCATGGGGCGTGGCCTGCGACGCGGGATGCCGCGCGTTCGACGCCAACGGCGTCGTCACCGACGACATCTTCGTCGCCGGTGACGTGGCGCGGTTCCCGCACCCGGCCTACGAGTACCAGTTCATGGCGCTGGAACACTGGGGCAACGCGGTCGACCAGGCCGAGATCGCGGCCCACAACATGGTCGGCACCGGGCCGGACCGCTGGGCGCACGTCGCCCTGCCGGTGTTCTGGTCCACACAGTTCGGCACGGAGATCAAGTCGATCGGGGTGCCGACCTTCGCCGACGAGATCGTCGTGGCGCAGGGATCGACGGCCGAGCGCCGGTTCGTGGCCGTGTACGGCCGCCAGGGCCGCATCACCGCCGCGGTCACCTTCGATCAAGGGATGTGGCTGGAGCACTACGGCCGGCTGATCGCGCAGGCCGCGCCGTTCCCGCCGCAGGCGCGCACCGTCGACGAGCCGCCGAGCCGGCACCCGGTGCCGGCCGAGATCCGGCAGGCGCCGTCGTTCCACGCCACGGTGGTCCTCACCGGTCACCAACCCAGCGAGCGCACCGCCGTCCTCGTGCCCGTCGGCTGAGTGTCGCCGGCCGCTGATCGATCGTCAGAAGGAACGCGCCATGGCAGCAGCCAGCATCTTCGAGCAGATCCAGGACTACGCCAACCGTGCCGACCCCTACCCGCTGTACCGGGAGTTGCGCAAGACCCCGGTCGTGCGGGAGGCCGACGGCTCCTATGTGGTCAGCCGGTACCGCGACATCGCCGCGCTGGTGCACGACCCGCGGATCAGCTCGCGAAGAGGGGCCCTGCAGGGCTTCATCGAGACGGACCCGCCGGAGCACGACAAGCTGCGCCGCACGCTGAACCGTCACTACGGTCCGCCGACGACGCCCGACCGCATCGACCGGATGCGGCCCGAGCTCTCGGAGATCGTCACCGGGCTGATCGACCGCCTCGTCGGCCGGACCGAGGTCGACCTGGTGGACGACTTCGCCTATCCGCTACCGGTGACAGCGATCTGCCGGCTGCTCGGCGTGCCGCTGGAGGACGAACCCCGCTTCCACGTCTGGGCCGACGCCCTTGTCCAGGGCCTCGGCCCGCAGGCCGCCGGCGACGAGCAGGCGCGCCGCGGCGCCGACGACGCCTGGGCCGATCTGGGCCGGTACTTCGGCACGCTCATCGAGGCCCACCGCGAAATGCCGGGGCAGGACCTGCTCTCGGCACTCGTCACCGATGAGCGCACCGCGACGGTGATGTCGCCGGCCGAGTTGCAGGCCAACGCGTCGCTGCTGCTGTTCGCCGGGCACGAGACCACGGTCAACCTCATCACCAACGGCATGCTGACCCTGTTGCGACACCCCGCCACGCTCGAGCGGATCCGCGAGGAACCCGAGTACGTCATCCCCACGGTCGAGGAGCTCCTACGGTACGAGCCACCCGTGCACTTCGTGTCCCGGACAGCGCTCGACGACATCGACATCGCCGGCACCACCGTTCCCGCCGGCGCCCACATCTATCTGGCCCTTGCCTCCGGCAGCCGTGATCCCGACCACGTACGCGATCCCGACCTGTTCGATCCCGACCGGCACGACCCCGAGCGGTTCGATGTCAACCCACGGGAAGGCCAGCACCTGGGCTTCCTCGGCGGCGTCCATTACTGCTTCGGCGCACCACTGGCCCGGGCCGAGACCCAGATCGCCCTCACCGAACTGGCCCGGCGACTGGAGCATCCCCGCCTGCTCGCCGACCCGCCGCCGTACCGGCCGAACTCCGCACTTCGCGGCCCACGACACCTTCCCGTTCGCTTCGACCGGGTCCGCTCCGCCCAGGAACTCGACACCCGGCAACAGGTCCGAGCCCGCTGACGCGGCGGCGAGGCCCTGTACGCCCGTTGCCCGTCCCCGGGTGTTCGCGCGTGGATCGCCGCGCGGCGTCGTAGGTACCGTATCCACGGCCGTCTTCACGACGGCCGTCGATACATGTACAGGTGCCTACGCATGGGGAGGAACACGGCATGAACCTGCCGAGCACGTTCCGGCGCTGGTCGCTGGGGATCGGCTTGTGGGCCGCCGCGGCGGTGCTCGCCTCGGCCGGCGGTCCGGCCCTGGCGGCGCCGGAGACCGGCGACCTGCGGGTCGTGGACGGGCCGACGGTCGGCGACAGCTACATCGTGGTGCTGAAGGACTCCGCAGTGTCCACGATGGACGCCGCGGAGGTGGCGGGCACCGCGGCCCGGCTGGCCGGTGCCCACGGTGGCCAGGTGGGTCGCGTCTACTCGGCCGGGCTGCTCGGGTTCGAGGTGCGCCTGACCGCGGCGGACGCCGGGCGGCTGGCCGCCGACCCCGCGGTGGACTACGTCGAACCGAACCAGGTGGTGAGCGCCGACGAGGAGGCGGGCGCGGTGCAGGTCAGCCCGCCGGGCTGGGGACTCGACCGCGTCGACCAGCGCAACCTGCCGCTGGACGGCCGCTACGCCCACGCGGGCGGCGCGGCGGGCGTGACCGCCTACATCCTGGACTCCGGCATCCGTTTCTCGCACACCGAGTTCGGCGGGCGGGCCAGGAGCGGCTTCGACGCGATCGACGGCGGCGCCGCCGCGGACTGCCACAGCCACGGGACCCATGTCGCCGGCATCCTCGGCGGTGCGACGTTCGGCATGGCCAAAGACGTGTCGCTGGTCGCGGTGCGGATCACCGACTGCAATGCGAAGAGCACGACCGCGAGCATCCTGGCCGGGGTGGACTGGGTCACCGCGAACGCGGTCCGGCCCGCCGTGGCGAACATGAGCCACAGCATGAACGCCAGCAGCGCGGTCGACAAGGCGGTGGCCCGGTCCATCGCGTCCGGCGTGGTGTTCACCGTGTCCGCGAGCAACCAGAACGACGACGCCTGCAAGCGCTCGCCGGCGCGGGTGCCGGCGGCGATCACGGTGGCCGCGACGAACACCACCGACGCGCGGTACGCCAACTCCAACTTCGGCAGCTGCGTCGACATCTTCGCGCCGGGACAGGACGTCCTGTCCGCGTCGCACAGCAGCGACACCGCCACCATGACGAAGAAGGGCACGTCGATGGCGGCCCCGCACGTCGGCGGCGCCGCGGCGCTGGTGCTGGCGGAGCACCCGGCGTGGACGCCGGCGCAGGTGCGCGACCACCTGGTCGGCAACGCCACCACCGGCGCGGTGGTCAACCCCGGGGCCGGTTCGCCGAACCGGCTGCTCTACAGCGTGCACGACCTCGGCTCGCAGGCGCCGCCGCTGCGGTTCGTGCCGCTGGAGACGCCGGGCGGGGTGCTCGACACCCGCAGCGGGCTGGGCGGCGCGACCGGCGTGCGGGGCCCGGCGAGCATGACGACGTTCCCGGTGACGGGAGTGGCGGGTGTCCCGGCGGCCGGGGTGCACGCGGTACTGGTGCGGGTCGCCGTTCTCGGTCCGACGGTGGCGACACACGTGGACGTCTGGGCGGACGGGCGGGAGATCCCCGGCCTTTCCATGATCAACGTCGCCGCGGGGGAGAGCCTGTCGAACGTGGCTGTCGTGCCGGTCGGCGCCAGCGGCCGGCTGACCGCCTACAACCAGGCCGGCAGCGCTCACGTCGTCGTGGAGGTGCAGGGCTACTACACCGCCGCGGGCGGCCCGGGAGGCTTCGTGCCGGTCACCCACACCCGGCTGGTCGACACCCGGTCCGGGCTGGGCACGCCGGTCGGCACCATCCCGGCCGGCGGCAGCCGCACGGTGACGCTCACCGGCGGGCTGGTTCCGCCGGGCGCCACGGCCGCGTTCGTCAACCTCCTCGTGCCCGGCGCGGCGGAGAGCGGCTGGCTCACCGCGGCACCGTCGGGCGCCGCCCAGGGGCGCGCCGTGTTCAACCACCGGCCGGGCTCGACCCAGTCGGGCGCGGTGGTCGCGCTCGGCCCCGACGGCGGCGTCACGTTCGTCAACCGGGGCGCGGCCGCCGTCCACCTCAGCGTGACCGTGCAGGGGTACTTCACCCCGGACGCGACCACCGGCGCGGACCTGCACCCGGCGGCCACCCGCCTGATCAACACCCGCACCGCCGGCACGGGCATCCCGGTGGCCGCCGGCGCGACCCTCGACGTGCAGGTGACCGGCGTGGGCGGCGTACCGGCCACGGGCGTCACGGCCGTGTCGCTCAACCTGACCGCGACGAGCATCCAGGAGTCGGGCTACCTGCAGGTGTGGCCGCTCGGCGACGCCGGGCCGACGGTGTCGGTGATGGACTTCCAGGCGGGTTCGTGGCGGGCCAACGCCGTCGTGGTCGCCCCGGGCGCCGACGGCCGCATCCGCATCAGGAACGGCAGCCCGGGCACGCTGCACGTGATCGTGGACCTGCAGGGCTGGTTCGCCCCGTCTCCCTGAGCGGATCCGGTACCGCGAGCGAGCGCCCCTGCGGGCGGCACCCCGCAGGGGCGGTTGGTCTGGACCTGGAGCCGGGGTCGGCTGCGGCCGGTTGCCGGTGGTAACTGTGACGGCTCGCACCCATTCAGCACGATCAATCGCGATTGCCCCGGCCGGTGGTCATGTGAGCGCCGTTGCCGCGGTTTCGCGTGAGATGTGCCCGGCCGATCCGGTCCACCGGCGCTGCATCGCAGGTCCGTGTGGGTGGTGGCCATCCGCCCGGCGGGTGGCGACGTGAACGCCGGGTGGCCCAATCCTCAAGAGCTCGTCCAGATTCCGCACGCGAAATGGTCTAGACCGGTGGCGCCCTCAAAATCGAGCCGTGTCTCTCCCTGACCGCACCGCAGCGGCCAAGCGGTTGAAGCGATTGGTCGCCCTCACCACGATTGCGGCGCTCGTCCTGAGCGTCGGAGCAGCGCCCGGGTCCGTCCCGGGCAGACAGGGTTTCCCCCTCGACGCACTGCGATGGTTCCTCGACGACTTCCGCAACACCACGCTGCCGGCCGTCGGTGGCCTGCCCGAACAGTCGCAGGGCGGCGGGCACGACACGGCGGCGGGCGACACCAGCGCGCACCGCGGCGCCGGACAGCCGCCCGGGCGCGGCATCGGCGCGCTGCCCGAGTACCAGGCACCGGCACCGGACGGGAAGCGGATCGCCGGTCCGGGCAAGACGCCGGTCCTGCCCGGCGACGCGAGCTTCGACCCGCAGCACAGCAAGCGCATCCCCGGGGCGGCGACGGGGAACTCCGACGTCTACGCGAACCCGGACGGCTCGTACACGCGCAAGGTGTACCAGCAGGCGGTCAACTATCGCACGCCCGACGGCCGGTGGACGCCGATCGACCCGACGCTCGCGCGCGGCGGCGACGGCCGGTACCGGCAGAAGGCGAACGCGGTGGCGACCGACCTCGCGGCGACCGCCGACGACCCGCGCCTGGTGGAGTTGAGCGTCGACGCCGGGCACGGCATGTCCTACTCGCTCGCCGGTGCCCAGCCTGTCGAGGCGAAGGTGGACGGTGACACGGCCGTCTATCCGGGGGTGCTGCCCGGCGTCGACCTGATGTTCGAGACGCGGGCGACGGGGACGAAGGAGTCGATCGTCCTGCACTCGGCCGACGCGCCGACGTCGTACCTGTTTCCGTTGCGGCTGCGGGGTC
>NZ_JAHYSG010000009.1 GCF_022095675.1 Dactylosporangium sp. AC04546 | reverse complement strand
GGCGGGGGCGGCAGATCCCACGACGAGCAGTGCTTCCTGCTGCATGACGGCGACCACCCGGTCGCCTTCTTTCCATCGGGGCAGGGCCTGTCCGGTGGGCGTCGCCATCCGGACCTTGAGGGCGTGTGCGCCCACGGCGAGCAGGTACTCCACCTGGTCACCCAGGTAGGCGACGGCGGTGACCTCGGCCGGGATGGCGTGGGCCGGCCCGTCGGCCGGCGCCAGCAGGGTGATCGTGTTGGCGCGTACGGTGAGGGTGACGCGGTCGCCCGCACGATGTGCGGGGGACCCGCCACGGGCGACCAGCACGCTCGGGAACCCGTCGACCTGGACGACGACGGTGGCGCCGGCCGTACTGACAATGGTCGCGGTCATGAAGTTCTCGAACCCGATGAAGTCGGCGACGAACCGGTCCGCCGGGTGGGTGTAGATCTCCTCCGGCGTGCCGACCTGATGAATCTTGCCTTCGTGCATGACGACGATGCGGTCACTGAGCGTCAGCGCCTCGATCTGGTCGTGCGTCACGTAGATCGACGTCGTGCCGACCCGCTTGTGCAGGGCGTGCAGCTCGGTCCGCATCGACGTGCGCAGCTTGGCGTCCAGATTGGACAGCGGCTCGTCGAACAGCAGCAACGAGGGCTGGGCCACGAGCGCACGGGCGAGCGCGACCCGCTGTTGCTGCCCTCCGGACAGCGCGCTGACCGACCGGCCGGCGAGGTGGTCGAGGCCGACCATGGCGAGCGCGCCTCGTACCAGGCCGGGAATCTCCGCCTTGGAACGTCGACGCATCCGCAACGGATAGGCGACGTTGTTGTGGACGGTCATGTGGGGCCACAGGGCGTAGCTCTGGAAGACCATGCCGGCGTCGCGCTGCTCGGGCGGCACGAACCGGCCCCCGGCGGACGAGACGATCACCCGGCCGCCGATGCGGATCTCGCCGCCGTCCGGCCGTTCGAGACCGGCCACGCAGCGCAAGGTGGTGGTCTTGCCGCAGCCGCTCGGCCCCAGCAGGGTCAGGAACTCGCCCTCGGCGACGTCCAGGTCCAACTCGTCGACAACGGTGACGTCGCCGTATCGCTTGGTCAGACCGCGAACAGTGACAGCGGCCATGGCTACTCGTCTCCCAACAGGAGGTCAGTGCGGCTTCTGGAGTTGACGTGGGTGGCGGCCGCGATCTCCGCCGCGGGACGGCCGGCCGCGACGGGCAGGGGCTCCGCGACGATCGACGGGGGCTGCGCAAGCCGGCGGCGCCACAGCCGCCGCAGCCCCGAGCCGAGCGCCAGCAGCAGCGCGCCGAGCGCGGCGGCGCCGAGGACGAGGCAGAACAGCGCCGCCGCCTGCACCGTCTCGCCCCGCGTGTTGAGCTGGTAGACCATCACCGCGACGGTCTCGTTGGTAGGCAGCGACAACAGGACCGGCACCTCGAGGTTGCCGGCGATCTGGATCGCGGTGATCACCCAGGCCGCGAGGCAGGCCGGCAGGATGAGCCGGGTCACGATGCCGACCGCGGTGCGCAGCGCCGACGCGCCCGACACCCGGGCCGACTCCTCCAGCTCCCGGCCGACCTGGGCCAGTGCCGCGTCGGTGGTGCGGCTGGCCAGCGGCGTGGAGGCGATGACCAGGCCGAGGAGCACGATCCATACCGTGCCGAACAGCGGCTTCAGGAACGGCACCGTGAGGAAGGCCCACACGAGCGCGAGACCCAGGATGATGCCGTGCGCCGCCCACGGCAGCCAGGTCGCCAGCTCCAGCGTGCGGCGCAGGCCGACCGAGGCGTGCCGGCCCACGATGCCGAGCAGCAGCGAGATCGCCACCGCCAGCAGGCCGCCGAAGAAGGCGAGCTGCGCGGTGTTCCACAGGGCGGGTGCCACCGTCGGGTCCGCGAGCAGCGCGCGGTAGTTGTCCAGCGAGTACCCCTGCTGGACACCGAACAGCGGCTGGAGCGATCCGAGGACGATCTGCACGGTGGGCAGCGCCACAGCCAGGACGGCATACGCCAGGACGAAACTGTTGCACAGCCACCGCCACCTCCCGATGTCCCACGGCTCGGGGCGGGCACCCTTGCCGGACAGGGTGGTGAACTGCCGCCGGTCGAGCAGCCGCCACTTGATGGCCACGAGGACGACGACGGCGAGGATGAAGACCATCGCCAGTGCGCTCGCCGCCGCGTAGTTGGGTGGGGTGTCGTTGGTGACGAACGCGTAGATCTGCGTGGCAAGGACCTGGAACCCGCTCGGCTTGCCGATGATGAGCGGCACGTCGAACGCGATCAGCCCGATGATGAAGTTGATGATGAACGCGCCGAGCACGGCCGGAGCCATCATCGGCACGTTGATCCGCACGAAGGTGGCCAGCCGGCTGCCGCCGGCCACCAGCGACGCCTCCTCCAGCCGGCGGTCCATGGCCAGGAACGGCCCGATGAGGATGAAGTAGCCGAGTCCGCAGATCTTCAGGCAGAGCACGAACCAGGTGCCCCACCGGCCGCCGACCGACAGCAGCGTGTCCGGCAGGCCGATCGCGCCGAGGAGTTGGTTGATCAGCCCGAACTTCGGCGTCCCGAGCAGGTTCCAGCTCAGGGAGAAGAACAGCGGCGGCATGGCGAGCACGACCACCATCAGCGGCGTCACCAACCGGCGCAGGCCGGCGTTGGTGCGCGACACGATCCACGCGAACACCACCGCGAGCGACGTCGCGCCGATGCCGGTGGCCACGGCCAGCCACAGCGAATTGCCGAGTGTCGAATAGGTGCGCGCGTCGGAGAACGCTTCGAGGAACCCGTCCATGCTCCACTCGCCGGGCAGCCCGGGAGCGGCGGTGCGGAACGCGCCGTACACGATCATGATGACCGGCAGGACGTAGAGCAGGCCTACGAACGCAAGCAGGGAGGCTGTGCCGGCGGTGCCGCGCAGCCGGGGCAGGGATGACATCGTCGGGTTCACCTCACGGTCGGTGTCACAGTCGCGACTTGGCGTGCAGGGCCTCGAGGGCGTACCTGTAGCCCTTCCAGCCGGCGCCCGCGATGTAGACGGCGGCCATGTCGGCGAAGATGTCGAGTTTGGGCACCGGCTCGTACGCGTGGAGCTGCGAGATGTGCACAACCGCGACGGGCAGCTCGGTGTCGCACAACGCCTTGCGCAGCGACCAGCCGTAGAGGCACAGGGCGCCCGGGTTCACGACGACCCCGCCGTCGAGGTCGTCCTGCCGCTCCTGCAGCCAGTCGACCAGGAACCCCTCGTGGTTGGACTGGAAGTGCTCGACGCTGACGCCGAGCTCCTGCGCGACCGCGTCGACGTCGGCCTCGATGTCGGCCAGCGTGTGGTGGCCGTACCGTTCAGGATCGCGCTTGCCGAGGCGATTGAGGTTCGGCCCCTGCAGGACGAGGTACTTCATCGGATCTCCCGAGCCAGCTCGTGCGGGTAGAGATTCAGGTGTGCCGGCAGTTGCGGCAGCACCGGCACGGCGTCGTCGCTGTGTGCGCTGTAGAGCCAGTCGACGTGCCCGTAGTCGGTGGCGGTCCGCGCACCGAGGACGTGGTTGCGCAGCGTGCCGGGCACACCGCCCAGGTGGCAGATCTCCCCGAAGTAGCGGGTGACCTGCTGCACCGCAGCCGCACGCGGGTAGCGCACCGCCTCGAACTTCTGCAGCGCGCCGGGCAGATCATCCGGTGACGCGGCCACGGCCTCCCCGAGCGCGACCGCGTCCTCCAGGGCCTGGCATGCTCCCTGGGCGAGGTACTGCTGCATCGGGTGCGCCGCGTCGCCGAGCAGCACCACACGGCCCTGCGCCCAGCCCGCGGCCGGCCGCCGGTCGTGCAGCAGCCACCGCTTCGCCGTGTCCAGCGAGCGCATGCCGTCCCTGACGTACTCGCAGACGCCGGCGAACCGCTCGGTCAGCTCCTCCGGGGTGCCCCAGTCGTCGGCGCCGGGGTCACCCCGGTCGCTGGCGAAGGACGCCACCTGGTTGAGCACCTGGCCGCCCCGGACCGGGTACTGGATGTAGTGGATCTTGTCGCCGACCCACAGCATGACGGCGTCCTCGGCGTGCGCCGGTCGTGGGATCGTGCCGCGGTAGACGACGTAACGCGACACCAGCGGCGCCTCCTCACCGAGCAGGAAGCGACGCACCGTCGAACGCAGCCCGTCAGCACCGATGACCGCCGCGGCCCGGTACGTCGAACCGTCCGCGCAGCGGACGGTCACCTCGTCGGCGGTCTGCGTCAGGTCGACCACCTCCTTGCCCGGTTCCAGCGTGACCAGGCCGGTGGCCTTGCACTCCTCGATCAGCGCGGTGAGCAGGTCACCGCGGTGCATGACCGCGTACGGGGCGCCGTAGCGGCTGACGAACTCGGGTCCGAAGCCCAGCGAGGTGATCTCCTCGCCGGTGGTCACGTCGAGCATGACCGCACGGCGGGGCAGCACGGCGCTGCGCTCCAGGCGGCCGATGACGCCGAGGCTGGTCAAGGCGCGCCACGCGTTGGGGCCGACCTGCAACCCCGCGCCGACCTCGGCGATGACCGGCGCCCGCTCCAGCACCCGCACGGCGATGCCCTTGCGAGCGCAGGCCAGCGCGGTCGCGACGCCGCCGATACCGCCGCCGACGATCAGGATCTGATCGTTCATTGCTCAACTCCTTCGATGAAAACCGGCATCAGGCGCGCTGCTCGCGGTACAGGGCGAACGGCTCCAACATCGGCCGGTCGCTCATGGAGAACAGGACGACCTCCTGCGCCGGATCCGCGACGTGCTCGTACCAGGTCCAGGACGGGACGGCGAAGAAGTCGTTGGTCTCCCAGTCGAAGCGCTTGCCGCCGATGACGCTGTGGCCGGAGCCGCGTACGACGCAGAAGACGGTGCTCGAGGTGTGCCGCAGCCCTCGGGTCGCCGTTCCGGCCACGAGCAGTTGCAGGTAGCACGCCATGGTCGGGAGCACGTGGCCGCCGGTGACCGGGTTGACGTACTCCAGCCGGACGGCCTCGTGCGGGTCCGCGCCCGTCTCGGCGAGCCGCCGGAGCGCCTCGTACGCGGTAGTCCACTTGTAGTTCATCAGCGGCGAGTACGGCTTGGCCCACGGGTCGTTGGCCGGGGCGAGACCCGCGCCGTACCGCCGGACCGAGTCGCCTTCGGATGCGAGCAACGCCTGCAGCTCCCGACCCGGGTAGTCCTCGTAGAACCCGGCGCGCATGGCCTTGACGAACGGCACGTCCAGCCCGTCGAGCCAGATCATCGGCTCGTCGCCCACGTGCCGGTGGTCGTGCCACGTCAGGCTCGGGGTGAGGACCAGGTCGCCGGGCTCCATCAGGACCGGCTCGCCGTCCACGATCGTATGGCCGCTGCCGGAGAGCATGAACCGAATGGCGCCCGGCGTGTGCCGATGGGTCGGCGCCTCCTCGCCGGGCAGCACGAGCTGGTAGCCGGCGACGAGGTTGTGGGTGGTGCCGAACTTCCGGCTGGGGTTGTACGCGTTCAGCGCCCGCCGCTCGGCCTCCTCCCCCAGGTCCATGACCTCGGCGGCCTCGAAGAGCAGCGGGGCCAGGTCCCGCCAGCGCCACACGTGGGGCACCTCGTCGACGGCCGGCTCGGGGTCGGTCGTGCCGGGGATCCGCCATAGCGGCGCCACGGCAACCTCGGCCAGCCGCTGGTAGTACCGCTGCTCGCGTGCGGTGGTCTCCACCGGTCGTCACCCGCCTCTCAAATTAGTCCGTGTACGGAACTTCCGTGTACGGAAGGCAACCATCGTTTCCGGAGTGTGTCAAGAGCCGCGGTCCCGTAACACCGGGCAGCGAAGGTGCACCGCCGTCCTTCCACTGAGTGGAACAGACGCATAGACCGCCACGCCGGTGTTCCGTACGGTTCGCCACCGTGACTCCGACCTCCCGAGATGCCGGACTGGCGTCGCAGCGGCAGATCTCCGCCGAGATCGCGGCGCTGCACGACCGCGGGAACCCGGCACGGCACACGTTCCTCACGTTTGCCCAGCACGGAGGGCACCGGTGACCCTCCTCCAACCGGGCAGCCACCGTGCCGCCGAACTCGTCGACGACGACGCCGTGGTCCAGGCCATGCTGACCGTGGAGACGGCGTGGGCGCAGTCCCTCGGCCGGGCCGGCGTCGCAACGGCCGACCAGGTTCGCGCCATCGCCGCCGCGGCCCGTTCCATCCCTTCGCCGCCCGGCATGCTCGCCGCGGCGGAGGCGGCCGGCAACCCGGTGGTGCCGCTCGTTCACGAGCTGCGGGCCCAGGTGCCCGACCCCACGGCCGCCGCGCTCGTGCATCGCGGGCTCACCAGCCAGGACGTCCTCGACACGGCGTTGATGCTGCTCGCCGCCCGGGTTCTGGACCGGCTGCGCAACGACCTGCGGACCACCGCCGACGCACTCGCGGCCCACGCCCACCGGCACCGTCAGACCCCGATGGCCGGCAGGACCCTCACCCAGCATGCGGTACCGATCACGTTCGGGTTGAAGGCAGCTCAGTGGCTGACCGGCGTGCTCGACGCGCTGAGCACCGTCACCGAGACCCGGGGCGGCCTTCCGGCGCAATGCGGCGGGGCCGCCGGCACACTCGCCCTGCTCGCCGCCACCGTGCCTGATCCGCTCACCACGGCCCGCGGCTTCGCCGCATCCCTCGACCTCGCGGACCCGGGCCTGCCGTGGCACACGCGGCGCACACCCGTCACACGCCTCGGCGACACGCTGGTGAGCGTCACCGACGCGCTCGGCGTGATCGCCGCCGACGTCGCACTGCTCTCCCGGCCCGAGTTCGGCGAACTGCAGGAGGGCCCGGTCGCCGGGCGGGGCGGGTCCTCCACCATGCCGCACAAGCAGAACCCGGTGCTGAGCGTCCTCATCCGCAGCGCCGCGGCCCGCGCACCGCTGCTGGCGTCCCAGCTCCACCTCGCAGCCGCACAGGCGGTCGACGAGCGGCCCGACGGCGCCTGGCACACCGAGTGGCCGACGCTGCGGTCACTGCTCCTGCTCGCCGCGACCGCGGCGGACCAGGCCGCAGAACTCACCCGCGACCTGCGGGTGCACGCGGACGTCATGCGCCGCCGCGCCCAGGACGCCGCAGCCGACCTGCTGGCGGAGCGCGACGGCCCAGGCGACGGCGACGTGACCGGGTATCTCGGCGTCGCCACCACCCTGGTCGACCGCGCCCTGGCCCGGCACGCCGCCACGGCGCTACCGGCATGATCACCATGACCCGGTTCGGCGGATCCGGCGAGGACCTGCTGGTGCTCGGACCGTCCCTCGGCACCTCCGTCGAGACCCTCTGGGGCCGCGCGGCGGCGCTGCTGGCCGCCGACGTCGAGGTGATCGGCTGGGACCTGCCGGGGCACGGCAGGTCGCCCGCGACCGGCACGCCGTTCACCATCGCCGACCTCGCCAAGGCGATCACCGGCCTCGCCCGGGGCTGGGCAAGCGGAGGACGGCGGATCTGGTACGCCGGCGTCTCCCTGGGCGGCGCAGTGGGCTTCCAGCTCGCCACCAGCGTGACGCCCTTCGCCGGAGTCGCCGCAATCGCCTCGGCGCCCCGCATCGGCACGAGCGACGCCTGGCACGAGCGGGCCGCCCTCGTCCGGCGGGCCGGAACCGCGGCGCTGGTGGCCGGTGCAGCCGAACGCTGGTTCGCCCCCGGGTTCACCGGCCGCGAACCAGGCACCGCGGCGGCGCTGCTGCGGGCGCTGACCGACACCGACCCCGAGTCCTACGCCCTGGCCTGCGAGGCCCTCGCCGCGTTCGACCTGCGGGGCAGCGAGCCGGTCGTGCCGCTGGCCGTCCTGCCCGGCGAGCTCGATGTCGTGGTCCCGCCATCCGCCGTCGCGGACCTGCACCCTGCCGTCCTGGCCGGCTGCGGCCACCTGCCACCGGCCGAACAGCCCGCGGCCACGACCGACGCGCTCCGGCACGCCATGCACCTACCGCGAAGGAGCCGACCCTTCGAAGCACTCCAGCAACGGGTACCGGTGCCCCTCGACGACAGAACGGCCCTTTAGGCGTCGGCGAGGGGGAGCCTGATCCGCAGCAGTGTGCCCTGCTGGGCGGGGCTGTCGACGGTCATCGTCCCACCCAGTGCTTCGACCCGGTCGGTGAGGCCGACAAGGCCGGAGCCGTGCGCTGGATCGGCGCCACCGACGCCGTCGTCGCGAACCGACACGGACAGGCAACCGTCCTCGACGAGGGCGCTCACGCGGATGAGCGAGGCGCGCGCATGCTTGGCCGCGTTGGCCAGTGCCTCGGTGACGACGTAGTACGCCGCGACCTCGGCGGGTTCGGGGAGGCGGTGCTGCAGCCGCAGGTCGAGCTCCACCGGTACAGCGGAACGGCGGGCCAGCCCCTTGAGTGCCAGCCGCAGGCCACCCTCCGTGAGGATCGCCGGGTGGACGCCGCGGGAGATCTCCCGCACGTCGTCCACCGTGCCGGTCAGCCCGGTCACGACAGCGGACAGCTGTCCCCGCAGCTCGTCCAGCTCCGGCGGCACGTTGGCCTCGGCGCGACGTACGTCCAGTCCGAGCGAAACGAGTCGCTGCTGGACGCCGTCGTGCAGGTCGCGCTCGATCCGCCGGCGCGCCTGATCGGTGGCCAGCACGACCCGGGCCCGCGACGCGATCAGCTCGGCGTGGGTCTGAGCGTTGGCAATGGCGGTACCGATCAGGTCGGTGCACTCGGCGAGGCGGGCCTCAGCGTCGGGGGGTGGCGGCTCGCCCGTCGTCGAGGCGGCCGTCGTGGCTCCCCAGAGGCGGCCACCGACGTGGATCGGGGCACCGACGGCGGCTTGGATCCCGTGGCTGCGCGCGTATGCGGCGAGTGGACCGGACGCGCGATCGAAGTTGTCCACCCGGGCGGGTCGGCCGGTGCGCAGCACGAGCGCCGTGACGGTGGGCCCGCCCTCCAGCGACACCTGCGTGCCGACCGGGAGCTCCGAGTCGGGCCTGCCGAAAGCTGCAACGACCGTCGTGGTGCCGTCGGCCTCGTACCGGAAGATGCGGGAGGTGTCGGTACCGATGAGCCGCGCCAGCTCCTCGGCGACCGCCGCCATGACGTCGCTCGGCGGGACACCTCGAGCGACCAGCGTGGCGACGCGCCGCAACGCGGTCTGCGTCTCGACGAACTGGGTCAGCTCGCGGTGGCTGTGTTCGAGCGAGGCGGCCATGATGTTGAACGATCGCCCGAGCCGGCCGATCTCGGCGTTGCCGGTCTCGGGCATGCGTGCGCCGAGATCACCGCTGGCGAGCCGGTCGGCCATGACCGCGCCCCTGCGGATCATCGCCCTGCTCCGGTACCAGCCGACCAGGGTGATGACGCATGCCGATACGGCCAGGCCGAGGCTGATCGCGATGACTTCACGGTCGGCGACCACCCGATGGTGTTGCTGCTCGCGGCGGCTCAGCCTGCCCAACGCGCCGGCCATGTCGCTCCTCGGTGCCTCGTCGCTCCTCGGTACCTGGGTGGTGCGAAACCTTCGCTCGCCGGAGAAGGACAACGCATGACCACTTCACTCACGCTGGGCCGCCAGTACTTCCCTAACGAGCGTATCGCGGGGTCACGAAGCCTTCCGGCGCGCGAGGACGGGCCCGATCGGGAGGTCGTCGGGCTTGCCGTCGTTCTGCAGGTGCCATCAGCGAGACGTTGCAGCTGCCTCCGCACGCTGCTCGACACCAAAGTGTGGGGTCTCATGCTGCTGGGCGGCATTCTGACCCTTCCGATGTCCGTTCCCGACGAAGGTCCGGCTTTCAGGACACGCCACCATATTCGCGCTCGGCAACGTCATCGGCGGTGCACCGACACCCTTCGTGGCGGAGTGGCTGATCGCGCAGACCTCGTCGACCGTGTGGTTGACCGTCGCGCTGGTCGGCGGGCTCCTGATCGGCTTGATCGCGCTGAGGCTCATCCCCGAGTCACGCCACCTGAGCCTGACCTAGTACCGGGTGAGCGGCGAAGCGCCGTTGCGGCACCTACCGGTCCCATCGCGCGGGCCTGGTGTCACTGCTCCACCGGGCCCGACCGTCGCAGTCCAACCCCTCCGGCAACGCCCGGCCTTCGGGCCGTGCTCTCCGCGACGTCGTGGTGGTAAAAAACCTTCCACGTCGATGAAACCGTCGAAAGGTATCGACATCCGGGGCCGGTGGCGATAGCGTGCCGTCAATCCATCGCCATCAGTTTCCCCTGGAGGAGCAGTGGCACGACTTCCGGCTCTCGCCTCGCTGGCGGCCTTCGCCTGCCTCTTAGCCATCGCACCCGCCTCGGCGGCGACGGCCCGTCCCGCGCCGGTCCAGCACGACGAGCGGATCACGTTCCACCGGTGGCAGAGCTTCCCGCAGTGGCGCTCCGGCGAGTCGAACGGCACCGTCGCGGTGCCCGGGCTGCGGCCGTTCCTGACCATCGGGCGCGCCGCCGGCACTACCGAGTTCACCGACCCGCACACCGGGACGACGCGGACCTGGGAGTACGCCACCTGGACCTCGCCCACCCAACCGATCGGCTTCGGCGCCAGCGAGCTCGTCGCGTCCTGGAACGCCGACGTGCCGGCCGGCACCTGGATGCAGGTGGAGCTGCAGGGCTCCTACACCAACGGCGAGCACACACCGTGGTACGTGATGGGCCGCTGGGCCGAGGGCGACCAGGACGTCAAACGGTCCTCGGTGGACGGGCAGGGCGACCCGTACTCCACGATCTGGACCGACACGTTCTCCATCGACGACGTCACCCGCGGCGTGCTGCTGCAGGACTACCGGCTGCGGCTGACCCTCTACCGGGCGCCGGGCTCAAACGCCGCGCCGCGCGTTTTGCAGGCCGGCGCGATGGCCTCCAACATCCCCGACCGGTTCACCGTCGCGGCGAGCGCCGGGCACATCGCCTGGGGCAAGGAGCTCAAGGTGCCGCGGTACTCCCAGAACATCCACATCGGCGAGTACCCCGAGTACGACGGCGGCGGCGAGGCGTGGTGCTCCCCCACCTCCACCGAGATGGTGATCGAGTACTGGGGCCACAAGCCGACCCCCGCTGACCTCGCCTGGGTCGACCCGTCCTACGCCGACCCGCAGGTCGACCACGCGGCCCGGCAGACCTACGACTACACCTACGAGGGCGCCGGCAACTGGCCGTTCAACACCGCCTACGCCGCCACCTACGGGCTCACCGGCATCGTGACGCGCCTGCACTCCCTCGACGAGGTGGAGCGCTTCATCGCCGCCGGCATCCCGGTCGTCACCTCGCAGTCGTTCCTGGCCTCCGAGCTCACCGGGGCCAACTACTCCACCTCGGGCCACCTGTTCGTCATCGTCGGCTTCACCGCGACCGGTGACGTCATCGTCAACGACCCGGCGTCGTCCTCCAACGACGCGGTCCGCAATGTCTACAAGCGCACCGAGTTCGAGCAGGTGTGGCTGCGCACCAAGCGCCACCGCGCCGACGGTTCCGTCGCCGGCGGCAGCGGCGGCGTCGCGTACATCATCGCGCCCGCGTGGAAGCCGCTGCCCCGCGTGGCCGGGTCCGACAACTGGTAACGGGAGGCATCATGCGTACCAGAGCAGCAACGGTGATCGCCGCGGTCGTGCTCGGCGCCGCGGTCGTGCCCGGGACGGCGGCCTCCGCGGCCCCCGCCGGCGGGCGGCAACAGGACTTCGCGGACGCGTCGGCTTCCGCCGGTGTACCGCAGGACGTGCTCCTGGCCGTGTCCTACCTGGAGTCGCGGTGGGACACCAACCGCGGCCTGCCCAGCACCAGCGCGGGCTTCGGCCCGATGCACCTGACCGACGCGGCGGCGGTGGCTCCGGCCCGGTCCGCCGCGACCGAGGACGCCCGCGGCGACGACGCCCGCGCGGCCAGGATCTCGGGCCCCGCGGCGGCGCCACCCGCGCTCGCCGCAGCCTCGTTGCAGACCCTCGACCGGGCGGCGGCGCTGACCGGCGTCGACAAGACGGTCCTGCGCGGCGACGCGCGGGCCAACATCCGCGGCGGGGCCGCGCTGCTGGCCTCCTACCAGCGCGACCTCGGCGCGCCGGGCGGGGCCGGCAGCGACCCCGCCGCCTGGTACGGCGCGGTGGCCCGCTACAGCGGCGCCGACACCGCCGACGCGGCCGCGCAGTTCGCCGACGAGGTGTACGCCACCATGCGCGCGGGCGTCGACCGCGTCACCGACGACGGGCAGCGGGTCACCCTCGCTGCCCGGGCGTCGGTGCGCCCCGAGACGTCGTGGCTGGACCGCCTCGGCCTGCGGCGCACCGAGCGTCCCGACGGCCTGGAGTGCCCGGCGGAGCTGCCCTGCGAGTGGATCCCGGCGCCGTACCAGGACCTGGGCAACGGCGACTACGGCAACCACGACCTGAGCGACCGCCCGGCCCGCCAGCGCGTGCAGTACATCGTCATCCACGACACCGAGGCCACCTACGACACCACGCTCGGCCTGGTGCAGGACCCGGCGTACGTCAGCTGGAACTACACCATCCGCTCCGCCGACGGCCACGTCGCCCAGCACGTCAAGACGAAGGACGTCGCCTGGCACGCCGGCAACTGGTACGTCAACGCCACCTCGGTCGGCATCGAGCACGAGGGCTTCGCCGCCGAGGGCGCCTGGTACACCGAGGCGATGTACCGCTCGTCGGCGAAACTGGTGCGCTACCTGGCGGGCCGCCTCGGCATCCCCCTGGACCGCAACCACATCATCGGCCACGACAACGTCCCCGGCACCGTGCCGTCGACCGTGCGCGGCATGCACTGGGACCCGGGCCCGTACTGGGACTGGGACCACTACCTGGACCTGATGCACGCCCCGATCCGCACCACGGGCAGCGCACGCACGGGCCTGGTGACCATCGACCCGGCGTACGACGCGAACCGCCCCGCCTACACCGGCTGCACCGCGGCCGGGGTCGCGTGCCCCGACCACGGCTCGTCGCAGCTGATCCTCCACACGGCCCCGTCGGCCTCCTCCCCGCTGCTCGTCGACGTCGGCCTGCGCCCGGACGGCTCCGCCTCGACGATGGCACTGTCGGACCACGGTTCGCGGGTCGCGACGGGCCAGACCTACGCGGTCGCGGGCCGGGAGGGCGACTGGACGGCGATCTGGTACCTCGGCCAGAAGGGCTGGTTCTACAACCCGCCCTCCTCCCCCACCGCGAAGTGGGCGACGGGCCTGGTCGCCGTGCCGAGGCGGGACACCGTTGCGGTGTACGGCCGCGCGTACCCGGAGCAGTCCGCGTACCCGGCGGGCGTGCCGTACCAGCCGATCACGCCGCTGCAGTACACGTTTGCGGCGGGCCAGCGGTACGCGGTCGGCAATATCGTGCAGGGCGAGTACTACCGCGCGGTGACCTTCGACGGCTCGTCCCCTGGTGACTGGACGGTGATCCGCGGCAACACCTGGTACGCGCAGATCCAGTTCGGCTACCGCATGATGTACGTGAACCTCGCCGACGTACAGCTCCTGCCGTCGCCGGTCGGCGCTGCGTAGTAAGACCGCAACTCTGCGAACATTCACCAAGATCGAACTTGGTGGCGGGTGCTACCGTCAGGAAGGGACAACCGGAAGCGCCCGCCACCAAGCCGTCTCGCCGCCCGGCTTCTCGTCGCTTCTCGTCCGCGGCGACGCCAACCGCCGCCGGACCATCACGCAACGCCTGCCCGACGGCTCATACCTGGCCCGCCTCGGCTGCCGGGTCCTGCCCACGTTGCTGCTGGTACGCATCGACAAGGCCGCAGTCACCATCGGCGTCTCAGGCGCGCTCGTCGGCCAGGATGGGAGGCCTCGGCCCCACCAGGCCTGCCACTCACTGTGACGCGTTCTGTCCAGCCCGCGCGCACCGACGGCGGCCACGAGCGGGTGTTGCGTGACTGGTTCGGCGGCAAGTTGGCGGTCTCTCATGCAGAAGGTCCTGGCGGGGTGTCGGATGGGGCGGCAGCTGTTCGTAGACAAGAGTGAGGGCAGCCGTCAGGCGCCGAGCCGCAGGCTCATTCCTGGCTCCAGGTCGCTGCCTCTCGGTCAACGATCGGGCCAGCCCGGTGCCGGTCTCGTCCGTGGCTCGATGCAAGAAGGGAACTGACATGACCGCGGTCTACACCTGGGACGTCTTCTCCACCCTTGACGGCTACGGCTCATACGCCGAGCCCGGAGACTGGGGCGGCTACTGGAGCAAGCAGGGCCCTGAACTGCTCGCGCACCGCGCCGCGATATTCGGCACCGAGCAACGCATGGTCTTCGGAGCCACCACCTTCCGGGAGACCGCACAGATCATGTCCTCCGGCATCGATCCCAACACGCTCGACGAGTGGAACGTCCGCACAATGCAGATGCCGGCAACGGTGATCTCGTCCACGTTGCAGGACACCCTCGGCTGGCCGGACGCGACCATCGTCACCGGTGACGCCGTGGACATCGTCACGCGCCTCAAGGCGGAGTCCGACGTACCGCTGCGCTCGCCGGCCAGCCTGTCGCTGAACTGGGCTTTGATGGCCGCCGGCCTGGTCGACCGCCTACAGGTGACGATCTTCCCCGTCATCTCCGGACGAACCGGCACCAGCCCGATCCTCAAGGGCGCGGGCGACTTCGACCTCGAGCTGCTCGAGAGCCGGACGCTCGACGGGCCACCCAGGAACTGGTCTACCGTCCAACCCCCCGGTGACGGCAACGCGCCGCGGCGCCCTGCGAATCCGCCGCAAGTGCGCACCGCCGGCAGCACAAGCGTGCGCCGGTCCCGGCGAAACTCGTCGGCCAAAGACGCTACGAAGTGTGGCGATCCTCGCCCAGCCGCAGCCACGCGCTCGGCGGCTTGAGCGGTTGCCACAGTGCGTGACCGGTTGAACTCATCATGTGATCATGGTGCTCGGATGATAGATCGCGAAAGTGTGGACGAACACCTTCGGTAGCGAGGCTGATGCCGCAAGCAGGTAAGGTACGGCGGGTGCGGAAGTTCATCGCCGACGATTGGCGAGGGAACGGCTTCCGCTTTCAGGAGGAAAAGCGTGGCTAGCGGTACTGTCAAGTGGTTCAACTCCGAAAAGGGCTTCGGCTTCATCTCGCAGGACGACGGCGGACCGGACGTCTTCGTCCACTACTCCGCCATCGCCAGTAGTGGATACCGCGAGCTCGCCGAAGGCCAGAAGGTGGAGTACGAGGTGACCCAGGGCCAGAAGGGTCCTCAGGCGGAGAACGTCCGCAGCGCCTGACTCGGTTCTGGCAAGCAGACCTGAGCGCCGCCGGAGCGCCGCATGCCCAGCGTGCGGCGCTCCGGCTTTTCCGGCGTGATCCTTGGGCCGCGGGCACCGGACTGGCCAGCGCCAACAAGATCGGTCGCACGCTGGCACGCCGTCCGACTCCGCTACCGTCGTTCGCCGCAGCCGTCGTCGCTTGACCCGATCCGTCGACGCTGAGCGCAGCGGTGTGGACATCGGCACCTTTCCGCGATCAGGCACGTTGTGCTGCCGCGTCGACACGCAGGCGGACGCGACCCGCGGCGGTCAGGGTCTCCGAGCGGGACGGCGTCGGGGGCTCCTCGACGACGCGGCGGGCCTCGCCGCACGCGTGCAACATCCGGCCCGGCGCCACCACGAAGCCGACGTGGTGGATGCGGCGGCCGGGGCGGGCGAAGAAGTACAGGTCGCCCGGCCGCTCCTCGCCGAGCGGCACGGGCTCGACGGCCTCGGCCTGCTCGTGGGCGTCGCGGGGCAGCAGCACGCCGAGGCGGCGCCAGGCCAGGTGGACCAGGCCGGAGCAGTCGATGCCGGCCGGGGACAGGCCGCCCCAGACGTAGGGCACGCCCACCAGCCGGCGCGCCACCTCAAGGGCCGCTGTCGCGGAGGCGGGCGGGGCCGTGGGGGCCGGGCGGACATCCGCCGCGGGAGCCCACAGGGTGCCGTCACGGCCGGGGACCCGGACCGGCAGCCAGTCGCCGACCGGCGAGCCGGCGGGCGCCAGCGCCGTGCCGAGCGGGACGCCGGCGAGGGCCACCGCGCCGGACGGGGCGTCGCGCAGGTCGGTCGACAAAGCGTCCACAATGGACCCGCCGGCTCCGTCCGGTGCGGATGAGAGGTCCGCCGTGCGCAGCCAGCCGGGGTAGCCGCGCGGGTCCAGGGAAGGGGCCGGCTGGTTCGGGGCGATCACCCGCGACCAGCCGTCGGCGCCGGCGGCATCGACGATCACCGGGTCGCCCAGCAGGACCTGGGTGACGACCTCGTCGGCGGACGGCGTGGACCACATCGTGGCGACGGGGACGGCTACGGCATTCACAGGTGTACTCCCAGGCCGGGGGCGTCGGGGAGGACCACCTCGGCGCCGTCGTAACGGAGGCCGCCCGTCAGCGGGGTCGACGCGAGCCACCAGGCGGCGTCGAGGTCGGAGACGACCGTGGTGTCGTAGGCCGCGACGAGGCTCGCCGCGGCGCCCACGCCCACCTGGGTCTCCATCATCGAGCCGACCATCGTGCCGATGTCATGGGCCGCGGCCAGGTCCAGCATCGTGCGGGCGATGGACAGGCCGCCGCACTTGGCCAGCTTCACGTTCACCATGTCGGCGGCGCGGCGGTGGATCACGCAGACCAGGTCGCGGACGCCGAAGACCGACTCGTCGGCCAGGATCGGGACATCGACCCTCGACGTGACCCAGGCCAGGCCGTCGAGGTCGGGCGCGGGGACGGGCTGCTCGACCAGCTCGATGTCCAGGCCCGCGTCCTGCATGGAACCGATGGCGCGGACCGCCTCGCGTGGGGTCCAGCCCTGGTTCGCGTCCAGCCGGATGCGCGCGCCGGGGCCGGCGGCCTCGCGGATGCGGCGGATGTGGTGGACCTCGTCGGCCGGGGACGACTTGCCGACCTTGACCTTCAGGACCGTGAAGCCCTCGGCGACCCTCGCGGCGGCCGCGCTGTCGCCGGCGGACAGGGTGACGTCGGTCGGCACGCGCAGGCGGGTGCCGCCGAGCAGGCGGACCAGTGGGACGCCGAGGCGCCGGGCGGCCAGGTCGTGCAGGGCCGTGTCGACCGCGGCGCGGGCGCCGGCGTTGCCGACCACCGCGCCGTGCACGGTCCGGCAGTTGGCGGCCAGGTCATCGGCGTCGCGACCGATCAGCAGCGGGCCGAGGACCTGCTCGACGCAGGCCCGGGCGCCGGCCACCGAGTCGCCGGTGACCTTCCAGACCTGCGGGGACTCGCCGAAGCCCGAGCGGCCGTTGGCGTCCACGACCTCGACCAGCAGGCTCTCGGCCGCGGTGGCGGAACGCAGCGCCGTCACGAACGGGGTGTGGAACGGGGCGCTGACACTGTGCGTGCGGACGTCGGTGATGGTCACTGGTGCCTCATTCCGTACCGCTCGGCCGAGAGCCTCGCGATGGCCGAGCACGCCCGCTCGTCGTAGTCGTCCGGCGGCGGAACGGCGTCGGACCGGGTGCATACGGCGATGACGTACGGGTCGGCGTCGGGTGGGTACACGATGCCGGCACTGTGGCGGATGCCGGTGATCCAGCCGTTCTTGTGGGCGACGCGCACGCCCTCCGGCAGTCCGGCGGCCAGGTCCTGGCGCCACTCCTGGGCGGCCAGCAGGTCGAGCATCTCCGACGTCGCGGACGGACTGCCCAGCCTGCCCAGGTGCAGGGCGCCGAACAACGCGGCCAGGTCGGCGGCCGTGACGACGTTGTCGAGGCCGGCGTCGCGGGCCGCGTGGTCTTCGATGCCGCGGGCGGTGACGCTGTTCGTCGCGCCCGCCAGGCGCCACACCTCCGCCACCGCTGGGAGGCCGACCCGGGCCAGGAGCAGGTTCGTGGCCAGGTTGCTGGAGCGCACGATCATCCGGCGGGCCAGCCAGCGTGCGGGGACCGCGCCGCCGAGGTGGGTCCAGACCTGGTCCTCGTCGTCGTAGCCGGGGTCGTTGGCGTACCGGGAGCCGTCGTCCAGGGCCGACGGGAAGTCGTTCACGACCGGGAGCGGGGCGTCCAGGTCGACATCCGCGCGGTACAGCGCCGCGAGCACGGCGACCTTCATCGTGCTCGCGGCGCTGTACGCGGCGTCGGGGTGCCGGGCGGAACCCGCTGATCCGCCCGGCGGCCCGATCCAGTAGGACAGTCTCACTGCTTCACGTAGGCGTTGGCGAACGCCAGGTTGCCGAAGATGCTGTCGATGAACAGGCCGTTGACCTTCGAGCCGTGGACCGTCGTGGTCACCTGGACGTACAGCGGCACCACCGGCGCGTAGTCCCGCATGATCTTCTCGTCGAGTTTCGCCCACTCGGCGCCCTGCTGGCCGGTGGGCATGGCGAGCACGCGGTCGAACTCGGTGTTGAGGGCGGACTCGTTGAGGTACGACGCGCCGTTGTTGCTGCCGTCGGCCTTGATGGCGCGGCCGTCGTACAGGACCGGCAGGATCGCCGCGCCGCTGGGCCAGTCGGCGCCCCACGAGCCGATGTACATGTCCCAGGGGTTGTCCTTCTTCTTCGTCTCGTCGAGGAAGGAGTCGGCGGGGATCGCCTTGAGCGTGATCTTGAAGCCGGCCTTCTCCAGGTTGCCCTTGAGCTGGGTGCTCAGGGCCTGGTCGGTGGCGTCGTCCTGGAAGGCGAGGACGAGCTCCTTCGTGGTGCCGCCGAGCAGCTCCTTGGCCTTGGCCGGGTCGCCGGTCTTGCCCGCGGGGTACGCGTCGTAGTTCTTCCATCCGATCGTCGACGGGGGCATGAGCGTGGTGACCGGGGCGGCCAGGGAGGAGCCGCCGAGGGTCTTGATCAGGCCGTCGCGGTCGATGGCGTAGTTGAGGGCCTGGCGCACCTTGAGGTCGGTGACCCGCTGGTTGTTGATGGTGAGCGTGTAATGCTGCGGGGTCGGCTCCTGGATGATGCGGTCCTTCAGCGCCGGGTCGCCCATCACCTTCGAGATCAGTGACGAGTCGACGCCGTCCCACGACGCCGCGCCCTGGTCGGCGCCGCTGTCGGCGAGGATGCGGTTGGTCTGGGTGACGGGGTCGGCGCCGAACTGCCACACGAACGAGTCCGGGTACTGGTGGCGCACGGCGTCCGTCGCCGGGTCCCACGCGGTGTTGCGCTCGAAGGTGATCTGGGTGCCGGCCTCGTTCTTCGTGATCTTGTACGGCCCGGAGGCGACGGGCTTCTGGTCGTACTGGGTGCCGGTGTCCTTGTCGGCCGGCACGGGCGCGGTGGCCGGCAGGGAGGCGGCGAAGGGCAGGTCGCAGTGCGCCCTGTTGAAGGTGAGCTTCAGGGTCTTGTCGTCGGGCACGCTCAGTCCGGGCGGCAGCGACGACTTGTTGTTCTTGAAGTCGAACTTGGTGTCGAACTGGGGCGTGTCGGCGAGCCACTCCTGGATGTAGGTGGGGCCGCCGGTCAGCGACAGGTCGAAGGAGCGGGCGATGCCGTAGGCGACGTCCTTGGCGGTGATCGGCTGGCCGTCCTCGAACTTCACGCCGTCCTTGATGGTGAACTGCCAGACCTTGCAGTCCTTGTTCACGTCGGTGCCGGGCGTGGTGGCGAGGTCGCCGACGAGCGTGACGTGGCCCTTGCCGTCGTCCTTGAACGTCGTGAGGCGGCGCACGAACAGCTGGGAGGCGTTGAGGCCGGCGAAGCTGTAGGTGCGCTGCGGGTCGAGGTGGGAGATCTTCGACTGCCGCAGGATGGTGACCGTGCCGCCCTTGGTGGCGCCGGGAACCTCGGGCGCCGGGCCCATCGAGTCCTTCGGGTCGGTGGCGATCGCGCCGCTGGCCTGCCGGTTGGTGTCCACCGCCGGCTCGTCGTCGCCCTTCTTGTTGTTGGTGCACGCGCCGAGCGCCGCGACGAGCGGCACCAGCGCGACGGCCGTCATGAGCCTGCGTCGCATGTGGACCTCCGGAGAGCCAACACCGGTCATCGCAACCGGATACGCGGATCGATCGTGGTGTAGAGCGCGTCGACGACGATGTTGGCGACGACGATGAAGGTCGCGGCCAGCAGCACCGTCCCCATGATCGTCGGCAGGTCACCGTCGCGGACGGCGTCGATGGCGGTCCGCCCGAGGCCGCGGAACCCGAACGTGGTCTCGGTGATCACCGTGCCGCCCAGCGCCGTGCCGATGTCCAGGCCGGCCGTGGTGACCAGGGGCGTGATGGCGGCGCGCAGCACGTGCCGGCGCACGACGGTCCGCTGCCGCAGGCCCTTGGCCATCGCGGTGCGCACGAAGTCCTCCGACATCGTCTCCAGCATCTGGGCGCGCGACAGCCGGGCGTACACGGCGGAGAAGAGAAACGCCAGGGTGCACCAGGGCAGCACGAGCGCGGTGAACCAGCCGAGCGGATCGGACAGCAGCGGCGTGTAGTGCGGGTACGGCAGCACCTTGAGCGTGTAGACGAACACCAGCAGCAGGACGCCGCCGACGAAGTACAGCTGCATCGAGGCGCCGGAAAGGGAGAAGCCGATGGCGAGGCGGTCGAACACGGTGCCGCGGCGCAGCGCCGAGAGCATGCCGAGGCCGATGCCGAGCGCGAGCCACAGCACGGACGCCGGGATCACGATGCTCAGCGTCACCGGGATGACCCGCCCGAAGGTCTGGCTCACCGGCTCGTTGTTGACATAGCTGTACCCCAGGCACGGCGCCGGGCAGTTCTCGCGCCCGACGAAGACGCCGCTCATGTACCGCAGATACTGCTTCGGCTTCGGATCGTTGAGCCCGAGCTCGGTGCGCACCCGCTCCAGCCGCTGCGCGTCGCAGTTCTTCGGGCACATGGCGGTGGCCGGGTCGCGCGGCAGGGCGAAGAACATCGTGAACGTGACGACGCTGACCGCGAACAGCGTCAGCGCGCCCAGCAGCACCCGGCGCAGCAGGAAGGATCCCATGGCGGCCTACCGCAGCGACTTCGGGTCGAGCGCGTCGCGCAGGGCGTCGCCGAAGAGGTTGAAGGCCAGCACCAGCACGAAGATGGTGACGCCGGGGAAGAGCACGTAGGCCGGGTCCGTCTGCAGGTAGTTGAGGCTGCGGAAGATGGTGCGCCCGAAGTCGGGCGTCGGCTCGAGCATGCCGATGCCGAGGAAGGACAGCGCCGCCTCGCCGGTGATGTACGCCGGGATCGACAGCGAGAACGCGACCAGGATCGGCGCGCCGAGGTTGGGCAGCAGCTCCCGGAACAGCACGCGCCCGAGCCGCGCGCCGCTGGCCCGGGCCGCCTCGACGAACTCCCGCTCGCGCAGCGACAGCACCTGCCCGCGCACCAGCCGGGCGGTGGTGGTCCAGCCGAACGCGGTGAACAGCGTGATGAGCACGACCACCCGGAACCAGCCGGGCACCGCCTCGCGGGGACCGTAGAAGTGCAGCTCGATGGGGCGGATGACGGCCAGGGTGAAGATGAGGAACGGCAGCGCCAGGGTCACGTCGGTGACCCAGTTGATGACGGCGTCGACCCAGCCGCCGAGGTACCCGGAGACGATGCCGAGCAGCACCCCGACCATCGTGGTCATCAGCGCCGCGGCGAAGGCGATGCCGAGCGAGGTGCGCATCCCGTAGACCATCTGGATGAACAGGTCGCGGCCCTGCCCGGGCTCCAGGCCGAACCAGTGCGTGCCGGTGACGCCGCCGGCGACGCCGTAGGGCAGCCCGAACCGGTCCAGGTCCTCCTGGAACGTGTCCTGCGGGTGGATGCCGTACGCCGCCCCGATCAGCGGCGCCGCGAGGGCCACCACGACCAGGAACGCCGACACGACCCCGCTGACCAGCGCCGTACGGTTTTGGCGCAGGCGCAGCCAGGCGGCCCGGCCGGGCGAGCGGGTGCCCACCGCGGCGGGCGCCTGGCCGGGCCCGCCCGGCTCGCCCGAATCGAGCCGGGCGGCGTCCAGGGGCGCGATGCTCATGTGCCCCCTCCGCCTACGTAAGTAACCGCCAACTTGTAACTTGGCTACGAAAATAAGCTACAACGACGCATGCACATGGGTGAGGCTTCGTAACGACTTCATCTCGGTTGTCGGCGGCCGTCGGGTACGCGCGCCGGCCGTGCTGCGGGCCGCGCGCCCGACCTTCGCTGCCGTCGTCACGCTGTGTGCGGCCGTCGACGCCTGATCGCCATGGGGCTCGGCCGTGTGCTCGTACGATCTGGTCATGTCTGCGTCCGTGCCGGTGACCCGGTCATCCCTGCCGCGGGTCTTCCCGATCGCCGCACCGCTCTCGATGCCTGAGCTGCCAGCTCGGATCTTCACCGACGAGGAATGGCAGCAGATCCGGCTCGGCTATCAAGCGCAGGACATGGACGAGAGGTGGGACGTCTTCACTGAGGACCAGGTCGTGTTCCTGCACCGGAGTTGGACCGGGTACGGGATCTACGAGGCGTCGCTCACGCCCGCCGACGGGGGCGGCTGGCGCATCGGCACGGCGGTGGTCGAGTCCGATCCGGACCGGTACCGGCGCAGCTCGCACGACTATGACCGAGTCCTGCTCGAACTGTTGCTCGTCACGATTGTGCTGGGACAGCCCGCAGCCGCGCTACGAGCCGAGTTGGTGACGCTCGCGACTCAGAACGCACGTTCGGACGTGCCGGCCGGGCTTGTCGAACACCATGCCGTGGGTTGGCGCGCACCGTCGAAGGCAGACCGGTAACGGCGGCGGCAGCGGCACCCCTGACCGACAACGACCAGCCGCCGGTCACGGCACGATGACGAGCCTGCTGCCCCGCAGATCGGTGCGTTGCCAGGCGGTCTCGATATCGCTCAGTGGGACCTTCACCACGCCGAAGGTCAGCTCGCCGGACTGTGCCCATGTCACGACCTGGCTGTACACCTCCTGCATGGTCTGCGGGCCGAGCCCTTTGGCCGCGCCGTAGATCTCGACCCCGGAGGTGCGCAGGCTCTCCGCGGCGAGAACGAGCGCGCCGCCGGCGGACTCACCGATCTGGATCAGCCGGGTCGGTGTGGGGAACGCGAATGACTGCGGGACCAGCGATCGCAGCAGGATCTCGGTGGGCCGGCCCCAGAGGTAGTCCAGCACGACGTCGTAGCCGTCCCCCTTGGCATCGAGGTACGCCTGTGTCAGCGCTTCGTCCGGCACGGCGGTGTTGATCACCTCGTCGGCGCCAAGGGTCTGTACCTCACGCAGTTGGTCGTCGTCGCGGCCGGTCGCGACGATCCGTCCGGCGCCGAGCAGCCGGGCCACCTGCACCGCGAGCCGCCCCGCGACCCCGGTGGCGCCCTGCACGAGCACGGTCTCGCCCGGCATGAAGCCAGCGGCGGTCCTGATGGACATGCCGGTGATCGCCGTGCCCAGCACGGTCGCGACCGCCGGATCGATACCGTCCGCGATCGGCACGTATGCACCCTTGGGCACCACGGT
The DNA here is from genome assembly GCF_022095675.1 of Dactylosporangium sp. AC04546. Lineage (GTDB taxonomy): Bacteria > Actinomycetota > Actinomycetes > Mycobacteriales > Micromonosporaceae > Dactylosporangium. The sequence goes on along the minus strand of NZ_JAHYSG010000009.1, from coordinate 158,967 downwards.
CTTCTCGGCGAGCGCGCCATAGGGCGGGCGAGGGTTGCCGAACCCGACGAGGGTGCCGTCCGGCAGTGCGCCGATGCCGTCGAAGGCGGGAATCGCCGGCAACTGTGCGGTGTACCGCCGGCTCGCGTAGTGCGTGCCGGCCGCGATGCGCTTGTCGACGTTCTCGACCGCGACCGCCTTCACGTCGATGACCACCTCGTCGTCGCCGGCCACGGGATCCGGGAAGTCCTCGTAGCGAGGGATGCCACCGATCTCGTGCAACACCGCCGCCTTCATCACCGCTCCCGGCCGAAGAACGCCGCGATCCGGCGCTGCCAGGCCGCCATGAACCGGGGAGGGCGGGCGGGTGAGTGGTTCCACCGGTGGTTCAGCGAAGGGCGAGGGGCGCCGCCCCGGCGCCGCGCGCGGCCGTGGACCGCCGCGCCCTGGTGCCCGGCCGGCTGCTCGACATGCGCGGGAACCCCAGGAACGCGATGGGTCGCCCGGTGCAGCAGGCCGCCGAACGAGTGCTTGTCTGTCATCTTCGTCTCCGTCTCTCTATCAGTGATAGAGAGACTCTAGCACTGATAGAGTGCTGACGGGAGGTACCGAGTTGGCGCTAGACCGACAGCGGATCGTCACCGAGGCCGTCGCCCTGCTGGACGCCGAGGGCCTCGACGGCGTGACGACCCGCAAGCTCGCCGCGCGGCTCGGTGTGCAGTCGCCGACCCTCTACTGGCATGTGCCCAACAAGGCGGCCCTGGTCACCGCGATTGCCGACGCGATCCTCGACCAGGAGTTCGGCGACATGTCACCGCCCGAGCCGGACCAGCACTGGCAGGACTGGTTGAGCGGCCTGGCCGGGCGGCTGCGCCGGGCGCTGCTCGCCCATCCGGACGGTGCCCGGGTCGTCTCCGCCGCTCAGCTCTCCCTCAAGATGGCGGCGATCTCCGAACTGGCCATGAGTACCCTGGTGGCGCGCGGCATCCCGCTGCGACAGGCCCGCGTGATCGTCCTGACCGTCGAGCGCTTCACGGTCGGCCACGTCCTCGAAGAACAGGCCCCCCGCCCGGACGCGGAAGCGCTGAAAACCTTCGACATGGCCACCTTCGCCGAGCAGCACCCGACCGCGGTCGCCGCCATCGCCGAATACTTCCGACCCGGCCGCACCGTGGACGACCTGTTCCGCGACTGCCTGGAGGTGGTCATCGAGGGCGCCGCGGTGAAGGCCGGGGCCACATTCTGACCGCAACTGCGGATGTCGTACCGGCTGATGCCGCGCATGGCCGGGCTACACCACGGCGACGGCGCGGACCGGGAACGACGCCATCGCCCGCACCGGTGCGGGCAGCGCGGTCAGGCGGCTTCCGGTGTCGGGCACCGCATCCAGGTTGGTCAGGTTCTCGATGATCGGGATGTCGGCGCCGAGCAGCCGGGCGTGAACGGCGCGGGCCGGGTCGGCCGGGTCGTCGAGGTAGGCCGAGTCGATGCCGACGAGCGCGACGTTGGCGTCCACGAGCGCGTCCGCGGCACTCGTGGTGAGGTGCGGGCAGTCCAGGTTGAGGTAGCGTGGCGTCCCCCAGTGACGCGCCCAGCCGGTGTGCACGAGGACGGCGTGGCCCCACAGCCGGTCAGGCTCGCCGAGGTGGGCCGCGGTCACCGCCTCCAGGCCGACAGCCCGCACGACAGCGATCGGGACGCTGAGCAGTCGTTCGAGCGGCAGGCCGGCCAGGTCGGCGCGGTCGGCATGATGGTGGTACGGCGCGTCGAGGTACGTGCCGGTGTTGCCCACCAGCGTCAGCGACTCGATCTCGAACGACGCGCCCGTCCCGGCCCGCGGGACGGCCACCGTCAGGTGCGGACTCGGCACGTCGGCGCGGGTCAGCATCCCGGCGACGATCTCGTGCGAGAGCTCCACGAACACTATTCGCAGCGTACGGAGCAGCCCACGCCGCGGCATCACCCTCCGGCATGCGTCAGTGGGTCACTGTGTCACCTTCGGTCACGCCGCAGGGGGTGGTCGGCAGGGACCTCGACGAGCACGATACGCACGCCGTCCGGGTCCTCGATCCACATCTCGACCAGCCCCCACGGCTCCGGCCGGGGTTCGCGCGTGACCCTCACTCCCGCCGCCGCGAGACGGTCGTGCTCGGCCCGTACATCGCGGACCTGCAGCCAGATCCGAAGTGGCCCCGCTGCCTCGTCGTCGGATGTGCCGGACACCTCGAGCAGCCCCTGGCCGAGGAAGAAGACCAGCCCCGGATCCTCAGGCGGCCCGAACTCGCGGTAGACCGCGAGCCCAAGGATGTCCCGGTAGAAACGACGACTGCGGTCCGGGTCGGACGGGCGTAGCAGGATGCGGCTACTGAGTACCTCCATGGCTCGATCATGCCGTGGCACGGCCGCCGGGTGTGTCACCGTCAGGGCGTCCAGACCACGTTCGGGTTGACGTGGCCGGTCCAGTCGAAGATGGCCATGTTGTCCCACTGGTTGCCGGTGCCGTTGATGTTCGCCGGGTCCCAGCCGTTGCCCGGGACCGCGTACCAGGTGGGCTCCCAGTAGAAGACCCCGGCCGCGCCGGCGTTGCGGGCCGTGTTCTGCACGTGCGTGAAGTTGGTCGCCTGGCCGGCCCACGTCGCGGGGTAGCCGGAGCACGGTACGGAGCCGTTGACCGAGTTGGCCTCCCCGTCGGCGTTCGCCGCGGTGAACGGGTAGGCGGTCTCGGCCAGGACGACGGGTTTGCCGTAGCGGGACTTCACGTCGCTGATCACGTAGTACAGGTTGGCCAGGTCGCCGTGCCACATGCAGTAGTAGGACAGGCCGGTGATGTCCCACGTGACACCCTTGGCGGTGATGCCGTCGTAGAACCAGCGGGCGTGGGCGTCGCTGTCTGAGTTGGCGGTGTGGATGATGACCTTCGTGCCGCTGTTGCAGGCCTTGGTGGCGTTGTACCCGGCCTTGAGCAGCAGGCTCAGGTTGGTGAAGTCGTTGTTGACGACCTTGCCCTCGTTCCACAGCATGCCGACGTTGATCTCGTTGCCGATCTGCACGCTGTCCGGGGTGGTGCCCTGGGCCTTGAGCGCGGTACAGACCTGGTACGTGTAGTTGTAGACGTCGTTCTGCAGCGTGCCGATGGTGTGACCGGCCCAGGCAGCCGGCTTGTACTGCTTGCCCGGGTCGGCCCACGTGTCGGAGTAGTGGAAGTCGACCATCAGCGCGAGACCCTTGGCCTTGACCGCCTTCGCGTCGAGCAGGACCTTCGACAGGTTGTTGTAGCCGCTGGCCGGGTTGTTCCAGATCCGCAGCCGGGCATAGTTGACGCCGGCGGACTTGAGCACGTCGAGCGGGTCGGCGGCGGCGCCGCCCGCGTTGTAGTACCTGGCGCCCAGGTCGAGGCTGCGCCGCAGCGACGACACGTCGGCACCGCGCATGGTCAGCGTCGCGGCGGCGGCCGGCGCGCTGGGGACGACGGCGGCGAACGTGCCGAGCAGGACCGCGCAGGCGAGGGCGGCCAGGGGCGTTCGTGACATGAGGTCTCCCTGGGGTGTTGGCGGTTCCCCGTGAGCGCTCCCAGTCTCGGACTCCACATAGACGCGAGTCAACCCGAAACATTTGCGCGGTGTATCCGGGAGCGCTCACAGACGCAGGCGGGGCGGTGTCCGAACGTCAGGTGCGGCCCGGCCGGCACAGCTGCCGGGTCGCGGCCGGCGCCGGCGGGGTCGCCGACGGTGGCGGTGGCAGCCGCCGCAACCGGCGACGGGACCAGACCTTGATCAGCACGATCGCTCCCGCGGCGGCGGCCGGGACGAGGCCGCAGACGGCCATCCCGAAGCGCGCGCCGACGTGGTCGGTGAGGGCCCCGACGACGGGTGCGCCGAGCGGGGTCCCGCCGGTGAACACCAGCAGGTAGAGGCCCATCACGCGGCCGCGCATCTCCGGGTCGACCCACAGCTGGACCGACGCGTTCGCCAGCGCCTGGAACGCCAGGTTGACGAACCCCATCGCGGCCAGCAGCGGCAGGAACGTCGGCAGGTTCGGCGCGGCGGCGGCGAGTGCCTGCAGCGCACCGAACAGCCCTCCGTACAGGACGATGGGCCGCAGCCGGGTGGACGTCCCCGATCCGGCAGCAAGCGCGCCCATCGCGGAGCCGACGGCCAGCACGACGTTGAACAGGCCGTACATGCCGGCGGTCCCGTGGAACGTCTCGGTCGCGATGGCCGTCAGCACGATCGGGAAGTTCAGGCCGAACATGCCGATGACGCCGACGAGAACGACCGTCCAGAACACCTGCGGGCGTTGCCGCACGTACCGTGCGGCCGTTCGGAACGCTCGTGGCTCGCGGCTCGCCGGCGGCGCGGGCGCCAGGTCGCCCGGTCGCAGGCGGAGCAGCGCCAGCGTGGGGCCGAGGTAGCACAGGGCGTTGCATGCGAAGACCCATCCGGTGCCGGCGGTACCGATGAGTACGGTGGCGATCGCCGGGCCGATGAGCCGGGTGGCCTGGAAGGCCGTCGCGTTGAGCGAGACCGCCTGGCGCAGATGGCTGACCGGTACGACCTCGGTCGCGAAGACCTGGCGGGTCGGGGCGTCGACGGCGAAGACGATCCCGGTCAGCAGGGCGATCAGGAACAGGTACTGGATGCGGATCACGCCCAGGATGGTGAGGACGGCGAGCGTGCCCATCAGGCAGGCGTTCAGCGTCTGTGTGATCAGCAGGATCCGGCGTTTCGGGTAGCGGTCGGCGAGCTGGCCACCGTGGACGCCCAGGAAGAGGATGGGTAGGAACTGCAGGGCCATGGTGATGCCGACGGCGGTCGGGCTGTCCGTGAGCTGCAGCGCCAGCCAGTCCTGCGCGATGCTGGCCATCCAGGTGCCGGTGCTGGCGAGGCTCTGTCCGATCAGGTAGATGCGGTAGCCGGGGAACCTCAGGGCGGCGAACGGGTTGTCGGCGGTGGTCGAGGTCGAACTTCGGACGGCTGAAGCCGTACTCACAAGAAATCCTCTCGCGATCTATTTGCCGATTCATCCTTCCTGGAAAGGCGACCCATACTGAAGACCGATGGCCCGTCACACAGTTATAGGGTTTCGTTATGACCGTGCCGTACGACCCCGAACTGCTCGCCACCCTGCTGGCGGTGGAGCAGACCGGCAGCTTCACGCAGGCCGCGGCTCGGCTGCGGATCCGTCAGCCGACGGTCAGCCAGCACATCCGCCGGCTGGAGCAGCAGGTTGGGCGCACGCTCGTGCACCGCACGACGCACTCGCTGGCCCTCACGCCGGACGGCGAGGCCATGATCGGCTTCGCGCGGACGATTCTGGCCGCGCACGAGCAGGCCGCAGCGTATTTCAGTGGCTCACAGCCGCGCGGCCGGCTCCGGATCGGGATGTCCGACGATCTCGCGCTCACTCGGCTGCCGCAGATTCTCCGGGAGTTCCGCCGCGACTATCCGATGGTCGACTTCTACCTCACCGTCGAGCAGAGCCGGGTGTTGCACGAGTGGATGGCCAACGACAAGCTCGACGTGCTCGTCGGCAAGCGGACGCCCGGCGACGAGCGTGGCCAGCTCGTCAAACGCGACAGGCTCGTCTGGGTCGGCACACCCGCCACGAAGATCGACCTGACGAAGCCGGTGCCGCTGGTCGTCTACGCCGCTCCCAGCCTGTCACGCTCCGAGATGCGCAAGGCACTGAACCGGGCCCAGATCCCGTACCGCAGCGCGTGTGTCTGCCGCGGGGTGAACGGCCTGATCGCGGGCGTCGCGGCCGGCATCGGCATATCCGTCATGGCCGCCAGCCTGGTGCCCGCCCAGCTCACCACCCTGGGCCCCGCGCATCGCCTCCCCGAACTCGGACATATCGACCTGGTACTCCTGGTCAACCCACGGGCCGAGGAACGCCCCGCCGCAAAAGCGCTGATCGCGGCCATACTCGCCAGCGGATCACGGTCACTGAGCGCATCGACCACGTGACGTCGACGGATGTCCGGATCTAGTTGCCGGATTTTTTGGTGATCGCCCGTCAGGGGCCTCGCCGGGTGGTGCCGGCTCGCCGGGGCGGGTCTGCTGGACGGCGTGGTGCAGCGCGGCGACAAAGGCCGCGGTGGCCGGGGGATCCGGTGGGTCGCCGTAGGTGGCGAGATAGACGCGCCGGCGGAAGTCGGGCAGTGGGGTGGCTTCGATGCCGGGTGCCCGGTGGGTGCGTAAGGACAGGCCGGGCATGGTGGTGACGCCCATGCCGGCGGCAACGAGGGCCTGTTCGACGATCACGTCGTCGCTGGTGTAGACGATGTGCGGGGTGAAGCCGGCCCGCTCGCACGCGGCGACGAACTCGCGGCGGCAGTTGTCGCAGCCGGCGATCCAGGCCGAGTCGCGGTGGTCCCGCAGCGTCTGGCCGGGTTCGAGGCTGAGCAGGTGCATCGGGTCGTCGAACAGGTGCGTGACGCGGATGTCGTCGGGCGTGGTGTCGTCGTAGCGGAAGATGACGGCGGCGTCGACCTGCCCGTCGCGCAGCAGGTTCAGCGCCACCTGCGGGTGGGCGTCGACCAGGTGCAGTTCGATGCCGGGGTGCTCGCGCCGCAGGGTGGCGGCGGCGTGCGGTATCAGGGCGGCAAGCGCCGATTGGAAGCCGGCGACCCGGACCCGGCCGGTTCGCAGGCCCACCATCGCGGACAGTTCCGCGGCGGCGGTGTCGACCCGTCCGACGATCTCCGCGGCGCGGCGGGCGAGGTGCTCGCCCTCCGGCGTCAGTCGGATGCCCCGCCCGACGCGCTGGACCAGCCGGGCGCCGGTCTCGGCTTCCAGCCGGGCCAGATGGTGGCTGACCGCCGGCTGGGAGTACCTCAGGTGCTTGGCGGCTTTTGTGACCGAGCCGTGCGCGGCGACCGCCGCGAGGATGCGGAGTCGCACGATGTCCAGCATTCATCCATGATAGTTATGGGTAGCAGCAGAAGTTGGCATTGGACGAATGAGTGGTGCTCGGTACACGCTGAACGGGACTTGTGAACGAGGAGCACGACAGGCGGGCACCCGGACCGGGTCCAGCGCCCGCCGCTACTACAACTGAAGGAATACCACCATGATCAAGCGGATGGACAACGTCCTGATCGTTGTCGACGACATCGCGGCTGCGATCGCGTTCTTCGTCGAACTCGGCATGGAGCTGGAGGGCCAGACAACCGTCGAGGGTCCATCGGTGGACCGGCTCGTCGGGCTGGACGGCGTCCGAGCGGACATCGCCGTCGTGCGGACCCCGGACGGCCACGGCCGGGTCGAGCTGACGAAGTTCCACACGCCGATGGCGATCAGCGCCGAGCCGAAGAACCCACCGGCCAACACGCTGGGCATACGGCGCATCATGTTCGCCGTCGACGACATCGAGGACGTCGTCGCCCGCCTACGCACCCACGGCGCCGAACTCGTCGGCGAGCTGGTCCAGTACGAGGACAGCTATCGGCTCTGCAACGTCCGCGGCCCCGAGGGCATCATCGTCGCCCTGGCCGAGCAGCTCAGCTAACGGGTCCATCGATCTCGGTTTGGGCCTACTCGTCTAGGCGATCGCCCGGCGACTGGCCGCCATCGACGCCCGTCCGTGGCGGGACGGGCTGCCCGAGTGGGCCGTCCGGTACAAACAAGATCTTCCGGGGCTGCATCCGTACATCGAGACCCTCGCCGGGCTCGGCGACGAACGGGCCCTGCCGCCGTTGCTGACCGCGCTGCGGCTGCCGCAGCGCCCGAAGGACACCGGGTACAAGCTCGCCCACTATGCCGGGCACGCCGACCGGATCACCGCCGAGATCGTGCCCGTCTTTCCGGTTCTCCCGGCCGGCGACCGGGAGCCCACCGAGTGATACGCGTTCCAGGTCGCGCTGCGCGCCTTCGGCCCGGCCGCCGCCCCAGCCGTGCCCCGCCTGCTCGCCTCACCGCTGCGCGACTGGCCCGCGGCCACCCTGGGCCGGATCGGCCCAGCCGCGACGGAGGCCCTGCCCGCTCTCCGGGTGGCAGCGGCGGGTGACGATCCACGCCTGGCCGTCGCTGCGGCCGGAGCGCTGTGGCGCATCGACCGGTCGCTGGATGCCCTAACGCTGCTGGCCACCCATTTGGACGGCCCGGCCGCCAACGCGGCGTTCGAGGAGATCGCCGCAATGGGCTCGGCCGCCGCCCCGGCCGCGCCGCTGGTCGCGGCATACCTCGAAGCGCCGGCGGGACGGACCTGGTGGACACCCACGCACGCCGCTCTCACGCTGTGGCGGCTCACCGACAACGCGGAACGGGTGGCACCGGTCCTGACTGCCGCCTGGCACGGGAATCCGCAGACCCGCACGAAGATCGCCGAGGCGGCCACCGGTGCGCTGGCGGCCGCTCTGCAACCGCTGTTCCGCGCCGAGATCGCAGCGTACCGGAGGTTCAACGCCTCGACCAACTCGTGGTCGAGCGCGAACGTCACCGACGACGAGCGGCTGCTCAAGCTGTGCCAGGCTGTCGCCTAGCCAGGTCCGACCTGCTGCTTGTTGAGGGCCGGATAGCCGCTGCAAGTGCTAGGAGCAGAGCAACTGGAGCGTCAGCCTCCGTGACGTCCAGATCGCCGCTCGCCACGCCGATCCCCGCACCACCATGCGCTACGACCGAGCCCGCAACAACCTCGACCGCCACCCCAACTACATCCTCGCCGCCTACATGGCCTCCGGGACCTGTCCAAGGCTCGCGACGCCGGCCGGCCAGTGCAAGTCACGGCCGGTGACTGGCTCGGCGCGGCCGAGGCTTCCTGTCCTGCCGATGTGTGTGCGGCGGGATCACGCCTGGCCTGCGATACACCGGCGTGATGGGTCAACGGTTGCGGCCGCTGGATGCGTCTGTTCGGAAGATGGACTTCCACGAGTACGTGTACGCCCGCGGGCCCGCGCTGCTTCGCCTTGCCTGCCTGCTGACCGGCGACCCGCACCGGGCTGAGGATCTTGTGCAGGAGGTGCTGGTCAGCGCCTATACGAAATGGCACCGGATCAGTACTGCCGACCGCCCCGACGTGTACATGCGCCGCATGCTCGTCAACGCGAACATCTCGTGGTGGCGGCGGCTGACCAACCGGGAAGTCGCGATCGACGCCGTCCCCGATCGCCGCCGCGAAGGCGACCACGAGCAGGCCGTGGCCGACCGGGACGCGATGTGGCGCCTCATCAGCGCTCTGCCTCCGAAACAGCGCGCAGTCCTGGTCTTGCGGTACTACGAAGACCTCGACGACGCGGCGATCGCCGGCATCCTGTCGTGCTCCACGACGACCGTCCGGACCCATGCCGCGCGTGGATTGGCGACCTTGCGGCGACATTTCCCGGCACCGAGCACCTCGACCTCTGGGAGCGCGACATGATCGACGAACTGCTGACCGAGACACTCCGTGAGCGGGCCGAAAGCCGGGCGGACCTCACCGCCCTGGCGCAGCGCGCCGCCAGGCGAGGCCGACGCCGGATCGCGACGCGCCGACTGGCCACCGGAAGTACCGCCTTGGTGCTGACCGGTGCCCTGGTCATCGGTATCGCGCTGTACCGCAACCACGGCGATCCGTCGATGCCGGTCGGTGTTTCCCCGCTCGTCGTCGTGCCCGGCGTTCCCGGGCTGCCCACGACCGACGCGTCTCGCTTGCCGAGCCGCGCCGAGGTGACCGCCGGCGACCCGGACGAGCTGCCGTTCGCCCTCGATGCGATCCCTGCCGCGTACGACCTGTACGACGTGCGGTTCGGGCCGGAGCCAGGGCTCCTGCTCCGAGACGATCGGGGGGCCAGCGCCCAGCTGCAGTTGCTGGACACGCCCGCACCGATCGAAGCCGCGGAATCGACGCAAGCGCTCACCGTGGGGCAGCGCACGGCGACGTTGTACCGCTCCGGCGACTTCCACCGGGTGGTCTGGGAGATCGCCGACGGTGCCGGGGTGTGGATGCACGTGACCGCCGGCAGCGATGCACTCGCCATGGAACTGGCCGAGCACGTCCGCCTCGACCGTCGCACGCACTGCGCCGCGCCGGCCGCGCCAGGGGCCTTGCCGGCCGGCTACACCGTGGAGGACTGCGACGTCTCGCTGCGGTTGCTGCCCGAACAGCAGCGGGCGTCCCTGGTCGGCGCGACCATCACCTACAGCCAAACCGGCACGGCGCACCGCATCATCATGATCGTCACCGAGCGGGAGCCGCGCGCGAAGGACGCCGCTGCGCTGGACCGCAAGGTGGCCGGCTGGCCGGCGGCGTTGGTGCCGACCGAGGACGGGGTGCAGCTGCAACTGCCCGAGTTCGGCGAGCTGAGCCTGGCCATGACGACGTCCCGCGGCGCAACCGAAGCCGAGGTGCTGGCGGTGGGCAAGGTTGTCCAGTCCGCCCCGGACATCTCGATGCCGGAGCACTGGCTTCCGGCGACGCCGGGCTGAGACCGTTACCGGTTCGCCGGTGATCGCGCGCACGGTCTGCTGTGCGCGCCTGGTCACGTCCACACACGTTTGGGTGCCGTGTAGTCCGGTGCGGGCCTGGTACCTGCTGGTTCTGCTGTTCCGGGCACGCCGCTGACCCGGCCGAGCGCGGCCGGGTCAGTTGTGGCGCGTGGTTCATGCGCGTTCGGGTGCGGGCTCGGCCGGCGTGGCTGCCCGTACTCCCTTGAACAGCAGCCACCCGCCTGCGATCACCTCGAAGAAGAAGGCCGGCATGTAGTGGAGCATCACGCCCCCGGCGGTGTCCTCAGCGCCGGCGAGGACGATGGTGGCGAGGTTGCCTACCGCCATCACGACGTACGCCAGGATTCCCCAGGCGGACAGGGCGCGGGGAATGTAGTTCGACGTGAACAACAGATAGGCGAACACGCCATTTCCCAACGCGAGGAAGACCAGCCCGAGATTGAAACCCGCGGTATGCGCGCCGACGTAGGTGTTCGCCAGTTCCTGCAGGTCCGGGCTGAGCGCTCCCGCGGTGTCGGAGCCGTTCAGGACCGACGACGCCGTGAGGAAACTGAGCCCGTTCATGGCCATGATGGCCACCTGCACGGTTCTCCACAGCAGGGCGAGCAGGGCAAGACCCGGATTCACCTTCTTGAGCAGCACGTAGAAGGCCACGGCCATCACGATGTCGGCGGCGAAGATGAGGACGTCGACGGCGACGCCGATGCGGAACAGCTGTTCTGACGCCACGATGTTGCGGGCCGTCGCCGCGGCATCGCCGGCCACGATGATCTGGCCGGGTACGTAGGCCTGGGAGAAGAATCCTGCCGCCATCAGGAGCAGCAGTACGAACCCGGCGACTCGTGCCGCTGTGCGCTGGGAGCTGTCGATCGTCATGGCTCGATCCTGCAGCGGAGGCGGCTTTCGCGTATCGGGCCAAGGACCTGAGCCGCGCCGACCATAGTGGGAGGACGAGGCCGTACTTTGGTCGGACAGGTCACACTTCTAGGCGCTCCGGCCCGGCGGTCGTGCGGCTGCTTTCTCGGCGGGAATCCGGCCGGGCGCATGGCGCACGACCTCCACGGCCTTCGCGATGTGCTCGTCCAGGCCGCGGTCGTCGACCGCTGGATGAGTGAGGCCGCCGAGGATGTCGCGGGCGAACCGCGAGGCGATCTCCTCGACCGACTGCGGCCCCTCCGGCCGGTACCAGGTCCAGGCGTAGTTGCACATGCCGAAGATCTGCAGCGCGGACATCCGCGGATCCGTGGTGTGCAGAACCCCCTGCTCCGCGCCCTCGCGCAGGATGCCAACCAGGATCTCGGTGTAGGCGACCCGCTGCGTGCGGACGTAGTTGTTCAGCTCACCCTCGAAGTACCGGACCAGCTCACGCAGGCACGCGAGGCTCGCGGCGCGATCGTCGCGGTGCGCCGCGAGCAACGCGTAGATCATCGCGACCAAGCGGCTGACCGGATCGCCGAGCTCCGCGCGGATGAACTCCGCCTCCGCGAAACGCCGCCCGAAATACGCCACGTGCAGCTCACCCAGCAGCGCTTCCTTGCTGCGAAAGTGGTGGACGATCGTGCCCTTGCTCAGGCCCAGCTCGGCCGCGACGTCTCCCAGGCTGGTATCGGCGTACCCACGTGCGGCGACATGCTCGGCGAACACCTGCAAGATCGCGTCGCGCGAGCTCGCGCGGGGGGTTCGTCCGGTCACTTGGCCACTATAAAGGCCATCCCCCTTGCTGACCGTACGAGCGGTCAGTTACGTTCTTCTCATCTGCCTCCCGCCGACGCCGAGGAGAGAAGGACGTGTCGCCACACCCGGACTACGGCGTGACCCCGCTCGAGGGGTTGCCGTCCCGCGTCACGATCTGCGAGGTCGGGCCGCGCGACGGCCTGCAGAACGAGTCCGCGGTCCTCCCGGTCGAGGTCAAGGCCGAGTTCGTCGAACGTCTCGTCGACGCGGGCCACACCGTGGTCGAGACGACCAGCTTCGTCCACCCGAAGTGGGTGCCCCAGCTGGCCGACGCCGCGCAACTGCTCGAACGCCTCACCACTGTCGACGGCGTCCGCTACCCGGTCCTCGTGCCGAACGAACGCGGGCTGGACCGGGCGCTGGCCCTCGGAGTGCGGGACATCGCGATCTTTGGCAGCGCCACCGAGTCCTTCGCCCGCCGCAACCTCAACCGCACCGTGGACGAGTCACTGGAGATGTTCGCGCCGGTCGTCGACCGGGCCCGCGGCGCCGGCCTCGGCGTGCGCGGCTATCTGTCGATGGCCTTCGGTGACCCGTGGGAGCGCCAAGTACCGCTCGCGCGTGTGGTCGAGGTCGCCGACCGCCTGATGGCCCTGGGCCTCACCGAGCTCAGCCTCGGCGACACCATCGGCGTCGCGACTCCGGGCCGCGTCGTGGCGCTGCTCGAAGCCCTGGTCGACCGTGGCATCCCGGTAGACCGGATCGCGGTGCACTTTCACGACACCTACGGGCAGGCACTGGCCAACACGCTCGCCGCGCTGCGCCAGGGCGTCACCACGGTGGACGCCTCGGCCGGCGGGCTCGGTGGTTGCCCGTACGCCGAGAGCGCTACCGGCAACCTGGCGACCGAGGACCTGTTGTGGCAGCTCCACGGCCTCGGCATCGACACCGGCGTCGACCTCGGCAAACTCGTCGAGACGAGCGTGTGGATGGCACAGCAGCTCGGCCGCCCCAGCCCGTCGCGCACCGTGACCGCGCTCGCCCCCGGAGCCTCGGCATGACCGGCGCGCTCGTCCGCCGCGAGACCGTCGACGGCGTCGCCACGATCACGCTCGACTCCCCCGCCAACCGCAATGCGCTCTCCGCTCAGCTGCGGCGCGAACTGACCGACCACCTCGAGGCCACGATCGACGACGACGCCGTGCGCGTCCTCGTGCTGACCCACACCGGCCCCGTGTTCTGCGCCGGCATGGATCTGAAGGAGTCGCAGGGCGCCGGTGCGGACCAGCAGGGCGTCAACGAGCTGCCGCACATCCTGGAGACGATCTGGGACTCACCGAAGCCCGTCGTCGCGAGGCTCGCGGGCCCGGCACGCGCGGGCGGCGTCGGCCTCGTCGCCGCCTGCGACGTGCGGCTCGCGGCCGACACGTGCACGTTCGCGTTCACCGAGGTCCGGCTCGGCGTCGTACCGGCGGTCATCTCGGTCACCGTCCTGCGGGGGGTCCTCCCGCACGCCGCTGCCGAGCTCTTTCTCACCGGGGAGACGTTCGACGCCGCCCACGGCGCGGCGATCGGTCTGCTCACCCGGGCCGTCCCGGCCGACGCGCTGGATGCCGAGGTGGCGCGCTACCTCGGCATGCTGACGCTCGGCGGCCCCAGCGCGCTGGCCGGCACCAAAGCGCTCCTTCGACGTACCCGGCCGACGTCGCTGGCCGACGACTTCGCCGCGATGAACGCCATGTCCGCGGCCTACTTCGCCGCCGACGAAGGGCAGGAAGGCATCCGGGCCTTCCGGGAGAAACGCCGGCCTTCCTGGGCCATCTCGAGGGGATGCGGATCGCGATGACGACGGGTACTCGGGCCTTGGGCACGAAGGTCGATCCGGGCAGCGAGCGCTTCATCACCAACGCGGACGCCCACCGTGCGCTGGTCGCGGATTTGAACGCGACGCTCGCCACCGCGCGGCTCGGCGGCTCGGAGAAGTCCCGGGCCCGCCACGTCGAACGGGGCAAGCTGCTGCCCCGCGACCGCGTCGACACGCTCGTCGACCCCTCGTCGCCGTTCCTCGAACTCTCGGCGCTGGCGGCGAAGGGTCTCTACGACGATCAGGCCCCCGCAGCCGGAATCATCACCGGCATCGGACGCGTCGCCGGCCGGGAATGCGTCATCGTCGCCAACGACGCCACGGTCAAGGGCGGCACCTACTTCCCGATGACGGTCAAGAAGCACCTGCGCGCCCAAGAGGTCGCGCTCCACAACCGGCTGCCGTGCATCTACCTGGTCGACTCCGGCGGGGCGTTCCTGCCCAAGCAGGACGAGGTCTTTCCCGACCGGGATCATTTCGGACGGATCTTCTACAACCAGGCGCAGCTGTCCGGTCGCGGCATTCCGCAGATCGCCGCGGTGATGGGTTCCTGCACCGCCGGCGGTGCCTACGTCCCCGCGATGTCGGACGAAGCCGTGATCGTGCGCAACCAGGGCACGATCTTCCTCGGCGGCCCGCCGCTGGTGAAAGCCGCGACCGGGGAGGTCGTGACCGCCGAGGAACTCGGCGGTGGCGACCTGCACGCACGAACGTCCGGGGTGGTCGACCACCTCGCCGAGAACGACGCCGACGCGCTGCGCATCGTCCGGTCGATCGTGTCGACGTTCGGCCCGCGAACGCCGTCACCGTGGGACCGGATCCCGACCGAGGAGCCCGCCGTCGACCCCGCCGAGCTCTACGGCGCGGTCCCGACCGACCCCCGCATCCCCTACGACGTCCGGGAAGTCATCGCCAGGATCGTCGACGGATCCCGCTTCGCCGAGTTCAAACCGGACTACGGCTCCACCCTGGTCACCGGATTCGCACGTATCCACGGCCACCCGGTCGGGATCGTCGCGAACAACGGCGTGCTGTTCTCCGAGTCCGCGATGAAAGGGGCGCATTTCATCGAACTCTGCGACCAGCGCGGCATCCCGCTGGTGTTCCTGCAGAACATCACCGGGTTCATGGTCGGCCGGGAGTACGAGGCCGGGGGGATCGCCAAGCACGGAGCGAAGATGGTCACGGCCGTGGCCACGACCCGGGTTCCCAAACTGACCGTCGTGATCGGCGGCTCGTTCGGCGCCGGGAACTACGCGATGTGCGGCCGTGCCTACTCGCCCCGGTTCCTGTTCATGTGGCCCAACGCCCGCATCTCGGTGATGGGTGGCGAGCAGGCCGCCATGGTGCTCAGCACCGTAGGAACAGCGGACCCGGACACGATCCGCGCCCAGTACGAGACCCAGGGGCACCCCTACTACTCCACGGCCCGGCTCTGGGACGACGGTGTCATCGACCCCGCCGACACCCGCACCGTGCTGGGTCTCTCCCTGTCGATCGCCGCCAACGCCCCGTTGGCCGACCCCGCCTTCGGCGTCTTCCGGATGTGAGCCTGATGTTCTCGACAGTCCTGGTCGCCAACCGCGGAGAGATCGCCGCACGCGTGCTGCGCACGCTGCGACGGCTCGGTATCCGCTCGGTCGCGGTCTATTCCGACGCCGACGCGGACGCTCCGCACGTCGCCATCGCCGACGTCGCCGTTCGCCTCGGGCCCGCCCCCGCCGCAGAGTCCTACCTGTCGATCGAGAAGATCGTCGCCGCGGCTCGGGCCACCGGTGCCGAGGCCGTCCATCCCGGCTACGGGTTCCTCTCCGAGAACACCGACTTCGCGGCCGCGTGCGAGGACGCCGGCCTGGTCTTCATCGGCCCGCCCGCCTCGGCCATCGAGGCCATGGGCGACAAGATCCGCGCCAAGCAGACCGTATCCAAAGCCGGAGTGCCCGTCGTGCCCGGCTCCGACGGCGTCGGCCTGACCGACGACGAGCTGGTCCGGGCGGTCTCGGACATCGGCTACCCGGTGCTGCTCAAACCTTCCGCCGGTGGCGGCGGCAAGGGCATGCGCGAAGTACACCAGGCCGATGACGTGCGCGCGGCGATCGCCAGCGCCCGCCGCGAAGCGCGCAGCTCGTTCGGGGACGACACGCTGCTCGCCGAACGGCTGATCACCACCCCGCGGCACATCGAGATCCAGGTCCTCGCCGATCAGCACGGCAACGTCGTCCACCTGGGCGAGCGGGAATGTTCCCTGCAGCGCCGCCACCAGAAGATCGTCGAGGAAGCCCCGTCCCCGCTGCTCACCGAGATGCAGCGGGAGGCGATGGGCGCCGCCGCCTGCGACGCCGCCCGCGCCTGCGGTTACGTCGGTGCCGGCACCGTCGAGTTCATCGTCGCCGGAGACCGCCCAGACGACTGGTTCTTCATGGAGATGAACACCCGTCTGCAGGTCGAGCACCCGGTCACCGAAGAGGTCTACGGCGTCGACCTCGTCGAACTCCAGCTCCGCGTCGCCGCGGGCGAGGAAGCCCCCTGGCCGGCCGAGCTCCGTCCGCACGGCCACGCCGTCGAGGTCCGCGTCTACGCCGAAGACCCCGCGTCCGGTTTCCTGCCCACCGGCGGTCGCGTCCTCGCGTGGCGGGAACCCGCCGGCGTGCGCGTCGACTCCGGCATCACCGAGGGCGGCCTCGTCGGCTCCGACTACGACCCGATGCTCGCCAAGATCATCGCGCACGGCGCCGACCGCGCCGAGGCGCTCCGCGGACTCGACGCCGCCCTCGCCGACACCGTTCTCCTCGGGCTCGGGACGAACATCGGCTTCCTTCGCGCGCTGCTGGCCGACCCGGACGTTCGCGCGGGCAACCTCGACACCGGTCTCGTCGGCCGCCGCCTCGACGCACTCACGGCCTCGGACCTTCCCGACGACGTCGTCGGCCTCGCGACCGGGATCGCCCTCCTCGACCTGGAGCCGGCCTCGGAGCCGCTCGCGGATCCGTTCGACATCCCGGGCGGCTGGCGCCTCGGCGACCGCGCGTGGACCACCCACCGCCTCACGATCGGCGGCGACACCGTCGTCGAGGTGCGCTACCGCGGCCGCGCGGCCGACGCGGAGATCAGCATCGACGGCGGAGATCCCGTGCGGATCAGCACTCGTCGCGACGGGCGGCACCAGCAGAACGGCGTGACCCGCAGCTACGCGGTCGCGCGGGGCGCGGACGGCCTCGTGTGGATCGGACGCGACGGCCGCACCTGGGCCCTGCGCGATCACGAAGCCCTCGACGCCGTCGGTGGCCACTCCTCAGGAGCGGGCGGTCCGGTGCTCTCGCCGATGCCCGGCACGGTGACCGTCGTCGCCGTCGGCGAGGGGGAAGCCGTCACCGCCGGGCAGACGCTCGCTGTCGTGGAAGCCATGAAGATGGAGCACGTCCTTACCGCTCCGATCGACGGCACAGTGAGCGAGCTGCGCGCACGGGTCGGCGTCAACGTCGCCAAGGACGCCGTCCTCATGATCATCGAGGGGAGCTGACGCGGCAGGTGCGGTAGCCTCGGTTGAGGGTTGTTTCGAGGTGGCGTCACTGCCGAGACGCGGGCTACCTCGCTGGTCGCGAGCTGGCTCATCCGAGTCCGCAGGCGTGGTGACGCGACGCGGGAGGATACGGCCTCCGATGCGAGCGTGCCTGCTGTCGCTGGTGTTGCGTCCGCCGCCGATCTCGGTCGGGATCCTGGTCGCGGCGGGGCTGATCGCGGTGGAGACCCTCGCCCTGCTCCCGATGCACGATGGCACCCACCAAGGCGCCAGAGGCGTCGTCTACCTCATCGGCGTCCTGATCGTCTCCACCGTGTGGGGCGCCACGCTCGGCGTGCTGACCTCGCTGGCCAGCACCGTCGCCTTCAACTACTTCCACGTCCTGCCATTCGGCGTCCAGAACCTCTCCGCCTCACGGGACCTGCAGGACATCGCGACCTTCGTCGTGGCCGCCCTGCTGGTCAGCACGCTCGCCGACCTCGTCCGCTCCCACGCGGTCGAGACGTCGGAACGCCATGAGGAGGCCGGCCTGTTCGCCGACCTGGGTCGGCTGCTGCTCCGCGCCCGCAACCTGTCGCCGACGCTGGACACGGCCGCGCAACGGGTCGCACAGACCCTCCATTTACCTTCGGCCGCAATCAAGCTCGGCATCGCCCCCGCCGACGCGCGCTGTATCGCGTTCCCACTGCACGCCGACACGACCGTCCTGGGCACGCTCCTGGTCCCGAACAGTCTGTCCGAACACACCCTGCAGCGCCTGCGGCTGCGGCTGGTCCCCGCACTCGCTTCAGTGCTCCAGGCGGCCTGCGAGCGCGAGGCGATCACCGAATCATTGAAGGCCAGCCGCGAACGATCCGCCTTGCTCGCCACGCAACAGGCCGCACTGCGACGCGTCGCAACGCTCGTTGCCCGCAGAGCCTCACCGGCCGAGGTGTTCGACGCGGTGGCCGAGGAACTCGCCCAGGTCGTCGGGCCCTATCCCACGGCACTGTACCGCTACGAATCGGACGGCATCGCCAGCAGACTCGCCGGCCGCAACGAGCTGAAGCTGCGCGAGCAGTCGTTCCAGCTCACGGGGGACAGCCTCCTCGTCAAGGTGCTCGAGGCCAGCGCCCCGGCCCGGATGGAGTCCTACGAGCACCTGGTAGGTCCAAACGCCGAAATCGCCCGACGCGCAGGCATCAGATCGAGCGTTGGGGTGCCAGTGGTCGTCGAGGGCCGTGTCTGGGGCGTGGCCGTCGTCGTATCAACCGAGCCAGAGCCGCTGCCGCCGGACACCGAAGCCCGCATGGCCGACTTCACCGAACTCGTCGCGACCGCGATCGCCAACGCCGAAAGTCACGCCGAGCTGTCCGCGTCGCGCGTCCGCATCATCGCCGCCGGAGACCAGGCCCGCCGCCGCATCGAGCGCGACCTGCACGACGGCGCACAGCAACAACTCGTCGCGCTGTGCCTCCGGCTGCGCATGATCGAGGCATCGCTCCCCGTAGGCCTCGACCCGGTCAGAGCCGAGCTGTCACAGGTGGTCGACACCGTGACGAGCATCTTCCAGGACCTGCAGGAGCTCTCCCGCGGCATCCACCCGGCGGTCCTCTCCAAAGGCGGCCTTGGCCCGGCCCTCAAGACCCTGGCCCGGCGCAGCCCCACACCGGTCGACATCAGCCTGACCGTGGACCGCAAGGTCCCCGAGCCGGTCGAAGTCTGCACCTACTACGTGGTGTCTGAGGCACTGACGAACGCCACCAAACACGCCCAAGCGACCCTCATCCGCGTCGACGTCAACGCCGGCGAAACGTACCTGCGCATCTGCATCCGCGACAACGGCATCGGCGGAGCCAACGCTGACCGCGGCTCCGGCCTCATCGGCCTCCGCGACCGCATCGCCACACTCGGCGGACACATCAGCGTTACCAGCCCGACCGGGCGCGGAACGACGCTACGGGCCGAGATCCCGATCGACCACGCCTGACAGACGACCGCTCGCGTCGTGTACACATTTCGTCAGCTGCCCGCGACCCGCTGCGATTTGTCCGCCCAGTAGGGCTCCCGAAGCACGCGGCGCAAGATCTTGCCCGCGGCGTTCTTGGGCAGCGAGTCGGTGGAGATGACGACCAGCGCGGGCTTCTTGTACGACCCGACCTTCGTCCGGCACAACTCGACGATGTCCTCCTCGGTGACGTTGACCGGATCCTTGACTGTGCAGACGGCAGCCGGTGCCTCACCCCACTTCTCGTGCGGCACGGCGAACACCGCGACCTCGACAACCTCGGGGTGGCTCGCGATCGCGTTCTCGAGCTCGGCGGGGTAGATGTTGAAGCCACCCGAGATGATCATGTCACTGGCCCGGTCGAGCAGATACAGGTAACCGTTCGCGTCGATGCGACCGATGTCGCCGGTGTGCACCCAGCCGTCCTTGATCTTCTCCGCCGTGGCCTCGGGGTCGTTCCAGTAGCCCGAGAGCTGACCGTCGACCTTGGCGACGATCTCGCCCTCCGCTCCCGGCTCGACGTCCTCGCCTGTCTCGCGGTCCACGATGCGCACCATCGCGAACGGGTACGGGCGGCCGGCCGAGCGCAGCGGTTGGGAGCCGGGCACCTGCGAGAACCACTCCTGAGGCGTGATCGAGGTGATCGGGTAGCACTCGGTCTGGCCGTATCCGCTGTAGAGTACGTCGCCGAAGACCTCGCGCCCGGCCAGTGCCGTTGCCTCGCTGACCGGCGCGCCGGCCACCAGGAATCCTTTGATCGATGACCAGTCACGCCCCCTGGCGGATTCCTCGCGCGACAGCATCCCGAGCAGGGTCGGCACACACCACATGTAGGCGACCCGTTCACGCTCCATGACGTCGAGCGTATGCTTCGGGTCGATCTTGTTGATCATGTAGTTGCGCCCGCCACCGATCCACGTGGGGGTGAAGAAGTACCCCGAGCCGTGTGAGATCGGCGACGCGCACATGTTGGTGTCACCCACCTGGACGGGCGGGAACTGGTACATCCAGTCGCGGCAGTAGGCCAGCCATTTCCAGTGGGAGTACGCGACGCCCTTGGACCGGCCGGTCGTGCCCGCGGTGTAGCGGATGATGTAGTTGTCGTCGGACGACACCCGAGGTGCCGGGTCGTCGGTACCGGCCCGGGCGAGCAGGCCCTCGTAACTGTCGTCGCGCACCAGCACCGACCGGACGCCGGGCAGCTGGGCGACGTCCTCGGGAAGCTCGTTGGCGTAGTTCTCGGCGACCACCACGGCCTTGCACCCAGCGTTGGTGATCATGTGCACGTGCGCCGCTGTCGAGTTGCGGGCGTACAGCGGGACGCGTACGAAGTTCCCCGCTGTGCAGGCCAGGTAGAAGTCCGCGGCGCCGAGTGAGTTGTCCTCCAGGACGGCCACTCGGTCACCCGGTTCGACGCCCAACTCGCGCAGGACGTTGGCCAGGCGGAGCCCGCGCTCCCATGCCTCGGCGAAGGTGAAGCGGGCCTGATCGGTGACGATGGCCTCGCGGTCGGGCCAGGTCTGTACCGCGCGCAGGAACAGGTTTCGAACGTCCACCGGCTGCTCCTATTCGGGTCTGGATACGATCTCTCGGTACCTGGCGCCGTGCTCGTCGACCGCGGGCACCGCACCGGGACGCGCCGGCAGCCGGCCTGCCAGCCGCTCCGCCGTTCCGGGCTCCCGGGCGAAACTCCAACAGGTGTCCGCTCCGGACAACCGGTCGGCGATTTCTGCCGCGGTCAGCTCACGGACCGCCTCGGTCAGGTGTGCGGTGAGTTCGTCGTGCCGCTCGCGGCGCTCCTCGTAGGTGAGGACGGCCCATTCGGGACGACCCATCACCGTGATCACGTTCTCCCAGAACGCCTGCTCCATCGGTGCGACCCCGAGCACCAGGCGCTCGCCATCCTTGGTGGTGTACTCCGCGTAGTGAGGTGTGTGGAGAATCTGCGCGAACTGCCGCCATTCCCGGCCGCCGAGCGCGCCCACCCAGTCCGCCAGCGTGCCGGTGATCGACACCTCGACGTGCCGGCCCCGCCGGGTCCGGGCGGCACGGGTGAGTTCGGCCAGGATCCGGGTCACCGCGGCATTCGCACCGGCCAGGTCACCGACCGGCATGCCGTCCGGCCGGAGCATGTCGAGCGCACCGCTCGCCGCCGTGTAGTTGATGTCGTGCCCGGCCCGCCCCGCCATCGGCCCGGTCGACCCGTAGCCGGTGATCGAGCAGTAGACCACCGCGGGGTTGCGTGCGCTGACGTGCTCGTACCCGACGCCCAGCCGCTGCGCGACGCCCGGGCGCCATCCCTCGACCACGATGTCGGCGCCGGCGAGCAGGCTCAGCGCGAACCCGCGGTCGCTCGGGTCCTTCAGGTTCACCACGACGCTCTCCTTGCCCTCGGCCAGGAACGCGTGGCTGGCTGGTGCGCCGTAGCGCAGGGAGTCGCCGCCGGGCGGTTCCAGGTGCACGACGGTGGCGCCGAGGCGCCGCAGCACCTGGGTCGCGTACGGGCCGGGGAGGGTCACGCTGAGGTCGACGACGTGGACGCCCGCCAGCGGCGAGTCCGCGTCATCCTGGCTCTGGGGTGGCTTCACATGGATCTCCGGTAGATGTTTGGTCGTCGGGTCGGCCGTCACTCCGCCGTCATGCCACCGTCCACCGTCAACATCGTTCCGTTGACATAGCCGGCGTCATCCGACAGCAGGAAGCAGATTGCGCTCGCTATCTCGGACGGGTCTGCCACCCGGTCGAGCAGCACCTGCGAGCCGACCCTGCGCAGGGCGTCCACCTCGGTGGCGGCCGCGGCCATGTAGTGCGGCCGCGTCATGCCGGTCAAGGTCGGCCCGGGCGAGACGCAGTTGACCCGGACCGCGGGTGCGAGCTCGAGAGCGAAATGCCGGGACATCGGGAGGATCGCACCCTTGGTCGCGGCGTACAGGCTCCGGTTGGCGCGTGCCACGTCGGCCACCACCGACGACGTGTTGACGATCGCGCCCGAGCCCTGTGCCTTCATCACCCGGCCGACCGCCTTGCACATGAGATAGGTGCCGACGACGTTGACTGACAGCTGCCGCTGGAGGTCGGCGAGCGGCGACGTCATCGCCTCACCGGCGATCAGGATCGCCGCGCCGTTGTAGAGTGCGTCGATCCGGCCGAACCGCTCCACGGCCGCAGAGACGACGCCGGCGACGTCGTCCTCGCTGGACACGTCGGCCGGCTCCGCCACGGCATCACCGATCTCAGCCGCGACCTTGCTGACGCCTTCGGCGTCGCGGTCCACCAGGACGACGTGCCCGCCTTCGGACGCGAACCGGCGCGCCACCGCGGCGCCGATCCCTGACGCAGCCCCGGTGCAGACCAACACCTTGTCCTGAAATCGCATCGTCGGGTTCCGTTCTCTCAGTGCTCATCGGTCAGGTCCACGTACACGGACTTGTGTTCTGTGAAGTGGTTGAGCCAGGCCTCCCCGTGCTCGCGGCCCAGGCCGGACACCCCGTACCCACCGGACGGGGCCGAGCGGTCGAGGATGCCGTAGGTATTGATCCATACCGTCCCGGCCCGAACCGCCCGTGCGACGCGGTGCGCCCGGGCGACGTCGCGCGTCCACACGCCGGCCGCCAGGCCGTACGGCGTGGCGTTCGCGACCGAGATCGCCTCGGCCTCGTCGTCGAACTCGAGCACGCCGATGACGGGGCCGAAGACCTCCTCGCGCATCACCGTCATCTCGTTGGTCACCGACGTCAACAGCGTCGGGCCGACGAAGTAGCCCGGGCCGTCGGGCGCCCGCCCGCCGTAGGCCAACTCGGCGCCCTCCCGCAGCGCCCCTTCGACGTACCCCTGAACACGCTCCTGCTGGCGCCTGGAGACGACGGGCCCGAGGTCGGTCGACGGCGACAGCCCGGCGCCGATACGTGTCTGGGCAAGGAGCCGGCTCGTCTGCGCGACGAACTGCGCCGCGACGGACGAGTGCACCAGGACCCGCGAGCCGGTGTAGCAGACCTGCGCCGCGTTCGAGCGCATCTGCCTGACCGTCGATGCGGCGGCCTTCGCGATGTCCGCGTCCCGGAAAATGATGTTGGGACTCTTGCCGCCGAGTTCGAGCACCACGTCCTTGAGGCCCGCATTCGCCCGGCGGTGGATGTCCTGGCCCACGGGCACCGAACCGGTGAAGGTCACCAGCGCCACCGACGGGTGTTCAACGAGTGCGGGACCGACCACGGAACCGACGCCGAGCACGACGTTGATGACGCCGGGCGGGATGCCGGCCTCCAGCGCCAGCCGACCGAACCAGAGCGTCGACAGGGGCGCCTGCTCGGCCGGCTTGAGGACGATGGTGTTGCCCGCCGCCAGCGCCGGCCCCGACTTGCTCGCCGCGATGACCAGCGGTGAGTTCCATGCGCCGATCCCGGCGACGACACCGACGGAGTCGCGCTCGGTGTAGCCCAGCAGGCCCTGCCCGACCGGGTTGACCGTACCGAAGATCTTGGTGCACCAGCCGGCGTAGTACCGCAGCGTCCGCGCGGCGGCCGCGGGGTTGACCGGCGTCTGGCCGATCGGCGTGCCGACGTCCACCGTGTCGAGCTCCGCGAGCAGTGTTGCGTCGCGCTCGATCAGATCGGCCAGACGCCACATCAGCTCGGCCCGCCGGGTCGGTGCGAGGCTTGTCCACCGCCGGGTCTCCCACGCGTTGCGCGCCGCCGCGACCGCCTGGTCGACGTCGCCGGCGTCGCCGTCAGGGACCGTAGCGATGATCTCTTCGGTGGCGGGGTCGACGATCTCCATGACGCGGCCGCTGCGGGCCGGCACGTCGAGGTCGCCGTCGACCATCATGCCGTGGCTTGCGGCGAGGAACTCGCTGACTGCCTTGCTCGGCCGCGTCGGTGTCGTCGTCATCGCGGCCCTCGCAGCGTACGGGAGGGCAGCCGGACGAGAGCGCGGCCCGTGACGTTGCGTTCCCCGCGCTGGGTCTCGCCCCAGCACTCGATCTCGACGTAGCCCTCGCCGTCCACCTCCGACTTCGCCTTGACTTCGCCCGCACACCAGGTCGTGTCGCCGACCAGGTTGGGCTGGTGCAGGCGGACGTCGAGCTCGGCGACCCATCCTGAGTCCCCGCACCAGTTGGTGACGAGATGGCCGATCCAGTTCGCCCGCATCCACCCCTGGTCGTAGGCGCCGGGCATGCCGATCTCGTGCGCGATCTCATCGTCGAAGTGCCCAGCCGCGGGATGGACCGGGATGCCGGTGGACGGGCTGACGTAGACGTTGGCCGGATGCCGCTCCCGCTCCTGGAAGGCCAGCTTCAGGGGCGGGTAGGTGTTCCGCCGCCCGACGTAGAACGCCATGATGTCGACCAGCGTGAGCGGACCCTTGACCACCGTGGGCAGCACCTGGCCTACGGTGACGTCATCCCAGTACCGCGGCTCGGCACCGCGCCGCTCCTCCGCGAGGTAGGCCTTGCGGATCTCCTCGATCTGCTCGGGTGTCCACTTCCAGCGCCCGTCCGCCTGCCGCTGCTCGAACCCGACCATGCCCTTGCCGCTGGCCTTGCGCGGGATGCGAAGGACATCCGCCTCGGCCCGCGAGACAAGCTCCCCGCGCTGGTTGTGGTAGAGGACCTCGCCGGTCTGCACGACCAGGCGGCGGGCCCGCGAGCCGGACCGCTCCACCACGTCGGTCAGCCGTGCCCGCGCGGTGATCCGATCACCGACGCGCACGGGAAGGAAGTTGCGCCAACGGGTGCCGCCGTAGATCCATTGGATCCCGCGCAGCCCCGGAGCGACGATGGTGCTGTCGACGGTGTAGAGGAACGTCGGTGGCGCGATGACGCTCCCCCAGTACGAGCGCCGCCCGTATTCCTCATCGCTCCACAGTGGATTGTCGTCGCCGATGGAGTACATGGCCCAGCGTCGGATGTCGATCGGAGCGATGTCCTCGGCGTACGACGGCCAGTGGACGTCCCGACGGAGCCACACGCCGATGAGTGAGCGCGCGTGCTCGAGCATCTCGTCGGTGATGTCCGCTGCCCGCCGCTGCGTGGGTGGCGTTGTCATGGCCGGGCCTCACGCCTGTTCGCGGCTGCGCATCAGCCGCACCGGTGTGTAGCTGAGCACCTCGGTGCCGTGCTGGTTGCGCACGCTGACGGTGGACGCCACGACTCCGCGGCCGGGCCGGCTCGACGGCCGTGACTCGGTGACCGTGACGACGGAGTACAGGGTGTCGCCGACGAACACCGGTGCGCGGTGTTCGAGCGAGCCTGTGCTCACGATCGCGATGCCGGTACCCTGCATGAAGCCCGTCTGGGCGAGCAGGCCCTCCGAGAAGCAGTAGGTGACCATCCCCGGCACGAGCCGCCCGGCGTAGCCTTCCACCTCTTGGGCGAACCGGGCGTCGGTGAACAGCGGCGTGATGATGCCGGCCCAGGTGATGAACGTGACGAGGTCCGTCTCGGTCACGGTGCGGGTGGAGGTGCGGAACTGCATGCCCTCGGGCATCTCCTGCCAGGTGAGCCCACGACCCAGCAGCTGGGGTTCGGTGATGTTCGTCATGGTGCCTCTCATGTCGCGGTGGAGCCGGCTCCGTCGGGTGCCGGCCAGAAGCGCGGTGGCCGCTTCTCGAAGAAGGCCTGTTGCGCCTCACGCGCCTCGGCGCTCTGACCGAAGCCGGGGTGGATGAGATGGGCGGTGCGGCGGACGTCGCCGGCCATCTCGTCGATCTCCTGGTCGAACACGGCCTTGAGGATGCGGACACAGGTGGGGCTGCCGTCGAGCACCCGGTCGCACCACACGAGGACCTCGGTGTCGAGGTCGGCCAGCGGTACGACAGCGTTGACGAGGCCCCACTCGAGTGCCTCGACCGCGTTGATGCGCCGGCGGGTGAGCCACATCTCGCGGGCGCGCTTGGCGCCGATGACGCGAATCAGGTACCGCACCATGTAGCCGTCCGCCGGGCTGCCGACCCGCGAGCCGATCTGGCCGAAGACGGCGTTGTCCGCGGCGATCGTCATGTCGCAGGTGTACGCGAGATGGTTGCCGCCCCCGATGGCGTACCCGCGCACGGCCGCGATCACCGGCTGGTTGGAGAACCGCACGACATGGTTGGGCGGCACGTCGAAGAACCAGTCGGCGGCACTGCGGTCCGCTTCCCAGGCGACGTCCCCACCACTGCTGAACGCCCGGTCCCCGGCACCCTGCAGCACCACCACGCCGACCGAGGGGTCCTGGTTGGCGTGGTCGATCGCAACCATCAGCTCCTTCATGGTGTGCTTGGTGAAGGAGTTCATCCGGTCCGGCCGGTTGATCGTCAGCCGGGCAACCGACCCACCCGTCGAGCGGGTGCACCGCTCGTAGATGACGTCGCTGAAGTCCGGTGCCTTCGGGTCGGCCGCCCAGGCGGTCCAGCTGATCTCACTCATGCGCTTCCTTCCGCGTCCTAGGTGGTCACGAACCCGCCGTTGACCGGCAGCGTCTGCCCGGTGATGAATCCCGCCTCGTCCGAGCACAGGAACGCGACGGCAGCAGCGATGTCCGGCGGGTGGCCGACCCGCCCCACGGGGTAGAACTTGACGATCCTGGCCATCACCTCGGGCGGCCGGTCGCGGACCCGTTGCATGCTGCCGGCGCCGACGTCGTCGCCGGACTCGGGGATCGTCATGGCCGGTGAGACAGCGTTCACGGTGACCCCGTACCGGCCGACCTCATGCGACAGTGACCGGGTCATCCCGAGGATCCCGCCCTTGGCCGCGCCGTAGGCCACCTGCCCGCGCTGGCCCGCCCGCCCCGCCTCGGAGGCGACGCTGACCACCCGTCCCCAGCCGCGCGCCACCATGCCGGGCAGCAGCATCTGGGTGAGCCGTAGCGGGCCGAGCAGGTTGAGGCGGACCTCGAGGTCGATCTCAGCAGGGTCTTTGTCGAGGAACCCGACGGTGTTCACCCATCCGGCGTTGTTCACCAGGATGTCGGCGGCCAGCCCGTCGGTCACCGCCCGGAGCGAATCAACGTCCAGGAGGTCGGCACGGACAGCCGTCACCTCGCCGTCCGCGTCCGCGGCGGTCTTCTCGGCCTGCTCGATGTCGCGGTCAAGGATGACCACGCGGGCGCCCTGGCACGCCAGTCGCAAGGTGATGCCGCGGCCGATGTTGGAGGCGCCACCGGTGACGACGGCGGTCCGGCCGCTGAGGTCGATCATGACCGGTCCGCCGCGAAGTCGGAGACACCCTTGTCCATGGCGCCGGACTTGGCGCGATAGCGCTGCTGCTGGTACAGCTCCAGCCAGAGCCCGTCCGCCAGCGGCATCTCGATGCCGCGCCGCACGATGGTCTTCATGGTGGCCAGCGCGTGGCCGTCGGCGCCCGCCATGCCCCGGGCCAGGTCCATCGTCACCTGGTCGAGCTCGGCGGCCGGTGCCGACTGGCACGCGAGCCCCCACGACACCGCTTCCGGCCCGCTCAGGCGCCTACCGGTCAGCAGCATGTTGAGGCCGCGCGCGAGGCCGACCTTGCGCGGCAGTCGCTGGGAACCGCCACCGCCCGGAATGAGGTTGCGGCGGATGTGCTCGTCGCCGAGCTGGGCATCGTCCGAGACCGTCAGCATGTCGCAGCACAGCGCCACCTCGAGTCCACCGGCCAGCGCGTAGCCGTGGATCTGCCCGACCACGACCTGCGGCAGCAACTCCAGCCGGTTGCACAGGGCGTTGAGGTTGTCGTGGAAGACGCCGTGCGCGGCATGGTCCGCCAGCGTCCCCTCGGCCAGCCACTTGAGGTCGGCACCGGCGCAGAACGCCCGGCCCGCGCCCTTGAGCACCACGACCCGCAGCCGTGGGCCGGCGGCCTCGCAGTCGTCGAGCACCTCGAGCAGCCGTATGACCAGTTCGCCGTTGAGCGCGTTGAGCCGTTGCGGGCGGTTGAGGGTGAGCACCCGAATGCCCGGTTCGCTGTCGTCGACGAGCAGGATGTCGCTCATGCGCGCCTCGGCAGGGCGGCGCTGCCCAGGATCTCCCGGGCGAGCACGAAGCGGTGGATGTCCGACGGGCCTTCGACCACACGAGCCACCCGCAGGTCGCGGAACCAGTGCTCGAGCGGCATCTCCTTGGCCAGCCCCATCCCGCCCATGAGCTGCATCATCGAGTCGACGACGTCGAAGCACGCCTCGGTCGCGTAGAGCTTCGCGATCGACGACTCGATGCGGACGTTCTCCCCGCTGTCGTGCTTGCGGGCCGCCTCCCAGGTGAGCCACCGCGCCGCCTTGAGCTTGACGTGCGCATCGGCGAGCGCGAACTGGACGCCCTGGCGCTGGGCGAACGGAAGGCCGAACGACTCGCGGCCCTTGACGAACTCGGCGGCGAGCCGCATCGACTCCTCCCCGACGGCGATGGCGGTCGTCGCGAAATGCACCCGGAACTTGCCCAGGAACCGCTGGGCGATCGCGAACCCTTCCCCCTCCTCGCCGACGAGCCGATCGGCCGGGATCTCCACGTTGTCGAAGGTGACCTCGTTGGTCCACAGGTCGCGGATCACCGGAATCGGCCGGACGGTGAGGCCTGGCGTGTCCTTGTCCACGATGAACGCACTGATGCCGTCGCGGCCCTTGTTGACGTTCGTGCGCGCGTAGACCACGCCGTAGCGGGCCTTGTCGGCGTGCGTGATCCACATCTTCCGTCCGTTGAGGACGTACTTGCCGCCCTTCTTCTCGGCGGTCGTGCGGATCGAGCGCGCCGGGTCGGACCCGCTGCCCTCCTCCGTGATCGCGTTGAAGGAACGCCACCCTTCCTCGAGGGTCGGGATGACGTACTCGTCGATCTGCTTCTTGCTGGCGCCGTACAGGATCGACGGCGGCGGGTAGCCGAATGCGCCGTTGCCGACGATCGGGAAGCAGAACGTGTGCTTGGCGGCCTGCTCGT
Organism: Dactylosporangium sp. AC04546; assembly: GCF_022095675.1. GTDB lineage: Bacteria > Actinomycetota > Actinomycetes > Mycobacteriales > Micromonosporaceae > Dactylosporangium. The sequence continues at coordinate 129,631 of NZ_JAHYSG010000009.1, read as the reverse complement.
CGACGATGGCCATGTCGAACGCGCCGAGCCCGCCACCGCCGAGGGCGGCCGGGGCCGCGAGGTTCCAGAAGCCGGCGGCACGGGCGAGCTTCTGGAGGGCCGCGACGTCCTCGTCCGGCAGGCATCGCGCGTCCGGCGCGAGCGCCTGCTCGCGCGGCCGGATCTCCCTCTGGACGAACTCACCGATCACGGTGGCCAGTTCCCGAATCTCACCGCGCACCGTGAAGTCGTGCAACGACATGCGATCCACCTCGTTCATCGTTAGCAGTGCCAACAATTTAACGCCTGTGTTGACAGCAAGTCAACGTGACTGTTGACTCCGTGGGCGCCAGCCGTCCAGCAGCCGGTCCCGGTCCTCGTCGAGGTGCGGCGGCAGGTCGACCTGCTGCTGGGCACCGCTGATCGAGACCGGGCTCATCACCACCGGAACCGCCACACCCGAATCGAGCGTGAGCCGACGGACGATGCCCCGCTTCTCCACCTGTGCGGTGCCCATCAGGCGGTCGACCTCGAGCGGCAGCCCGGCCGGCACGTCGTGCGCGATGAGGAACTCCACCACGTCGGCCGCCACCCGCTCCCGGGTGAACGCCTCGACGACGGCAGTCACCTCGTCGAGCCGCCGGACGCGCTCCGTCCCGATCCGCAACGACTCGTCGTCGGCGAGGCCGGGCCGACCGATGTACCCGCCCACCGCCGCGCAGAACCGGCGCCACACCGCGTCGCTGCCCACCGCGACGCACACCCACCCATCGGCGGCCCGGTACAGACCGAACGGCGCCGTGGTCGCCGAGAGCCGGGGCGGTGGGACCTCGCCGAGCATCCCGTACATGCTGATGGCCTTCTCGTTGAGCGAGACCATCGAGTCGAACATGGGCACGTCGACCACGCAGCCGGCGCCCGTACGATCGCGCTGCTGAAGGCCGAGGAGCGCGCCGAAGGCGCCGTAGAGGCTGGTCACCTGGTCCGCGACCGGCAGGCCGTTGTACGTCGGCCGGCCCTGTTCGTCGGCGTTGCGGTCGAGCAGCCCGGCGAGCCCCTGGACGAGGATGTCGAACGCGGGCATGCCCGAGTACTCGCCCTCGCCGTTCTCCGGCAGGCCGAACCCGGTGACCGCGACATAGACCAGCCGGGGATTGAGGTCCATCAGGGTCGCGGCGTCGACCTTTCGGCGGACCGCCGACGGCGGCCGCAGGTTGGTCCAGAACACGTCGGCGCGACGCACCAGACCCTCGAAGGCCGCGCGGTCGTCCGCGGTCCCGTCGATGTCGAGCGCGATGGATCCCTTGCCGCGCATCATGCGCAGCGCGAAGTGGCTCCACTCCTCGTCCACGCCGGCGCGGATCAGCGGCCGGCTGCCGCGCATGGCCTCTCCGGACCGCGTCTCCACCTTGACGACGTCAGCACCATGCAGCGCCAGAAGCATCGCGCCGTAGTTGCCGGCGAGGTAGTTGTCCACGCACAGGACCCGGACGCCGTCCAGCGGCCCCTCGCTCATCGCGTCCCTCGCTCCACGAGCGAGTCGATGGCAACGAGCTCGCCGGAGTCGAGGACCAGGACCGGGTTGAGCTCGACGAGCCGCGGCGGTGTGGCCATCGTGGCGAACCGATTTCCCAGCGCCGCCAGGCGCGCGACCAACGGGTCGAGGTCGACCGGTGGGCGGCCGCGATAGCCGCGCAACAGCCGGCCGAGCTTCGTCCGCTCAATGGCGCGGCGCAACTGGGCCTCTGACGCGGGGAGCGACACGTAGGTCATCTCGCCGATCAACTCGATGAAGAACCCGCCCAGCCCGAGGCCGAGCACCGGCCCGAAGTCTGGGTCCTGGCGGAGGACCACCAGTACCTCGGTGTCGGAGGCCACCATTTCCTGGACCACGACGCGCGTGCCTGGGCCGAGCACGGCAGCGATCTCGGCGACCGCGGCGTGCACCGCCTCGGCGCTGTCCAGCCGCAGGAACACCAGGCCGAGGTCCGACTTGTGCTGGACGTCGTCCGGCGATGGCTTCACCACCAGCGGTGCATGGAGACCTGCGGCCGCGAGCGCGGCGCCGATCCGGCCCGGGCCCGCGCCGGCCTCGACGACCACCTCGCGGGGCGCGCGGATCCCGGCACCGGCGAGCATCGCGACGACGTCGTCCCACGACCCCACGACGCCCGGCGTGCGCTCGTCGCCGACCGGCTCGAGCACGTCGAGAACGGCCGTCGCGGCGCTGCGGAACAACGGGGCCACCGTGCTCACCGCGGCGACCGGGTCGTGCACGTAGCCCACCCCGGCCGCGGTGAGCTCCCGCCGCAGCGGATCGTCCGCGGCGAGCTGGTCGAGCAGGCAGCTCACGACCACCTGCACACGCTGCTCGCGAACCGCCTCGCCGAGCGCCGGCAGATGCCTGCGCAACAGGTGGGTGCCGCCGTTGCCGTACTGCACCAGCAGCGCCAGCGTGCTCGGGTCGGCGGCGAGGGTCCGGATCGTCCGCGGGAACAGCGCCGGGTCGCTGATCACCTGGCCGGTGGGGTCGACAGGGTTGGTGGCGACGCCGAAATGCGGGATGAACTCGCTCAGCGAGGCGGTGGTCTCCTCGGCGAGCTCGGCGAGCGGGATGCCCCGGTCGCTGGCCGCGTCGGCGATGATGCTCCGGCTGCCGCCGGACAGGCCGATGACGGTGAGCCCGGCGCCCTTGCCGCCATCACGCAACCGGCCCCGGCTCAACGTCGCCGCCGCCTGGGCGAGCTGCTCCACCGACTCCACCTGGATCACGCCCGCCTGGTCGAACAGCGCGTCGTAGATGGCGGCGGACGTGGAGATCTTCCCGGTGTGCGACGCGCTCGCCGCCTTGCCCTGCTCCGATGCCCCCGCCTTGAGCACGACGACGGCGATGCCCGCGGCCCGGGCCGCGGAGGCCGCCTCCAGGAATGTGCGGCCGTCCTTCAGTCCTTCGAGGAAGCACGCCACTACCCGCACCGATCCACGCGCGGCGATCCAGGAGAGGTAGTCGGCGACGCCGAGCACCGTCTCGTTGCCCACGCTGACGAAGATGTCGGCGCCCACCCCGACGTCGTTCAGGTTGCGCATGATGGAGGCGCCTATGCTGCCGCTCTGGCTGAGCACCGCGACCGGGCCGGAGACGAGGTCGTCGCGCATCGCGGCGCTGCCGAAGGTGAGGATGGCCTTGCCCGGCAGGTGCCAGAACCCTTCACTGTTCGGCCCGACCACCCCCATGCCGTAGGTGGCGGCGATGTCGCTGAGCTCCGCCGAGAGGCCGGCACCCTCGTCCGTCTCCTCGAAGCCGGAGCTGAGGATGGCGAGGTGCTTCACCCCCTTCTCCCCCGCCGCCCGCGCAACGCCGGGCACGAGGCCGGCCCGTACCATCACGAGCAGCACGTCCGGCGCCGCCGGCAGGTCAGCCACCGACGGGTACGCCCGGACACCGTCGATCTCCGCCTCGCGTGGATGCACGACGTTGACGTCCCCGGAGAAACCGTGCCGGCGCAGGATGTGCAGCGGCCGCCCGGTGAGCCGATCCGGGTTCGACGACGCGCCGACGATCGCCACGGACCGGGGTGAGAAGAGCAGGTCGAGATCAGCTCGCATCAGATGACCCCGTCCTGGTGAAGCTGCTCGAGCTCGTCCGGCCCCAGGCCCAGCAGCTCGCTCAGCACCGCATCGGTGTGCTCACCCAGCCGCGGCGGGTGGCGCCGTAGCTCCGGCTGCCGGCCGCCCAACCGGTACGGCGAGCCGAGCTGCGTGACAGTGCCGAGCGTGGGATGTTCCAGCGACTGGATCATCCCGTTGGCGAGCAGCTGCTCGTCGGCGAACGCCTGCTTGAGCGTGTTCACCGGAGCGCACGGGACACCCGCCTTCTCGAGGGCGTCGAGCCATTCGGCGGTGGTGCGGCCCTTGAAGATGGGTTCCAGCTCGGCGATCAGGGCCGGTCGGTGCTTGACCCGCAGCGGGTTGCTGGAGAACCGTTCGTCGCGCAGGAGGTCCTCGCGTCCGAGCAGGCGGCACAGGTCGGCGAACAGCCGGTTCGTGCCCGGTGCGACCACGACGTAGCCGTCGGCGGTGGCGATGGCCTCGAACGGCGCGAGCTGCGGATGGCCGGATCCCATCGGCGCGATGTCGGCCCGCCCGTCGGTGACCGCCACCGAGTAGTTGATGAGCATCGACATGGTGGCGTCGAGCAGGGAGACGCGTACGTCTTCCCCCTTGCCGGTCGACTGCCGCTGAAAGAGCGCCGCGATGATGGCCAGCGACAGGTGCACGCCGCCGGAGAAGTCCGCCAGCGAGACACCGGGCTTGACCGGGCCTTCCGGTCCACCGTGGCCGGTGATGGACATGACACCCGACCGCGCCTGCACGGCGACGTCCATCCCGGGGTGGCTGGCGATCGGCCCTTCGTCGCCGTAGGCGTTGAGGGAGGCGTAGATGAGGCGCGGATTGCGCGCCATCAGGTCGGCCGGCCCGATGCCGAGCCGGTCTACGACGCCGGGCCGGAAGTTCTGGACGACGATGTCGACGTTGTCCGCGAGCCGGCGCACGACGTCGATCCCGCGGCTGTCCTTGAAGTCGATCGTCACGGACCGCTTGTTGCGGTTGATCGCCATGAAGTAGTCGCCACCGACGAGCGGGATGTCGGTGAGGAAACGGTCGCTGACATTCATGTAGCGGCTCGCGTCCCCGCGCCCCGGTCGCTCGACCTTGAGCACGTCGCAGCCGAGATCCCCGAGGATCATCGTGCTGTACGGCCCGGCGACCCCGTGGGTGAGATCGAGGATCCGGATGGATTGAAATGCGTTCATGCTCGCTCCTGCTCGTGGGCGGTTCACTGGTCGACCTCGACCGCGGAGGCGATGACGTGCTCGCGCGGGATGTCGTAGTGGTGCGCGTCCAGGGTGTGTTCCCGGGCCGCGACGTACAGCTCGTCGTCCGTCTCGCCTTCGACGAGCGCCCCGCAGGCCGGGCAGATGACTTCCTTCATGCGGTCACCCGATCGTTGTCCAAGCGCGCGAGCAGCTCCCGGCGGTACGGCACGAGCTGCTTGGGCGCGTTCCAGGCCAGCACGGCACGCAGGTCGCCGCCGGCGTGGAAGAGCTTGAGGAACGCGTCGTCGCGGCCCGGCACGTCGACGTGGGTCTCGACGGCCGCCGGCGTGTACCGGCCAGCCATCTGCAGGCGCACGTCGTAGTGGTCGGTCCAGAAGAACGGCAACGGCCGGTACGGCCGCAGCTCACCGTGGATGCCGGCGGCAACGTGCTGTCCCTGCTCGATCGCGTTCGTCCGGTGCTCGATCCGGATCAGTTCGTCGTAGCCCCGGTGGTGCCAGCGGGCGATGTCACCGACGGCCCAGACCCGCTCGCGGACCCGCGAGTACTCATCGCAGAGCACGCCGTCCGAGACGTCGATACCGGTGTCGTGCAGCCAGTCGACACAGGGTGCCGCGCCGACCGCGACGAGCACGACGTCGGCGTCAACGGTGCTCGTGTCGGCCAGCGTCAAGCGAGTCCTGCCGTCGGGCAGCCGCGCACCGACGTCGACCGTCACCCCGGTCCGCAGCCGCACGCCCTGGTCGGCGTGCAGGCTACGCAGCCGGGCGGCTGTGTCGGCCCCGAGGCGGTTGGCGAGTGGCTCGGCGACCGGCTCGACGACCGTCACCTCGGCACCGAGCGACCGCGCGGTCGCCGCGCACTCGAGGCCGATGAAGCCGGCCCCGATCACCGCGACGTGGGTACCCGGCCGCAGTGCGGCCCGCAGCCGCCCGGCGTCCTCGAGCGTCCGCAGTTGGAGCGCCGGCAGGCCCGCCAACGTCGGCAGCCCGCGCGGCACCAGGCCGGTGGCGATCACCAGATGGTCGTACGGGTGGTGCGCGCCGGTGTCGTCGCGCACCACACCGGCGGCGAGGTCCGCCGACTCGGCCGCGACGCCCGGCCGGATGTCGAGCGCGAGGGCGGCCAGCCGGTCCGCCGGCAGAAGGAGCAGCCGGTCCAGCTCCCAGCCATGCGTCTGGTACTGCTTGGACAGGGGCGGGCGGTCGTACGGCAGATGCCGCTCGGCGCTCAGGACGGTGATCGGCCCGTCATGCCCGCGCCGGCGAAGTGCGGTAGCGGTGGACATCCCGGCCGCCGACCCGCCGACGATCACCACCCTGGCCTGCTTGACGTCGGTCACGCCGGCGGCTCATTCCACGGTGATGACTGCCGCGGGGCAGGCATCAATGGCGTCCATGACCTGCTGGCGCAACTCCTCGCCCGGGGTCGGGTCGAGCAGCACGACAATCCCGTCGTCGTCCTGGTCGAACACCTCAGGGCAGGCGAACACACAGCCACCGCTGGCGATGCATCTGTCCGACTCGATCGAGACCTTCATGGCTGTGGCTCTCCTGGCACGTCGTGGGAACGGATTGAGGTCAGGCCGCCAGGCGCATCGGGATCGCCGACGCTCCCCGCACCATCGGATTGGATCCCCAGGTCAGATCGCCCACCGTCCAGTCGGGGACCTCGTCCAGGAGCTTGTTGACCAGCACCTCGGTCTCCAGGCGGGCCAGGTTCAGGCCGAGACAGCTGTGCAGGCCGGCGCCGAATCCGAGATGGGCCTGCGGTGGCCGGTGGATGTCGAAGACGTGCGGGTTCTCCCAGCGCGACGGATCGCGGTTGGCTGCCGCCTGGAGCACCATGACGGTCGCGCCCCGCGGAAGTGCCACGCCGCCGACCGGCGTGCCCTCCTCCTTGACGAAGCGCAGGTTGTAGACTAGGACGCTGGTCCAGCGGTGTGCCTCCTCGATCGCCTGCGGGATCAATGACCGGTCTTCGCGCAACTGGCGGCGCTGCTCCGGGTGCTGCGCGAGCGCGGTCAGCGTGTAACCCATCAGCTTCGACGTGGTCTCGTTGCCGGCGAAGACCAGCTGGGTGTTGCTGGCGATGATCTCGTCCTGGGCCATCGGCACGCCCGAGCGGGCCATCTTGCCGACCAGGTCGTCCCCGGTCTCACCGCGGCGCCGGATCACCTCCTCGGCCAGGTACGCGTTCAGCTCGGCGGTGGCCTTGTTGGCCCGATCCTTCAAGGCCTTGCCCTCAGGACTGCCGTCGTCACGTGCCTCCAGGACGCCGCCCATGGCGTCGCTCCAGTCGACGAACTGCTGGAAGTCCGCCTCCCGTACCCCCATCAGACTCGCGATGATGATGGTCGGGATCGCCCGCGTCATGCCGGTCACCGCGTCGACGGTCTCGCCGGCCCGCAGCCGCTCGACCACCCCACGCGTCTGCTCGTCGACGACCTTCTCGAGGAACCCCCGCTTGTGCGCGAGCGTGCCCCGCTGGAAGTCCTTGGCCCAGATACTTTTCACCTGGTCATGCCGCGGATTGTCCATGCATTCCATGGTTGCCCCGCCGAACAGGGCGACGAAGTGCTCCACGTCCGAGGCGAAGAGCTTGGCCAGCCCGAGCACGCGGGCACAGTCGCGGTATCCGGTCACCATGTAGTAGCCCGACTCGGACTCGCGAACGACCGGGCCGAGCGCGCGGACCCCTTCCAGGTGCCGGTAGGGGTCGACCACGAACTGCGGATCCTTGATGTCCAAGCGCATCGTGGGGACGTCTCGGGCCGGGACGGTCTCCGTCATTGCTACCTCCCGAACGACCGCTTGTCAGCGGATGTGTTGACAAACCTCATCATGGTGCGGTCGGTGATGGTTGTCAACGGTCATGTTGACTAGTGAAGCGCCTCCGGGCGCAGCCGTAGCGTGCCCTGCTGCGCCACCGTCAACGCGAGCCGTCCGGCCGGGTCGAAGAGGTGCCCGAGGGCCAGGGCGCGGCCACCGTGGGCGACCGGCGAGATGCTGTCGCACAGCACCCAGGCGTCGGCGCGCGACGCCTGGTGGAACCAGATCGCGTGGTCCAGCGACGCCAGCCGGACGGGCCGGTCGGCCTGCTGGACCACGTCCGGCTCGAGCGCCGCGCGCAGCAGCGAGAGGTCGCTCATGTACGCCAGCGCGCAGGCGTGCAGCACCGGATCGGAGCCCAGAGGCTGCGCGGCCCGCATCCAGAACCGCCGATGCGCCGTGTGCGCACCGGCACCCGCCTCGGCGAATTTCACCTGCACGCCGCTCCACAGCTGAGCTGCCTCACCCGAGGCCGTCGGCAGCTCGTCCGGACCGGCTCCCGGCGACGGGCGGTCCTCGTAGGCGAAGCCGGGTGACGCGGCGTCGAACGACGCCTCGAGCGAGAACAGCTCCCGGGCCCCTTGGACGGCCTTGACCCGGCGGTGTGAGACGCCGCGCCCATCGCGGACCCGCTCGACGTGGTAGTCCAACGGCTTGCCGGCATCGGCCGCGGCGATGAAGTAGGCGTGCAACGAACGCGGCAGGCGCCCCTCGTCGACGGTCGCGCACGCGGCCCGCAATCCTTGGCCGAGCAGCTGCCCGCCGAAGACGCGCCTGCGGTCACCGGCGCGGCTCGACTCCGAGCCGCGGGCGTCGGCGGTCGCGAGCCTGGACGGGGCCGTGGGCCGGAAGACGTCGGTTCCGATCGGCTCCACCGCGAGCGAGACGGCCAGTGGCTCGACATGTGTCATGCGGGCTCCTCCCGGGTCCGATGGGCAACGGTGCCCGGCGACGGCAGCGACCAGAACGCCAGGCCACCGAGGACGGACGCGGAGGCGGAGAGGATCCAGGCCGCGGGCAGCCCCCAGAAGTACACCGCGGCCGCGCCGACGATCGGCCCGAGTGCCGACCCCGCCATGCCGCCCGACTGCATCACCGACGCGACGCCACCGGGGCTCTCGGTGAACGTCCTGAGCGCCAGGGCGAACGCCTGCCCGGTCCATCCCCAGCCCATGCTGAATGCGAAGAACGCCCCGGCCAGGACCGTGCCGAGCGCCGGGACGGCGACCAGCGCCGAACCCAGCCCGCCGAGGGTCATCATGGCCACGATGGCCGCGTTCCCGCGAAAGAGCGGGCTGTCCGCGAGCACGGCGACGGCGGCGCGGCTGAGCACACTCGTCACATTGAGTACCGCGAAGAGCAGGCCCGCCTCGCCCGGCGTCAAGCCCACGTCGACCATCGAGGGGACCATGAAGGCGAGCACCACGCCCGGCAGCATCGAGCCGAGTAGCATGCCGGTGCCGGCCAGCCACAACGCCCGATGACGCGGCCGCCGCAGCTCGCCGACGTCCCGGCCGGCCCCCAGCACCGAATCGGTCGGCACCGGCCGGAACCTCAGCAGCAGGACCACACCGGACAGCGGGAAGAGTGCGGCGATCACGAAGGAGGCGCGCCACCCGACTGTCTCGCCCAGCACCGGCACGGCGATTCCGGCCAGCAGCAGGGCGGCCGGCACGGCCGCCAGCTTCGCGCTCATCGCGAACCCGCGCCGCCGCGGTTGCACGTGCTCGGTGAGCAGGACGCTGGTCGCGGGCTGCGAGATGGACGAGCCCATCCCGGCCAGGCTCAGCCCGATCAGCAGCAGCCCCCATGGGTGCGGTGTCGCCGCGCAGGCCAGCAGCGCCACCGCTGTTGTGGCCTGGCCTGCGAGTGCGGCGGCATTCCAGCCGTACCGGTCGATCGCCGAGGCGGCGAGCAGAATGAAGAACGCTCCGGCGACGAAGAAGGCGCCGACCAGCATCCCACCCGCCGACTCGGGCGCGTTGAGATCCTGCACGATGAGCACGCCGAGCGCGCCGGTCAGGCCCACCGGCAGGAGGGAGTTGAGGTCGAGCGCGATCGCCCTGCCGACCAGCGGCCAGAGCCCACGCTGATTCAACTGCCCGCGACGCGTCGGTCGTGACCCGCCCAGTACGGCTCACGCAGCTGGCGTTTCAGGAGCTTGCCGGCCGCGCTCTTGGGAAGCGGCTCCGTCCGCACGATCACCTCGGCCGGTTTCTTGTAGGACCCGAGCCTGTCCTTCACCAGCTCGACGATCTCGTCACCGGTGAGCGTCGAGTCTTCGTCGACCACACAGACAGCGGCCGGTGCCTCACCCCACCGCTCGTGCGGGATGGAGAACACGGCCACCTCGCTGACGTCCGGATGGCTGAGAATGACGTTCTCCAGCTCGGCCGGGTAGATGTTGAACCCGCCGGAGACGATCATGTCGTTCTTCCGGTCCATGATGTATAGATATCCATTTGCGTCGATCTTTCCAACGTCGCCGGTGAACACCCAGCCGTCGACGATCCGCTCCTCGGTGGCCTCCGGATCGCCCCAGAAGGCCTCCATCTGGCCGTCCGCCTTGGCGGCGATCTCGCCCTCCTGCCCGATCGGGAGTTCCTCGTGCGTGGCCGGGTCGATGATCTTCATCTGCCCGAAGTGCTGCGCCCGGCCGCAGGAGCGCAGCGGATTCGACCCGGGAACCTCGCTCAGCCACTCCTTCACGTGCATGAAGGTGATCGGGTTGATCTCGGTCTGGCCGAACGAGGTGTACAGCGCGTCCCCGAACGTCTGATACGCCAATCGGATGGTGTCGTCGGCGATCGGCGCGCCGCTGACGGTGATGGCCTTCAGCGACGACAGGTCGCGTTCCCCCGCGTCCGGGTGCTTGAGCAGGATGCCCAGGATGGTGGGGATGCCGAGCATGTGGGTGATGCGCTCGCGCTCGACAAGCGCGAGGACCTCGTCCGGTACGAGCTTGCGAACCAGGTAGTTGCGCCCGCCGGCCATCCAGGTCGGCGTGAAGAAGTAGCCGGAGCCGTGCGAGATGGGGCTCTGGTGCAGGAAGGTGTCCCCGGGCTCGATCGGCGGCCAGCCGTAGAGCCAGTCCCGGGCCACCGACATCCACCGGCGGTTGGTGAAGGCCACACCTTTGGACAGCCCGGTCGTGCCCGCAGTGTGCCGGATGATGTGGTAGTCGCTCTCGGAGACCTTCGGCTGCGGGTCGGTCGGATCCGAGCCGGCGAGTACGTCCTCGTAGTCATCGCCGCGGGTCATGACGAACTTGAGGTCAGGGCAGGCGGCGACGATCTCGTCGCGATCGGCGGCGTGGTCGGCATCGACGATGTACGCCGTGGCGCCGGTGTGGCCGACCATGTGGATGTGCGATGCGGTCGCGTTCCGGACGTACAACGGCACCCGGACGAAGTTCCCGATGGTGCAGGCAAGCAGCAGATCGGCTGCCGGTATGGTGTTGTCCTCCAGTGACGCGACGCGATCGCCTGGGCGCACCCCGCTCGCGCTGAGCAGGTTGGCCATGCGGCAGCCGCGCTCCCACGCCTCACCGAAGGTCAGGGACTTGCCGTGCTGGGTGAGCGCCACGTGGTCGCCGAACCGGTCGACCGCCCGTTTCATGATGTCCCGTACGATCATGTGATCCCCTTCTGATGAGCGCTAGCCGGCGGCCCAGCCGCCGTCGGCAAGGAGTAGTGCCCCTGTGACGTTGTCCGCCTCGTCGCTCAGCAGCCATGAGATGGTGCCGGCAATCCGGTCGGGATGAACGCTCGGACCGCGCAGGCGGAGGATCGGCCGGACCCGCTCGAGTCCGAAGTCGCTGCGCGGCTGCGCCGAGCTGCCGAGGTCGGTGTCGACGGCGCCGGGGCACACCGCGTTGCACCGGATGCCGTCGCCCCGGTAGGCCCAGGCGATCGACCGCGTCTGCCCGAGGACGGCGTGCTTCGCAGCGGTGTACGCGAATCCGCCCGCTGCACCCCGGGTCGCCGCCTCGGAAGCCACGTTCACGATCGATCCGGCACCGCGCTGGAGGAAGTGCCGCAGAGCCAGGCGGCTGGTGCGCATCGTCCCCAGGACGTTGACGTCCATGACGCGCGTCCAGGTCTCGTCATCGACCTCGTGCGCGGGCAGGAACCAGTCCATGACCCCGGCGACGTTGGCCAGCCCGTCGTAACCGCCGAACGATGAGAGCGCCGCCGCGTGGCCGCGTTCCACATCGTCCTGAGCGGCGACGTCTCCGGCGACGGTGACCAGCCGAGCTCGCTCGCCCGCCTCCTCCTCCAGCGACCTGAGTCGCTCGGGCACGATGTCGAATGCGAGCACCCGGGCCCCCTCGGCGAGCAGGCGTAGCACGGTGGCTCGCCCGATACCGCTTCCGGCCCCGGTGACCACCAGGGCGCGACCCTCGTGTCGCGGCTCAGGCATCGTGCACCAGCCCCAGGTAGATCCGGCGCACGACCGGGTCGGCCATCACCTCACGGCTGGTGCCCTCGGCGATCAGTCGGCCCTGATCGAGAGCGGCGACCCGGTCGGCGTGGCGTGTCACGAAATCGACGTCGTGGTCGACCACGACGACGGTCCGCTCGCCGCCCAGCAGGAAGTCCAGAGCCTTGGAGATGCCTGGCCGCTCGCTCGACGTGGTGCCCGAGGTGGGCTCGTCGAGCAGCACGAACGTGGCGTCCGAGCACAGGACCCGCGCGATGTCGATCAGCTTCTGGGTGCCGTACGGCACCTCCGACAGGCGGTGCTGCGCGTGCGTCTCGAGCCCCAGCGCCTCCAGCGTCTCCATCGCGCGATGCCGCTCCGCGCGCTCCCGGCGGATGACCGGCGGCCACCGCAGCGCGGCGAGCGTCGAGGACCGCGACAGCTCCCGGGTCCGGGAGATGAGCAGGTAGTCGATGACGAGGAACTGCTCGAACTGCTCCATCGACTGGAAGGTGCGGCCGATGCCGAGCGCGGAGATCACGTCCGGTGCCAGCCCGTTCAGCTGCCGTCCCTGGAATCGGATCTCGCCCCCGGCGGGCCGGTAGACGCCGGAGATGCAATTCAGCAGCGCCGTTTTGCCCGCACCGTTCGGCCCGATCAGGCCGAAGCACATCCCTTCCGATATATGCATCGTGACGTCGTTGACGGCCTTGATGCCGCCGAACGCGAGAGACACGCCATCAAGCTCGAGCATCACGGTCCCCTTCCGCGTCAGATGCGCCCGCGAGCACCTCGACCGCACCGCTCGGCTGTCTGCCCGCCTCGGACTGCTCTTCGACGGGGTGCAACGTCCCCGCTTCCATCAGCAGGACCCGGTCGGCGAGCCGCTTGGCCACGTCGACGTTCTGCTCCACGAGCACGATCGACACACCGGACCGGGCGTGCAGCTCCCGGATCGCCGACGCGACCCGGTCAATTGCCACCGGGGAGAGCCCGAGCGACATCTCGTCGATGAGCAGGAGTCGCGGCCGCAGGCTGGCGGCGAGGGTGAGCGCCAGGATCTGCCGCTCACCGCCGCTGAGGAGTCCGGCGTACGAATCCCACCTGCTCTGCAGGAACTCCCATTCGCGTGGCATCGCCTCCCGGGCTGCGTCGAGATTCCCGACATGGCGCAGCTGCTCGCCGACTGTGAGGCCGGCGAAGACCTTGTCGCGCTCCGGGACGAGCGTGATGCCGAGCGCCGACGTCCTCGACGGTGACCTGCCGAGGACTTCCCGGCCGTCGATGGCGATCCGGCCGCGAACGGTCACACCTTCGGACCGGTAGAAGCCGGTCACCGCCCGCAGCAGGCTGGACTTGCCGGCGCCGTTGCGTCCGACGATGGCCAGCAATTCGCCCTTGCCGACGGTCAGCGCCAACCCGTTGACGGCGCGGGCTCCGTTGCGATAAGCGAGATGTAGGCCATCGATGCGCAGCAACGGATCCGCGTGCACGCCGGCCGCGACGCCGCCCAACTGCTCGCCTGCGACCGGATCCGCCACGGCGCGGGATCTGCGCACGAGCCGAGAGCGCACCCACTCCCGCAGACTCGGCACGACCCCGCGCGGCAGGTAGAGCAGCACGACGAGGACGAAGACACCGAACAGGCCGCTGTTGATGAAGAACACGTTGTCGCTGAGCCAGCCCATGGCTCCCGCGGAGCCGGGGGCGAGGTCCCGCGCGAACTGACCGAACAGCAGCGGTGCGACGGTGACCACCGTAACCCCGAACAACGCACCGGGAATCGAGCGCAGGCCACCGACGATCACCATGACGACGAAGCTGATGGCGAACGTCAGGGTGAACGTGTCGGCCGAGACCCGGCCGGTGTAGTAACCCATCAGCCCCCCGGACAGCGTGATCAGCCCGGAACTGCCGACGAATGCGGTCAGCTTCCACCGCGGCGAGGCCACGCCGATGGTGCGGGCGGCCAGTTCGTTCTCGTGGATGGCGAGCCACATGCGGCCCGGGTTGGTGGCGTACATGTTCCGCAGCAGCAACCAGACGAGGCCGAGCAGCACCCCGAGGAAGAGCAGCCACGGCCTCCCGGCCTCCAGGCGATAGCCGAAGAGCTCCGGCCGGGCGACCGGGACGCCGCCCAGATACCGCGTGGAGGTCGTCTGATACTGGTGGCCGATGAACACCACGATGAAGTGCATCGCGAGCGTGACGAGCGCGAAGTAGATCCCGCGCAGCCGGGCCGCCGGGATGCTCATCAACAGGCCGAGGACGCAGCCCATGAGCGTCACGATCAGCAGCGTCAGCGGGAACGAAGCCCATTCCTCGCGGGAGATGTACGCGGCGCTGAAGGCGCCCGCCGCCATCAGCGCGCCGTTTCCGAGGGAGACGACGCCGGCCCGCCCCATCAGCCAGTCCAGGCCGAGAGCACTGAGCGCGTAGATGATGACCTGGCCGGCCACGAACTGCCAGTAGCGGTCGTCGGAGACGATGACCGCGAGGAACGCGATAGGGAAGACCACCCAGCCGAAGCGGTTGGCGTAGCCGAGCAGCCTTGTCATGGGTGACGCTCCTTGGCGGACGACGGTCATAGCCGCACCACGCTGGGGCTGCCAAAGATGCCCTGCGGGCGGGTGAAGAGGATCGCCAGCAGCGCGACGTACGCGGTCACCTCGGACCAGGAACCGCCGAGGATCAGCACGGCGGCCGTCTGGACGAACGCGAGGATGAACCCGCCGGTGATCGCCCCGCGAAGGGAGTCCAGGCCGCCGATCAGCACGGCGGCGAACGCGACGAGGCCGAAGCCCTGTGCCGTCACCGGGTCGATCGTCGTCCGCAGCGCGTACGCCACGCCGGCCGCCGCAGTCAGCCCGGCCGACAGCCCCCAGGCGAGCGCGGAGACCCTGTGCACGTCGATCCGCATCAGGCCGGACAACAGCGAACTGTTGGCCACGGCACGCATGCGTGTGCCGACCTTCGTGCCCTGCACCATCCACGTGACGGCGCCGATGGCGACCACTCCGAGGACGACGACGAAGACGTCGAGCCCGGTGACCGGCATCCCACCGATGAAGAACAGCGGCCGCATCTGGAACGGCGATGGCAGGCTGCGGATCTCTGGTCCCCAGATCAGCATCATCACCACGGTCAGCACGGTGGACAGCCCGAGGGTGGCGATGACGAGCGGGAAGAGTTCGGCACCCACGAGCCTGCGGAACAGCAGCACGTAGGCAAGGGCGCCGATCAGGCCCGACATCACGATGGCCGCGGCGAGCGCCGGCGCCCATGGCAGCCCGGCGTTCACCGCCACCAGGTAGAGGTAACCGCTGAGCGCCATGAACGCCCCCTGCGCGAAGTTGATGACGCCGGTGGATCGGAAGAGGATCACGAAGCCGACGCCGATGATCGCGTAGAGCGATCCGTCGATCACCGTGCCGATCAACAGGGTGCTGAGATCTCGAGTCATCGTCGATCCGTTCGTTGCTGGTTCGTGTCCTCTAGCTGAGGCCGGTGCCGATGTCGAAGTTGCCGACGTGTTCGACGCCGTTGTTCCTGCGGTAGATCGGCAGCGCCTTCACGCCCTGGTGGTTGTCGTTGGTGAAGCTGATGTCGCCAGGGGTGATGCCGTCGGTCGGCGCCGTCGACGAGAGGATCGCCTCGCGCAGCTTGTCGCCGGTGCAGCCGTTGCACGACTCGAGCGCGGCCGCGATGGCGGCGCCGTAGAGATAGCCGCGGGCGGCATAGGACGTGGTGAGCGGCAGCTTGGCGGCCTCAAACGCCTTCACCATCCTGGCCCAGTTCTCGTCGCCGGTGATCTTGTCGTTCGGCGTGTTGTCGATGTACGAGTGGGTCATCAGGTAGAAGTCCGGGTCGTTGATCTGGTTCAGGATGTCCGGCCCGGTGTCAGGGTTCTGGATGATCGGACCCTTGAACCCCTGCACCCGCAACGTCTCCTGCAACAGCTTCGAGTTCTTGTCCGTCATCAGGCTGACCACCACGTCCGGCTGCGCCGCGACCAGCTTCGACGCCTGCGCCCGAATGTCCGGACTCGCCGTCAACGGCACGATCTCCTTCGCCGCCAACGTCCAGCCACGCTGCTGCACCGCCTTGGACAGACCGTCACCGAACCCATGCTGCGCCGCCGAATCGAAATGGATGTACGCCACCCTCGGAGCCGGTTTCGGCACCAGATCCTTGATCAGCGCGAGGGTCGGGGCGACCTGGAAATTGGGGCCCGACTGCGGCTGGAACGCCCACGGGTTCGGGGTGGGCGGCGAGATCTGGGACGGCGCGGTGGCCGTGCAGAACAGCGGCACCTTGGCCTCGGCCACGGTGTCACCGAGCGCCTGACAGATGCTGCTGACCGTGATGCCGGTCAAGACCGCTGGTTTGTCCTGGTTGAGCAGCTGCTGCACGTTGCTGAGCGCGCGGTTGACGTCCGCGGCGTCGTCGGCGGTCACGAGTTTGATCTGTCGGCCGGCGACGCCACCCGCGGCGTTCGCCGCGTCGAAGTACGCCTTCATCCCCTTGAGCGCACCCTGACCGGTGATGGAGAAGCCGCCGGACAGATCGCCGTTGTACGCGATGACGATGGGCTCGGAGGAGTTTCCGCCCGCCGCGTCACCGCCTCCACACGCGGTGACCCCGACCATCAGCACGCCTATACCGGCCGTTGTGAGAACGGTCCTGCGCATCGATGCCCTCCTGTTTCCAGCGAGGAGAACGCCCACCGGCGCCACCCTGCGCTGCGTTTCGATGAGGTTACGAGCACCTCGGGGAACTGTCAACAGATGTGTTGAAGGATGCGGCGAGAGTGGTCTTTTACCAGCTCAGCCAGCAAGTGATGACGGGCAGTCGCCTGATGCGGATCCGCTCCGTCAAGCGATGGCGCCGAGTCCTGACGCCTTCGTTCATGTCCGAGTTGGTCAACCTCGGTGGTGCCGATGCCGACCTCGGGAGGCGACGGGCACGCAGCGGCCGTACGTCTCACGGCCCGCCGCCCAGTGTCGAGCCGGGCCTAACCGGTGAGCCCGGTACCGGTCTTGAAGTCCCCGACCAGTTCGACGCCGTTGTTGCGTCGATAGATCGGCACGCCCTTGACGCCCTGATGGCTGTCCGCAGTGAAGCTGAGATCGCCCGGGGTGATGCCGTTGGCCGGGACCGTCGCGCCCACGAGGGCTTCGCGCAGCTTCTCGCCCGTGCACCCACCGCACTGTTCGAGCGCGGTGCCGAGCACCAAGGCATTCAGGTAGCCGCGGACGGCGTAGGCCGTGCCGACCGGTAGGCCGGCGGCGTCGAACGCGCTCTTCATCTTGGCCCAGTTCTCGTCGCCGGTGATCTTGTCGTTCGGCGTGTTGTCGATGTACGAGTGGGTCATCAGGTAGAAGTCCGGGTCGTTGATCTGGTTCAGGATGTCCGGCCCGGTGTCAGGGTTCTGGATGATCGGACCCTTGAACCCCTGCACCCGCAACGTCTCCTGCAACAGCTTCGAGTTCTTGTCCGTCATCAGGCTGACCACCACGTCCGGCTGCGCCGCGACCAGCTTCGACGCCTGCGCCCGAACGTCCGGACTCGCCGTCAACGGCACGATCTCCTTCGCCGCCAACGTCCAGCCACGCTGCTGCACCGCCTTGGACAGACCGTCACCGAACCCATGCTGCGCCGCCGAATCGAAATGGATGTACGCCACCCTCGGCGTGCCGGGGACGAGCTTCGCGATCAGCTCGACGGTCGGGCCGACCTGCTGGTTCTGCACCGACTGCGCCATGACGACCCAGGCACTGGGTTTGGGGAAGATCTGGCTCGGCGCGGCCGCGACCGAGACGAGCGGGATCTTGGCTTCGGTCACCACGTCGTCCAGGGCCTCCGAGATGCTGCTGACGGAGACACCGAGGAGCGCGTCGACCTGATCCTGGTTGATGAGTTTCTGGACGTTGCTGAGGGCGCGGTTGACGTCCGCCGCACTGTCCAAGGTGATCAGTTGCACCTGGCGGCCGGCGATGCCGCCGGACTTGTTCGCCGCGTCGAAGTAGGCCTTGATGCCTTTCAACGCGCCCTGACCACCGATCGAGAACGGGCCTGAGAGGTCGAGGTCCACCCCGACCTTGATGGGTTCGGACGACGAAGCGCCACCTGCGCTGTCGCCAGTTCCGCCGCATGCCGTCGCAGTGAGAAGCAGCAGACTCAATCCTGCCGCGATAACGAGGTTTCTGCGCATCACACCCCTCCTGGGGTTCTACGGCAGTGGGTGACCCGGGTCACCGACCTGCGTGTAGCGCAGACGTTACGAGCGTGCTTCCAAATCTGTCAACACCCCTGTCGAGAACCGCGTTGACAACTGAGAAGAGACCCCTGACCAGGCAGAACGCCAACAAATGGGGGGCGGCGATGGACACACGAAAGCACGCGCGGGCGGCAACCGCGCGTTGACGGCCGGCGGACGCGTGCCGCCGGTGGGTTCAGCTCTTGTCCGCGAGCACCCCGCGCATCACCATCTCGGCGAACGCGCGGCTGATCTCCTCGCCGGTGGAGGGCCCCTCGGGACGGAACCATCGGTGTGTCCACGCAACCATGCCGATGATGCCGTAGGCCACGACACGTGGACGCCCGAGCGACTTGATGACGCCTTCCTTCATGCCCTCTTCGACCACACCGACCACCACGTCCTCGTAGCGCCGGTTCAGGTCCCACATATCCGATGCCCAGATTGAACTGTCCTCTTCCGGGCCGAAGAGGCTCATTTTCTCCTGAACATAGACGAAGAGGTACGGATAGTGCTTCTCATAGGACAGCATCAGTGCCGTAATCAGCCGCTCGAGCTTTACGGCGGTTGGGGCATCACTGTCGCGGATTTCTTCGGCCAGCCGGACGTTCTCCTCCGCGGCATGGAAGACCACGGCGTGGAACAACTCTTCCTTGCTGGAGACGTAGTAGTAGAGCGATGCCCGATCCGAGCCGAGCTCATTCGCGACGTCGCCGAAGCTGGCGGCGCCGTAGCCCTTCTCCTGGAAGACCTTGGCGGCGGCATCGATCAGCTTACGACGGCGCTCCTGGTACGAGTCCCGCCCACCCGAGCGCGCCGCCTGGCGACGCCGACCGATTCCGCTCGACAACGTCGTACACCCCGATCTCGCAACCGCCGCGACCGGCTGCTGGCACGAGCCGGTCCGCTGGCACTATAGCGCATCCCTTTCGCTCGATCCCTCGACAGTTGGCCGCGACCGGCCGTCAAGCAGGCTGCAGAACGACGTCGAGCTTGGTCAAGCTACGCGACGTCAGCGTCGGTTTGTAGGTCAGCGGTTCGGTCGCCAGTTCCACTGAGCCATACCGCCCGGTGAGATACCGGAGGGTCTCCTGCACCTCGATACGGGCCAACGGCGACCCCAGGCAGGTGTGAATGCCGTGACCGAAGCCCAAATGTCGAATACGCTTCCGCGTGATGTCGAAGGTGTCCGGAGCCTCAAACGCCTCCGGGTCACGATTGGCCGCCCATTGAACGAGCATGACGCGGTCGTTCTCGCGAATTGCTTTTCCGCCGAATTCGAACGACGTCCTGGCCCATCGGCCCTGAGCACCGATCGGCCCGTCGAACCGCAGCATTTCCTCGGTCGCGGGCCGGACCAGTGCAGGGTCCTTTCGGATGTTGCGCCACTGTTCGGGGAAGCGCGCGAAGGCCACCATGCCATTGGCCAGCAGGTTGGTGGTCGTCTCGTGACCGGCGAAGAGCATCACGATGCTCTGCGCGACGATCTCCTCATGGGTGAGGGGATCGCCGTCCGGCTCAGCGAGGACGAGCCGCGAGATCAGGTCGTCCCGCGGGCTTCTGCGGCGATCCTCGATGATCTCGGTGAAGTAGGCGATGAAGTTGTTGATCGCCCGCTCCCCCAGCCTGGCGCGCTCATCGACCGTCATGCCGTTCTTGCTGGCGAAGATGGTGTGGCCGAGATCCTCGGACCACTCCCCGATCAGGTGCCGATCCTCCACGCGAGCGCCGAGGTACTCCGAGATGACCGTCACCGGCAGATGGAAGGCGAACCGGTTGATGAAGTCGAACGGGGCGCCGTCCGGGATGCCCGCGGCGTACTCGCGAACGAGCTCGCCGACCCGTGGGCGCATATCCTCCAGGCTGACCGGTGTGAACGCCGCTTGGAGGAGCTTGCGGAAGCGGGTGTGATCCGGGGGGTCCATCCAGCCGAAGAACGACGCCATCACCTTGAAGACGGCCGACAGCTCCCCTGAGCCCTTCTGCCGGTTGTTCTTCTCACCCCACGGGCCGGCCATGCGTTCCGAGCTGAGCCGGGCATGGTCGCGGTAGCCCGCCGCCACCTCGTCGAAGCCGGTGACGATCCACCCACCCCAGCGCCGGTTGTAGTAGACACGATCCGCCTTGCGGACGTGTGCGTAGTAGACGTCGGGGTGGTTCGTTGCAAGATCCCCATAGAGGTCGTCCAGGTCGATCCCATCGGCGTCGAGCACCTGGCTCGCACTGTCAGGCATGTGCGGCTCCCTCTGTGTGACTGCGTCAACACCAATGTAGATTCTTGTCGGCCGCTTCGTCAACGCATACATTGACAACTCAGCAGCCCTGACCCGTAGGAGGCCGGCCGCCGTGCTCGAAGAACCAGCGATGCCCGATTCCACCGCCGATCCGCGCCAGTTCTGGGGTTTCGACACCTCCGGATTCGCACCGGGCGGCACCGCCTACGTCGAGCTGGTGAGCGCGTTACGTGAGCTCCAGGACCTGGTCACCTGCTCCGACCCGTCGCCTGCGGTGGCGCAGGCCGCGCGGGCGCTGATCGGACAGGCCGCCGGCACACTGGGCGACAGCCGGGTCGAGCCGGGCCGACAGCACTCCGGGCTCCGCGGCGACGCGGAGAACCGCGGCCACCCGCTCCTGCTCCCGGTCCAGCTCACAAGCCTCTCGAGCGAACATGTCGAGGGATCCGTCGCGTTCTCCCCCTTCTACCTGGGTGGCGGCTCCGCCGCGCACGGTGGTGCGATCGCGATGCTGTTCGACGAGTGCCTCGGCCGGCTCGCCAACTCAGGTCCGCCTACCCGCACCGCATACCTCCACGTGAACTACCTCAAGATCACCCCGATCGGCACGCCGTTGCGGGTCAGGGGTCGCGTCACGAAGACCGAGCGTCGCAAGATCTTCCTGGAAGGCGATCTGTGCCTCGGCGAGGATGTCCTTGCCACGGCCGAGGGCCTGTGGGTCATCCTCCGCGAGGACGCGGCATGACGAACCTCAGCCTGCCCCCGGTCTGCCTGGGAACGTACACGCTGGCCGCGGCCTGGGGCAGCGACCTTGACAGCTCCAAGGCCGCACTGCGCCGCGGCGTCACCGAGGGCCTGGTGTTCTTCGACACGGCACATGCGTACGGACGCGCCGAGTCCGTCCTCGGTGAACTGTTCTCACGCGAGCTCGTCGCCGACCGCGACAGCCTCGTGCTCTGCTCGAAGGGCGGCCTCGAGCTGCGCCACCGCGAGGGGTCGGCCACGCCGTTCGCGCCCAACTCGCGGCCCGCGTTCTTGCGCGCATCGCTGACCAAGTCGTTGTCCCGGCTCGGCATCGAGCATCTCGACTACTACCTCGTGCACTGGTACGACCCCGACGTTCCGCTGCCAGAGGTCGCGGGAGCGATGCAGTCGTTCGTCGACGAGGGGCTGACGCGGTACGTCGGAGTCTCGAACTACACGGTCGAGCAGATGACCACGTTTCGTCAGACCACGCAGCTGGACGCCATCCAGGTGCCGTACAGCCTGTTCAGCCGGGGCGTCGAGGATGAGGTCCTGCCGTTCGCCCGCCGCAACGGAATCATGGTCATGGGATACGCGGCGCTCGCGCAGGGCTTCCTCTCCGGCACCTTCGGGCCCGAGCCCGCGTTCGCGGAGAACGACTTCCGCCGCAGCGCCCCGGACTTCTCCGGTGAGCGTTACGCCATGCGCGTTCAGGCGGCCGGCAAGCTCGCGACGATCGCGGAGCGGCACGGCGTCGGACTTGCCGACCTCGCCGTCGCGTGGGCCGCCTCCGGGGCCGCACCGGTCGTACCGCTGGTCGGTGTACAGGCTCCAGCGCACATCGACGCGCTACAGACCGCCATGCGCTTGAAGCTCACTGCGGACGATCTGATTGAGATGCGGGCGATTGCGCAGTCGGCGCCTGAGATGGACTTCGCGGGCCTGGTGTCCTGAGTCAGGCGATGACGTTGCTCAGGTCGAGCAGCCGGAGCCGCTTGTTGCGCTCCTGCGCCACAGCGGCGTCCATCATGGACGGATCCCAATCCAGCCCTTCGTCGGGCCCGACGAGCACCTCGGTCACCCCGGGAAGGGTTCGCAGGCGCGCCGTCGCCTCACGCGCGATGTAGCCCACCATCATGCAGGACGGTGACGTCAGCCGGAGATGCACGGTGAGCACGCCATCGTCCGAGAACGTCACGTCACGAATCAGCCCCATCGCGAGGATGCTCATCGAAAGAACGCTGGCCGTGCTGCACGGGTCGACAATCTGATCGAGGTGCCGCTCCACGTCCGGGGCCAGGTCACCGGGCAGCGACCAGCCGCGGGTCACCTGGCACCCAGGGGGGTGAAGGTCCTCGCGTGCACGTCCGGTGGGATCCAGTCGAGCGTGGAGTACGGGGCCGGCAGCGGCTCGCCGTCCGGGCGGCTGAACTCGTCGCCGGCGATGTTCCGCTTGAGTTCCGCGATGTCAAGGCCGTGCAGCCGGGCGAAGTTGCGGCCGAGGATGTCCCGTTTGTGGTCGAGGGTGATCTGTTCGACCGGGTGGTAGAGGCCGGTCTCCTCGAGCAGATCCTCGGGGAACTCGAAGTCGAGGAACGACTCGATGCACGGTCGCGGGTGGAACTGGAAGGTGCCGGTCCCCCAATGGATGCGCTCGTAGACCGTGTTCCCGCCGACATGGAGCAGCGACAGCAGGATCTTGGCGAAGGTCTTCGGCCGTCGCGCAACCACGATGTTCATGTTTTCGAGGTTGATGTGGACGTTCTTGAACTTCGCCAAGAGCCAGGCCGTCTCCTCGGTGAAGGACATCCCGCCGTGGACGATCTCGAACTCGATGTCGGGGAACCGGGCCGCCGCCCCTTCGACGTCGGACGGGCCGAAGGCGCCGCGGTACTCCATCGGTCCGATCGGCAGCGCCTTGTGGATCGCGATGTGCCGGATGCCCAGTTCGAGGGCGTGCTCGAACAGCGGGAACGCGACCTTGGGGTCGTTCAGGCCCCAGGTCTGCATGCCCTTTTCCTGCCAGCTTGCCGGATAGACCTTGAGCCCCAGGGGCTTGAGCGCGTCGACCTGCTCGGCAAGGTATGACCGCCAGCCGTCGCGCAGCGGGTCGATGGCGGCGTACGCCCCGATGAAGCGCGTGGGGTACCTGCGGATCGCCTCGATCGCCTTCTCGACGGACGTCTGGCCGTCCTTGAACACGAACAACGGCTGCGGGTTGAAGACTCCGACACTTGTCGTGCTCTCTCGGAAGAGAAGGTTCGCGGAGTCCCCCGGCGTCCAGTCGCGCAGGAAGAGCTCCCGGGGCATGTCGTAGGCGCCGGATCCCTGGTGCGCGGCTGTATAGGCGGCGGCCTCAGCAGACGACCCGGCGGCGACAGGGTCCGCCCAGTTCTCCTCGGTCCAGTTCAGTGCGTGTACGAGAGAGTCGATGATGAAGACGTCGTCCTCCACGGCGGTCCCTCCTGCATGACTTCGCCGGGCGCACTGTGATGGCCCGTCGCCGCACTCGTCCAAGGCGCCACGGACAGCACTTGGCCATCACCAGGTAGCGACGGGCAGTGGCTCGTTGGTCCGCAGTCAACACCAGCGTAGACAACTCGTCAAGAGGTGCGTTGACGGCCCGGTGGATGGTCGGTGATGTCAGAACCCGCGGCGCTCGGTCCCCGGATACGCCGATGCACGTTGCCGCCGCCGTGGTGCACGACCCGACGCCCTCGCCCTACATCGATGAAGGGTTCATGCGCCAGCTGCGATCGGAGGCGATGACGCTTTCGCGAGTGCCTCGTCGATGCGCTCGGCGGCGAGGGCGTGCTGGATGGCCATCGTCGCCGCGCCGATGACGCCGGCGTGGGTGCCGGTCGTTGCCGGCACGATCTGCAGGTGGGCGGTGGCGAGCGGGAGTGAGCGGCCGTAGACGACCTCCCGCACCCCGGCGATGAGGCTTTCGCCGGCCTGGGCGAGTGAACCACCGATGACGACGAGTTGGGGGTTGAGCAGGCTCACGCATGTCGCGAGGACTTCGCCGATCGTGCGTCCGGCCTGGCGAACCGCGTGTGCGGCGGTGATGTTGCCGCCGCGGACGAGTGCGACGACGTCGCTGTTCGTCGTTGCGGGCACCCCGGCCGTGGTGAGGTGTTTGATGATCGCGTGGCCACTCGCGACGGCCTCGAGGCATCCGGTGTTGCCGCATTTGCACAGGACGTCGGGGGCGTGGGGGGCCGCCACGTGGCCGAGGTCGCCGGCGGCCCCGACCGCGCCCCGGAGCAGGCGACGACCACTGATGATCCCGGCGCCGATCCCGGTGGCGACCTTGACGAACAGGAGGTGATCGAGTTCCGGGTGGGCCGTCACGTGCTCGCCGAGGGCCATGATGTTGACGTCGTTGTCGACGAGGACTGGAACGTCCCAGTGGTGCCGCACGTGTCCGGGCACGTCATAGCCGTCCCACCCCGGCATGATGGGCGGGCGCATCGGCCTGCCGCTGGAGTGCTCGACCGGGCCCGGCAAGCCGATCCCGATACCGACGAGGTCCTTGACGTCCCGGTCCGCCTCGTCGAGCAGCCGTCGTGTCGTCGCGACGACCCAGTCGAGGACTGTGGTCGGCCCGGCCGAGATTTCGATGCGCTCTTCGACCTCGGACAGGGGTTGGCCGGTGAGGTCGGTGAGCGCGACATGACCATGGGTCGCCCCGAGGTCGACGCCGACGACGACCCGGGCCCGCGGGTTGAAGGCGAACCTGGCCGGAGGGCGGCCGCCGGTCGAGGCCGCCTCGCCCGAGGGCGCAAGCAGACCGCTGGCGAGCAGGGCGTCGACGCGGAGGCTGACGGTGGACCGGGCTAGCCCGGTGAGTCTGGCCAGCTCAGCACGGGTGCGGGGCTGCCCGTCGCGAAGGAGTTGGAGCAGTTCCCCGGCGCCGGGAGCCCCGGAGCCGGGTCCGGTGAACCCGCCGGTAACCGCCGCGCCGTGATGAACGGGCGCACGAGGCGCGGATGCGGACTGGGGCATGGTCGAAGTGAATCATATGGCGGCACACAAGGCGATCTCGCTGAATTGCAAGCAACTTCTGTTCGGTCGTCGAACAAGAGCGATCGATGGGCCGGCGGTGCCGTCCTCGGCACGTTCGGCACGGACGTCCGTTCTGCCCGAAGGCCAAGGCGCTGCGGTTCTCAGGAGCCGCCGGTGGCCCCTGGCCAGGTCGTTGGCATGCCGGCATCGAGATCTGGCCAGCGCCGATGCCGCCTATATGCCGCCAATCCGACAACTTATGCCTGTGATCAACCGACTTCTGTCTAACGCTTGTCAAATGTTCGGCCGCCGCCATATGGTCGTCACCGCGCGGCCGTTCGAGGAGCCCCGTCCCTTTCACCCCACTCCGCCCCTTTACTACGGCGGACGCAGGGCCGCGCAACGACCAAAGGAGGACCCGTGGAAAACAAGCTAAGTCGTCGCGCCATGCTCGGCGCCGGCGCCGGCATTGTGGCCGCCGGAGCGATCGCCGCCACTGCGAGCCCAGCCTCCGCCGTTGCAACCTCGTCGCAGGGTCAGCCCGCCGGCGGGCCGAACGTGATTCCCGCCGACCGCATCGGCTTGCAGATCTTCACCGTCCGCCAGTTGATCGGCAGCGACTTCAAGAACCTCGAGATCGCACTGGAGGCGGTCTACGACGCCGGCGTCAGGGAGCTCGAGCTTGCCGGCAACTACTACGAGAAGACGACGGCCCAGCTCAAGTCCATCGTCCAGTCGTACGGGCTTCGCATCGTGAGCAACCACTTCGGCCCGCGCGGCCTCAACCTCCCGAACCCGTGGTCGACCTACGACGGCCGGATGCAGATCTTCGAGGACGCCCAGACGCTGGGCAGGTTCCCCTACGTCGGGACCGGTAGCGCCATCGGCTTCCCCGGCGGTGGGTCCGGCGAGAACACCAGCGACTATTTCAAGGCCATGGCCGAGAAGTTCAACGAGTGCGGCCAGCACGCCGTTTCGCAGGGCTTCGCCGGCTTCTTCTTCCACAACCACGACCGCGAGTTCGCGCTCGAGAACGGCGTCCCCATCTACAACACCCTCCTCGAGCGCACCGACCCCCGGTACGTCAAGTTCGAGGTCGACCTGGGCTGGGTCTCGGTCGCCGGTGAGGACCCGTACTGGTGGATCAAGGAGCACGGGGAGCGGTTCATCGCGTTCCACATCAAGGACATCAAGTGGGACCCGAACGGCAACCGCACGGCGGCTGCGGGCACCCGGGCGGCAGGCAAGAAGTTCCGGTTCGTTGACGTCGGGAAGGGCGACATCGACTGGACCCGCGCACTGTCCGCGATCAAGGACCTCCGGAACTACCGGTTCTTCCTGGAGCACGACGACGCCGGCGACCCGACGCTCAACCCGCCCGGGTCCGTGAACACGGTCTGGCGAGGCTGCAGCACCCTGGACCACATCAACACCTCCGGGCGCAAGTAGCGCAACAGTTCTACCGAGTCTGGGGTCCCACCTCAGCGTGGGTGGGACCCCAGGGCGACTGCACAACCTGGACGGGCGGGCCGGTCAGCGGCCAATACAGTGAGGTGGCTTCACATGGGTGCACTCAAGCCGTGGCACATCCTCGTGCTGGTGGTGGTACTGATCCTGCTGTTCGGCGCCAAGCGCCTGCCTGACGCGGCGCGTTCGCTCGGCCGCTCGATGCGGATCATCAAGGCCGAGACAAAGGGCCTCGCGGAGGAGGACGTCGACGCCAAGGCCGAGGCACAGCCGGGTCGGCAGCCGCTCAGCGGCCAGATCGCCGACGACCACCCGTCGCCGAAGCCGCAGGTCGAGCCGGTCGATCACGCTCATCAGCGCTGAGGCACGCTCACGACGACCGAACCTACGTTGCGAGCCCGACAGGCAGGCGGAGGCTCTGGGCGCCTCCGTCGACGGGCAACGCCGTGCCGGTGGTCGACGCGGAGCGCGGGCTGGCCAGGTAGCAGATCGCCTCGGCCACCTCCGGCGCGCTGACCAACCGGCCGATGGGTTGGCGGGCCCCCAGAGCGGCGAGTTCGGCGACCGGATCGCCCGCCCGAGCCAGCAGGCGCTGGACCCAGGGCGTGTCCGCGGTGCCGGGGGCCACACAGTTGACCCGGATCCCCTCATGTACGTGGTCGGCGGCCATCGCCAGGGTGAGTGAGAGCAGGGCGCCCTTGGTCGCGCTGTAGAGCGCCCGCTGTGGCAGGCCGACCGTGGCCGCCATCGACGAGGTGATGACCATTGACGCCGCCGGCGAACTGCGCAGGGCCGGCAGGCTGGCCCGGGCCACGCGGACCACGCCGAGCAGGTTGACGTCGAGGACGCGCCGCCACTCGTCGAGGTCGTTGGCGTCGACCGTGCCCTGAGCGCCGATGCCGGCATTGTTGATCACGACATCGAGCCGGCCGAAATCCCGTTCGGCCGCCGCGACCGCCGCGGTGACCTCCGCGTCATCGGTGACGTCGCACTGTAACGCGAGGAACTCCGGACCAACGCCGTCGACGTTGAGATCCAGCACCGCCACCCGGGCGCCCCGCTCAGCCAGCAGCCGCGCGGTGGCGAGCCCGATCCCGGACGCCCCGCCGGTCACGATGGCAGCGAGACCATCGAACTCTTTCATCTCTTCTCCTCATCATCGCCGCACCTGCGAGCGGACCGTGGGGTCATGCGGACTCCATCAGCGGCGCATGCCTGGACCGAACGCGAGCAGGCGCCGAAGGTTGTCGCCCATCACCAGTTGCCGGGCAGCTACCGAGAGGCTGTCCAACTGCCGCAGGTCGCGACATTGTTCGAAGCTGACGTACTCGAGAGCCGGAGCGAAATCGGAGCCCCAGAGGCACCGACTGGCGCCGAAGTCCCGCAGGCAGGCGGTAACGAACGGCGTTGCCCCGTCGTGCGGATCAGCGGTGCGGGAATCGGCGACGGCGTACAAGCCCGATATCTTCACGAAGCAGTTGGGGTGTTCAGCGAGCCGAAGCAGCGGCTCCAGGCGCGTCCTCGCCACTTGCGCACTCGGCGCGACCGCGTACCGCCCCGGTAGGCCGAGGTGGGCGAAGAGGAAGGCGCAGTTCGGTGCCGTTCTCGGCAGGCCTGCCAACTGCTCGACCGCCTCCGGCGTCGCGTTGACGGACACCACGGCGCCCGACTGATCGCACTCGGACCAGAACTCAGCGGGCCAGTCACGGATCGTCCGGCCCGCCACGGTGTCGGCCGCGTAGATCGAGATCCCGATATGACCCGCCGCGAATATCGCTCGGGCCCGGGCCGCTGACGGACGTC
The DNA here is from genome assembly GCF_022095675.1 of Dactylosporangium sp. AC04546. Lineage (GTDB taxonomy): Bacteria > Actinomycetota > Actinomycetes > Mycobacteriales > Micromonosporaceae > Dactylosporangium. The sequence goes on along the minus strand of NZ_JAHYSG010000009.1, from coordinate 101,046 downwards.
CGTGGGCCGCGACGTAGGCGGTTGTGTGCATCCAGTCGCGCTCGGCGGCGAGGGTCCGGATGTAGTCGTTGTTGCCGGCCGCGAAGTCCGCCCCTTCGAACCCGACGACGAGAGCGTCGCCCACGCCCGAGCTGATGCGGATCCGTTCGTAGGCGGCGACCTCCTCACCTGCCCCGGGAACCGGGGACCGCGCTTCGCCTGGGTATCCGGTCGCGAAGAAATGTACGTGGGCATCGGCGAGGAGGCTCACCGCGCGACGCCGCAGTAGCTGAGCACGATGTGCGCGTAGATCTTGGCGGCTTCGTGGATCGCCTCCCGGCTCACGAACTCGTTGGGACCGTGGGCATACGTCAGGATGCCGGGGCCGAGCGATGGCATTGTCGGCACGCCAGCCCTCTCGAACCAGGGCGCATCAGTCGTGCCGGGGAAGGTCGACAGCGGAACGTCGGCGCCCAGCACGGTACGAGTCGCCGCGACGGCGGACGCGGCCAGTGGATGGTTCGCGGAAAGAGCGGCGCTCGGTATCCAGCTCAGCACGTCGTCGTACTCGACGGAGACCTGCGCTGGACCGGCGTCGGTCATCCGTTGCGCCCAGTCGCCGAGAAATGCGCGGACCTCGCCCTCCGACATGCCCGGCACGATGCGCAGGTCACAGCCGAACGCCGCCTCGCCCGGTACGACGCCGTAGAACACCCCGCCGCTGGTAGTGACGGCGATGTTGGCGGTTGGGCGTAGGCCGTCGCGTGGCTGCGAGATGGGCGCTGCGGCGAACTCGTCACGCAGCTGCAGGATCAGACGCGCCATTTCGAGGTTCGCGTTCACCGACGGCATGCGGTCTGAGAGGCTGCTGTGCATCTGGGTGCCGTGCACCCGGACCTTGAAGCAGCACAGTCCGCGGGAGACAAGGTGGATGCCCTCCCAATCCCGGGTCCAGCCGGACGGCTCGCCGATCAGCGCCGCATCGACATCAGTGGCGATGCGCGGGGCGAGAAACTTCGCACCGAAGGTGGCCCCGGCTTCTTCGTCGGCAACCAGCGCCAGCAGCACGTCGCCGGCGAGATCTATACCGCACGCCCGGATCGCCGCGACGGCTGTGATCATCGCGCCGACACTGGCTTTCATGTCACTGGTGCCGAGGCCGTAGACCCGGTCGCCGATAACCGTGGCGGTGAGCGGCTCGGATCGCCAGATGCTGCGAGCGTCGCCAACGGGCTTGGTGTCGATGTGACCGCAGAGCACCAGCCGTTTGCCGCCAGGTGTGCCGGGGATCCGTACGAGGAGATTGGGCCGTTCGGGGTCGAGGGCGTGGATCTCGGCCTCGGGCAACCCGAGGCGGCCGAGCGCCGCGGAGAGAAACGCGCAGATCGCGCGCTCGTCACCGAACGGCGGGATCTGACTGTTGATGGAGACCATCTCGAAGACGAGCGCCTCCAGGTCGGCACGCCGCCGGTCCAGTTCGGCCTCGACCGTGGCGTACGCGTTCGTCACCGCTTCGTTCATGACGGCACCTCCAGGACATCGACCGGCGCGCCGCCCGCCGCGCCTGAGGCGACGATCGCATCGGCGACAGCTACGGCGTGGGCGGCCTCGGCGAAGCTCACGAGCGGCTCGACGTCGTCGCGCAGCCACCGGAGAAAGTGAACGATCTCGGCGTCCAGGCCCGGCGCGTCAGCCGGCGGCGCACTGGCCCACGGCCGCTCGCGTGACTGCCCGTACAGCACCGCGCCCGTGGAGTCGACCCGCAGCCGGGCCACGCCCTCCTGCCCGTAGACCTCCAACTCGTCCTCGGCACCGGCATCGTCGGGCAGCAGCCAGGACGTACGGATCGAGCTTCCGATGCCCGACGCCGAGAACAGGTGCGCCTGGACCAGGCTCGGCGGTTCCCCCTCGGCCGACGCGACGACCCGCCGGATCGGCGAGCCGGTCAGCCAGGCAATGAGATCGATATCGTGGATGCCGGTCATCCGCGCCGGATGGACATCGGCGTAGAGCCGCTGGTGGTCGCGGGTCCGGCTGCGGCCGGCCGCGACTCCCAGGACGGCGCCGATGCGTCCGGACGTGATCTCGGTTCGTAACCGCTGGTGCAGCGGCTCGAAGCGCAGGACGTGCCCCGGCAGGATCCGGGACCGGGCAGCGGCGGGCAGCAGCGCCACCTGCGTGGCCGTCATCGCGATCGGCTTCTCCAGTAGCACCTTGTGCCCGCGCAGCGTCGCCTCGCGAGCCAACTCCACATGCGACGCTGCGGAGGTGACGACGGAAACGCCGTCAACCGACACCGCGTCGAGGAGATCCACGCCGTTGGCGAACGAGGCGGGGACGTCGAACTCCTCGGCCGTCCGGCGCGCGAGGCCACCATCGCGATCGGCGACCGCGGCAATCCGCGCACCGGCCCGCACATACGCCTGAAGATGCGCCTGCCCGAACGCGCCGAGGCCGATCACGGCGACCGTAGGCCCTCGATCAGCCATCAAGTGCCCCAGACCTCATCGCGGACACCATCGTGGCCGCATCCGCAGCGTCCAGCGCACCGAACTCGACGGTGCACGTGAACTCCTCCCCTGGACTCAGCTGTCGCACGTTTCCCTTCTCAGTCTCTCGCTGCACGCCCTCGACCTCCGCCGTCGCGGGTAGCGCCAACCCCAGTGCGTCCTGGTCGCCGTCGCGCACAAGCCAGCGCAAGGCATGGTCGAGTTCCTCCGGGCGGTGGCGGACGAAGTCGGCGCCGCCGTCGGGGTGCAGCTGCAGTGCGTGCGCCCAGCCGTTCGCGTCCGCGGTGGGGTGGCGCGTGGTGACCCGCTCGGGATCGACCGGCCGGCCAGGCTCGATCGTCTCGATCCCCAACGAGTCGATCAGCTGCGCGCCGTCGACGGGGGCGAAGTTGACGTGTGCGAGGTACATCAGCGGCATCGGGCGGTGGCCGATGTTGCGAACGCACATCCGTGCGGTGAGCCGGGTGCTGCCCTCACGCACGGTCAGCCGTGGCGTGGCGAGGTAGCGGTTGCCGAACGCGGTGGCGTGCTCATAGGTGCCGGTGAGGGTGAGGAACCTGCCATGCGCGTCCGATCCAGCCACGAGCTGTGGCTGGCGATACGGGGCGTTGGGTAGCTCTCCATGCAGTGGGTGGTGGTCCCCAGGGCCGGGGTTGCCCATGGCCAGCGCTCCACAGTGGATGAACAACGCCCCGTAGGTGCCCAGGTACTCCAGCGTGGGCTGCGGCTCGTCGAACATGGAGCGCATGGTCAGCTCCCGCCCGCCAAGCCTGGCCCGCCATACCTGCTGGCCCTGGAACGGCAGCAACTCCAGCTCTGCGGAGCCATGTCGAATGGCGAGGCCGCACACCCCGCTGCCGTAGCGGAAGGTTGCTGCCGACAGGTCGCCGTGGCGTACCAGGATCTGCGCGGCCCGCCCGAAGGCCACTGGCTCGAGCTCGATCGTGACCGCGCTCATCGCTGGGGCCGCCGGGTCGGCGTGTTGGGGGTGACAGCGCGGTCCATCCGCCGCAGCAGCGCTTGTGACGCCGCGCGAACCTCCCGGTACAGCTCTCGCTCGGCGACGCGGCGGAAGGCCCCGTGTTCCAGCACCACGGTCCCGCCGATGACGACGGTGTCGACGGACTTCGACCCCGACGAGTATATGAGGTTGCGTGTCATGTCGGTGGTGGGGACGAGTTCCGGCCGGTCCAGTGTGTGGATCACGATGTCGGCCTTCTTGCCCACCTCCAGCGAGCCGATCCGTTCGGCCATCCCCACCGCCCGCGCGGCCCCGCGGGTGGCCATGTAGAGGCCGTCCTCGGCGGTGAGGTAGGTCCGGCTCTGGTGTGCATCGCGCGCCCCGAGCACGGCCAACATGATCTGGCGGAACACGTCGAAGCTGTTCGACCAGTTCGGCGAGTCGGACCCAAGAGCGATGTTGCCGCCGCGCCGCCACAGTTCGGCGTGGCGGCCGTGCAGGGTGCTGCCATGGCCCCACATCATCGATGCGGCCGGGGCCCAGGCGATGTTGACCCCGGACTCGAGGACGACCTCGGCTTCCGCGTCGGTGAGGTGGTTCACGTGAGCGAGCGTGACGTTACCGTCGAGCAGTCCGAGTTCGTGCAGCCGGACCAGAGGGTCGGTGCCGAACCGGCTGCGATCCGCTGCCGTGTCGGCTGGACTGTAGGACTGGTGCATGTTGAGGACGACGCCGGCGGATGATGCCACCCGCTTCGCTTCGACCAGCAGGTGTTCGCTGGCGGTTCCGAGACCGAGCACGGCCACGTGCCCGCGGACAAGGCCCTCCCTGCCGTTGCGGGACAGTTGCGTACCGAGACTCGCCAGTGCTTCGTCCAGTGACTGCGGAGTGCGCGCGAGCACCGGCCGTTGGTGCGCCTGGTCCTCGGTCGTGCCCATCGCGAAGCCATGCGGCTGGTCCCAGATGAACGCGTCCCCGAGCAGCGCCCTGATCCCGACGTGCTCCGCCGCCGCGGCGCCACTGTCCGGCGAGAGGATCGTCCCCGCCTCGAGAAAACACGTCGTGCCGTTGCGGATCATCTCCACACCGGCCAGAGCGACCGACAGGTACTCGTCCTCGTCTCGCACCTGGTTGTAGAAGACGCTCTCGAAACTGTCGAACGTCTCGTCCTCAGGCATCTGATCCGGCAGCGCTCCACGAAACAGCCCGTACGAGGCGTGGAGATGGGCCTCGATGAGTCCTGGATGGACGGGTCCGCCGGCAGCGTCGATCTCCGCGGTCGCCGTGAACTGCGCCGCCACGTCCCGGTCGGCACCAACCGCGACAATGGTGTCGCCGATGACCGCTACAGCACCGTCCGCAATCTGGGTACGGTCGTCGTCCATCGTGATGACGTGGCCATGCCGAACCACGAGATCGGCGCCTCGGCTCATGACGCATCCGCCCTGCTGGGACGACGCACCGACTCCAGCGTGGCCAGCAGGCGGTCGATGTCCGCATCGCCGTTGAACAGATGCAGCGAGAACCGCAGCCTGCCGTCTCCGCCCCAGCAATGCACGGCGCGGCCGGCGAGATCGACGGCGAGATCGGCGCCGTTCTGCGCCCTGATGCTGACGTTTCCGGCACGGTGTGCGCCGTCGGCCGAGGTCAGCACGTCCCATCCGCGCTCGGAGAGTTCATTGACCAGTCGGCCGGTAAGGGCGAGGACGTGCTCCTCCACCTCCTCTGGAGCGAACTGCAGGAGCCAGGCCAGGGACGCGTCGAGGCTGTAGATGCTGGGGTAGGACGGCAGGCCGACCTCGAAGCGTCGCGCCGTGGTGTGCAGGTCGTAGCGCTCCATGCGATCGTCGGTGAAGAGCTCGCCCACTGATCGCCAGCCCACGGCCGGGGGTTCAGGCAGTGGCCGGCGAGCCGCATTCCACGCAAGAATACCGAGACCGTGGCCGCCGAGCAGCCACTTGTACGAACTGCTGATCACCACGTCGACCAGATCACCGGGAACTCGCACGACGCCGAGCGACTGCGTCGCGTCGACCAGGGTCAGCGCACCGACCGCCTCGGCGGCCTTGGTGATCGCAACCAGATCGTGCCGCCAGCCGGAGAGGTAGCTGACGTGGCTGACCCCGACCACCTTCGTCCGGTCGTCGATCAGGTCCGTAATCGAGCTGGTCGGTACGTCACCACCGATCGCCGGCGCCATCCGGACGTCGACCCCACGGGAGACCCAGCGCAACCAGGGTTGCACCATCGATGGGTACTCCATCGCGTTCAACACGACGTTGTCGCCCGGAACCAGCGGGACGCTTCCGACAACGAGGTTGATCGCCTCACTGGCGTTGGACACCAGCGCGACCGACTCCGGCCCGAGCCCGAGCATCGCGGCGAGCCGCCCCCGCAACCGTTCCTCCACTGCGGCGTGCGCGGCGCGGCCCGCCTCGGCGAGCCCACGATTGTTCAGGTACGCCTGAAATGCCGCCTGTTGCCGGGCCAGCGGTGGCCCTTCCGCACCGGTGTACAGCCAGACCTTCCCGTCGAGTTCTGGGATGTCCTCGGGAGGGCTGAGCGGTGCTCTGGGAGTCAAGGGCCTGTCGCTTTCTGAACGTGTCATCGGAACCCGCCGAGCGAGATCCCCTTGTTGATGGTCCGGTGGAACACGATGTACACCACGATGATCGGGACGGTGGCCATCGCAAGGCCCGCGAACATCGGGCCGAGGTCGCTGACGAAACGCCCCTGGAAGGAGAGCAGCCCGAGGGGGATCGTCTGGGCGTCCGATGAGTGCAGCAGCACCAGACCGATCTGCGTCTCACCCCAGACCCAGATCAGATTGAGCAGCCCGACCGCGCCGAGCGGACCGGTGGACAACGGCAGCACCATGCGGAAGAAGGTCCCGATGTGGCCCAACCCGTCCATGGCGGCGGCTTCGCGGATGTCCTCCGGAAAGTCCAGGAAGAACGCGTGCAGCACCAGGACTGTGGTCGGCAGGCACAGCAATCCATAGAGAACACCCACGGCGCTCGGGCTGTTCAGTGTGCCGAGGATGTTGAAGGCCTGGAAGAAGGGGATCAACAAGGCGATGGTGGGCACCGTGGTCGCGATCAGCGGCACGAGCATGGACCGCCGCCGCCATTTCGGGGGCAACGTCGCGGTGAAGTACGCCGCCAGCGAGCCGAACGCGGACGACACGGCCAATGCGACCACCGCGACCAGCACCGAGTTACGGGCGTACAGGCCGAAGCCTGCGGTACCGGAAGGGCCGGCCCACGCGTCGGGAAAGTTCTGCGGAACCCAGTCCCCGGAGAATCCGAGGGGGTCGTTGTAGATGCTCGCCATCGACCGCAGCGACAAGAGGATGATCTGCACGAACGGAACGACGATCAGCAGTGTCCAGACGAGCTTGAGCAGCCACGACGCGCCCTTGCCGGCGCCGTTTCGGAGCTTCAGCGAAGGCTTCATACGGCGCTCCGGTTGGCGAAGCGCAGGCCGACCAGCCCGATCACGACCAGTACCACGCTGGTCATCACACCGAGCGCCGCCGCCTCCCCGAATTCGAAGTTCTGGAACGCGTCGACATAGAGGCGCACGGGCAGCGTGTTCGTCGCCTCCGCCGGGCCACCCTTGGTCATGGCCCACACCGTCGTGAATGAGTTGAAGTTCCAGATGAGTTCGAGCACGGTCACCATCGCGAGGACAGGCCGAATCAGCGGCAGCGTGATGTGAAACGCCTGGCGAGCAGCCCCTGCGCCGTCGAGCTGGGCTGCCTCGTAGATCTCCGGGGCGACCCGTTCGACCGCGCCCACGATGAGCAGGAACGGGAACGCGACGCCGGCCCAGATCGTGACCGCGATGACGACGTAGATCGCGTCACGGGGCGACGCCAGCCAGGCGTGCGTGTCACCGAGTCCGACAATGCCGAGAAGGCCGTTCACCGCCCCGGACACCGGCTGCAGGGCGAACGCCCAGAACACCGCGACTGCGGTGCCCGGCGCGATTGCCGGGAGGAACCAGATGATCCGCAGCACCGTGGCGAGGCGCCCCCGCCGCACGGACATCGCCGTGACGGTGGCGAGGAGGACGATGCCGAGCGCGGAGAGCAGCGTGTAGAGAACGGTGACGCGGATCGAGGAGTAGAACGTGGGATCGCTGAACAGCGCGTCGTAGTTCCTCAGGCCGACCGGTTCGGCCTCGCCGACGCCGAACCAGGTCGTGAACGAGAGCCGAATCGTGCCGATGAACGGCACCAGAAACACGATGACGATCCCGACCAGCGCCGGAAGGCTGAGCATCACGGCCAGGGGCCAGGGGACCTTGGCGGTCGTACCGCGCCGGCGAAACGCACGAGGGGTCACAGTCCACAACAGCTTTCTGGGATGGACCGCCGGTGGCCACTCGTGGCGACCGGCGGTATCTGCGGTGCGCACAGGATCAGGAACTCGACCTGAGCTCATCCCGAATGCCGTTCAACGCCTTGCCGATCTCTGCGGAGTTCATCGCGCCGGTGAACAGCTTCTCGATGTACGGGTCGGTCGTTCCCAGCTTGGCGGGGACGATCGACGCCCACCCGTCGCGAGTCCCATTCGCGGCGCCGTAGCTGAGCAGACCCATTTCGTTCGCCGGCTTTCCCTCGGTCAGCAACGAGGTGGGCAGGTCGATGGCGGGCGCGGCACCGCCGCTCCACTTGATCGCCTTCGCCTGGTTCTCCTTGTTCATCAACAGCTTGAGGAACTCCTTGGCGATGGCAGGGTTCTTCGCCTTCTTCGGAATGGCGAGGGTGTTGCCCGCGTAGTTCACCGGGAGCGTCTTGGCACCGGGGTTGATCGGCGGAAGGAACAGGAAGTCCAGATCCAGGTCCGTCTTGCTCGTCTTCTTGGCACCTGTCGGTGACAGGTCATGACCCATGAGCATCCCGGCCTTGCCCGAGGCGAACAACGCGTTCGTCGTCGGTGAATCCATCCCGAGGGTCCCGTCCTGGAAGACCTTGTTGTCGTACATCTCCTTGAGCCGGTCGAGCACCGCGGTGAACGACTTGTCGGTGTAGTCGACCGTGATCGGGACCTTCTGGTCGAAGTTGTTGACGAAGTTGTTCAGCTGCTCCGGCGTCGCCGAGGTCGGCAGCAGGCTGTCCAGGATCCACGTCAGGTGGTAGTTCGACGCACCGCCGGCCGCCAGTGGCTGGTACCCGCCGGCACGAAGAGCATTGGTGATCGTCAGCAGGTCGGCCATCGTCGCGATCTGGTGATCGGCCGGGACCGAGATGTTGAGCTTGGAGAAGATCTCCTTGTTGTACCAGACGACGCCGTAGAGGGTACGGCTGTAGGAGACGACGTACGGGTGGCCGTCACCGGCCTTGAGCGAGTTCGCCAAGTCCTTGCCGTACCCGTTCTCCAGGTCGTCGGCCGCCCACACATCGTCGAGCGGGATCAACTGCTTGGCCTTGAGCAAGGTCCGGTACGGGGGCAGGTTGGTCGGTATGTCCGCCACGTCCGGAGCGGCGTCGGAGGTGACGACCTGCAGGTTGGTCGAGGTCTCCTGTTCTCCGGTCAGTTCGTCGTACCTGATCTGCAGACCAGGCAGTTGCTGCTGCAATTGCGCGCCGATCTCCTTGAAGACTGGGAGGAAGTAGGCACTCCCCTGCACGACAAGGGTCTTGCCGGCGCCGCTGAGCGGCTCGGATGAGTCTTCGGTGCCGCCGTCGCTACACGCGGTCAGCGCCAACGACGCCGCGAGCGCGGCGACGCCGGCGAGGTAGGAGCGTCTCTTCACAGGTCTGTCTCCTTAAGGCTTGCTTGACAACAACTGAGCTCCTCAGGTGCACCCGGATACGAACCTCGCCCCGCGTCATGACCGTAAGCACGGTTGCTGAGTACGGAGAACATAAGGCGCCTGGGTAGGAGCGTCAAGCACGAGCAATTGCACTTTGGTCCTTACGAAAATCGGCACATGAGCAAACATGACTACGGGACTTACGTACGCTATGGTCTGCGGCATGCGCGCCCCCGTCCACGTCGTCGAGCGGGTCCCCCCGGAGCCAATCGCATTCGACGTGCTTACCCGTGACGAGCTGAACTCGGCCGCCGCCGCGACGACGCTCGTGCTTCCCCTCGGCTCCACCGAACAACACGCCCACCACCTTCCGACGCGCACCGACGCCGCGTGCGTGAACGCCATCGCGCACCGATCCGCCCGACTGGCCGCCGAGCAGGTGCCCGTCCTGGTCGCGCCGACACTGCCGTTCGGCTGCGCGCACCACCACCTGCCCTTCGGCGGCACGTTGAGCCTCACCGCCTCGACCTACGTCAACCTGCTGTGCGACCTGGTCGGCGGTGCCGTGCGCGAGGGGTACCGCAGCGTGGTGCTGCTGAACGGGCACGGCGGCAACGACTCCGCCATCCGCCTCGCCGTGGACCGGATCGTCCATGAGGAACAGCTCGATGTGCACATCGCCGCGGCGTCGTACTGGGTTCTCGCGGACGACGTGTTGCGTGCGCACGGGTTCGTCTCGCCTGGTCACGCCGGACACTTCGAGACATCGCTGATGCTCGCGCTGGAGCCGGACCTCGTCCATCTCGACCGCCGCGCGACGGACCCCACCGAGTGGACACCGCTCGGCCGCCCGGACATCCCGGGGGCGTCCATCCGCCGGCCGGGCCTCTGGGAGGCGAGCGACGGACGGACGGACGACGCGGCCAGGGCCACGGCCGAACTCGGTGCTGTCCTGGTCGACGAGATCGTCGCCGTCGTCGCCAAGTTCCTCGTGCGGTTCCACCGGTCCACACCGGCCGGCGGGAGCGACGTTGCCAGTGCATTGATCTCCAGTTCCCCGGCGGAGGACTGACATGGTGACCTCGCGGCACCACCTCGACCATGTGCTCGGCACCATCACCACGCTGGTCAACACCAGCCCGCATGCGAGCGGGACCGAGGAACTGCCCGACGCCGAAGCGCTGCGCAGATTCGTCACCGAACGGATCATCACCGAGGTGGCGCCGCCGACGAACGCCGATGTCGAGCCTGTGCATCGCGTCCGAGCCCGGCTGGCCGCGATCTTCGTCGCGCCGGACGACCAGGCCCGCAATCGACTGATCAACGACGCGCTCGCCAACGCGACTGTTACACCACGCGTCGTCGAACACGACGACCTCGGCGTACACCTGCACTTCTTCCCGCCCTACGCGTCGCTGGCCGAACATCTCAACGCCGACTGCTCCATGGCGCTCGCCTTCCTGCTCGTAGCGGGTGAGGCGGGCCGGTTGCGCGTCTGCGCCGCACCGGACTGCAACCGGGTGCTGGTCGACTTCTCTCGCAACCGGTCGCGGGCGTACTGCGACAGCCGTACCTGTGGCAACCGGGTCAACGCCGCCGCCTTCCGCGCGCGCCAACGGAGTTAGGAGCGCACATGACCACATCCGTCACACATCGAAGTGGCGCCTACCGGTACCTGCCCGGTGGCGCGACGTTCTCGAACGGCCTGGCCGTCGAGCCCGGTTTCCGGATCGTCGAGTGGGAGTTCGCCACGCCGCAGCCACTTGAGATCGCCTTCGATCGGGTCGGGCGGGAACTCGCCTCCCACGGCCAGGGCTGGGAAGCGCTGGCCGGTGTGGACCTACGGTCGCCGGTGCCGTTCGATCTCGAGGGCTTCGCGTCCTTCAACGCGTACTACCTCGATCTGCTCGGCCGTTACTACCCGTTGAGCGAGGGCGAGCCCAGTCCCCTGACCCGGACGAACGTGGCTCCCGTCGAGTCGTTGCTGGACCAGCCGTCGGTGCGCGCGGTGCAGGTGGTGGAGCCGGACGCCGCCGCGGACGGCGCCGACTTCGTGCTGTCCGGGGTGGCCGAGATCCGTGGTGCGCTCGGTCCAGAGAACACCATCGCCTACCGCGACACCAGCATGGCCGGCTTGCGCGCGAAGGTCGACTTCGTGGCCGGTGAGATCGCCGCCCGCTCTCACGCACTGGGCCTGTCCACCGACGATGCGCGCATTGTCGATGTGTACATCGCGCAGCCTCCGGACTGGCTGCAGGCTGTGCTGACCGGCACGTTCGGCTCCATCGCCCAGCACGGGCTGCACCACTGGCCCGCCCGCCCACCGGTGGTCGACCTGGAGGTCGAGCTCGGCTGCAAACGCCTCTCCGCACGCGCGATTCTGACAGCATAAGGAGAACAGAACAATCATGGGCAACAGGCCGCGCGTCGCCGTGCTGTGCACGGTCTACTTCAAGGGCTCCCATGCCGATGTGATCGTCGGACGTCTGCTGGACGGGTACCGCTTCGGCGGCGCACACCAGGATGCGCGGATCGAGGTGGCGTCGGTCTACCTTGAGCAGCTCGGTTCGCATGACTTCGAGCCCATATCACGCATCGACATCGGCACGGAGACGCTGCGCGCGCACGGGATTCCGATGTTCAAGTCCGTCGGTGAAGCGATTTCCCTCGGCGGGTCAGGCGTGAACGTTGACGGTGTGCTGATCATCGGCGAGCACGGCGACTACGGATGGGGCGAATTCGAACAGAAGCTGTACCCTCGGCGGCGAATGTTCGACGCCAGCGTGGCGGCCATGGTCGCGGGCGGCCGGACCGTGCCGATCTTCGTCGACAAGCACCTGGCGTGGAGCTTCACCGACGCCGCGAGCATGGTTGCCGACGCCGACCGGCTGGGCATCCCGCTCCTCGCTGGCTCGTCCCTGCCGCTCGCCTGGCGCACCCCCACCGGTGCGAACTGGCCCTACGGCGCGCCGATCTCCGAGGCTGTCGTCGCGGGAATCGCGGCGACCGAGCCCGGTTGCCGGCCGACCGAGATGAACGGCTTCCACGATCTGGAATTCGCCCAGGCGCTGCTGGAACGCCGAAGCGGCGGCGAAACGGGAGTCGCAACCGTCACGGCGGTGACCGGCGCGGCCGTGGAACCGGCGATCGTGTTGCGGCTCGGCGGCTCGGACCTGTTCGCCGCCGCGGTCGGCGCCCTGGGCATCGACACCGACGATCCGATCGGCTTCGCCCGCAGCTGCGCGAACGACCTGTTCCTCATCGAGTATCTCGACGGCACCTCGCTGACGGTGGTGAACTTCGATCTGCACGCGTACCGGGCCGCGATTGCCGTCCGTGGCCCCGACAAGACGGTCGTGACGTCACCCTGGCTCGACGAGCCCGATCACGGGCACTTCACCTTCCTGGTCCGTCAGATCGAATCCCTTGTGCTCACCGGCATCAGCCCGTACCCGGTGACCCGGACGCTGCTGACCACCGGAGTGATCGAGGCCGCGCTGAGGTCCCGCCGCGAGAAGCGGCTGGTCCCGACACCGCACCTGTCACTGCGCTACACCGCACCGCAGGCGATCCCGGATACCGGCATCGACGAAGACCAACCATGAGTGTCCCCACCGCATCCTCCTACGGCGAACTCGGCCTGCGGCCCGTGGTGAACGGGCTCGGCCCGGTGACGAGGCTTGGTGGCCTGCCGCTGTCCGACACGGTGATTGAGGCGATGCGTTGGGCGGTGGCCACGAACGTCCGGATGGACGAACTCCAGGAGACGGTGGGGATCGAGCTCGCGCGCCTGCTGAACGTCCCGGCCGCATACGTCACGAGCGGGGCGTTTGCCGGACTGACCCTGGCCGCGGCGGTCTGCGCCGTCGGAGGCGACTCTCGCGGCGTGGACGAGCTGCCGATGACCGGGGCGCGTTCCCGCGTGATCGTGCAGATGGCCCACCGCGATCCCTATGACCATGCGATCACAGCGGTGGGTCTGCGCCTGACCGAGATCGGTTATCCCTACTCGACGCGCACGCACGAGCTCGCCCGTGAGCTTGACGACACGGTCGCGGCGGTGCTCCACCGCCTCGGCGGAAACGGGGACATGCTGCCGTTGAGGACGGTCGCCGAGCTGAGCCATGCCGCGGGTGTCCCGGTGATCGTCGACGCGGCCGACTACGTACCGCCGATCTCGCGGCTGCAGCAGCTGTTGGACGACGGGGCGGACCTGGTCGCGATCTCGGGAGGCAAGTCGTTTCGCGGCCCGCAGGCGTCCGGGGTGCTGTGCGGGCGAGCGGACCTCATCCGTGATGTGGCGCTGCACCACCTGGACATGGACCTGCGAGAGGCGACGTGGCAGGCATCCGACATCACCGGGCTGTGGCCGAAAGGGGGGCGCGAGGGCATCGGTCGCGGGATGAAGGTCGGCCGGGAACAGATCATCGGCCTGCTCGTCGCGGTCTGCGAGCATGTCGCGGAACCGGATCGGTGGGCCGGCCACTATGCGGCCGAGCTCGCCGCGTGCGAACGGGCATTGATGGCTTGTGACACCTTGCGGGTGACTCGCCAGCACAACACGTTCATGGATGTCATGACCCTTGCGATCGACTTCTCCGGGGCGGCGATCAATGCGGATGAGGTGGCGCGGCAACTGGACCGGGGAACGCCGCGCATCCAACTCAGCGAGCAGGACGCGTGGCGCGACGTCCTGATCGTCAACCCGTTGGGACTCACGGCCGGTGACGGCGCTCAGATCGGCGAACGGATCGTGAGTGTCGTCCAGGCGGCATCAGATGGGACCTGACAGCGAATCCCGCCTGTCATTGCTGCGAGGCCCATACCGATTGGCAAGTTGGAGCATCTGCGCGCTTGTCTCGCTCAACGCTTTCGAAGGGATGGGTGTAGCGGCTGCGCTCCCCACCGCGGTTGGCGACCTGGGTGGCCTCGCCGACTACGGATGGGTGTTTACGGGGTATCTCGCCGCAAGTGTCATCGGTATGGCGAGCGCCGCGTACTTCTGCGACAGACATGGAGTACGCGTCACCATTCTCACCGCGGTAGCGCTGTTCATCGTTGGCCTGCTGCTCGCCGGAACCGCGACGGCAATGCTCCCGCTGATCGCCGGACGAGTCATCCAGGGACTCGCCGGTGGCGGTCTGATGACAACCGTCTATGTCATGGTCGGCGCCCTGTTCCCGGAGGTGTTGCGGCCACGGCTGTTCGCGGTGATCTCGTTCTGCTGGGTGATACCGGGCATCGTGGGCCCGACCATGTCCGGCGCACTCACCGAGCACGTCGGCTGGCGATGGGTGTTCCTCGGCCTCGTACCCGTCGCGGTAGCGGCAGCGGCACTGCTGCTACCCACGCTGTGGGCCGTCCACCCCGCCGAACCCCGGACCGACAACGCCAACCCGTCCCGCATCCGCAGCGCCGTTGCCGTCGCGATCGGCATCGGATGTGTCGAGCGCGGTGCACAGCATCCTGATGTCACTACCCTTTCGGCCGCGGCAGTGGGGGTCGTGGCCCTCGTCTGGGGACTCCGGGGGCTTCTGCCACGGGGCACGGCGACTGCCCGGCCGGGGATTGGTGCGCCGGTCGCGCTACGCGGCCTGACGGCTGGTGCGTTCTTCGGTGTCGAGTCGATCTTGCCGCTGATGATGGCGACGCAGCATGGCCTGAGTCCCTTGCAGGCCTCGATTCCCCTCGCCTGCGCGGGATTGCCCTGTGCGATCAGTTCGTGGTGGCTGGGCCGCGTGACCGGGCCTGATGCCCTCCGGCGTCGCATCCAACTGGCGCGCTGGGGGCTCGTCATGGTCTGTTGCTCGAATGCGTCCCTCATCTGGCTCAGCCAGCCGACGGCGCCGAGCTGGCTGATGAACCCGATGTGGGTGCTGGCCGGTTTCGGCCTCGGCCTCGCGATACCGACCGCGAACGTGCTGGTGCTCGAACGGACCACCGCGAATGACCGAGCCGCCGACGCGTCCGCGCTGCAAGTTGCCGACACCACGATGAGCAGCCTCACCACCGGCGCATCCGGAGTCCTGGTCGGATTGGCGGCTCGTAGTGTGCTGGGATACTCGGCCGCCTTCGCTGTCATTGGGCTGTCCATGGCGGCCCTTGCCCTGCTGGCCACCGTCGTCGTGGGCCGCCTCAGAGTCCACGATGGGCTACTGCCGGGAGGCGCCCTCATCGATGGTCGTACCCAATAGTGGAGGATGACGTGGAAGAGACGCGCGCGAGGGTCGCCGTCGTCACCGGCGGGGCAAGCGGCCTGGGCCAGGCTTGCGCCTCCCGCCTCGCTCAGGACGGCATCAATGCCATCAGCTTCGATGTGTCGGCTGGCGCCGACGTGGTGGTCGACGTCGTCGACCCGGACGCGGTCGCCCAGGCCGTCGCGGCGGTCGGTCCGGTCGACATCGTCGTCAACAGCGCCGGCATCGTCGGGCCCAACAAGCCGCTGTGGGAGGTGAGCGACAGCGAATGGCGCGAGACGTTCGCGGTCAATGTGACCGGCACCTTCAATCTGTGCCGCGCGGTTGTTCCGACGATGCGCGACCGGGGGTGGGGTCGCATCGTCAACTTTGCCAGTATGGCCGGCAAGGACGGCAACCCGAATCTGTCCGCCTACTCGGCGAGCAAGGCGGCCGTGATCGGACTGACCAAGTCGTTGGGCAAGGAGCTGGCGACGACCGGTGTACTGGTCAACGCGATCGCGCCCGCCGTTATTCGGACGCCGATGAACGAGCACACGGCACCGGAGGTGCTCTCCGGGCTGACCAGCCTGATCCCGATGGGCCGGCTCGGCCGCCCGGAGGAGGTGGCGGAGTTGGTGGCCTGGCTCGTCTCCAACCGGTGCAGCTTCTCCACCGGCGCCGTCTACGACATCAGCGGCGGACGGGCAACGTACTGACGGCTCGTGAGGTGGCGGCGGACGTCCTTTCCGGTCGGATCACGCCAGCGCCAGGGCCAGGGCCAGGGCACCGACGAGCGGGGCGTCGTCGACGAAGGTGGCGGTCGTCAGCTGCGGCGGGAAGGGCACCGAGCGGCTGAGGGCCGTTGCCACCCGCGGGAGGATATGCGCGGCGGCACCCATCAGGCCGCCGCCGATGACGACGCGTTGCGGGTCGAGGGTGATGCAGAGGTTGGCGATCGTCCGGGACAGGGTGTCCAGGGCCTCGTCCAGCAGTTCACCGACGCCGGGTTCGGCGTGCAGGTCGAACAGCTCGGCGGCGGTCACCTCCCGGCCGAGCAGGGCTGAGCCGCGGCGGGCCAGGGCGCTGCCGGAGACCGCCTCCTCCAGCGGGGCGTGGCCGTCGGCGAAGGCCGGAGCGGAGGCGGCGTCGCGCAGGTAGCCGATCTCGCCCGCCGCGCCGTGGGCACCGGGCAGGACCCGGCCGCCGGCCACCAGCGCGGCGGCCAGACCGGTACCCAGGTTGACGTAGAGGCCGATGTCGACGCCACGGAGGGCTCCCCAGCGCAGCTCGGCGGCGGCACCGGCGTTGACGTCGTTGTCGATCGCGACGGGAGTGTCGCCGAACTCGGCCCGCAGGAGCTGTGGCAGCGCCATGCCGTCCCATCCGGGCACGTTCGGGGCCAGGCGGATCACGTCGTCGCGGACCACGCCGAAGGTCGAGACCCCCACCGCTGCCGGGGTGCTCAGCAGTTCCCGCGCGGCCGTCAGGGTGCGCTCGACGACCTGCAGCGCTCCCCCGTCGCCCTGGGTGCGCAGGCGCATCATGGTGTGCGGGCGGCCGTCGGGCGCGTCGACGGCCGCCGTGCCCAGCGCGACCTTGGTGCCACCGAAGTCGATCGCCAGTACCTGCCGCGTCACCTGGGCTGCCCCCGCCGGGCGAGCGAGTCGATCGCCACGGCGATGGCGAGGACCGCGGCGGTGACCATGTACCGCACCGAGGAGTCGACGCTGAGCAGCAGCATGCCGTTGGTGATCGACTGGATCACCAGGATCCCCAGCAGCGCGGCGTAGGCCCGGCCCCGGCCGCCGAACAGCGACGTGCCGCCGATGACCGCAGCGGCGATCGCCATGAGCAGGGTGTCGCTGCCGCCGGAGCTCTGGTTGACCGCGGCGAGCCGGCTGGCCGCGAGGATCCCGCCGAACGCGGCCAGGGTGGACCCGGCGACGAACGCGAGGACCCGGATCCGGGTGATGTTGATGCCGGCCCGGCGGGCCGCCTCGGCGTTGCCGCCGACCGCGTACATGTGACGGCCGAAGACGGTGTGCCGCAGCATCAGGTCGAGGCACACGACCAGGGTGCCGAAGATGACGAGCAGCAGCGGCACCCCGCGGTCGGCCGACAGCACCAGCACCACCACCGCGAGGACGCCGGCCAGGCCGGCCAGACGCAGGGTCAGCCACAGGCCGGAGGTGACCGGCAGGTCGGCCTCGCGGCGCAGCCGCCGGTCGACCAGTGCGCCGGCGCTCCAGCCGGCGACGATGAGCGCGGCCACCAGCCAGCCCGCCCACGGCGGCAGCCAGGTGTCGCTCAACCGTGCGAGAAACCCGTCGAACGGCAGGTTGATCGTCCCGCCGCGGCCCAGCAGGTACAGCATCAGGCCCTGCCAGCCGATCAGCCCGGCGAGCGTGACGACGAACGAGGGCATCCGCAGCTTGGTGAACATCCAGCCGTGCAGCAGGCCCACCAGCACGGCGCAGCCGAGCGCCGCGGCGACCGCGAGCAGCGGGTTCCAGCCGTGGCGTACGGACAGGATCGTCATGACGACCGCGCACAGGCCGCTGACCGAGCCGGCCGACAGGTCGATCTCGCCGAGCAGGATCACCATGATGATGCCGAGTGAGATGGTGCCGGTGGCCGCCATCTGCAGGGCCAGGTTGGTGAGGTTCTCGGCCGACAGGAAGTGCTCGTTGAGGGACCCGAACACGACCGCGATCAGGATCAGGCCGCCGACGACCGGCCATGCGCCGAGGTCGGTACGCGTCGCCGCCGCGCGCAACGGTTGCAGTGGCTTGACGAGCGTCGTGGTCACAGGGCGCCTCCGGTGATGGCGGCGACGACGGCCTCCGGGGTGGACTCCGCGGTGCTGAAGTCGCCGGCGTTGCGGCCCAGCCGGAGCACCACGATCCGGTCGCTCACCGCGCGGACGTCGGCCAGGTTGTGGGAGATGACGAGTACCGCCAGCCCCCGGTCGCGCAGGCGGCGGATCAGGTCGAGCACCTGCGCGGTCTGTTCGACGCCGAGCGCGGCGGTCGGCTCGTCGAGGATCACGACCCGCGGCTCGCCGATGAGCGCCCGGGCGATGGCGACGGACTGCCGCTGGCCGCCGGAGAGCATGGCGACGGGCACCCGGATGTCACGGATCCGGACGTCGAGCGAGGACAGCAGGTCCCGTGCCGAGCGCTCCATCCGGATGTGGTTGAGCACCGTCCAGCGACGGCGTTCGGCGCCGAGGTACAGATTGCCGACGACGTCGAGGTTCTCGCAGAGCGCGAGGTCCTGGTGGACGGTCGACACGCCGAGCTGCTGCGCCTCGTGCGGGCTCGCGATCCGGACCAGGTGGCCGTCCTGCTCGATCAGCCCGTCGTCCGCGGTGACGACGCCGGACAGGACCTTGACGAGGGTCGACTTGCCGGCGCCGTTGTCGCCCACCAGGGCGACCACCTCGCCGTCCGGCAGGTCCAGGCTCACCCCGTCGAGAGCCTGGACCGCACCGTAGCGTTTGCTGATGTTCGAGGCGGCGAGCACTACTGGATTCCCGCCTTGGTGCACGCCGGGACGACCGGGCCGGTGCAGATGTCCGAGGCTTTGTAGAAGCCGTCCTTGACGATGGTGTCCTTGATCCGGTCCGCCGTGACCGCGATCGGGTCGAGCAGGAACGCGGGGATGTCCCCGGTGCCGTTGGCGACCTTCGCCGGCGCGGCCGGCTTCTCGCCCTTGGCGAGCGCGACGGCCAGTTCCGCCGACTTCTCCGCCTCCTGGCGGATGTCGAGGTAGATGGTCATGTACTGCTCTCCGGTGAGGATCCGTTGTACCGCAGCGAGCTCCGCGTCCTGCCCGGTGATGGGCGGCAGGGTCGGGTAGCCGGCGCGCTTCATCGCCGCGATCGCACCGCTGGCCATGCCGTCGTTGGCGGACAGCACGCCGACGATGGTGTCTCGGCCGAGCGCGGTGATGGCCTGCTCCATCTCCTGCTGGGCCTTGTCCGGGCTCCAGTCGGGCGTGTCGAACTCGCGGCCGATCTGGACCTTGCCGTCGAGGACCTTGTGCGCGCCGGTCTTGTAGTCGGCCGAACTGGGGTCGGTCGGAGCGCCGTTGATCATGACGATCTTGCCCTTGTCGACCGTCCCGGCCTTGGTGAGCGCGTCCAGCAGGGCCTGGCCCTGCATCTCGCCGACCCGGACGTTGTTGAAGGAGACGTAGTACTCGTAGGTGATCTCGGAGATCAGCCGGTCGTAGGCGATGACCGGGACCTTCTTCTGCTTGGCCTGGTTCACCAGCGACGCGACCGCGCTGGCGTCGACGGCGTCGAGGACCAGCACGTCGGCGCCCTGGGCGAGGGCGGACTCCACCTGTTGCTGTTGCTTGGCGGCGTCCTGGTCAGCGTTGGCGTAGAGCAGCTTGCAGTCGGCACACAGCGCCTTGACCTTGGCCTCGAACAGCGGCCGGTCGAACGCCTCGTAGCGGGTCGTCTTGGACTCCGGCAGGAACAACGCGATCGTCGGCGCGTCCCCGCCGGCCTGCTTGTCCCCGGTGCTGCCGCCACACCCGCTGACGACGGTGGCCGCGACGGCCACGACTGCGACGAACCATCTGGCTCTCACGGAGGGACACCTTTCCTCGGAGGGTTCTGCGAGCATGTTGGGCCACCCGGCAGCCCCGTGGCAAGGTCCTTTACAAAATTGATAAATGACCTTTCTTAATGCGTATGGCACGCTGGTCCCGTGCAGACCACCGGTACCGCCAGTACGACCAGCGTGCTGCGGGTGATGAACGAGCGGGCCGTCTTCGCCGAGACCTTCCGGCTGGGGACGGTGTCGCGCCCTGAACTGGCCCAGCAGACCGGGCTGTCCAAGCCCACCGTGGCCGTCGCGCTCACCAACCTCGAACGCGCCGGGCTCCTGCGCCAGGTCGGGACGCGCGCGGGCGCCGCCGGACGGTCCGCGGTGCTGTACGAGGTGCGCCCCGAGGCGGGCTGGGTCTTCGCCGTCGACGTCGGCCGCTCGTACGTGCGCGTCGGGCTTGCCGACCTGGTCGGCACGATCGTCGCGCGCAAGGACGAGCCCTCGCGCGGCACCCGCGCCCGCGACCTCGTCGCGCAGCTCACCCGCCTCGCCGAGGAGCTGGCCGCCACGGCCGGCATCACCCGCGACGACATCACGCTCGCCGTGTTCGGTACCCCCGGCATCCACGACAAGGCGACCGGCGCCCTGCACCTGGCACCGAACCTGCCCGGCTGGGACCGCCGCGGCAGCGTCGAACGGCTGGCCGGCATCGCCGGCTCGACGTACGTGGTGGAGAACGACGTCGACCTCGCGGCCGTCGGCGAGGCGACCTACGGACTCGGCCGCGGCGTGCGGCACTTCGTGTACGTGTCCATCGGCACCGGCACCGGCATGGGCATCATGATCGACGGCAAGCTGTACCGCGGGTTCCGCGGCGCGGCCGGCGAGATCGGCTACCTGCCCGTCGGCGAGGGCGACCCCCTGCTGGAGCAGCCCGCCGCGCGACGCCGCGGCATGTTCGAATCGGTGGCCTCGGCCGACGGCGTGGTCGCGCTGGCGCACCGGCTGGGCCTGCACACCGCGGCGACGGCGAAGGACGTCTTCGACAGCGCCCGCGCCGGCGACGAGACCGCACGGCTGGCCGTGGCGCGCGTGGTCGACCACGTCAGCCACGCGCTGGCCGGGATCACGGCGGTACTCGACCCGGAACTGGTCGTCCTCGGCGGAGGCGTCGGCAGCCAGCCCGGCGACCTGCTCACCGGCCCGGTCGCCGAGCGGCTGCACGATCTCGTCGCGCTGCGCCCGCCGCGCATCGAGGTCTCCACCCTCGGCACGGACGCCGTCCTGCTCGGCGCGCTCGCCGTCGGCCTGGCCGACGCACGCGACCTGGTCCTCGAACGCACGGCGCCGGCCCGCTGACATCGACGGCCACCGGCCCGGCCCGGGGGCGGCGGGCCGCTGACCTGCCGCCCCCGGTTCCACCTCAGGGCACCGGCACCGAGACGGTCGGGACGTTGTAGCCGCGCACCCGCAGGTACGGGGCCTGCCCGCCCAGGTCGGCGGTGGCGTAGGTCGCCGTGACCTGGGTCGACTCGCCCGGGAAGAGCGAGACGTAGTTGTCGGTGTAGGCGACCGGCACGACCTCGTTGCCGCCGTTGCCGGCGGTCACCTCCGGACGCAGGAAGAAGCCGACGTTCGTCGGGCTGGTGTTCGTCAAGGTGATCGTGACCGTCTCGTTCCCGCCGGCGACCGATCGGGACACACCCGCGGTGACGCCCGTGTTGGTGGCGAGGCTGTTCAGGCCGGTCAGATTGGCGTAGGTCTTGACGCTGGTGGAGTACCAGTTCTTCTTGTTGCCGAGGGCGTCGGGCGTGGTGGAGTACCAGTAGAGGTTGTTGCTGACGGTCGCGCCGCTCGAGTCCTTCAGCTGCAGGCGGACGAAGTACGTCGACGTCAGCCCCGTGACGGCCGGCAGGGTCAGGATCGGCGCGGACGCGTTCGCGGACGCGGTGACCGGGACGCTGGTGGTGTACTTCTGGGTCAGGTCGGGGATGTTGTACACCGTGGCGGTGGCCGTCAGCCCGGCCCGGGCGGTGAGGGTGGAGTTCACCACGTATGCGTTGCGGCTGAAGTAGTCGTAGGCGATGTGGACCGGCTCGGTCGCCTTCCGCGTGCCGTAGAACGATCCGCCCGGCTTGAAGTAGTAGTCGTAGAGGTTCCAGTGCAGCGCCGGCCAGGCGTTGTTCTGCATCCACCAGATGCTGCCGAACGACTGGGTGTGCTGCCGGGCGCTCCACGCCTCGAAGAACGACCGGGTGTTCTCGTAGTTCATCACCTCGGACTTCTTCGAGTAGTCGGCGGCGCTGGTCGTGGTGCCGTAGCGCCGGTTGAGGGCAGTGGTGTAGACGTCGGTGTTGTCGAAGACGCTGCCGCCGCGGCCGACGTGGTAGTTCCAGGCCGCGTTGCCGACCGGCCAGGTCTGTGCCGGGGTGAGGAACCGCGAGAGGCTTTCCAGGGGCGGCGGCGCCTCGGTGCCCTCCTCACCAGTGGTGCCGAATGCCGAACCCTGGCGGGTGAGGTCCCACCACAGCACCGGCGGCTCCCACTTGTAGGGACCGTCCATCTTCATGCCCGCGTTCGCGTTGGACCAGGTCGCGACGTTGTCCACAGTGGGGTTCTGCCAGTGCAGGGCAGCGGCGATGTTCTTGTACGCGCTCAGGTGCGCCGCCGTCGGCGGCTGGTCGCTGCCGTAGTTCCACATGAACGTGCTGGCGTGCGCGCGCAGGGCCCGCATCTGGGTGTCGAGCGACGCCTGGGCGACGCTGGTCTGCTCCGCCGTCCAGCCGCTGTCGTTCTCCCAGGCGCTGCAGCAGACGAATCCCGGCATGATCATGATGCCGGCCGCGTCGGCGAGGTCATACAGCTCCTGGTTGCCGAGCGTCCCTTCGAGGCGGATCGTGTTGAGGCCCATGCCCTTCACGTAGTCGACGTGTGCCTTGTTCGTCCTGGTGTCCCACCGTTGCAGCAGGTCCCAGACGTACCCGCCGCCGCGGAACAGGATCGGCTGGCCGTTGACCTTGTACCCGACGAAGGAGGTGCCCTGCACCGTCGTGCGGTAGTCGGTGAACTGCCGTACACCGAAATTGACCGTCTTGCTGTCGGACGCCGCCCCGGACACGCTCGCCGCCGTCGTGACCTGGTAGAGCTCGGGGCTGCCGAACTGGTACGGCCACCACAGCACGGGGTTGACGACATGCAGCTGCGGGTAACCGGCGGGATCGAAGACGAGCTCGCGGCGCTCCCCCGCCGCCAGCGTCACGGTCTGGCTGGCCGTGATCGTCGGCTGGCCCGGCTTGCTGATGGTGGCGGTGACGGTCGTGGTGACCGGCGCCGCCGTCGCGTTGATCGCGTCGGCGTAGACGGTGAGATCGGCCGCGTTGGTGGCGGGCAACGGCAGGACGGTCTTGACGTACGGGTCACGGACGGCGACCGGACCCGTCGTGTCGACGAACGTGCGGCCCCAGATACCGGCGTTCATGTCGGGCGCCTCGGGGTTCCAGTCGACGGTGCACACCGACAGGTCGGCGCAGGCGTGCCGCGGCGGGGTCACCCGGATCGCGATGGCGTTCACCGCGCCGGG
This sequence comes from Dactylosporangium sp. AC04546, assembly GCF_022095675.1. Taxonomy (GTDB): domain Bacteria; phylum Actinomycetota; class Actinomycetes; order Mycobacteriales; family Micromonosporaceae; genus Dactylosporangium. Next base: position 77,512 of record NZ_JAHYSG010000009.1, on the reverse strand, counting down.
CACGATGGCGCCGGTGACGTTGTACTCGTGCGAGACGAACGTGCCGACCGCGTTCGCGTCGAGCTGCGTGCCGTTGAGCCAGACCTGGGCGCGGTAGCTCAGGCCCTGCAGCCGCAGCCAGAAGACCTGCCCGGGGCTGGCGGCCGCGGCGGTGAACTGGCCGCGGTACCACCAGTCCTGGCCGGTCAGGTCCGGCACGGACTGCAGGTTCGTGCCCGCATAGATGTTGGTGTAGACGTTGTTCGCCACCAGCCCGGCCAGCACGGTGGAGGGCAGGGTGACCGGGCTCCAGCCGGCGGTCGGGTAGCCGACCTGGGAGATCGTGGCGCCGGTGTCGGCCAGGCCGGTGGCGGAGCGCAGGGCCCAGCCCGAGGTCAGCTCGGCGGAGCCCACGGTGGCGGCCGAGGCCCCGCCGGGGCCGAGCGCACCGATGGTCAGGACCGACGTCACGGTGAGCAGGAGCGCGGTCAGCGCCCGCCGGTACATCATCCGATTTCGTGACATTTTGCACCTCCACGGGTGTGCGGAGCCGCACGCCGGTGGCGTTACGGCTCCGCCGGCGGGTTACGAGCCGCTCGGCCAGGTGACCTGGGTCGAGTGGTAGTAGTTGATGCCCATGACGCGCCAGCGCGGTCCCTGTGCACCGAGGCGCTGCTTGAACGCGGTGAGGTCGTGCGTGCTCCATGGCGACCAGCCCAGTTCGGCGATCGCGGGCAGCCGCGGGAAGGCCATGTATTCGATATCGGCCGTGGTCACGATCGTTTCCGTCCACAGCGGTGCCTCGACGCCGAGCACGGCGGTCTCGCCGGCACCGGTGAGGTAGGCGCCCGGGTTCCAGCCGTAGGCCGTGTCCACCTCGATGAGACCGGCCCACTTCTGCCCGAGCCTCGTGTTGTTGCGGTACTTCATGTCCAGGTAGGACTTGTTGGCCGGGGACATGACCACCTTGGTACCGTTCGCGACCGCCGCGGCCAGTGGCGCGTTGCTGGTGGTGGTGCCCCAGAACTGGGCCACCGTCGAGGGCAGCGGGGTCGCGTTGGCCACGTCGTGCCATCCGATGACGGTCTTGCCGTGCGCGGCGACGATCTGCTGTACCCGGTTGATGAAGTACGAGTAGTCGGCTGCGGTGGTGGAGCTGGCCTCGTCGCCGCCGATGTGCACGTACGGCCCCGGGGTCAGCGCGGCGATCTCCCCGATCACCTGGTCGATGAAGGTGTACGTCAGCTCCAGGGGCACGCACAGCGAGCTGAACCCGACCTGCGTGCCCGTGTACCGGGCCGGCGCCACGCCGTTGCAGTTGAGCTGCGCGTACGAGGCGAGCGCGGCATTGGTGTGCCCGGGCATGTCGATCTCGGGAATGATCGTGATGTACCGGTCGGCCGCGTAGTTCACGATCGCGGTGTAGTCCGCCTGGGTGTAGTAGCCGCCCGGGCCGCCGCCGACCTGCGTGCCGCCGCCGTAGGTTGCCAGGTTCGGCCAGGAGTTGATGGCGATGCGCCAGCCCTGGTCGTCGGACAGGTGCAGGTGCAGCACGTTGATCTTGTACAGCGCGAGCTGGTCGAGGTACCGCTGGACCTGGGCCACGGTGAAGAAGTGCCGCGCCACGTCGAGCATCGCACCGCGGTGCGCGAACCGCGGGTAGTCGACGATCTGCCCGCCCGGCACCGGCCACGGTCCGGACTGGAGTGTCGCCGCGTCCGCGGTCACGGGCAGCAGCTGCCGCAGCGTCTGCACACCGCGGAACAGCCCGGCGGGCTGGTTCGCCCGGATGGTGATCGCGCTCGCGGTGACGTCGAGTTGGTAGCCCTCGGCACCGACGCCGGGCGGCGCACCGGTGAGCAGCAGGGCGATCCCGTCGGCCGGGCCGGCGACGGTGGTGACGACCGGCAGTGGCAGCCCGGTCGAGACCCGCAACCGGGTCGCGAGCTGGTTGGCGATGGCCGCCGCCGGTGCGGAACCGGGCGCGGCGTAGATGGTGGTGGACGCGGTGATGCTGTGGCTGACCCCGGGCGTGGCGGTAGCCGTGACCGGGACCGGGACGACCGAGCTGAACGCGACAGCGGTCGCAGCGGCGGCGGGAGCGGTAGTGGCGGAAAGGAGGGCGGCGACAACGCCGAGGCCGGTGAGGGCCCCGCCGAGTCGTCGTGGCAGGGAGGGGGTGGCCATAACGGTCCTCTCGCAGAACGCATCGGCCTGCGGGCGGGCTCGCGCCCACCGTTAGGCATTTGCATTTGACGATCCCCAGTTCAGCCAGGATGGCATGGGCCCGAGCAAAAGGCAAGGTGCTTTACAAATGGCGCGCCGACCGTCGCATGTGGACGTCCAGAGGTCCCGGCGGGCCGGCGCCCCCGCACACACTGGGGAGTGCGCGGGGGCGCCGGGGGTCTCACCAGCCGCCGGGCCCGGCAAGCCAACTGTTCAGACCCGTTCCTATGAGCGTCATCGAGCCCCGAAGCGTTACACCCGCGGCACGGCGGGTGGCTGACGAGGGCCTCTACGTCGACGGCGTATTCGTCAGGTGCCGCATCGCCGCCAGGGTCTGGTTGATGGTGGCCGGGAGGTCGGGGTCGCCGTGCTGGTTGAGCCAGCGGGTCGCCGCAATCCGGAACGTGGTCACGGCGATCTCGGCTGCCAGCTGGGCGGTCAGGTCGTCGACGCCGCGGTCGCGGAAGCCCCGCTCCAGGGCCTCCGACATCAGCGAGAACTTGCGCAGCTCGCGCTCCCGCAGGGCGGGCTCGGCGTCGATCACGGCCCGTCGGCGCAGCAGGTAGTCGAGGCTGCGGCCCTCGAAGATCTCGGCCGCGGCGGGGCCCAGGCCCTCGGTGATCAATGCCATCGGGCCGAGCGACGGTGGGGCCTCGGCCATGAGGCGGGCCACCCGCTCGGGTACCAACTCCTCGCCGGCGAACAGCACCTCACGCTTGTCGGTGAAGTGCCGGAAGAACGTACGGGTCGTGAGCCCGGCCCGCGCCGTGATCTGCGGCACGGTCGTCTCGGTGAAGCCCTGCTCAAGGAAGAGATCGAGCGCGGCCCGCTCGAGCCGTTCTCGCGCACCCGGCTGCCATCGACCCATGCGGCAGATTCTAGTGATGACACGTCGTGTCGTAACATGCAATAGTGATGACACGACGTGCCATGACTGAGGGAGTCGAACATGACGGGTGAGATCTGGGTGCTCGGCGCGACCGGACGGGTCGGCCGGGAGGCGGTGGAGCGTCTGCAGCGGGCGGGCGCCGAGGTGGTGGTGGCCGGCCGCGACCGGGAACGGCTGAGCAAGGTGAGTCCGGACGCCCGGGCGGTGACCGGCTCGCTCGACGAGGTCTGCGCGCGGCTGGCCACCGAGGCACCGGCCGTCGTGATCAACACGGTGGGCCCGTTCGCGGTCACGGCGCCGCAGGTCGCGCGGGCCTGCCCGCCGGGCACCCACTACGTCGACGTCGCCAACGAGCTGAGCGCGTTCGAGCTGCTCCACGGCATGGACCGGGAGGCGGCGGCGACCGGTCGCACGCTGGTCAGCGGGGCCGGCTTCGGCGTGCTCGCGACCGAGAGCATCCTGCTGCACCTGCTGGCGGCCGAGGAACAGCCTTCGCGAGTCCGCGTCGACGCCGTCGCGTCAGTCGCGACCGAACCCGGCGCCCTCGGCGAAGCCCTGGCCGCCACCATCGTGCAGGCGTTGCTCGACGGCGGCCGCGAGGTGCGGCAGGGCCGGATGGCCCGCGCCCGGGCCGGCGGTGCCGCCGAGCGATTGACCACCCCCGACGGCGACGTGGTCACCACCGCTGCCCTGGGCAGCGGCGAGCTCTTCGCGGCCTGGCAGGCCAGCGGCGCCCCGTCGGTGATCGCCGCCTCGGCCCTCGCCCCGGCCAACCCGGCCGCCCGGGCGGCACTGCCGGCAATCGGTGGCGTGCTGCGCCTGCCCGGCCTGGCCGGCTTCGCCACCCGGCGGCTCGCACGCATCACGACGACCACGGCCAGGGAGCGCCCGCGCCGATCGTCCTGGGCCCGCGCCCGGGTCGAATGGCCGTCCGGCCACGTGCGTGAGGGCTGGCTGCGCACCGGCGAGGCCATGACGTTCACCGTCGGCGCCGTCACCGAGGTGGCCCAGCGCCTGGCCAAGGGCGAGGGCCGTCCCGGCGCGTTCACCCCGGCCAGGCTCTTCGGCCCCGAGGTTGCGCTGGCCGCGGGCGCCGAGTTCGTGGTCACGGACTGACACCCCGGACCACAAGTCGCCGCGCACGCGAACTACGTCAACGAATCCGGGACGCCCTGCAGCGGATCCCACGTTCCGTTGAACCATCGCAGCAACGACGACGCCAGATCGCGGTGGCTGCCGGCCCACACGTCGTCGAACACGAACAGTTGCTGATAGCCGTACTGGTCGTGGAGGTGAAACACCGCCTGGGCGAGATGCTCGGCCACGACGATCCGGCCGAGGCTCGGCCTTCGCGTGCCGAGCGGACCCGGCACCTCGTCGAGTCCGGCGACGTCGGCCATGACCGAGCGGGCGATCCGGTGCGCCTCGACCTGGTCCCCATCGAGTCCGGCGACGTCGAGATACTGATGGTTCCACGCGGCCCACCGGTTCATCATTCGGAGTGCCTGCTCCAGGTCGTCGTCCGGCCCGACCGCCGCCCGCAGGAGGGTGAGTTCGTCCAGCCACTCCTCAGACACTTCGGCCGCACGGAGATGCCGGGCGAGGTCGGGCAGCCGGATACCGGGCAGCCGCACCACCGCGGCCTGCGTATCCCAGTCCACGTCTCCCAGCAGCGACAGAACGACGGTCGTCGCCGGCTCGGCGTCACCGGGTCCAGGCGCTTCGGCCGGCAGTGGCCAGTCCTCATGCGTGGCATAGGCAAGCCGGTCCGGGTATGCAGCGAGCAACCGGCGGTCGAGGAAGAAGTATGCGAGAGGGACCTCGTCATCGTCCGTCGACGCGCGCACGCTGAGGTCGTCGACGAGGACCTCGCCCTCCACGTACAGATGCTGTTCGAGGAGTTCGCGCAGCTGGTTCGTGGACGTCGGGCTCGGAAGGTCGTGCTCGGCCGCGGCGCTGAAGATGCTGTCGAGACCATAGACGTCGACGCCCAACTCGTGCTGCAGCCAGGCGTCGGGATCGGCGGCGGCCTCGTTCCAGCCGCGGCGGAACCAGTCGAGCACCGTGTCGTCCGAGAGCCACCGCAGGTGCTTACCCAGCACCCCCTCGTACGGGGAGCGGTACACGAAACAGATCACGGCCATCATCATGCGGCACGGCAAGCGTCAGCAGTAGACGCGATACGAGTCGCCGAGCTCCTGGCTGAGGGATCGCAGGGCAGCGTCTGCGGCTGGCGACCCGATTCGCTTGAGCGCGTGGATTCCCGCCGTACGACCGTTGTGCTGACCGTTGCGGACGACCTCGGTGATGCTGGCGACGGCCGGCTCCCAGCGCCAGTGACCGAGGATCTGCACCGCTCGTTCCTGGATCCACATGTCGTCGGAGCGCAGGAGGGAGACGACCTGCGCTTCGTGCGTGGCCGAGCTGAGGGCGAGCGCCTGGTGGACCGCGCGCTGTCCGACGGGGGAATCCGGCCGCTCGTGGTAGAGCGCGAAGAGCCGGTGCGCGAGTGCGTCATCGTCGGGACGCTGGTCGGCCGGCTCGCGCGGATAGTCGGTGGCCAGGTCCCACCAGTCCAGCCCGGAGTCCCTGGCGTCCAACAGTGCGTCGTAGAACGACTCGACGCTTCGCCAGCACGGCTCCGGACCCGGCTCCTCGTGATCGATCTTGAAGACGCGACCCGCCAGGTCTCCGGACGCGAACACGCCGGCGTAGTTGCTGTTGTCGTCGGTCCAGAACGTGCCGAGTTCGTGATCGTCGAAGGGGACGCCGAAGTCACGCAGGGCGGTGATGGCCTCGGCCGCTTCGGAGGGGCTCATGAGCCGAAGCGGCCCGGAACCTGACGCTTCGGTCTCATGATCCTCGTAGATCGCGAGGATCGTGGGCGGGAGGGGTACGCCCAGTACGTGGGCCAGTTCGTCGATGTCGTCCGCCGTAGCGGGGGCGGCGGTTGCGCCGCCCCCGGCATGGAGTCGCGCGAGTCGCAGGTGCACGATCATGCACCTTACGGAAACGCGCGACTCCGGTCAGCCGGCGGTGAACAGGTCGCGGTGGCGATCCGCCGACTCCAGGCGGCACCAGACCGGGATCTCGTCGACCGGGGCCGGGACCTCCACCACGCGGCCGCCGTCGAGCACCTCCTGCGTGCGCAGGTCCAGCCAGCGTCCGTGCGGCAGGTAGGCCGACCGGGCCGTGGCACCCTCCGCGACCACCGGCGCGACCAGCAGGTCGTCGCCGAGCAGGTAGTCGTACGGGTGCTGCCAGGCGCCGGGGTCGTCCGGCGCGGCCAGGCACACCGACCGCAGCATGGGCCAGCCGGTCTCGACCGCTCGGGCCGCCGAGGAGGCGAGGTACGGCACCAGCCGCTCGCGCAGGTGGGCGTACCGGCGGAACACCGGCAGCACCGCAGGGTCGCCGGTCTGCGCGGCGATGTTCCACGGGGTGCGGTCGCGAGACGGGCTGCGGTGGTGGTTGTACTCCGAGTGGTACTGCATGATCGGCAGGAACGCCGACATCGCCGTGGCCCGCAGGTACAGCTCGGCCGAGGGGACCGGCCCGGAGAACCCGGCCAGGTCCCAGCCCCAGTAGACGATCCCGCACGCCGCCGCGGTGAGCCCGGCCCGCAGCGAGGACCGCATCGCCTCCCACGTGGAGTCCTCGTCGCCCGCCCAGAACACGCCGTGCGCCTGCGAGCCGGTGAAGCCCGCCCGGCTGAACGTGACCGGCGCCTTGCCGCAGGAGCGCAGCAGGTCACCGTACGCAGCGGCGTAGTGCACCGGGAAGCGGTTGTTGCCGGTGGCGCCGACCGAGCCGTCGGCGTAGCGCAGGTCGTGGCCCCACGCGTGTTCGCCGCCGTCGGTCTTGAACCCGTCGATGCCGACGTCCTCCACGAGGTAGCGTCGCTTCGCCAGCCACCAGTCTCGCGCCTCGGCGCTGGTGAGGTCCGGCATGAGCGCGGTCGGGAACCACCAGCCACGGTTGCGGTAGGGCCGGCCGTCGCCCTCGCGCACCCCGTAGCCGCGGGCCACCATGGTGGCGGCGTCGGCGGCGGCCTGGCCGGTCGGGTGGGGGCGCATCTTGTGCAGCGGAATCTGCCACAGCACGACCTTGACGCCGTCGGCGTGCAGGTCGTCGACCATGCCCTTCGGGTCCGGCCAGGCGCCGTCCGGCGGGAACGTGAAGTCGGCCAGGCCGTGCGGGCGGCCGTCGTCGTGGACCTCGTACCGCGCGTCGCGGAACGCCACGAACGTCGACTCGTCGCTCCACGCCTCGACGACCACGACCCCGACCGGGATGTCGTGCTTGCGGTGCAGCGCCATCTCGGTGCTCACCCGCTCCTGGGTGTTCCACTCGTTGCCGCTGGCCCACAGCCGGAACACCCAGTCGGGCAGCGGCTGCGGCCGGCCGACCTCGCCGAGCCACCGGTGCAGGATCTCGCCGGGGGTGCCGTCGTAGAAGCGGACGTCCAGGCGCCCGCCCACCACGTCGGCCTCGACCCACAGGTCCGTGCCGGCCTCGAACCAGGTCCGCTCGGCGGTGTCGACGTGGAACGCCCACCCGGAGCCGCCGAGGACGTGCGCGAACGGCATCGGCAGGTAGGTGCGCCCGGCGGCGCCCTGGCCCTTGTACTGCTCGAAGACCGTCGCGTCGAGTGCGTGCCCGCGCTGGTCGAGCCGGTCGAAGCGCTCCCCGAACCCGACCAGGTGCTCGCCGGCGCTCAGCCGCAGCGCGAAGCGCACCTTGTGGACCCCGTCGGGGTCGACGAGCCACGAGGTGCTGTCCGGCACGAGGCGGCTCGTTCCGTGGGTGGTGAGCGTGCCCCCGGCCGGCGACCAGGCGGCGCCGCCCACCTCGAACCAGCGGGTGCGGCGGGTGCGGGTGCCGTCGGTGGCGACGAACCGGTACCGGACCCGCCGACCGGCGGGCAGCGGCGGGCTGTCGGCGGCCCAGCGGACGCTGCGGCCCCGCTGCCCGGCGGCGGCCGTGGCGAGGTGCCCCTCGGCTCCGGCCGTCGGCCCAGTCGGCGCGCCCTCGCGGTGCAGGTCGAACCCGCCGCCGTCCCACTCGCAGCGCACCGAGGTGACGGACGCGGCGGCGGCGACGCCGAGGTTCACCGGCTCGCCCGCGAGGGGCCGCACCGGCAGGCGCTGGTCGATGGACGGCTGGTAGGCGTGGCCGGAGCCGAAAGGCCGGTGCCGGATCACAGGGTCACCTCCAGTTCGGCGGCGAGGGACAGGAACGCGCCGTGCGACCACAGCAGCGGGGTCGCGACCGGACCCCACCGGTCGAGCCACTCCTGGCGGTGCTCCGGGTGCAGCAGCCGGTCGCTGACCTGCTCCGGCAGGTCGCCGTTGGGCGCGGCGGTGCCGGCGATCCAGGCGAGCTGGCGGCCGGCGTCGCCGGTCCGGCCGAGCCGGAGGTACGCCTGCCCGAGCAGGCCGGCCAGGACCGGCCACCGCCCGCCGCCGTAGAACACGTCGGCCCGGAACCGGTGCACACCGCCGTCGTCGAGCAGGTCGCGCTCCACGGCGGCGACCGTGCGCGCCGCCGTGGCGTCGTCCACGACCCGCAACGGCGCGACGGCGGCGAGGAGGCTGCCGTCGACGGCGTCGGAGCCGAGCCACTTGCGCAGCCGCCCGTCGACGCTGCCCTCCCCGGCGATGACCGCGGCGATCTCGTCGGCGGCGGACATCGCCGCGCCGGCGTCGCCGTCGCCGAGCAGCCCGGTGCGCGTCGCCGCGCGCAGCCCGGCCTCGACCGACGCGAGCGTGGCGACGTGCACCCGCTCGGCGTGCTCCTCCCACCAGTCGTAGCAGGGCAGCCGCCACGCGGCGCAGAGGTAGCGCACCGTCAGGGCGACCGCCTCCGCGAACGCGCGGTCGGAGGTTCCGGCGAGGTGGCGCTCCAGCGTCCACAGCCAGGTGCCGTAGCCGTCGAGCTGGAAGTCCCACCAGGACTCGGACCCGTCCTCGCCGTCGAGGGTGTAGCGGGTGGGCAGGAAACGCGCCTGGTCGACCTCCTCATCGGCGGCGAGCGCCGCGACGACCGCCTCGATCCGCCCCGCGCGCTCGCCGACGACCCGGGCCGTCCACTCGTGGAAGGCCCGCGGCCCGTCGACGATGCCGTGCGCCCGCAGACCGTCGGCGACGAACGCGCCGTCGCGCAGCCACGCGTAGCCGTACACGGGGAAGTTCGAACAGGCGGGGTAGGCGCCGCTCGGCGCCTGCTCGCGGTTGATCACCTTGATGCTGTGCTCGACCAGGTCGCGCATGTGCTGTTCCTTACGCTGCTAGGAATGGCCGTCAGAGCAGGGCCGTGACCTGCTTGGCCGCGTCGTCGAGGGTCTTCTGCAGGTCCGCACCGGCGGCCGCCTTGGTCAGGGCGTCGTTGACGATGTCCTGCATCTGCTGTTCCTTGGCGATGACCGGCAGCAGCGACTGCTTGCCCAGCGCGTCCATGACCGCCTTACGGTTCGACGGCGGCGTCTTGTCGAGGTAGCCGGACAGCTTCGAGGCGTCGGCGAGCGGCGGCAGCTCCCACGACGAGTTGATCCGCGCGGTGACGGTCTGCTCGGACGTGGTGAGGAAGTTCAGCCAGCGGAACGCGGCGTCCTGGTGGCTGCTCTTCGCCGACACCGCGACACCGTTCTGGAACACGGCGCTGGCCTTCTGCGCGTCGCCGGGCTCGACCACCACGTCCCAGCCGAACGGCACACTCTTGAGCGTGTCGAACTGCCAGTTGCCGTTGTGCCACATCGCGAGCTTGCCGGCCTTGAACAGGTTGGTGTCGAAGTCCGGGGTGTTGCCGATCTCGGTCAGCGTCGGCATCGTCGCGCCGGGCTTGCCGATGAGCCATTTCGCCGCCGCGACGCCCTGCGGGCTGTTGAACGTGGCCGACTTGCCGTCGGCGCTGAGGAACGTGCCGCCGGCCTGGTTCACGGACTTGTAGAACTCGTAGAAGCTGACCGGCTGGTAGTCGCCGTAGATGCCCTTGGCCTTGTCGGTGAGCTTCTGCGCGGCGGCCGTCTCGTCCGACCACTTCCAGTCGGCCGTCGGGTAGGCCACGCCGGCGGCGTCGAACAGCGCCTTGTTGTAGATGAGCACGACGGTCGAGAAGGACTCGGGGAGCCCGTACTGCTTGCCGCCGTGCTTGAACGCGTCGAGCGCGGCGGGCGAGAGCACCGAGGGCTGCCACGTCTTGTCGTTGGCGGCCGGGCCGGCGAGGTCGGCGAGGGAGCCGGCCTGGGCGTAGGTGACGAAGTTCTGGTAGTCCAGTTCGAAGGCGTCGGGCGCGGTGCCGCCGGCGATCGAGGTCTGCAGCTGGGTGAAGTAGTCCTTGTACGGCGCGGTCTGCACGGAGATCTTGACGTCGGGGTTGGCCTTCTCGAACGCGGCGACGATGCTGTTGAGGTCGTCGAGGTGGTCCGGCGCCGCGGAGAACGTCAGGTAGCGGACCGTGGTGACGCCGCCCTCGGAGGTGTCCTTCGTGGCGGAGCCCTTCGAGCATCCGGCGAGGGCGAGCGCGGCGACGGCGATCAGGGCGACGGCCCGGTGTAACCGGAGCCGGGGTCGAGCGGACATGCTGGTCCTCACAATCGGGGTGTGGGGTGTCTGGCTACTTGAGGCCGGCCTGGGCGACGCTCTGCACGATGTGCTTCTGCGCCACGGCGTACAGGGCGAGGATGGGAACGATGCTCACGACCGAGCCGGCCATGATGGCGTTCCACTGGACGGTGTACTCGCCGCTGAGGCTGGCCAGGCCCAGCGGCAGGGTCATGAACTCGCGGGAGCGGATGACGACGAGCGGCCACAGGAACGCGTTCCAGCTGGACATGAACGCGAACAGCCCGTAGGTCACCAGGGCGGGGCGGATCAGCGGCAGCGTGATCCGCAGGAAGATGCGGATGTGTCCGGCCCCGTCGACGAACGCCGCCTCGTCGAGCTCCTTGGGCAGCACGGCGACGGACTGGCGCAGCAGGAACACGCCGAACGCGGAGGCGATCGTCGGGACGATGAGCGAGGCGTACGTGTCGACCAGGTCGAACGCGCGGACCTCGATGAACAGCGGCACGACGAGCACCTGCATGGGGATCATCAGCGTCGCGAGGTAGCCGACGAAGACGACGTTCTTGCCGGGGAAGTCGAGCCGCGCGAAGGCATAGGCCGCCGTGGAGCTGGTGATGAGCAGCAGCGCCGTGGAGACCGCGGCCAGCACGAGGCTGTTCAGCGTGATCCGCCAGAACGGCAGGACCTCGAAGAGTTTTCGGTACCCGTCGAGGCCGGCCTGCTCGGGGATCAGGCGGGGCGTGGTGAGCACGTCTCCGCCGGCGGTGATCGAGGTGACGAAGGTCCAGACGAACGGGAAGATCATGAGCAGTGCGCCGACGGCGAGCACCGCGGCGAGCAGGCGCCTAGACATAGGTCACCCACCGCCGCTGCAGGCGCTGCTGGACGACGGTGACCACCAGGATCAGCGCGAACAGCATCAGGCTCAGGGCCGACGCGCCGCCGGCGTCGCCGTAGCGGAACGTCAGGTCGTAGATCTGCTCGACCAGCGGCCGGGAGGCACCGGCCGGCCCGCCGCCGGTCATGACGTAGATCTGGTCGAAGACCTGGAACCCGCTGATCAGCGAGATCACCACCACGAAGTAGCTCGACGGGGTCAGCAGCGGGAACGTGACGCGCCAGAAGGTCTGCCACGCCGACGCGCCGTCGAGGCGGGCGGCCTCGAGGTACTCCTCCGGGATGCTCTGCAGGCCGGCCAGCAGGATGACCATGACGAACCCGGCGTCCTTCCACACCGACGCGACGACCGCGGACGGGATCGCCCAGCCCGCCGACGCCCACCAGCCCGGCCCGGGGATGCCGACGGCCTCCAGGGCCTGGTTGACCAGGCCGTTGGCCGGGTTCAGCAGCCACTTCCAGGTCAGCGCGACGACGACCCAGCTGGTGACGACCGGCAGGAAGTACATCGAGCGCAGCAGGTTGCGCCCGGGGAACCGGCGGTTGAGCCCGACGGCGAGCGTGAGGCCCACCACGTAGACCAGGGGCAGGTACAGGCCCAGGAAGTACAGCGTGTGCAGCAGCGCGTCGCGGGTGGCGGCGTCGCCGAGCAGCCGGGTGTAGTTGTCCAGGCCTGTCCACCGCATCGGCGACTGCAGGTTCCAGTCGTGCAGGCTGATCCAGGCCGCGCCGAACATCGGCACGATCGTGAACAGCAGCAGCGGGACGGCGCTCGGCAGCAGGAACAGCGCGACGACGGCGGCCTTGCGCAACCCGCGCGGGCCGACCATCACTCCACCGTCCCGTCGGCGCCGTCGGCGCCGTGCAGGCGGGCGACGACGAGGTTCGCCTGTTCGCCGCCGAACCCGTCGAGGTCGAACGGCGCGGCGAGCACCAGCGCCGCCGCGCCCTGCGCCCAGCTGCTGTCGTCCCAGTTGTGCACCACCACGTCGATCCCGTCGCCGCCGCGGACCTGGCGGCGGGCGAACTCGGCGCGGAACGTCGCGTCCCAGTGGATCCAGTGCGCGACGCCCTCGCCGGCGAGGACGATCCGTGCCGGGTCGAGCATGTTCGCGGCGCCGGCGACCGCCCGGCCGAGCAGCCGCCCGGCGTCGGCGAAGATCTCGACGGCGTGCCCGTCACCGCGGTCGGCGGCCGCGACGAGCGCGGCGAACCCCTGGCGCGGGCCGATCACCCCACCGGCGCGGGCGATGCGCTCCAGCGCCGGCTCGCCGAGCCACGCCTCCAGGCAGCCGTGCCGGCCGCACTGGCACAGCGGCCCCTGGTCGTCCATCGGCACGTGCCCGAACTCACCGGCGCCGCCCTTGCCGCCCCGGTACACCGAGCGGTCGGCGACGATGCTCAGGCCGATGCCGCGGCCGATGGTCAGCACGAGGAAGTCGTCCGCCTCGCGGCCGTGGCCGTAGAGCACCTCGGCGACGGCGAGGGCGTTGACGTCGTTCTCCACCACGACCGGCAGCCCGAGGGCACCGCGCAGGTGCCGGCCGACCGGCAGCCGGCGCCACTGCAGCACGTCGGCGTCGACGATGCCCTTGTCGGGCCGCGGCACGACGCCCGGCACCGCCACGCCGACGCCGAGGAGCTTGGGCAGCCCGGGGTCGAGGTGCGTGTGGGGCGCCAGCTCGGTGGCGAGCCTGGTCAGCGCGTCGGGGGCCATCGCGTCGAACGCCAGGGTGGTGCTGCTGAGCATCTGCCCGTCGAGCCGGACGTTGACGATCACGAGGTGGTCGGCCGCGACCTTGACCCCGAGCGCCCGGCCGGCCTCGCCCACGAGGCCGATGAGCGACCCGGGCCGCCCGCCGCTGGACGGCGCCTGCGCGACCTCCTCGACCATCCGCTGCTCGAGCAGCCGGCGCATGATCTGCGACACAGCGGCTGGGCTGAGCCCGAGCTCACGCGCGATGTCCGCGCGGGACATCGGCCCGCGGCTCCCGAGGAGCGCGAGCACCGCCGACCGGGAGAGATCTCGCCCGGCCCCATGCTTCGCCAACGGCACTTCGTCCACCCACTTCATTAAGTTGCGATACAAAGTCCCACGCAGGTCCCCCAAGGTCAAGGACACAGTTCGGTAACCGCCCGGAAATGGCCGCGCGGCGTGGACGGCTACGCGGCAGCGATCAGCAGTGGTCCGCTCGGATCCGCCGTCACCGGCTGAGTTGACGGCTGCGGTCTCGCTGGTACAGCGCGCCCAGGTCCTCGAAGACGGCCGCGAGTGCGGCCACTTCCTCGTGGTCGCCTCGCGCGAGGGCTCCGGCCCGGCGGACGAGGGCCGCGGCCACGGGGTTGCCGCGGGCGACGACGGTCGCCGACGCCAGGCGCTGGTCCAGGTCCGGGGATGCGGTGAGTGCTGCCGCTTCGGCCCACGCGGCGGCGTACCACGGCCGCCACAACAGGAGGGTGGGGCTCGTGCTCCAGGTCGCGTCGTGCAGGTCGGCGGACAGCTGCGCCAACGCCTCGTGGGGTTGGTCGCGATGCAGCAGCAGCCAGGCGTCGAAGGTCGCCGCCCAGCCGATGGCCGGGCCGTCCGTCGGCGTCGTCGGGCGGTCACGGAGGTGTTCGGTGACGTTCCTCCAGGCCTCACGCCGGTGGTCGTCGCCCAGCAGCCCGTGGACCAGGGCGAGCGCGTAGGCGCCGACGGCGAGGGTCGACGCGCGGTGTCTACCGGCCCGCTCCCAGGAGCCCAGGAAGCGCTCACCTCGTTCGACGGCTCCGGTCAGGTCTCCGGTCAGCGCGTCGACCTGGAGCCGGCGCGCCAGCGCGGGATGGACGTACTCGCGGTAGCACGGGAGGACGGCCAGGCGCTCGGCGTAGTCCTTCGCGCCACGCAGATCACCGGCAGCCAGTGAGACCTCGCAGCCCATCAGGAGGTAGTCGTTGAAGGCGTACGCCGTGGCAGCGCTCAACGGCTGCGGATCCATGAGCACGCCGCGGGCCCGCACCGCGGCGAGCGCGCCGGCGTAGTTCCCACGGTGCACCTGGCTGACGCAGACGCGGTCGAGGGCGGCGGAGGCGACGACGGGCAGCCCGGCCGCGATCGCCTGCTCGGCGGCGAGGCGGCCCGCGGCCTCCGCTTCGGGATCATCGTTGGGCAGGCACAGGGCGCTCGCCGCGGCGACGGTCGCCTCGGCCGGCGACCCCGTCGGCGCCAGGCGCCGCGCCTCGGCAAGGCGACGCTCGATGTCGATCGGCTCGGGCGGGTTGGCCATGATCCCCGGGTGGAAGGCCGCGTAGATCACCGACCAGCCGAGCGCATCCGCGGCCGCACCCGGATCCGCTGCCACCGTGGCGGCTGCCGCGGCCTCGTCGAGCAGCCGGAGCGCGTCGTCTCCCACCAGCCGGGCTGCCGCCGCCGCGGCGCCCCGGCGCAGGAGGTGTACCCGGTCGTGGGCGTCCGTGGCTTTGGTCGCCGCGAGGGTTTCGAAGCGGTGCTGCGCCTCCTCCAGGCGGCCGCGCTGCACGAGCTCCTCGGCGAAGAACTCGCCCAGCTGCCGGCCGTCGACCGGACGGGCGAGCGCCGCGCGCACCTCGACCGCGAGCTGGTCGAACCTGGCGCACCAGGCGTCGTCGTGCTCGGCGGAGGCCAGCGACGTCAGCTCGGCGGCCGCCCACCGTGCGTGGCGCTGCTCCAGCTCACCAGCGGCGTCGGCCAGCAGTTCCGCGGCGAACTGGCGCACGACTTCCTGGAAGTGGTACCTCGTCGGGTTGCCGGGCTCGACGTACAGCAGGTGCTGGTCGGCCAGCGTCGCGAGCACGCGCGCCGCGGCGGCGAGCGTGTGGTCCGGGCACGCGACCGCGTGCGCGGCGGCGACCGTGAACGGCGCGGCGAAGACGAACAGGGCGGCGAACATCGCGCGGGCCTCGTCGTCGAGCAGGTCGACGCTCCAGCCGATGGTGGCTCGCAGCGAACGTTGCCGTGCCCCCTCCGCGGAGCCCAGCAGCCGCAGCGGGTCTCCGAGCGCCGCCGCCAGACCGTCGAGGCCGAGCAGCGGGTACCGAGCCGCTGCCAGCTCGATCGCCAGGGCCATCCCCTCGATCCGGTGACACAGCTCGGCCACCCGGGGGTCGTCGGGCACGATGCCGCCCGCGGCCTCGGCCCGGCTGCGAAAGAGCCGGACCGCGTCCTCCGTCGAAAGGCTGGGCAGCTCGTAGACCCATTCGTACGGCGCGCGGAGCGGCGCGCGACTGGTCGCGACGATGGTGAGCTGGAGGCAGTCTCCGACGAGCCGCGCCACGCAGGTCTCCAGCTCGGGCAGGAGATGCTCGCAGTTGTCGAGCACCAGGACGCCGTCAGCCCGGCTCAACACCTCCGACAGCGTGTCGTCGAGAAACTGCCCGGGCTGTTCGGCCACCCCGACGGCCGCGGCGATGGCCGGCACCGCTGCTTGCGGGGTCGCCACCTGGCTCAGATCGACGAACCACGCGCCATCGGGACGGTCTCGGGCCACCTGTTGTACCGCATGGGTCGTCAACCGGGTCTTGCCGACTCCGCCGGGCCCGGTGACCGTCACCAGACGGTGGTCCTTCAGGCGGGTGTGCAGCGCCGCGGTCTCGGCGTCACGGCCCACGAACAGGTTGGCTGGGCTGGGCCAGCCGTGGAGACGCTTGGGACGCAGCAGGTCAAGCTCCTCAGCCCGCCGGGCCAGGCCGCGTCGATCGGACACCTCGAGCTTGCGGATCAGCGAGGAGACATGGGACTCGACGGTCCGCACGGACACCGAGAGCCGCGCAGCGATCTCGAGATTCGTGAGGTGCCCGGCGACCAGGCGGAGGACGTCGCGTTCCCGCTCGGTCACTCCCGATCCCGGCGCCCTCGATGTCGTCACCCGTCACAGTGTCGCGCGTGTGATGGCCCTTGACCATCACCGAGTCACACCACCGACACCGGATCCGTAGTGGCCACGGATGTGGTGGGCCTCGCTTCGGACCACGCTGGCGTCACAAGAACCCGGCGCTTTCGACCCGAGGAGAAACCATGACATTCGACGCGGTCGCCTACAAGACGACGACGAGGCAACAGTGGGAGGACGCCGCGGAGGCCTGGCATCGCTGGGGGCCGACCCTGGAGCAGTGGCTGGGCGCGGCCACGGCGGCGATGCTCGACGCTGCCGGCGTCGGTCGCGGCTCGCGCGTGCTCGACGTGGCCGGCGGTGCCGGCGGGCAGTCGATGACCGCGGCCCGGCGGACCGGGCCGGAGGGCGGTGTGGTGGTCACCGACATCTCGCCGACCATCCTGTCCTACGCTCAGCGCGCCGCCGACGAGAGCGGCCTGCGCCAGGTCACCACCTACGAGGTCGACGGGGAGGAGATCGGCAGCCGGTGGTCCGGGGAGTTCGACGCGGCGATCTCGAGGCTGGGGCTCATCTACTTCCCCGACCGGGCCAGGGCCCTGCGCGGTATCCGGTCCAGCTTGCGCGAGGGCGGCCGGTTCGCCGCCATCGTCTACTCGACCGCCGACCGCAACGCGTTCTTCTCGGTACCGGTCGCCTTGATCCGCAGCCGTGCCGGGCTTGCCGCACCCCTGCCCGGCCAGCCCGGGCCGTTCAGCCTCGGCGAACCGGCGTCGGCGCGAGACGCGCTGCGGGACGCCGGGTTCCGCGACGTGCGGGTCGAGACCATGGACGCGCCGCTGCTGCTGCCCTCGGCCGCCGACTGCGTGCGCTTCGAACGCGAGTCCTTCGGAGCGCTGCACCAGATGCTGTCGGGTGTCGAGCAGGACGAACGCGAGCGGATCTGGGCCGACATCGAGTCGGCGTTGCAGCAGTACGAGACCGGGGCCGGTTTCGTCGGCCCCTGCGAGCTGCACGTCATCTCGGGGTCACGATGAACGGCCGCTTCACCGTGGCCGCCGTCCAGGCCGCCTACGTGCTGCTCGACCGGGACGCGACCCTGGCGCGCGTGGCGGACCTGGTCGCCGAGGCTGCGGGGCTGGGCGCCGAGCTGGTGGTGCTGCCGGAGGCCTTCATCCCCGGAACCCCGCTGTGGATCGACGGACGACCGATCTGGGACGGGGATGGCCCGTGGTACGCGCGACTCGTCGAGCAGGCCGTCATCGTGCCGGGCCCGGTGACCGCAAGACTCGGCACGACCGCGCGAACCCACCGGGTTCACCTGGTCGTCGGCGTGCAGGAGCGCGAGCCGTACGGCACCACCGTCTACAACACCGTCCTCTATTTCGGCGCCGACGGCCGGCTCCTCAACAAGCACCGCAAGCTCATGCCCACCGGATCCGAACGCACCGTCTGGGGCCAGGGGGACGGCTCGACGCTGGACGTCGTGCCGACGCCCCTCGGCCGGCTCGGCGGGCTCATCTGCTGGGAGAACTACATGCCCCTGGCCCGGTTCCACCAGTACGCGCAGGGCGTCGACGTATGGCTGGCCCCGACGCTCGCCCGCGGCGACGGCTGGGTGGCGACCATGCGGCACATCGCCCGTGAGGGCCGGGTCTGGGTCGTGGGCGTGAACCCGTGCCTGCGACTCGACCAGATCCCGCCCGACCTGCCCGGCCGGGAACGGATCGCACCCAAGCCCGAGCCCGGCGACGGGGATTGGATCGAGCCCGGCAACAGCGTGATCTGCGACCCCAACGGGCAGGTGGTCGCCGGTCCGCTCCGCCACGAGGAGGGGATTCTCACCGCGACGATCGACCTCTCGCAGGTGACCGAGCTCCGCCGGCTCTTCGACCCGACCGGCCACTACCACCGGCCCGACGTCTTCAGCCTCACCGTCGACACCCGGCCGAGGCCGGCAGTCACCACGATCACGTCAACTACCCGCCCATGAACGATCCCACCGTATCGACTGCTGAACGGTGAGCCAGCTGCTAAATCAATCGACGTTCCGGGCCCGTCGTGTGATCCTGCCCGGAGTGCTCAGTCCATGACATCGTGTCCGGCGTCCGTGCGACCTTCGGAAGGAGGACCCGCATGAGCGGGGATGCGGTGGCCGCGGACGAGCGCCAACCCGCACCACGGCCCAGACCTGTGGGCGGGCTGCTGCGGACGCGGAACTTCGCCCTGCTGTGGATCGGGCAGTCCACCAGTGCGGTCGGCTCGGCGATGACGACAGTGGCACTCCCGCTGGTGGCCATCTCGACCCTGCAGGCCGGTCCGGCCATGGTCGCCCTGCTCACCGCCGCCACCTGGTTGCCATGGCTGCTGATCGGGCTGCCGGCCGGTGTCTGGGTCGACCGGTGGCCGCGCCGGCGCACACTGCTGGTCGCCGACATCGCTGCTGCGGCGGTACTCGTCGCCATCCCGATCGCGGCCTGGACCAACGTGCTGACCATGACCATGCTGGTGGTGGCCGCGCTGCTCGCCGGGATCGCCGGTGTCTTCGCCAACGTGGCGTTCAACGCGTTCCTGCCCCGTCTCGTCGGCGCGGAAGACCTCATGGAAGGCAACGCCAGGCTGCAGACCAGCGCATCGGTCGCCCTGGTCGTCGGACCGGGCCTTGGCGGCCTGTTGGCCCAGGCAGCCGGCGCGGTCAGCGGCATCCTCGTCGACGCCGTCACCTTCCTGGTGTCCGCGGTCTGTCTGCTGGGCCTACGGTCCGAGCCGGAGCCGCGCCCTTCCGCGGGCGATCGCCCGGGCATGCTGCGCCAGATCGCCGAGGGCATCGGTTTCATCATGCGCGGACGCCTGCTGCAGGCCATGTTGGTGGTGGCGGCGGTGACGAACTTCGCGATGCTGGGCCTCACAGCACTGCGCGTTGTCTTTCTGGTGGGTACCGAAGGCACCGCGCCGGGGACCGCGGGCCTGGTGATCGGCGTGGGCAGCCTCGGCGCCATCCTCGGCGCCGCACTCGCCTCCCGTGCGTCCCGGCGCTTCGGCAGCGCCCGCACCTATCTGGTGGCGAACGTCGCGGCCGCCCCGTTCGTACTGCTGCTGCCGCTCGGCGGCCACGGCTGGCGCCTGACGCTGTTCGCGGCGGGCTCCTTCATCGCGCTGGCCGGCGCCACGATGTCGAACGTGATGACCATGACGTTCCGCGGCACCTTCGTTCCCGCGCACCTGCTCGGCCGGGTCACCGCGGCATCGCGGATCTTCGTGTTCGGCACCATCCCGTTCGGTGCGGCAACCGCAGGCCTTCTGGCCTCGGCGCTCGGAACCCGGTCTGCCATGTGGGCACTCGCCGTCCTCTACGTCACCGCTCCCCTGCCCCTGCTCGCCACCGAGGCCCGCACGCTGCGCGACTTCCCGGCCCAAGGCACTCCAGACGCTGTCCCGTGACACACCGCACTCGTCGTAACTGACGTGAACCAGCGGCCTTACCCACGCAGCCGCGCGCCGGACAGTATCGGCCGGGACGGTCGATCCGCAGTACCTGGAAGGTTCCGGGTACTGCGGCGAAGCACCCCTCGACACGCTTGGGTCGCCCACAGACGTGGGCCTATCTCCACTCAGGCGAACGATCGGGGAACTCATGAAAGCAAGCGCGTCAGCACCGTCCCGATGGGCCGGAAAGGTGAGACGACTCGCGGTCGCGGCGGTCCTGATGACCGCGTCCGTGGCAGCGGTCCAGTTCACGCTGGCCGGCCCGGCTCAGGCGGCGGGCTGGGTGAGGCCGTTGGCGAACTACACCACCAACGGCGGATACACGGGACCGCAGCCCGGCCACAACGGCGTCGACATCATCGCGCCGGCGAACACGGACATCCGCGCGGCCTCGGGCGGCGTGGTGGAGCAGGCCCAGTGGGACAACGGGTGCGGCTGGTACGTCGGGATTCGCCACTCCACCAACGAGGGCACCCTCTACTGTCACATGATCTCGCAGCCGCTGGTGTCCGTCGGTCAAAGCGTCAGCACTGGCCAGGTGATCGGCCGTGTGGGCTCGACGGGCAACTCGGGGACGCCGCATCTGCACTTCCAGACGCATGTCGGGACGTCGCTCACCGAGTACAACACGACCGACCCGATGGCGTTCATGTTGGCCCGTGGGGTCAACCTCGCCAGCGGCAACCCTCCGCCGACCAACCCTCCGCCGAGCGGCGGACCGTACAACGTGACCACCTTCGCCAACGCGCCCGGCTACGCCTCGGCGACGAGCACCACCCAGACCGGCACGCTGAACGCCGGCACGAACTACGTCTACTGCAAGTACTGGGGCCGCAATGTCGGCAACAGCACCTCGTACAACCACTGGTGGCTCAAGACCGACCTGGACAGCGGGTCGCCGTGGCAGAACCAGTACGTCTCCGCCTACTACCTGAGCAACTGGGGCAACGACGAGGCTCTGACCGACGCCGGGGTCACGATCCCGACCTGCTCCGGCGGTGCCAAGCCGGTGCAGCAGTACTGGGTGACGACGTACGGCGACGCCCCCGGCTTCTCCTCGGCGTGGTCCACCACGCTGTCCGGATGGCTCTACGGTGGCAGCAACTACGTCTACTGCAAGGTCTGGGGACGCGAGATCCGCAGCGGCAGCAGCTTCAACCACTGGTGGCTCAAGACCGACCTGGACAGCGGGTCGTCGTGGCAGAACCAGTACGTCTCCGCCTACTTCCTGAGCAACTGGGGCAACGACGAGGGGTTCGCCGACAACGGCGTCTCCATCCCGAGCTGCTGACCTGACCCGTCGAGCCTGGGCGTCGCGCCTCCGGAGCGCGGCGCTCAGGCATGTGCAGGGCCTACCATCGCCGTATGGAGAGCGACCGCCCCGGCAGCCCCGCTGCGCCGGGCCTGGCACCGGGTGTGTCCGGGCGGGGCATCGTCGTGCAGAGCGCCGACGATCCGCCGACGGTGCTCGATCTCGCGCCCGGAACCGCCGCGACCTTCGGCCGCGGAAACCGCGACACCCAGGTCGACCTGGTGCTGCCCGACGCGGCCGTCTCCCGCCTCGCCGGGCGGATCACCGCCGTGGAGGACTACTGGCTGATCAGCAACCTCAGCCAGCGCACCACCTACGTGATCCAGAACCCGGAAGGCGGCGGCGAGTTCGTCAAGGTCGCCCCGCGCCGGCTCGACATGCCGGTCCCGTTCGAGTTCGCCCGGGTCGTCGTGCCCAGCACCGGCCGGCCGTCCGTCTTCTACGTGTTCGCTCCGCAGCACCTCTACGCCGACCACCAGGCGCAGCCCGACGGTCCGGCCGACTCGACGCGCATGGCCTTCCCGCTGGACGAGACCGCGAAGTACTTCAAGGTGCTGGTCGCGCTGTGCGAACCGCGGCTGCGTGAGCCGTCCTCGCCGGTGATTCCCACGGTACCGGGGATCCTCAAGCGGCTCGGCGGTGCCGGGCTCTCCCGATCGGCCATCAACTTCCACATCGACTACCTTGCCCGCACCAAGCTGCGGGTCAGGGCGTCCGCTGCCGAAGCGGTGGCCGACAGCGAGCCGGACAAGGCCGACTGGCAGCGCGCGGCACTCGTGTCGCTCGCGTTGCAGTTCGACCTGGTGCGCGAGGAGCACCTCGCGCTGCTGCCGCCGTCCTGACTGACCCCCGCACTCCGGCCAGGCTGGTCAGGACGGCCGGGGGACGGGGCGGTACGCGTCGAGGGCCGCCCGCAGGCGGGGCATGTACTCGCGCAGGGCCGGCCGGTCCGGCACACCGCCCGCTTCGTGAACCTTGGCTTCCGAGGTCCGCCAGGCCGCCACCAGATTGATCATCGGGTCTCCGGGCACGTCGTGCAGGAGCGGCGCGAAGCGGCAGAGGTAGTCGCCCATCGGCGGGATGGACATCTCCGGCGGGAACGGCGGCTTCGGCTCGGTGTCCCGCTGCGCGGGCGGCAGGTAGTACTGCAGGACATTCGGCGTCCAGCGCGCGATGCCGTACTCGTTCTGCACCGGGTCGCTCAGGTCCGGGTCGAAGTTGCTCTCCGCCTTGAGGATCGCGGCGACGAGATAAGGCGTCACCGCCGGCTCGTCCGGGCACTTCGTGCCCGCCACGATGATCAGGTCGTAGTACTGGCGCGGGATGTCCGCGTCGGTGCGGAAATGCCGCTCGTAACCGATCGCCGTCGGGCTGGCCGAGCCGGCCACGCCGTCTGGCACGCCGGATGCCTGCTCGCGGCTGGCGTACGCCGCGCCGCCCGCGACCGTCACCGCGGCGATGCCGGCCAGCGCCAGGATGCGGGCGGGTTGCCGAGGCCGGCGCGCCGGCGCGCCGGCCCTCGCCACCGCGCCGGTCTTCGCGACCGCGCCGGCCTTCGCCACCGCGTCACACGCGCGGCGCCGCAGGCTCTCGGCCGTGTGCCGCTGCCGTGTGCGGTGATCCGGCGCGAGGCAGTCGACGATGAACGCACGCCACTGCGGCGTGAGGCCGTCCGGCAGTGCGAGCGCAGCACGGCCCTCGGCGAACTGGCGGGCGGCCGCGGTCCGGGCCCGGGACGTGACGCCGGCGAACGGCAGCTGCCCGGTGAGCAGCTGGCACGCGGTGACCCCGAGAGCCCAGATGTCGGCGGTCTGCCGGACCGCGACCCCGCCCGTCCGAAGGCCCTCGGCCCAACGCTCCGGCGGAACGTAGTCGGCGGTACCGCCGGGCGGCAGGTAGGCGTGTGTACCGTCCAACTCGGCGGCGAGGCCGAAGTCGGCGAGCCGGACGGAGCCGTCGGCCATCAGCAGGATGTTGCTCGGCTTGAGGTCACCGTGCACCCAGCCGGCCTTGTGCAGGCAGGCGAGGCCGGCGCACACCTCGGCGATCAGCCGGCCCGCCTCCGGCAGCCCGCCTCCGGTCGCGGCGAGCGCCGTGGCCGCGGCGCGCTCCGCGAGCTCCAGCACGATCACCGTCGCGCCGTCGATCTCGGGCTCCGCCGGGTCGTCGACGACCAGGCTGCCGAGGAGTTTGATGAGGTTCGGATGGCTGAGCCGGCGGTGCACGGCCAGTTCGCGACCGGCCATGTCGGCCAGGTGGGACAGCTGGCGCGAGGTGAGCGTCCCGGTCGGGATGAACTTGAGCGCCGCGTGCTCACCGGTATCGCGCACGGCGGCGTACACGCTGCTCCAGCTGCCGCTGGCCAGCCCGCGGGTCACCCGCCACGAACCGACGCGGTAGCCATCCGGCACACGCACCGTCCAACGCGCTTCGGTCATCGGTCCTCCGCCCCCCAAGGACGCCGAGCATGCCGTTCATCGATGGACCTCTACACGATGTCGCCGCCCCGGGTCAATGGGCGTGGATGTTTCGCCGGCTCTGTATTTTTCGTGTCACTCTTGAGTACGAGGTGAGATCCGACCGTCCGCGGAGGTGTCGGATGGGCGTCGGCGAGATGCCGTCCGGCCGAGTTCCACCCGTTCGGACCGAAATAGTGCATGAGACCGAACGCACGCGCATTGCCCGGGTACTCCTTGCTGGGCGCACCGTCATCCGCAAGGAACCGCTGGGACCGGATGCGCAGCGGCGCGTGCGGCACGAGGTGGCGATCCTGGAGCGGCTGCGCGGGGTCACGGGGGTCCCGCAGCTGGTGGAGGCGCCGCAGTGGCCGGGGGCCGTCGTGGTGGAGGACGTCGGTGGCACGTGCCTGGCCGAGTTGGCCAAACCCCTGGCGGTGGACGACCTGATCAGGCTTGCGCTGGGGCTGGGCCGCGCGGTGGCTGAGATGCACCGGCGGGGTGTGATGCACCGGGACATCACGCCGGCGAACGTCGTGATCTCCAGCGACGGCGCAGTGTGCCTGGTGGACTTCGGGCTGGCCTTGCCGTTGGCAGAGCTTCGTCCCGAGTTCACACATCACACCGAGATCGTCGGGACCTTGGCGTATCTGGCGCCGGAGCAGACCGGACGGACCGGCCGGTCGGTGGACCAGCGCGCCGACCTGTACGGGCTGGGTGCGACGCTGTACGAGCTGGCGACGGGTGAGCCGCCGTTCGGTTCCGGAGACCCGTTACGACTCACGCATGATCATCTGGCTCGGACGCCGGTGCCACCCGCCGACGTGAATCCGACCGTGCCCGGCCGGCTGTCCGAGATCGTCATGCATCTGCTGGAGAAGGAACCGGAGAACCGGTACCAGACGGCCGACGGCGTGGTCTACGACCTGGAGCGGTTGCGGGACGCCGACCTGCGGATCGGCGAGCATGACGTTTCGCCGCGGCTGTTGCCGCCGTCGCGGCTGGTGGGCCGCGATGACGAGGTGGCGGAGCTGACGGCGGCGTTTGCGGATGCGCTGGCGGGCCGGTGCCGGGGAGTGCTGGTCAGTGGGGCCGCGGGCGTGGGCAAGACGGCACTGGTCGATGAGCTGCGGCCGGTGGTGACGGGCCACGACGGTTGGTTCGTTGCGGGCAAGTCCGACCAGTATCGGCGGGATCTGGAGTTCGACGCGGTCCGCCAGGCGTTTCGGGCGTTGGGTCGGCTGTTGCTGGCCGAGCCGGAGCGCGACCTGGGCAAGCTTCGCGAACGGATCTTGGAGGCGCTCGGCGCGAACGCGGGTCTGGAGACTGCGATAACGCCGGAGTTCGCGGCGCTGCTGGCCGTGCCGCCCGATGCGGGCGATCCGCTGACCGCGCAGGTTCGGGCGCAGCGAATGGGTGTGGACGTGTTGCGCGCGGTCGTTTCGCGAGAGCGGCCGGTGGTGATGTTCGTCGACGACCTGCAGTGGGCTGGGCGCACGCCGCTCGGCTTCGTCGACCTCGTGCTCGGTGAGGAGCAGATCGACGGCCTGCTGCTGGTGGGCGCGTACCGCGACGCCGACGTGGACGCGGCGCAGTCGCTGGCGGCGCCGCTGTCCCGGTGGCTGCAACAGCCCGGAGTGCGGCACGTACACCTGGCCAATCTGCCGGTCTCCGGCTCTGTCACGATGGTTGCCGAGATGCTCCGCACGGACCGGGCAACGGAGCAGGGCCTGGTCGACGTGATCAACCCGTACACGTCCGGTAATCCGTACGACATCGTGGAGCTGCTCAACGCGCTGCGACACGACGGCGTGCTGACCGCCACGGCCGCCGGGTGGCGATGGGACGCGGAGGCCGTGCGCGCTCATCTGGGTCGGTCCGAGGTCGCCGGGCTGCTGACGGCGCGGGTCGACGCCATACCGCCGGAGTCGCGGCAGGTGGTGGAGGCGATGGCGGGTCTTGGCGGGCGGGTCGAGCTGGGCGTGTTGCAGACCGCCACCGCCGAGCCGGCGGACCTGGTGGAACAGCGGCTGGCGCCCGCCCTCGATGATGGCGTGCTCGTGGTGGAGCCCGGGCCGCGTCAGGCGGTGCGCTTCCACCACGACCGGATCCGCGAGGCGGTCCTGCGCGGGCTCGGCCCGCAGCGGCTCCGGACCCTGCGGCTGGCGATGGCCCGGCGGCTCGCGGCCGTGCCGGAGTTGTTTGCGGTGGCGGCGGAGCAGTACCTGCCGGTGGTCGACGCGGTCGACGATCCCGCGGAGCGGCAGGTGGTGGTGGGGCTGCTGCGGCGCGCCGCCGACCAGGCGCGGCTGACCGGGAACTACTCGCTGGTGAACGCGCTGCTGGCCGCCGCGCTACGACTGATCACCCCGGATGAGACCGCCACGCTGGTCGAGGTCCATACCGGCCGCCACTCCGCGCTGTACAGCCTGGGCCGCCTGGACGAGGCGGACGAGGAGTACCGCACGATCGAGGGACTGTGCACCACCGCCTTGGACCGTGCGGACGCCACGGCGGTGCAGACCCGCAGCCTCACCCACCGAAACCACTTCGCGGAGGCGATCGAGCTCAGTCTGAAGTCGCTGCGTGAGCTGGGCATCGCCATGCCGCCCGCGGACCGGATCGAGCAGGAGCTCGACCGCCGACTCGACGCTCTGTACCAATGGCTGGACCATACCGACGGCGCCGACGAACTGACCCGGCCGGACATCACCGACCCGACGCTGCTCGCCGCGAGCCGCCTGATCCACGCGATCCTGCCGTCGACCTACATTGGCGCAGATCACACCACGGCCAGCTGGCTGAGCCTGGAAGCGCTACGGATCTGGACCGAGCACGGCCCCGCCCCGATCCTGCTCGGCGCGGTGAACCAGATCAGCTTCGCCGCGACGACGCTGCGCGGCGACTACGCCGCCGCGTACCGGACGCTGCGGCGGTTCCTGGCGCTTGGCGAAGCCCGCGGCTACGAGCCCACCACCTCGCACACGCGTCTCCTGTTCGCCCTGCTGAACTTCTGGTTCGAGCCGGTCGAAAGCAGTGTCCAGGCAGCTCAGCGGGCCCGCGAAGGGTTGATCGCCGGTGGCGACCTGGCCAACGCCGGATACACCTACTACACGACCGCGACGGGCCTGCTGGAATGCGCACCATCGCTGGAGGACTTCGTCACCCAGCTGGCGGCCGGGCTGGCATTCGTGCACCGTACCGGCAGCGAGCAGACCGTCCAGTGGCTCGAGGCGTACCGGTGGCTGGCCGGGGTGCTGCGCGGCGAAAGCTCCGCCGCGCCCGGCGAGGCAGTCCCCTTCGACCGGTACGCCGACAACCCGCAGGCGCTGCTCCAGGTGCAGATCACCAGCGCGATCGCCGCCGCCATCTTCGATGATTCGGCCGGCCTGGCCCGGCACAGCGCGGCGGCGATGCTGCTACCGGCGATTGACCAGGGCTTCTACGCAACCGCCCTGGCACGCCTGCTGCGCGGGCTGGCCCTCGCCGGGCAGGCCCGGTCCAGCCACGGTGGCGAGCGCGCCGGTCTGCTGTCCGAGCTGGACGAGGTGAGGCGGTGGCTGGCCGCACGCGCCGCGGACGCGCCGGAGAACTTCCAGCACCTGCTGCGGCTGCTCGAGGCGGAACGGGCGTGGGCGGCCGGCGACTTCCGCGTCGCCGCCCTCGGCTTCGACGCCGCGCGACGCGACGTCGCCCAGCGGCAGCGCCCATGGCATCAGGCCCTGATCACCGAACGCGCGGCCCGCTTCTACCTCGCCCACGGCCTCGAGCACGCCGGCTACGAGCTGCTCGCCGAGGCCCGCCAGGACTACCTCGCATGGGGCGCGACCGCGAAGGTCGACCAACTCGACTGGGCCTACCCCACCCTGCGACCACATGCCGACCAGAGCCACGATCGTTCCCGTCGTCGCTCCACGGTCACGACCGGAACGATCGACCTGCTCGGCATCCTGTCCGCTTCGCAGGCGCTGAGCTCGGAGACCAGCGTCGAAGGGCTCCATTCGCGTGTCGCCCATGTGCTCAGCGCGATGACCGGCGCCACTGATGTACACCTGCTGCCGTGGAGCGACGACCGGCAGGCCTGGCTGCTGCCCGCGCCCGGCGGCGACGGCGGCGTCATCCCGGTCAGCACGGACATCGGCACCGGCCACGAACGCGCGGTCCCGATGTCCGTGCTGCGCTACGCCCGGCGGATGCGTGCGCCGCTCGTCGTGGGCGACGCCACCCGCGACGAGCGCTTCGCCCGCGACCCGTACTTCACCGACGTCACCCGCTGCTCGCTGCTGGCCGTGCCCATCCTGAGCCGGGGCACGCTGCAGGCGGTGCTCCTGCTCGAGAACCGCCTCATCCGCGGTGCCTTCACCACCGAACGACTCGACGCCGTCAAACTCATCGCCGGACAGCTCGCCGTCTCCCTCGACAACGCCCAGCTGTACGCCGGGTTCCGTCAGATCGCCGACGAGCAGACGGCCCTGCGGCGAGTGGCGACACTCGTCGCCCGGGGGGTCAATCCAGACCTCGTCTTCGCCGCGGTCGCCGATGAGGTCGGCGCGCTCTTCGGCGCCGACAGCACAGCGATCGTGCGGTTCGAGCCGGACGGGGACACCACCGTGATGGGACGCCACGGCCTCGACCGCTCCCAACCGGGCTCGCGCGGCAAGCCCGACCCCTCCTCGGCCATGGGGTTGGTTCAGGTCACCGGCCGCGCGGCTCGCCGCGACGCTGACGACCTGGCAGACGACCTGACAGACGATCTGGCAGAGGCGGGCCTGCCCGAGGACATCGCCGCCGGACTCCGATCCGCCGTCGCCAGCCCGATCGTGGTCGAGGGCCGGGTCTGGGGCGCCATGCGCGTCGGGTCGCGGCGCGAACGGCTGCCCCCCGACACCGAGCAACGGCTTGCCGACTTCACCGAGCTCATCGCCACCGCCATCGCCAACGCCGAAAGCCGCGCCGAGGTCACCGCATCGCGCACGCGGATCGTCGCCACCGCCGACCAGACCCGCCGGCGCATCGAGCGGGACCTGCACGACGGCGCCCAGCAGCGACTGGTCGCGCTGGCGCTGCAGCTGCGCGCGGCACAGGAGGCCATGCCGCCCGCGCTCGGCGCGCACCTCGAGCTCGCCGTCGCCGGGGCGACCGGTGCGCTGGACGAACTGCGCGAGATCGCGCGTGGCATCCACCCGGCCATCCTGACCGAGGGCGGCCTCGGACCGGCACTGCGCACGCTCGCCCGCCGCTCACCGATGCCGGTCGACCTCGACGTACGCGCCGACGGGCGGCTGCCCGAGCACATCGAGGTCACCGCGTACTACGTCGTCGCCGAGGCGCTGACCAACACCGCCAAGCACGCGCACGCCTCGGCCGTCACGGTCACCGTCGAGGCCGACACCGCCGACGCAGTCCTGCGCGTCGCGGTCCGCGACGACGGCATCGGCGGCGCCGACTTCGCCGGCGGCACCGGTCTGGTCGGGCTCAAGGACCGCGTCGAGACACTCGGCGGCCGAATCGTTCTCCATAGCGCTCGCGGGACGGGCACCAGCCTGCGCGTCGAACTTCCCATCACCGCTGCGAGCGGCGACACCTCCCGATAGCTCGATGCAAGGGACTCCCGGTCACCCGGGGGTCGCCGGGCGGGCCGAGTCGTCCGGCCCGGACGCCGCGGTGTGCTTCAGGAGGGTGGGTCGGCGGAGGTGTATGCGGGCAGCGGCAGCGGCTCGTCGCACAGGTATGCGCGCAACAGCGCGACGTACGCGTCCGGCTGGCCGCTTGCGATGTTGTGTCCGGTGTGTGGCAGGTACACCAGCGTCGCCCGCTGGAATGTGCGCCGGTACTCGTAGGTCTCCGCCCACGGCACGAAGTCGCATTCGCCGCGCATGATGAGGGCCGGCACCTGCAGCTGCCGCAACGCCGGCCGCGGGTCCGGTACGCGCGCGAAATCCTCGACCGTCAGCTGGTTGACGTAGTATCCCTGATGGTTGTCGTGTACCTTGGCCGGCTGCGCCCCAGGGCAGCCGGTGGCGTCCTTGCCAAGCACCGCGACGTTGTGCAGCAGCGCGTCGGCCTCATCATCGCCGACGAGGGCGTGCGCCGCGTTCGGGTTGATGCTCTGCAGGATCGACGCAACGATGACTCGCGGCGAGCTGAACAGATCGTCGCGGCGTTTGCGTTGTTCCGCGGTGAGCCGGGCCCACGGGTCGCCGCCTCCGCCGTCCCGGTAGGCGCCCGGCCAGATAGGCCCAGGGGACGTGAAGACGGCCCGCGCGACGTGCTGAGGGTGCGCTGCGAGGTATTGCGCGGCGAGTGAGCCGCCCCACGACTGTCCGATGAGTATGATCTTGTCGGCGCCGAGCGTCACGCGGATCGCGTCGAGGTCGGCGACCTGCCGGGCAACGGTGTACCCGGTCACATCGTCGAGCCGGGTGGAGCGGCCGGCGCCGAGCTGGTCGTAGGCGTACACGTCGAAGCCGTTGGCCGCGAGCGTTGTGCCGGCCGCGGGCATTCCTTCGCCCGGGGTGCCCGGACCGCCGTGCAGGAAGATCACCGGCGCGGGCCGTGGCCCACCCGTGGCGGCGGCGTGGTCGTAGGCGATGCGAGACCCGGTTGGCAGGTCCCAGAACCGCACGCCGGCAGGCGGGGCCGGGGCAGCCGGATGCGGGCCGGGCCGGAACACGGTGACCGCGGCGAGCCCGGCGACAGCGACGGCCACGCCGGCCGCGAACGTTGTCGCCGCACGTCGCCGTCGCCGGGCTCCGAGGAGCGCGAACGCCGGCCAGGCCAGCAGGTAGGCGACGGCGGACAGCGCGACAAGCCCGGCCGCACACAGCAGCGGGATCGACGCGGTAGCGGCGGCGGTGGCGAAGAAGCCGGTGGCGCCCGCGGCCACGGCGGAGACGACAGCCACGGGCAGCAGCGCGCCGCCGGCGCAACGGCGAAGCGATGTACGAACCATGAGGATCATGTTGGGCGGCCGGCCGGGCGGTCTCGTCGTGCCCGCGGATGGGATGCCCGAAGCCGGCACCCCCTCTCTCGGCGGGGGCCGGCCCCGCCACAAGCCTGCCCGTACGCTCGTTGCATGGGTCAGTGGGCGCCGGCATGGCGCGACCTCCGAGTGCCGGCGGCGGTCGTCCTGTCGCAGGTGCTGTGGTGGCCGCTGCGACCGTGGTGGTTCGGCGCCGCGCTGGATGCGCGCCCGCTCGCCGGAGTCTGCGCGGTCGCCGTGGTCGCGTTCGGCGCACTGCTCTACCGGCGACGCTCGCCCGAGCTCGCGCTGCTGTGCACCGCGCTCGCCACGGCGCTGAGCGAGGACCTCGCCACGGTCGCGATCGCCGGACCGGTCGCGGTCGTCCTGACGTCGTACGGGCTCGTGGTGCACCGTACCGCGGTGGTCTCGGCAGTCGGTGTCGCGGCCGTAGTGCTCGGGCTGGCCGTGGCGGCAGCCTTCCAGGGTGCCTCGCTGCGGGCCGCGGCCGGGGCGGCGCTGGTGTTCGGCGCCGTGGGCGGCGCGGTGTGGGCGGTCGGGCGGCTACGGCGGCGGATCCGCGTCGACAAAGACGCCGCGGCGGCCTTCCGGGCGGCGTCGGACGGGCTCGCGCCGTTCGCGGTCGCGGAGGAACGCCGGCGGCTCGCGGCCGAACTGCACGACGTGGCCGCGCACCGCCTGACCGCGATCGTCGTGTCCGCTGGTGCGGCGCTGCGTCTCGCGAACCCAGCGCTGCGGGAGGGGGCGGTCGAGCACGCGGTGAACGCCGGGCGGCAGGCGGTCGAAGACCTGGACCGCCTGGTCACGCTGGCGGAGCCGGACCACGAGGCTGGCAACGCGGCAATCGACGCGCTGGTGGCCCAACACCCGTCAGTCCGGTACGAGCACACCGCGGCAGCCTTGCCGCCGACCGTCACGGGCCTGGTGTATCGGATCGTCCGCGAGGCGCTGACCAACATCATGCGGTATGCGGAGGGTGCCGCGACAACGGTCCGGATCGCGGCGGGCGACGGCTGGGTGAGCATCGACGTGCTCGACGACGGCGGCACCTCGGCCGCCGGTGACCTCGGCACCGGGCGAGGCCTCGCCGGGCTGCGCGCCCGCGTCGAGGCGGCCGGCGGGAGCCTGGAGGCTGGACCGGCCGGACCGGGCTGGCGGGTCCATGCGCGGCTGCCGGCCCGGTCCGACCCGGCAACGGGCACCCCCACGTTGAACGCGGCCGGCGGTGCGATCCGGGACCGGGCGCTGGTCGTTCTCGCGCTCGGACTGTCGATGGGTGCGGTGCTGTTGCCGAGCGCGGACGACCCGGATCCGCTGGCCTCGCCTGTGCCGGCGATGCTGCTGGTCGCACTGCTGACACTGCACGCGCTGCCGCTGGCGTGGCGGCGGCTCGCGCCCGGCCCCGCGCTTTGCGCGGCGCTCGCGATCCTGCTCGCCTGGCTGGGGTGCACCACGGCGGGGTGGACCCGGCTGGACCCGGCCGAAACGTTCCTGTGGTGCTGGTGGGTCGAGCTCGCGCTGGTCTACGCAGTGGCCGCCTACCGGCCCGCCAACCGCTTCGGGCTCGGTGCGCCGCTGGCGGTAGCCGCCGTCGGGGGCGCAGCGCTGGGCGCCGGCGCGGGCATCACGGGGAACCGCATAGCGGCCGCCGCCGTGCTGGCGGTCATGCTCACGGGTCCGTTGATCGCCACCTGGGTGGTGGGGAGGTTGGTGGCGGCGCGACGGTCGCGGCAGGCCGCGGCCGAGGCACGCGAACGGGAGGCGCTGCTGCGCCGGGCGGAGGGCGCCGCACGGAACGAGCGATTCCGCATCGCGGACGGGCTACGACGCAGCGCACGCGAGCACGCCGTATCGGCGGTCGCCGCGGCGGAGGCCGGCCGGCTGGACGAGGTCGCCACACAGGCCCGCGCCGGCCTGCATGCTCTCCGGAAGCTTCTCCACGGGCTCCCGGAAGACACGCCTGATCCGCCACCGGCCGTGGCCGCTCTCGCCGACCTCGCGGCGCGGCGCCGGTCCTCGCTGCGGTACATCGGCGCGCCTCGCCCGCTGCCCGCACCGCTGGAGGTGGTCGCGCACCGCGCCGGCGCGGCCCTCATCACCGACGGTGCGGCGGTCGTCGTGACGTACACCGACAACGGCCTCGGCATGGAGGTTCGCCGCCGTCCGCCCGCGGGCCGCGACCTGGTGCGGCCGCTGCGTCACCTGGTGGACGCCGCCGGCGGCTCCGTGACGCTCGACACCGACCGGACCACGGTCCGCGTCTGGTTGCCAGAGGCGCTGCGATGATCCGCGTGATCGTCGCCGAAGACCAGGCCGTGGTGCGGGCCGGCATCGCCGCGATCCTCGACGCCGAACCCGACATCACCGTCGTCGGGCAGGCCGCCGACGGCGAAGCCGCTGCCGCGATCACCGCCTCCACCGCCCCCGACGTGGCTATCCTCGACGTTCGCATGCCCGGCACCGACGGTCTCGCGGCCGCCGACCTGATCGGCCGGCGACACCCGGCGACCAGAATCGTCATGCTGACAACGTTCGGGCTCGATGAGTACGTGTTCGCGGCGCTGCGCGCCGGTGCCGCCGGGTTCCTGCTCAAAGATGCGGAGGCGGACAAGGTCGTGGAAGCGGTCCGGATCGTCGCCGCAGGCGAGGCCATCCTCGACCCTGGTGTTACGCGCCGGCTCATCGACCGCTTCGCGACCGGCCCCGGCCCGGACGACGCCGCGCGCCTGCGCGGGCTGACCACACGCGAGACGCAGGTGCTGCACCAGGTGGCCCGCGGGCTCTCGAACGCCGAAATCGCGGCGGTGCTCGGGATCAGCCCGTCGACAGTCAAGGACCACGTTGCGGTCATCCTCAGCAAGCTCGGGGTGCGCGACCGCGTTCAGGCCACGATCGCCGCCTACGAGGGCGGGCTGATCCGGCCCGGGATCCGGTAGCGGGCCGAGGGAAGGGGCCGGCCATGACATCGTCGCGGCGGAGTTGCACTGCGACCCCGGCAGACCCAACGCGGGGCGAATCCCGCCAGCACGTGGCCAGAACGGCCGGACGGCAGCACGGCACTACAACGTTTCCGTAGTCCGCGACAGACACCTGAGAAACTCCCGCCGGAACCGGCGCCAGATCCCCGGCCGCAGCGACCGGCCCGCGATCATGCACACTGACCCACCAGACCGCTCCTGTGCGCTCCAGGCACGGCAGCCCGGCTGGACGGTAGTGGCTTCGGGGCGGGTGGACGAGGCGGGTGGACGGGGCGGGTGACGAGGCAGCGTTCGGCGATTGCCACCGACGATGGTGTCGCACCGGTCGGCTCCGGCGGTGAGCGGCGCCATGCTGTCGCGCTCACCGCGTTGATGCTCGTCGCGTCACTGCTGTACGCGACCGTGTCACTCAACCGGTTCCGTACGTGGCGCGCATCGACCTACGATTTGGTGATCTTCGACCAGGCCGTGCGGTCCTACGCCCACGGGCGTCTTCCACTGGCGATCGTCAAGGGCGTCCACAACGGATTTGGCCCTGATTTCAGCGTGCTGGGCGATCACGTGTCGCCGGTCCTGATGATCCTCGCCCCGCTGTACCTGGTATATGACGACCCCCGCACGCTCCTGGTGGCGCAGGCCGTGCTGCTGGCCTGCGCGATCGCGCCGCTGTGGCGGTTCACCCGGCGCGAGATGGGTGTCACCGCGGCGTACGGTGCCGCCACGGCGTACGCGCTGTCGTGGCCGGTGGCCGGTGCGGTCAGTTTCGACTTCCACGAGGTCGCATTCGCTCCGCTGTTGCTGGCAGTGCTCTTCGACCAGCTCTCCATGCTGCGCCATGGGATCGGGCGCAGGTGGCGGCTCGCGCTGGCCGCCGGGGCTGTGTTGTGTGTCAAGGAGGATCTCGGGTTGGCCTTGGCGGGTGTCGGATTGTGCCTGCTGCTGTCGTACCGCGGCCAACGGCCCGGACGTGGCGATCTGCTGCTCGGACTCGCCTGCCTGCTCGGCGGGCCGGCCTACACCGCGTTCGCCACGCAGGTGATCATTCCCGCGTTCGGTGGCCGGGCCGACTATTACTGGTCGTACGACCATCTCGGTCCCACAGTTCCGGCCGCGCTGTGGCACGTCGTCAGCCAGCCGGTCGACGTCTGGGACATCGTGACCCATCCAACGACGAAGATCGACACCATGCTCCTGCTCCTGGCCGTTGGCGCGCCCACGCTGCTGGTGTCGCCGTACCTCGCGGTCACACTGCCGCTGCTGGCCGAACGGATGCTGTCCGAGTCCCCCGGCTGGTGGGGCACCGGTGCGCAGTACAACGCCTTCCTGGTGATTCCGCTGCTGTGCGCCGGCGTGGACGGGGCGGCCCGGATCGCCCGCCGCTGGCCTTCGCGACGCATCGCCGCGGTCTGGACAGTTACCGTGGTGACCGTTGCCGGGGCGGCCCTTCCCAACTTCGCCTTCGGTGAACTGTTCCGTACGTCGACCTGGCGGCAGACCGAGGACATGCGCGCGGCGGCACACGCCGCGGCCCAGATCCCTGACGGGGCACTGGTCGAGACCGCATCCAGCATCGGGCCGCATCTGACCAGCCGCACACAGGTGCTGCTGTGGGACCGGACTCCCCGCTGGGCGCCCTGGGTCGTCGCCGATGTCGCGCGACCACAGTTCCCGTTCTGCAGCATCGACGACCAGCGCGCACGGGTCGAACTGCTCCGCAGCCACGGCTACCGGATCGTCTTCCAGGAGAAGGACTTCGTGGTGCTGCACGACCCGTCCGTCGTGCCCGAGCTGTTCGCCCCACCCGCCCCGCCGTGCGCCTGACAGGCAGCGTCAGGCTCGTGCGGCCGTCGTTGTGGGGAGCGGCGGGGATTGACACTCGCTAGCTACGGCCAATAACCTTTCAGCTATGGAACGTAGCTTTGGGTGTGGGGAGCGTGGCCGTGCCTAGAGCAGGGCTCACCCAGAGTCGGGTCGTCGACACCGCCATCGCGATCGTCGACGAGCACGGACTCGCAGCGCTGACCCTCGCCGCGGTCGCCGAGCGCTGCGGCGTCGCGGCTCCGTCGCTCTACAAGCACGTGAGAAACGTCGCGGATCTGCGTGCTCTGGTCGGCATACGCGTGATGCAGGAGATGGCGGACGGCTTCGCGGCGGCCGTGCTGGGCCGCAGCGGCGCGGACGCCGTGGCGGCCCTCATGCGGGCCTACCGCGCCTACGTCACCGCGCATCCCGCCCGATATGCGGCCATGCCGGCCGACCCGCTGCATCAGGCGGAATATGCAGCCTCCGGGCGTCGCGTGCTGGAGGTGATGCAGGCCGCACTGCGTCCCTGGCAGCTCGGCGAATCCGAACTGATCCACACGATCCGGGCCGCCAGGGCGATCGTCCATGGCTTCGCGTCGCTGGAGGCGGCGGGCGGCTTCGGCCTGCCACACGACCTCGACGAGAGCTACGAGCGCCTGATCCGGATGTTTCTCGCCACCCTTCCCGCGCTGTAGGAGACTGCCATGCCCCACGACCGCACCCGGCTCGCCGCCGCCGCCCTGACCGTGGCCGGCGTCCTCTTCCTGCTGTACCCGGCACTTCGCCCATGGGCCGACGAGACCACAGTTGACGGTGCGGTGCACTCCATGTCCTCGCCATGGTGGGTCGCGACCCACCTCTTCGCGATGATCGGGTTCATCCTCGTGCCGCTGGCGCTGCTGCCGGTGAACCACATCGCCGCCGTCATCATGTGGATCGGCGCGGGACTGACCCTGCCCTACTACGGCGCGGAGGACTTCGCGCTGAACACGATTGCCACGAAGGTGGCGGACGGACAGCAGCTGGACCTGCTCGGCCTCGCCGAACACATCCGCTACCACCCAGCGGCGATCACCACGTTCCTCATCGGATTGATCCTGCTGGGCGTGGGCGCCGTCATGGCCGCCGTTGCGATCTGGCGGTCCCGCGCACTGCCCCGGTTCAGCGGGGTGCTCTTCGGCGCCGGGTTCGCCCTGTTCATCCCCCAGTTCTTCATCGGCGAGGCGGGGCGGATCGCGCACGGCGTGCTCATGATGGCCGGATGCCTGTGGCTCGCCGTCTCCCTGTTCCGGACGCCCTCCCGCTCCGCGCTTGATCGCCTCCACCCCGACGGGCGACTGGACCACCCAGCCGGCATCGCCCCGACAGAGTGGGCGGCGATGCCGCGAACCCGGCGTTGACGCACCGTCCCGGCATCGCCTCGCTACGGCGTTCGACGACCTCGCCACCGCCATCCGAAGACCGGCGCCCGTTGGCTCCGACGTGCCTTGCGACCGGCTGGTGCAACAGCGCCTCCGGTGCGGTGCAGCACCACCGCGCACACGACGAGGAAGACCAGGCCCACGATCGTGTACGCCTCGCCGATCAGGTGCTGCGGCCACGTCCAGTGAAGCTCCGGCGCCTTGCCCGGCGACGGAGAGTTGAGGTTCGGGGCCAGGAACACGAGTCCCTGTGGTGCCGGTCCGCCCAACCTGCCCGACGGGGCGGGCCACGCCAGGAAGACGAACGGGACGAGCACCGCGAGGCATGTGTACCACGCCCGCGCGGGCCGGCGGAGGGCGGTGGACCATCGCCGAACGGCGTCCGCCAACACCAGCACGAGCAGGATCGCGAACACCCAGTGGTGTGTCCACGAGACCGGTGACACGAGCGCGCCGCCGAGACACACCAGCACCGTCGCCAGGAGTTCGTTCTCGAGTGCGTGCGCACGGGCGGCGAGCCACACCGCACTGGCGGCGACTATCACCGCACTGACCAACCAGAGTCGATCAGCCCCGTGCGTCGCGCCGACGGTTCGAAGCACGAGACCGTGTACCGATTGGTTCGCGACGTACCACAACTGCGTTGCCTCGCCAACGCGATCGGCCGACGCGCCGATGCTGGACCAGTACTCGATCGAGTCGTGCGGCGCGGCAACGAAGCCGACGCCGATACTCACGGCGAAGGCACCGGTGGCGACCGCGGCCGCGCGCCACCGTCTGGTCGCCAGGAAGTAGACGATGAACAAGCCCGGGACGAGTTTGACGCCGGTCGCCAGCCCCACGCCGAGACCCTTGTACCAGCGGCGGTCCGAGGTCGCCGTGTCGCCGATCACCAACAGCAGCAGGACCATGTTGATCTGGCCGAACTGAAAGTTGCTCATCGTCGGCTCGAGCCACATGGCCGCCGCGGTGACGCAGGCGGCGAGGCCGACCCGTCCTCGCCCCCTGGCGACACCGAGCATGCCGAGGCCGATCCACACAATCAGGAACAGGCAACACAAGGACACCGCACTCAGCGCCTTCGCCGCCAGGTACGGCGACAGGAGTCGCATGGGTGTGAAGAAGACCGCGGCCACGGGAGGGTAGGTGAACGGGAGGAAGCCGTGCTGCAGTTCGTAGAGTGATCGCCCGTGCCACAGATCCTCGGTGCCGCGCCGATAGACGAACGCGTCCATCCCGTTGAAGATCCTGAAATGTCTGTTGGCCCAGAACAGGACGGCTGCCGAGACAACCAGCGCCGCGCAACCGACCGGCAACAGCCAACCGGCCGGGCGGTACACGACCCGGCGAGGTGTCGACCTCGACAACTCGGCGGGCTCTTCGGCGTGAATGCCCGTGACAAGCTCCGCTGTGCCCACAACTTCTCCCGTTCGGCCGATGGGCGCTGAGCGACCGGTTCAGCCGCCGCACGGCGCTCGGCGACCCTTCCCGCAGACGAATGCCGCGAAACATGCGATAAGTGGCCTGCCACCAGATACGTGGAGACGTCAGCGACGTCAGCGTTGCAATGACGGTGCCATCAGAGCCGCCGCATTCGACCGTGACGGGCCCGGCACGGTCGACCCGGTGACGTTCACCGGGACGGTCAGCAGCAGGATCAGTCCGGTGATGACCTGGATGTTCGAGCCCACCTGGTACCCGAGGGCGCCGGGGTCCTCGAAGCGCCACTCCAGCGAGGTCACCAGCACTGCGTAGACGACCGCGGCGAGCAGCCGGAACCAGTGCCGGCGCCGGCCGGATGCGCGGCTGTCGAGCAGGATCAGCAGCGCCGGCAGTTGCCAGACGAGGTGATGCACCCAGGTGAACGGGCTGATCAGGCAGATCGCGACGCCGGTGAGAGCAAGTCCGGCCCAGTCGTCGGGCACGGCACCTGCTGTGCGCACCCGCAACGCCCATACCACGAGGACAACGGCGACGAGTGCCGGCCACACCCAGGGCGGCATGTCCAAGCGGTGCACCGCGCCGGACAGCGACTGGTTGCCGGCGATCGCGACGTCGCCGATCCGATCGGTCTGCCACAGCAGGTGGGTCCAGTACCGCCAGGATTCGTCCGGTGCGAGGAGCCAGCCAAGGCCGGCTGTCAACAGGGCGGTGCCGCCGGCGACGAGTCCGGCCCGGTAGCGCCGGGTGAGGACGAGGTAGAGGATGAACAGGGCCGGGGTGAGCTTGATACCGGCGGCGATGCCGATGAGGGCGCCCGCGGCAGGATGCCGTTTGAGGACCACCAGCAGGTCCAGCCCGACCAGCGTCAGCAGGACGAGGTTGATCTGGCCGACGGTGATGGTGTCCCGCCAGGGTTCGGTCGCGGCCACAAGGACCGCCCCGGTCAGCACCGGCAGCAGGGCGCGCAGCCGATGCCACAGCAGGATCAGGGTGCCGGACAGCGATGCCAGGGCGAGGAGCACCTCGGCGACCCGCCACGGCAGCACGGCGAGCGGCAACAGGACCAGCGCGGCGAACGGCGGGTACGTGAAGCCGAACGACCGGAGCATGCCCTGTTGCCGGTACGTGTAGAGCCCGTCGCCGTGCAGCCATGACCGCACCGCCCCGCGGTACACGTGGAGATCGAACTGACCCTGCCACTGAGCGAACATCGCGAGCAATGCGGCGGCGCCCACGACAGACACGATCAATGCGGCCCAGGCCTGGAAGCGCTGCATCGTACCTCAGTTCTCGTCTGCCGACCGTCGCTGCGCACCGACACGATCGGCGCAGTGGACCCCACCAGCTGGCACACGTCCCGGTGGCGGGCGTCAGATGCCCAGCGATCGGCGCGCCTAACCCGCCGGCGGGTGACCGGCGCCGACGTGTGAGGAGTCGGGGCCGGCGGCGAGGCTTGCACCGTGGCCGGCCCCGAGACGCGCTTGGCGCACACTGCCGCGGGTGGCCTGGAAACGTAGAGTCGACTCTAATATTCGAGTTGGCTATCATCGCGGAATGCCTCTGCATGAGTACCTCTCGTTCCGCGACGGCGAGCTGTTCCTCGACGACGTGAGCGCCGGGCAGGTCGCACGGGAGTTCGGCACACCGGTCTTCGCCATGTCCGAGACTCAGCTGCGTCGCGACACCCGGCGGTGGAGGCAGGCGCTGGAGGATGCGTGGCCGGACGGTCCGACCGCGCTGCTGCCGGCCTTCAAGGCCAACACCTGCCTGGCGCTGCGCCACGTGCTCAACGAGGAGGGCGTCGGGTGTGACACCTTCGGCGAGCACGAGTTGCGGGCCGCGCTCTCGACCGGTGCCGATCCCGCATGCGTGTCGCTCAACGGTACGAACAAGTCCGAGGAGGCGATCCGACTCGCGATCGAGCATGGCGTGCGGATCACGCTCGACAGCCTCCGCGAGGTCGAGATGGTCTCGGCGCTGAGCGGCAACGCGCCCCGGCCGGCGCTCGTGCGGTTGCGGCTTCGTCCGGGCGGCGAGACGCTCACCGGGCCGAGCGACTTCTCCGACCGTGGTGACTCCATCGCCGGAGTCGCCGCGGCGTACCGCCCCGGTTTCGCTCTGGCGGACGCCGAACGAGCGGCGCGCTCGATCGTCGGCTCACGCGGGATGCGTCTGGTCGGTACCCATACGCACCTCGGCCGGCACACCACGAGCCTGGCCGCCTGGGCCGGCGTGGTCAGCGATCATGTCCGCCAGATCGCGCGGATCTCAGCCGCCTGTGGCGGTTGGCGTCCATCGGAGATCGACCTCGGCGGTGGATACGCGGAGCGAGGCAGCCCCGTCGGACAAGCGATCGCGGGTCGCGAAGCCCCGCAGGAGCCGCCGCCGCCCGAGCAGTACACACGGGTCATCGCGCAGGCGATGCGTGCCGCCATGCGGCAACACGGCTTCGACAGCAGGGGCGTTGCGCTCCAACTCGAACCCGGACGGGCCATCTACGGGCCGGCCGGCGTCCATCTGACACGGGTGGTCAATGTCAGGCGTTCACCCGAGCGCCCCGATCGGCGTTGGGTGGAGTTGGACACCACCGAACAGTTCCTCGCCGACGTGGTGCTGGAGCACGCCCGCTACCCCTTCGTCCTCGCCAATCGCGTGTCGGCCGCCCCGAGCGTGCCGGTCGACCTGACCGGAGCAAGCTGCGGGTTCGACATCATCGCGGCCGGCATCCCCGTGCCGGAGGACATCGCGGCCGGAGATCTGGTCGCGCTGCTCAACACCGGCGCCTATGCCGAAACGCAGACGACGAACTTCAACGCGTTTCCCCGGCCCGCGACGGTGCTGCTCAGCGGCGACCTCGTCGACGTGATCCGTCGAGCCGAGACCCCGGCGGAAGTGTTCTCCCGCGACCGGGTCCCCGCACGGTTGCTGCGATCCGAGGACACCTGACAGCGCCCGGACCGCTCAGGCGCCGACGGCGGCTCGGGCGAAGGCGATCGCTCGGCCGAGGTGCGCGAGGTGGCCGCCCTCGCCGCCGAACCCGTGGCCGCCGTCGAACCAGTGCAGCTCGTATGGGTGGTTCCGAGCGGCCAGCCGTTCGGCGTACGCGACGACCTGGCCCGGCGGCGTGCGGGTGTCGTTGCTGCCCTGCCACAACAGGATCGGTGCGCGGACGTCGTCGACGTACGTGAGCGGGGAACGCTCACGGTAGAGGTCGCCATGGGTCTCGGGCGGCCCGCCGAAGAGCATCTCGTCGAGGCGCCGCATCGCCAGCGGGCTGCTGTGGTGGGTCAGCTCCCAGTCGGCGAGGACGACCTCGCCGATACCCGCGGCCCACAGCTCCGGTTGGCGTCCGAGTGCATAGAGCACGAGGAAGCCGCCGTAGGACTCGCCGTTGATGAGGATCTGACCCTTGGTCGAGATTCCCTCGTCGACGAGCCACCGGTGAGCGGCGGCGAGGTCTTCGAGCTCCCAGTGGCCGATGTCGCCGTGGATCTGCTCCTCGAACGCGCGGCCACGTCCTGACGAGCCCCGATAGTTCACCGCGAGATAGGCGAAGCCGTGGTCGACCCATGCCCGGGCAGCGGGTGTGAACTCGTCGGCGACGGCGAGGTGCGGGCCGCCGTGGCAGTGCACGACCGCCGGGAACGGGCCGGTGCCGGGCGGGCGGGCAAGCCAACCCTGGATCTGCGTGCCGTCGCTCGACGGGAACACGACATGCTCGAACCCGGCACGGTCCGGCGACCCGTCTCCACCGAGCAGCACCCGGTGCCGGGACGGTGCTTGCCAGGCGATCAGCGTCAGCGGGGACATTGCGTGCTCGTGCGACGCGAGCACCGCGCCGCCCGTGCCGAACTGCGACGTGCGCAGGTACGGCGCACGGAAACTGCCGGCTGGGAGGTCGAGTCGCTCTCGTCGGCCGGTCCGGAGATCGACGCGCTCGAGCCACTGGGCGGCGAGCAGCTCGACGCAGACGAGGGCGTGGCGCCCGTCCGGCGACCAGTCGAGCGGGACCACCGTCGCCACGGACTCCTCGAGGAGCTCGACGGTGGTGTCGCTGACGGGATCCCAGACGAGGACACCGGATCGGTCACCGGCTCGCTGGCTCGCGACGAGCACCCGCTGATCGCCCCGGTCCGGCGAGAAGCAGACGGCAGTGGCCGCGCCGGGCGAGGGCAGCATCAGCCGGCCGACGACCGCGCCGGTTGCGGTGTCGTAGGCGGTGACGGCGAACCGCCGGGTGCCAGGCGCATGGTCGGTGGTGTCGAGCGTGGCGACCGTCCCGTCGGCTGAGACCCGGCAGTTCCACGCCTCGTGCGCCGTGCGGACCAGGTGCCGGGGCGAAGCCCCGGGCGCGCCACGGGCAGGCAGACAGACCAGGTTGTACCCCTCGTCGGTAACGAGGTCGAGCACCAGCGTTGCGCCGTCCGCGCTGACGTCGGCACCGCGCAGCGCGTAGTCGGGCAGGCCCGGGGTCATGTCCTCGATCGCACCGACATCGTCGAGCATCACGCGATGGACGTGGCCGAGCTCGTTTCCTGCCTGGTCGGCGAGGAAGAACGCGGAGGTCGCGTCGGCGGCGACCCATGCCGAGTCGATGAACCCGTCGGTGGCAACGCCGAGCCGGCGGACGTCGCCGGTGGTGAAGTCGCACGCCGCGAGCTCGAGCCGGTGCTCATTCTGCAGCGCCGCGAGACCTCGGGACCGCGTGGTCTTCGCCACCTGTACCCATCTGAGGCGCGGTTCGAGGAACGCCTGCCGCCAGTCGCCGGTCACGGGACGCTCACCTTCGACAGTTCGGACAACAGCGCCGCGGCGACCTTCGGCGCCGAGAGATAGCGATGCAACTCGATGTTCTCGTTGGGGGCGTGGTTGGCCTCGTCGGCGTTGGCGAAGGGCACGCCGATCGACGGCACGCCGAGGATCTTCGTGAACACGTAGTCAGGAAGGCTGCCACCCATGGCCGGCACGAGGTAGGGATCCTCGTCATGCACGAGTCGCAATGCCTGTCGGATCGGTTCGACGAACACCGAGTCGAGGTCCGTGCGGGACGGCTCCATCGCCCCGCGCAGCGTGCAGCGAACGTTGGGGGCGTGGCGCTGCACGTGGTCGGCGATGCGCTCGAAGGTGGTGGCAACCGTCATCGCATCGACCAGCCGGACATCGCACACCGCTCGCGCCGTGGCCGGGATCACCGCGCGGTCGGCGCCCGCGGAGCCGGTCTCAAACCGGCTGATCGTGAGCGTCGGATGCGCGGCGAGCCGGGCGTAGAACGGCCGGTCGGCCGGCTCGTCCCAGAGGTGGATGCCGAGCGCGGCAAGCTGTTCATCGTCGACGGGAAGAGCTTCGAGCGCACGTGCCTCGGCGCCGCTGAGCGGTGTGACCTCGTCAGTGAAACCATCGATCGTGATCAGTCCCCGGTCGTTCTTCATCGACGCGAGCAGGTGCACCAGTTCCCATGCAGGATTGCGCGCAACCCCGCCCCAGTTCCCTGAGTGCAGATCGATGGCCGCGCCCTGTGCGATCAGCTCGAACTGGACGATCCCGCGCACCCCGAAGTTCATCGTCGCTCGTCCGCTCTCGTGCAACGGACCGTCGCTCCAGACGACGAGGTCACAGGCGAGGAGGTCGGCGTTGCGGCGGACCAGGTCGGCGAGGTTCGGGCTGCCGATCTCCTCCTCGCCGTCGAGCAGGAGCGTGACGTTGCACGGCGGCGAGCCATGCAGGCGGATCCATGACTCGACGGCCAGGAGGTGGGCGAGGTGCTGGGCCTTGTTGTCGGCGGTCCCCCGGCCGTAGATGCGACCGTCGTGCACTGTCGTCTTGAACGGTTCGAACAGCCAGGCATCGGCGCTGCCCGCGGGTTGCACGTCGTAGTGGCCGTAGATCAACACGCGGGGCGCGCCGTCGACCTGCGGCCCGCGCAACAGCACGGCGGGCTGGCCGCCGGTCTCCAGCAGCATCGTCTCAAGGCCCCAGGCAGCCGCGCGACCACGGATGTGGTCGGCTGCTTCGCGCACGCCCCGGTCCTCGGCACTGACCGAGGGAATCGAGACGTACTGGTCGAGCTCGTCGAGCTGGGCGTCGTGACGTCCCTCGAGGTCGGTGAGCACGCTCTGGAGATCAGGCACCGCCGGTTCACCTCCGCCGTCGAATCGTGGAGTGGACTCTAAATATCGGCTGTACTACAGTCAAGGTTCCGCCGTCGGGATGCCGGCTCCGGCCTGGAGGTAGGCTCGGCCGCGAGTTCGTTCGAGTGGACGGTGACGGAGTTGGAAGAGCCTGGCCTGCGCGAGCGGCAGAAGCAGCTGCGCCGGATCGCCGTGCTCGATGCGGCCCGTCAGCTGTTCGAGGAGCGCGGGGTCGACGCGACGACGATCGAGGAG
The DNA here is from genome assembly GCF_022095675.1 of Dactylosporangium sp. AC04546. GTDB lineage: Bacteria > Actinomycetota > Actinomycetes > Mycobacteriales > Micromonosporaceae > Dactylosporangium. Next base: position 32,845 of record NZ_JAHYSG010000009.1, on the reverse strand, counting down.
ATCGCCGGGCGCGCCATGGTCTCCCCAGCCACGATCTACAACTACTTCGTCTCCAAGAACGACCTGCTCCTCGCATTGTTCGAGCACGAGTGGTCCGACGTCGAGGTCCGGCTTGCGAAGATCACGGTGCGGGCGGGTGACGACGCCGTCAGCGCGATGACCCGGTTCGTCGAGGGGTACAACCGCATCGACGAATCGTTCGGACCACCCAGGCTGTGGCGGCAGCTGATTGCCGCGTCGTTCACCGCGTCGGCCGAGGTGCGCACGTCCTACCAGCAGATCGGTGACCGCTTCGAGACCATCCTGGCCGACCGGCTGCGGCACCTCGTCACGGCCGGCCTGCTCCGCCCCGACACCGACACCGAAGCGCTCGCCCGATCGCTCAGCGCCATCGCCGACGCCGACTTCCACCGCCGGGTCCGCGTCCATGAACGCTGGACGAGAACGACCTCGGACATCCTCCGGCGACAGATCCGCCAGGTGCTGCAAACCTCCACCTGAGGCGGCAGCGGGCTGGGGGCCGCGTACGCTGCAACGATGGCTCACGGCGTGCTGCTCGGGATCGACTTCGGCACCTTCAACACCGTGGCCATGGTGCGTCGCGGCGGCGGCGAGGCCCGTTCCCTGCTCTTCGACGGGTCACCGTTGCTGCCGTCGGCGGTGCTCCTGGAAGGCCCCGGCGACGTGTTGTCCGGTGCCGAAGCCGTGCGGTCGGCGCGGGTGCATCCGGATCGGTACGAGCCCAACCCGAAACGGCGCATGTCAGACGGGATCGTCCTGCTCGGCGGCTACGAGACCGACGTGGTCGACCTGGTCGCCGCCGTGCTGGGACGTGTGGCGTCGGAGGCGCGGCAGGTCGTCGGCCAGTCCCCGGATCGTGTCGTGGTCACGCATCCGGAGATCTGGGGCACGTCGCGGTTGAGCCGGTTGACCGCCGCGGCCGTCCGGGCCGGCCTGCCAGGCCCGATCTTCGTGTCGGAGCCGATCGCTGCCGCCGCCTACTTCCTCGGCCAGACCGGCCGGGTCGGCGCGGGTCAGTGCGCGGTGGTGTACGACTTCGGGGCAGGTACGTTCGACGCCGGTGTGGTTCGGCGCGGCCCAGGAGGAGCGCTGACGGTACTGGCCAGCGAAGGGCTGCCCGAGGTGGGCGGCCTGGACCTGGACGCCGCGTTGGTGGAGCACCTGGGCCGGATGATCGCGCAGCGGGCCCCGGACGCTTGGGACCGGTTGCGGCGACCGGCCACCGCCGCCGATCGCCGTGCCCGGTGGCAGCTGTGGGAGGACGTTCGGCTGGCCAAGGAGTCGTTGAGCCGGCGTTCGCAGACGCTCGTGCACCTGCCGGTCCTGGACGACACCGTTCCGGTAAGCCGGGATGAGTTCGAGCAGCTCGCCGAACCGGTCATCGCGCGGACGGTCGCGGTCACCCGCGCCGCGGTGCGGAGCGCGGGCATCGGGCTGTCAGACGTCGGTGGCATCTTCCTCGTGGGCGGGTCGAGCCGCGTCCCACTCGTTGCGACGCTGCTGCACCGTGCGTTCGGGATGCCGCCGACGGTTCTGGAACAGCCCGAGCTCGTAGTAGCGGAGGGTTCACTGATCCTGCTCGACGCGTGCGAGGAGCACACGCCGACCGGCGTCACGATGAGGCTGCCCGCCGGTGCCGGGTCGGAGGAGACCGTTGCGCAGGCGGCTGGAACGGCCAGCCCGTCACCCGTGCCGCAGGGCTCGCCGCAGCGAGTCATGCAGCTATCGCCGGCCTCGCCGACGACAGACCGCGCATCGCGCGTCGACGAGGCCGTCGAACCGGTGGCGCGGGCGCGATCGATCCGCCGCCACCTCACCGATCCGTGGAGTGTGGCAGCGGCCGTGCTGCTCGGTGCCCTGAGCGGCACGGTCGGCGGCCTCGCCGGTGCGAGCACGGCGGCCGTGCTGACTGCGGGCGCCATGGTCACCGTGATCGTGCATACGGTGCGGGTGGGCCTCGGTATTGTGTTCAACCGCTGAAGACGCGGATGTCAGACGTCGCCCGCTAGAAGTTACTCAGCACCGAGCTGAATATCTTGTCGACGCTGGCCGGGTCGCGCGCGTCGTAAGCGGCTGCCCGCGACACTTTCGCGATCTGTTCGAGCGTGTCCAGGTCGGCTTCCTCGCCGAAGGCGATACCGAAGATGCGAACCGAGTTCTCCAGGCTTGAGCCGTCCAGGTCGCGGAGCAGCTTCGCCTGGTCGTTGTCGGCCGGATACTCGTTGCGCCCATCGGTGAGCAGCACGACTGCGTTGATGCGGTCGGCGTCCAGCCGTTCCCGCATGTACAGGTCGGCGGCCCGGGTCGTGTGGAACAGGGCCGTGCCGCCGTCTGCGCTCAGCGCCCGGATGATGCCGGTGAGCTGCTGCTTCGCGTCACGGATGCGCGACATCGGCAGCCGCTCGGTGTAGGGCTGTGCACCGTTTGGTCGCTGCCCCGAGAACGTCCACAGTGCCACCTCGTCGTCGGGATGCAGCAGGTCGAGGCTCGCGATCGCCGCGTTCTTCGCGGCTTCCAGCTTGCTGATGTCGCCGGCCGCCTGCTCCTTCATCGAGCCCGAGACGTCGAGGACGAGCAGCACCCTTGCCTTTTTCCGCAGGTCGTCCCAGCCGGCGAGGATCTTGTCCAGGACCTCTCCGACGGGTGACTGGATCAGGCTGAGCTTCTGCCCCTCCGGGATCTGCAGGGTCTGGGTCAATTCGGGGCCGGCATTGCCCTGGTGGTCGCGGAAGCCCATCGCCGCGAACGCGGCCTGCTGGTCTGGCTGCTGCAGGAACGCGAGAAAGTCCGCGGCCGCGTCCCGTTGTGCGGCACTGGCCGAAGGCAGCACCACGTACGGGTGGTCGAGCATCAGCGTGCCGTCCCGCGGCACCATCGGCACGAGCGGCACCGTCGGCGCCTTGCCGTTCACCTTCGGGTCGCCGGTGGTGTTGCCCTTGTTGTAAAGGAAGGTGAGCTGCTCCTGATGCACGACGGCGCTCACGTACGACATCGCGGCGCCCTTGGCGTCGGCTTCGGCCAGGTTGGCGAGGAACTTCACCGCATCGTCGGTGTAGTGCAGGACGCCGGCTTCGACCCCGCGAACGAAGTTGATCACATTCGGCTGGGTGAGGTCGGCCGCCGTCAGTTCGCGGGACAGGCCGGTTGCCGCGTAGTACGTGGCCACCGTCGCGGCCAGGCCGGACGTGGACCGGTGCGGGTTGTCCTTGCCGAAGGAGAAGCGCCCCCACTCGGGATGGCCGTACCGTCCCCACCCTTGCGGATCGGACGCCAGCGCCAGCACGTCGCTCCACCCGAACTCGCGGTTCGGCCAGCCGAACGCCTCGGCCATCGGCTTCGGCATCGAGATGACCAACGGGCTCTGCGCGATCGACGGCATCTTCGTGCCGGCCGCTGGCACCACCTGCCTGCCGCCGGTGGTCTCCCGGTGGCGGGCCAGCTGGAGCCACAGCGATGCGGTGGGCGTCCATACCTGCGGTGGCGGCCCACCGTCGCGCTGCTCATCCCAGCCGGAGCCGAGCGCCTCTGCCGCCGCGCCGGAGGTGAGCCGGTGCACGGTCACCGACGCGCACCGCTTGCCGCCGTACAGCGTGTCGGAGGCGTTGTACCGGCGCGCCAGCTCGATCATCAGGTCGGCCTTCTCGGTCGACGAACTGACCTCGATGGGTTCACAGCCGGCTCGTTTGTCGGCGCCCACGTCCCCGGGCTCGCGACGGACCACCACGTACGTCACCAAGACGGCCATCAGACCGACGATCACCGCAATCACCAGCGGCATTCGCGCACGTAGCGCCGTGGCAACGCCCATCGACGGTCTCCTGTTCAGCAACGGAGTCCCGCATCATAACCGAGGGCCGCAACACCGCCGCTGTCCTCCGAACGGGCCGTGCCTCGCTCGTGGAGCCGGGGCGGCTCGGAGTTGAGTCACCCCGACCACCCCGGCTAGCCCTCAGCGCTGGTTGAAGTGGGCCTCGTTGTCGGACGGCCTGGCGTCGGTCACCGGGTCGCGTTGTTTGTCGAGGCGCACGACGGCGGCCCTGGCCGAGACCTGGGTCAGCAGCGCTCCGGGACTGGCCACGCCGAGCACCAGTGTCCTGGTCTCGTCGGCCCGCATCGGTCCGAGCAGGCAGCTGAGGTTGGGGGGCGACGCGCCGGGGTTGGTGCTCGCCGCTATGCAGCTCGACCAGCCGTTGCCCTCGTAGCGTACGTTTTCGCCGAGTTCCAGCGACAACCAGACGTACTCCGCGGTGGCCGGTCCCGTGTTGTGGATGGTGACGGTGGTGGTGCCGTGGCGCGATCCGTCATCCGCCAGCGCGGCGTAGACGATGTCGGTGGCGGTGACTCGCAGGTCGGCCAGGGTCGACTTGGGCGGGAAGCTGGTCGGGCCGTCCGTCTGCTGGAACTTCGCGCCGGTCCAGTTGTACGTCCGCCATTGCCGGACGACCGAGGCTGCCTGCTCGTCGGTCGGCTCCCGGTCGCCGACCTCGATCCGGATCGAGCCGTCGGGCTGCGCGTCCACCCCGAAGATCCAGCCGAGCGGCCGGCTCGTCAGCACCTGGCCCAGGATGACGATCCCGCCGGCGTTGTTCCGCTCGAACACCGCAACCTGCGTCTGTACCACGGTGTTGTTGAACTTGCAGCCGATCATGGCGACGGCCTCTTCGGTGCCGTCCCGGTCGACATCGGTGTAGTCGACGCTCTCCAGCCAGTTGCCCTCTTGCGCCGGCTTGGCGCCGGCGAGCTGACCGTCGCTGCGGCACGGTGCGTCGCCCCACCAGGGCGGCAGCGTGAGACGTGCGGCGAGCAGGTCCGCGCGGGAGATGCGGCCGTCCGGCGCGGTGGCCGAGGCGGACTCCGACGGGGCGACGGACGGCGAGGGCGAGGGCGAGGAGCCGTGTGTCGGCTCGGTCGAGGTGCCCGGCTGGGGCGGTGCCGGTGTGCCGTTGAGCGCACCGTACCCGACCGCCGGGCCGACGATGATCGCGAGCGCGACCGCCGCGCCGACTGTGACCGCGACCCTGCGCCGGCGGCGCACCGTGGTGCGTACGGCGTCCGGGCCGATCGGCGTGACGTTCGGCAGCAACTCGTTGCGGTATGTGGCGAACTGGGTGTCCAGGAAGGTGTCCTCGTTATCCACGGCCCTTCCCCTCCTTGCCTTCGGTCAGGTGAGCGGCCAGCGCTGTGCGACCGCGGTGCAACCAGGATTTGACGGTTCCCTCCGCCACGTTCTCCTGGCGGGCGATCTCGGAAATGGGCAGGTCGGCGAGGTGGTGCAGGACCACCGCCCGGCGATGGTTGGCTGGCAGTAGCGCCAACGCCGCCTCCAGCGCGACCCGGTCGGGGCTGGGTCCGGGCACGTGCTCCTCACGCTGGCCGCGGAGAAAGCGTTCGGCGGTTCGTACCCGCCGCCACCGGCTGCTGGCGAGATTCCACGCGACCTTGCGGACCCAAGCGACCGGATCGTCGTACCTGACGATCCTCTGCCACCGGGAGAAGGCCCGGCAGAACGCTTCCTGTACCAGCTCCTGGGCGTGCCCGAGGTCGCCGGTGTACGCGCACAGCTGCACGGTCATCGACCGGAAGTGCGCCTGGTAGAACTCGTCGAAGTCGAGATGCCCGGAGCCCGGCGGCGATGGCTCATCGAGCCGCGATGGCGTGGCCAATTGCACGATCCCTCCCCATGTTGATCCCGGTCACTGGCCGCGATCTGCCGGTAACACGTGCGGCTCGCGGGATCGGTTGCGCCGCAACCCGACCCATCGGTCAGACGTGTTACGGACACTTACGCCCACCATTTGGAGGAACTCGATGAGAGCTGGATCGCGCCTGTGTCGACGGATAGCCGTGGTTGCGGCGACGGTAGTCGCGCTGTCATCCGCGTCGATCGTCCCGCCCGCGTGGGCGGCCGACCGGCAGCCGCCCAGAGGCATGGTCGCCGGGATCGCCGTGTTCGACCGGACCACCGAACGGTTCCTGTACCGGTCGGACGCGGCACAGCAGTTCCGCTCGGCGTCCCTGGTGAAGCTGCTGATCGCGTTGGACCACGTGTGGGAGCTCGGCCCCGACTACGCGATTCCCGCCGACGACCGCGCGAAGCTGGAACTGATGCTGCGCGGCAGCGACGACGCGGCGGCGTCGGAGTTCTGGGCGCGTAACGGGCGAGGCCTGATCGTGGAACGGATGGTCACCCGGCTCGGGCTGCGCCACACCACACCGCCGCCGCCGGACCACTCCGGCTGGGGCTCCACCGGCCTGAGCGCCGAGGACCTCGTCCAGATCTACCGCTACATCCTGGACGCTGCGCCGGCTCCGGTCCACAACCTCATGATGCGCAACCTGCACGAATCGACCAGGTGCGGCACAGACGGGTTCGACCAGTCGTTCGGTATCCGGTCGGCGTTCACGAATCGGTCAGCGGTGAAGCAGGGCTGGGTCAACTTCGGCGACTCCCCACGCCACCCGTGCACGTCCGAGACGGCCGTGGGCGCGCGGCGGGCCACCACGAACGAGCCCGAGCCGATCGACTACGGCAGTGTGGCACTGCACACCACAGGCACCGTGGGCCACCACGACCGCACCATCGTGGTGGTACTGAGCACCCACCGGCCGGGCACCAGCTACGCGCAGGCCGGCTTCGCGCTGACGAACCTGACCCGCTCGCTGCCCGTTCCCGGCGCGGTGCGGGCGCCGAGACCTCCCCGACCCGAGCCGGGCCTGTGGTTCGGAACGTGGAGCAGCGACGTACCGGTACGCGAGACGACCACGAACTCGTCGACCCAGGTCGGCACCGTGCCGAGCCAGCAGGAGGTTCGCGTGTCCTGCCAGGTCCAGGGCGAGGAGGTCGTCCGTGGCAACACCCGCAACGACTGGTGGACCTACCTGCCCGACCTTGGCGGGTACATGTCGAACATCTTCTTCGAGTACCCGGACAACAGGCTGCCGGACGTGCCCGTCTGCACCTGAGCGAGGGCAGCGCGTCGATCTGGCCACCCAGGTCAAAGCCCGGCAGCGGGGACGAACAGCGCGACCATCGACCCCGCACGGCGGGCGTCAGTGGCTGTCGAGGCGGCCGGACTGGTGCAGGGCGAAGAGCAGGGCGATCGACGGCACCACAAGTAGCAGGGCGGCCGCCGCCACGACCGTCAGCGCCCACAGCGTCGGCGTCGGCGCCGCGGCCTCAGCGATGCGCAGGTGGTCGCCGAGCAGGTACGGGTACTGGGCCACGCCCCAGCCGGCGACCACCGTGCCGGCGGCGCCGACCGCGGCGGCCTGGGCGGCGCGTGGCGAGGCGTGGCGCAGCAGGGTCAGCGATCCCAGGCCGCACAACGCGGAGACGATCATGAAGGGCAGGCCGCGGGTGAGCAGGCCGTGCAGCAGCCGCGGCGCGTCCGCGGCCAGGACGGCGATGCCGGCCAGGGCGACGGCGCCGGTGACCAGGGCGGCGAAGCGGGAGCGGCGGGCGTACCACCGGCGCAGCGGCTCGTCGCGGCGCCGGCGCGCCTCGGCGGTCAGGAACACGGCGGCGAGGAACGCGCAGACCAGCACCGCGAGGACGCCGCCGAGCAGGCTCGTCGGGTTGAGCCAGGAGCGCAGCGGGTCGCCGCCGCCGGCGGTCGGGACGCGGCCGGAGGCGATGCCGCCGGCGACGGTGCCGAAGCAGAACGGGGTGATGACCGAGGAGGCGGCGAACGCGGCGCCGGCGGCGCGCTGGTGGTCGGTGACGACGAGGACCTTGCGGAACGCGAAACCGGAGCCGCGCAGCACGACGCCGAGGGCGGCCAGGCCCAGCGGGATGTACAGGGTGGTCATGATGGCGGCGAACGCGGGCGGGAAGGCGGACCACAGCATCACCAGGCAGAAGATCAGCCAGACGTGGTTGGCCTCCCACACCGGGGCCAGGACGGCGTCGATGAGGTGCCGCGGCCGGCGACCGCGCTGCGCGCCGCCGGCGGTGAGGTCCCAGAACCCGGCGCCGTAGTCGGCACCGCCCAGGACGGCGTAGGCGAGCACGCCGGCGAACAGCACGCCCGCGGCGAACGTGCTCATCCGTCGGCCGGCGTGGGCTCGTCGGCGTGGGGCGGGCCGTACGGCACGTCCGCCGGGTCGACGCCGTGGTCGCGCCAGCGGCGGCGCAGCACCCGCAGGACGTGCACGGTCGCGACGGCGACCGCGGCGTACAACACGAGCGTGGCGGCGAAGAAGAGCCACACGTTGCCGGAGCGGGTGACCGCGTCCCGGGTGAGCAGGTGCCCGACGACGGTCCAGGGCTGGCGGCCGACCTCGGTGACCACCCACCCGGCCTCCAGTGCGACGACGGCGAGGACGCCGCCGGCGATCACGGCGGGCGGGAACCAACGGCTGCGGGGCGGGCCGCGGCGGCGCCACCAGGCCAGGCCGAACCAGGCCGAGAGGGCCAGCAGGTACATGCCCGCGCCGACCATCACGTCGAAGGCGAGGTGCACGATCGTCACCTGCCGGTCGGTGGGCCGCACCGCCTCGGGGATCGCGTCGATGCCCTGGATGCGGGTGTCGGCGCGGTAGCCGGACAGCAGCGATGCGCCGTTCGGGATGGGGATGCCGCCGCGGACCCGCCCGTCGCTGTAGACGCCGCCGAGGACCTCGGGCACGTGGGTGCCGGTGGTCGGCAGCGCCTCGATCGTGGCGAACTTCGCCGGTTCCCGGTGGAACACCTCCCGGGCCGCCACGTCCCCGACGAAGATCTGCACCGGGGTGACGATCGCGGCCATGGTCAGCGGGATCATCAGCCCGAGCCGCGCGGTGCGGTCGGTGCCGGCGCGGCGCAGTCCGCGCGCGTACACGGCCGCGGTGACGAACCCGGCGACCATGTATCCGGCCAGGAGCATGTGCAGACTCTCGTACCAGAACGCCCCGTTGAAGATCACCCCCAGCGGTCGTACCTCGACGACCCGCCCGTCGCGCAGGGTGAACCCGCCGGGCTGGTTCATCCACGCGTTGGCCGCGACGACGGAGAGGGTGCCGCCGATGCCGGCGACGACGACCGGCACCCCGGTCCAGAAGTGGCGCCAGCCGGAGAGGCGGTTCCAGCCGTAGACGTACACCGCGACGAAGATCGCCTCGAGGAAGAAGAACAGCCCCTCGATCGCGAACGGGATGCCGAACGCGGCCCCGTAGCGCCCCATCAGCCCCGGCCACAGCAGGCCGAGCTCGAAGCTGAGCACGGTGCCGGAGACCGCGCCGACCGCGAAGAGCACAGCCGCCACCTGCGACCACCGCCGGGCCAGCACCAGCGCGTCCCGGTCGCCGCGGCGCAGCCCCCGCCACTCGGCGACGAGCATCAGGAACGTGAACGCCAGCCCGAACGGCACGAGGATGATGTGGAACCCGAGCGTGAACGCCATCTGCTCACGCGCGGGCAGCAACTGCGACGGCTCCATCGGCGTTCCCTCTACCGCCCTCGCGGGCGGGCTAAACACCGGTCGCGCCGAACTCGACCGGCAGACCTTCCACCAGCCTTCTGCCAGCCTTCCACCAGGCGGAACGGAACGCTACTCGGCCGCCCGAACGGGATCTATGAGCGCCCGAAGTGCCGCGCAATGCGCCTCGTACGCCTTGCGCCCGGTGCGGGTCATCGAGAAGGTCGTGCTCGCACCCCGCCCATGACCGTCCTTCGTGGACTTGACGTAGTCGGCCGCTTCCAGCGCCGACATCTGCTTGGACAGGTCGGAGTCGGCCAGTTGCAGTTGTTCCCTGAGGAATCGGAACGACACCGATGGCGCGTTGGCCAGGATCGCCATTGCCGCGAGCCGTTTGGGAACGTGGATGACCGGATCGAGGCCGTCGATCATGCCAGCCGGTCCCGGACCTTGCCCGCGGCGATGGCGTACTTGCGCTCGTAGATGGCGATCCCGGCGGTGACAAGCACGAAGGCGACCGCTGCGGCCACCGGCACGCCACCGAGCCACCACGCCAGCGTGACCAATACCGCAATCGCCCCGACGCCGGCGAAGTAGCCGCGCCACACCGCTGCGATCTCCGCAGGGGGCTTGCCGTGACCGGGCATCGGCATCGCCCCGTGCCGTCGGCGCATCCAGATCAGGAACAGCACCTCCGCCGAGACCAGCATCCCGAGCGAGGCGGTGAAGAGCACGCCGTTCTCCCGCCACCAGACGAAGGCTCCGATCAACGCGGCGGTCCAGGCGCCGACGGCCGGGGCGTACCACCAGGGGCTCGGGGGGTACTGGACGTAGGGCGCCGCAGCGGCGCGCTCCACGAGGAGCAGCTGGTCACGCGCCTCAGTACTTTCCATACTGGAAACTGTAGCGAGTACTTTCCACTTTGGAAAGTGGAAAGTATTGGCCCGGGCTGCCGCGGCCGCGGCTCCGGTCCCCCGCGCCGCCCTCGCGGCCACCTGGCGGCATCGATCAGCACGGATCTCGCCTCGGGTGTCCGGCGGCGCCAATCCGAAGCCGTTCCGCCCGATGCCGGCGCCGGGGGCCGCGCGCAACAACGCCGATTGATCGAGCGGAACAAATCCCGCACGCCGAAACACCGCCGTAACACGTAACAGTCCGGTCACGACGGCTTTCCCAGCGCGGACCGCCTCACGTACGGTGCCAGTGGCCGGAGGTCAGACCTCTGTCCTCAGGCCTTCAAACCATGCCGACGTGAGGTGGACGCGTGCAGGAACCCGCCGCCCGGTACGAGGGATACCAGTCGTTCGACTACCTGGCTCCCCATACCGACTACAAGGTGTTCGAACTGGCTCCGCAGCTGGGCCGGGTGCCCGAGCACGACCTCGGGCTCTCCGACAGCCAGCGGGAGCGGGTCACCCGGCTGCTCAGCGAGCACGCCGCGATCTCGCTGCACGAGCACCCGAAGATCCTTCCGGCCGACGTCTCGCAGCTGCGGGACTACAACCGCACCGGACGCAACGCTTTCGGGTTCGAAGGGCTCGCGCGGTCCGGCCTTACCGCCGTCTTCGACAACTTCATGAACGGCACCGGCTGCGTCACCAGCGAGCACGCCTGGAAGTGGGACGACGTCATCTACGACATCGGGCTGCGCTTCGCCGACGTGGCCAAGCAGGACTACGTGGTGGTGGCGACCACCCTCGACGAGATCTTCGCGGCCAAGCGCGACGGCCGGCTCGCCCTGGTGGCGGGGCTGGAGGCGGCCACGATGATCGAGAACGAGCTGGACCGGATCGACATCCTGTACGGCTTCGGCGTCCGCCAGATGGGCATCGCCTACAGCCAGGCCAACATGCTCGGCAGCGGGCTCTCCGAGGAGCGCGACGGCGGCCTCACCCACTTCGGCCGCCGCGCCGTCGACCGGATGAACAAGCTCGGCATCGCCATCGACATCTCGCACTCCGGCGACCAGACGTCCCTCGACGTGATCGAGGCCAGCCGGGTGCCGGTCTTCATCACCCACGCCGGCTCGCGCACGGTCTGGGACACGCCCCGGATGAAGCCGGACGACGTGATCCGTGCCTGCGCCGAGCGCGGGGGCGTGATCGGCATCGAGGCCGCCCCGCACACCACCCTGTCCGCGAAGCACCCGCACCACTCGATCGAGTCGGTGATGGACCACTTCACCCACTGCGTCGAGCTGGTCGGCATCGACCACGTGGCGTTCGGACCGGACACCAACTTCGGCGACCACGTCGGCCTGCACGACAGCTTTGTCGGGCACCTGGCGATCGGCCGGGCGCACGGCGCGGTCGACCACCCGCGCGTGCCGTACGTCTCCGGGCTCGAGAACCCGGCCGAGTGCTTCAGCAACATCGTCGGCTGGCTGGTCCAGCACGACTACTCCGATGACGAGATCGCCAAGGTCATCGGCGGCAACATCATTCGCGTACTTCAGGAGGTTTGGTGAGGAACCTGAGCAAGGCCGCCGTCGCGCTCGGCGCGGCGGTCGCCCTGGCCCTGTCCGGCTGCGGGCTCAACGAGGACAACGACTCGTCGAAGGGCAGCAGCGGCGGCGGCGACGCGGTGCTGCGGATCGGCACCACGACCGACGTCTCCAACTTCAACCCGCTGCAGTCGCTGAGCAAGACCGACTCCTGGATTCTCAACGCGATGTACCCGCACCTGCTGCGGATCGACGAGAACGCGAAGAAGGCGCCGGAGCTGGCGAAGGAGTACAGCTACGAGGACGGCGGCAAGACCGCGGTGTTCAAGCTGCGCGACGACTTCGTCTGGACCGACGGCAAGCCGGTGGTCGCCGACGACGTCAAGTTCAGCGCCGAGTCGATCATGAAGTACAAGCTCGGCAACGTCGCCGCCAAGCTCACCTGGGTCACCTCGGTCGAGGCGCCGGACGCGACGACGGTGAAGTTCCACCTCTCGCAGGCGTACGCGCCGTTCGCCGAGGGTGTCGGCTTCTGGATGTCGGTCGTGCCCAAGCACGTCTTCGAGTCCGCCGGCGACCTGTCGAAGTTCCCCAACGACTCCAACTGGGTCGGCGCCGGGCCGTTCGTGCTGGAGAGCGCCACCAAGGGCCAGCGGTACGTGATGAAGCGCAACGACAAGTACCCGCTCGCGCCCGGTGGCAAGGCGGCCGTCAGCAAGGTCGAGTACCGCATCTACCCGGACGTCAACACGATGATGCTGGCGCTGCGCAACGGCGACATCGACATGATGGGCACCCCGGTGCCGACGTCCGCGGCGAAGACCTTCCAGGGCGACTCGAAGATCAAGCTGGCGAAGGTCGGCGCGCTCGGCTTCGCCCACCTGACGTACAACATGAACAACAAGGACCTGGCCAAGCAGGAGGTCCGGCAGGCGCTGTCGATGGCGGTCGACACCAAGGCGATCATCGCCTCGGTGCTGCAGGGCGACGCGCAGCAGATGGCCGGCCCCATCTCGCCGATCTTCGCCGAGTACGACAACACCCAGCTCCAGCCGTACGCGTTCGACCCGGCGGGGGCGAAGGCCAAGCTGACCGCGGCGGGCTACAAGGACGGCAACGGCGACGGCTTCTTCGACGGGCTGGAGCTCGGTGTCGCCTGCGACCAGTCGAACGCCAACATGACCCGGGTGGTGCAGCTGTTCCGGGAGAGCGCCGAGCAGGCCGGCATCAAGTTGAAGAACGAGTGCGTTGAGCGCAACACCTTCCTGAGCCGCACCAAGGAAGGCAAGTACGACATCGACGCGTCGCAGTGGGGCGTCTTCGACAACCCGATGGACCAGCTGCGTAGCACGTACCTGTCCAGCAACCCGGGTGGGATCAACTACAACCTGCTCAAGTCGGACGAGATGGACCGGCTGATCAACGACGCCGCCGGCACCACCGACCACGCCACCTTCGTCGAGAAGATCAAGAACATCGACAAGGTCGTGCACGACCAGGCGTACCTGACGCCGCTGTACGTGGAGAACTTCCAGTTCGCCTACAACGCCAGCAAGTTCCAGGGCTTCGTCGCGTCGCCCTCCGACCTGCTCGGCATGGTCACCGCGTACTCGCTCGCCCAGGTCAAGCCGGTCGGCTGACCGGCTGACGCCAGCGTAAGAAAGGAGGGGGTCCCCCGTGGCACGCTTCGTGCTCAACCGGGCGCTGAAGGCCGTACTGACGATCTGGATAGCGATCACCGCGACGTTTTTCCTGCTCCGGTTGCTCCCGGGGGACCCCACGACCCTGATGGTCGAGGGCGACATGACCCCTGAGATGCGGGCCGCCCTGCTCAAGACCTACGGCCTGGACCGGCCGCTGTTCGAGCAGTACGTCGCGTACCTGCGCGAGCTGCTGCACGGCAACTTCGGGATATCGTTCCGGCAGATCCAGCCCGTGAGCGAGATCCTCCTCGACCGGCTGCCGTGGACACTGCTGCTGGCCGGCACGGCGTTCGTGCTGACCATCGCCATCGGCATCCCGATCGGCGTGTTCGCGGCGGCCCATCGCGACCGCTGGCCGGACAAGGTGCTGCAGGGCTTCGGCATCGGCGGGCACGCGCTCTTCGTGCCCAGCGTGGCCATGCTGCTGCTGGTCTTCGTCGGTGCCCGGCTCGGCTGGTTCCCGATCGGCGGGGCGATCGACCCCGACACCCGGGGCGCCGCCGCGTATCTCAGCCTGGCGCACCACCTGGTGCTGCCGGTGCTCTCGCTGGTCCTCGTGCAACTCGGCCCGTACGCGCTGACGCTGCGCACCAACCTGGTCGACGTCCTCGGCGAGGACTACATCCGCGCCGCCCGCGCCCGCGGCCTCTCCGGCCGCCGCCGGCTGTGGAAGCACGCCCTGCGCAACGCGATCCTGCCCGCGCTGACCCTGATGGGCCTGCAGCTCGGCACGCTGGTCGGCGGCGCCGTGCTCACCGAGACCGTGTTCGCCTACCCCGGGGTCGGCCGGCTCATCTACGAGGCCGTCGGGCAACGCGACTACCCCGTCCTGCAAGGAGCGTTCATCATGCTCGCGATCACCGTGGTGGTTGCCAACGCGCTCACCGACCTGTTCTACGCCGTGCTCAACCCGAGGATCCGGCTGTGAGCGCGCCGCTCATGCCGGAGGCGGCGGCGGAAGCGGCCCCCACCGCCAAGCCGGCCTGGCGCGCCTTCCTGCGTCAGCCCTCCGGGCTGCTCGCGGCGGCGGTGCTGGCGGTGATGGTCGTGGTCGCGCTCGCCGCCCCGCTGATCGCCGACGAGCCCGTCGGTACGGGCAATGACGTGCTCGTCGGACCCTCGGGCGCGCACTGGTTCGGCACCGACGACCTCGGCCAGGACATCTTCGCCCAGGTGGTCTGGGGCACCCGGACCAGCCTGATGATCGGTGTGGCCGCCTCACTCATCGCGATCGTGCTCGGCACCGCGATCGGACTCGCCTCGGCGCATTTCCGGCCGGTCGACGCCGTCGGCACGGTCGTCACCGACGTGATGCTGGCGCTGCCGACCCTCCCCCTGATGATCATGCTGGCCGCGATCGTCAACCCGAGCGTCTGGACGCTCACCGTGATCATCGGCGTCTTCGCCTGGCCCGAGGTGGCCCGGCTGATCCGCTCGCAAGGCCTGGTCGTCTCCGCGATGCCCTACATCGACGGCGCGCGGGTGCTCGGCGCGAGCGGCTGGCGGATCGTCACCCGCGAGATCCTGCCCGCGGTGGTCCCGCTGATCGTGGTGAGCGTGCTGCTGACCGCGTCCCGCGCGGTCATCTCCGAGGCGGGGCTGAGCTTCCTCGGCCTCGGTGACCCCGACTCGTGGTCGTGGGGGCGGATCCTGCTCAACGCCCAACGCAGCGGCGTGGTCGCCATCGCCTGGTGGCAGACGCTGTTCCCGTCGCTGGCGATCCTGCTGCTCGTCCTTGCCGCCACCGTGGCCGGCATGCGCTTCAACGACATCCGCGACCCCCGCCGGAACGGAGGCTGACCCGTGCGCCTGCCCGACAGTTTCTACTCGTCCGTCCGCGCCGAGCTGACCGAGGCGCTCGGCGAACGCGGCCTCGACGGCTTCCTCGCCACCTCCCCCGCCGACGTGGCATACCTCTGCGGGTTCTTCTACATCGCCACCGAGCGGCCGGTGTACCTGTGGATGCCGCGCTCCGGCGACCCGCTGCTGGTGATCCCCCGCCTGGACGACGAGTACGCCGCCCAGCAGCGGGTCACGGTCGAGACGGTCAGCTACTTCGAGTACCCCGGCGTGGTCACCGCCGAGCAGACGCTCGCCGCGGCGCTGGCCGGCCGCGGGGCGCGCCGGATCGGGGTGGGCGCCGGCGTGTCGGTCGGGGCGTTCCGCGCGCTGTCGACGGCCCTCGGCGAGACCACCACCCTGGAGACCACCGACGCGGTGGCCAGGCTGCGGCTGCGCAAGCGGCCCGAGGAGATCCCGTTCCACGAGGCGGCGGCGCGCATCTGCGACGAGATGCTGGCCGCGGGCCGGGAGCTGATCGCCGACGCGCTGCGCCGGGGCGATGAACTGCCTCGCGAGGACGAGATCGCCCGGCACGTCATCGGTTACGGCACGGACCGGATGTACGCCGACTACGACATGGTCGTCTACACCACCAAGCTCGCCGGTGGGCTGGTCTACGCCGGGCCGAACTCGGCGCTGCCGCACGGCCTGCCGACCCGGCGGCGGGTCCGGCCCGGCGACACCCTGATCCTCTCGCTCGGCGCGGCGGTGGCGAGCCGGTTCGTGGAGAGCGAGCGGACGTTCGTGATCGGCGAGCCGACCGCGGAGCAGCAGCGCTACTACGAGGCCGACCGGGAGGCGCAGGAGGTCGGCACCCAGGCGATGGTGGCCGGGCGGACCTGCGCCGAGGTCAACAAGATCTGCCTGGACGTGCTGCGGGGCCACGGTCTCGGCGACTACATCCGGCACCGGCAGGGCCACGGCATCGGGTTGCAGAACCACGAGCCGCCGTGGGTCGAGGACGGCGACACCACCGTCCTGGCCCCCGGGATGCTGCTGTCCAGCGAGCCCGGCGTGTACGTGCCGGGGCACGCCGGCTACCGCATCTCCGACACGGTGCTGGTCGAGGCGGCCGGACCGCGCCGGCTCACCAGCTACCCCCGCGACCTGGCGTCCACCGTCATCGAGGAGGTCCGATGAGTTTCCATGAGCGGCTGACCGTCAACGGCGCCGAGCTGGTGGTCGAGGCGTTCGGCCCGCAGGACGGGCCGGCGATGATCGTGCACCACGGCGCGCCGGGCCTGGGCTCCCGGTCCGAGCCGAAGCGGTCGTTCGGCCCGTTCGCCGACACGTTCCGGGTCATCGTCTTCGACGCCCGCGGCTCCGGCGAGTCCAGCGACCACGAGCCGTTCACCCACGCGCAGTGGGTCGCCGACGTGGACGCGATCCGCGCGTACTTCGGCCACGAGCGGATCGTCATGGCCGGCGGATCGTACGGCGGGTTCATCGCGCTGGAGTACGCCGTCGCCCACCCCGACCGGGTCTCGGCGCTCGTACTGCGGGACACCGCGGCCGACACCGCGCACGACCACCTCGCCGTCGAGCGGGCGAAGTCCACCGACCGGACCGTCATTCCACAGTGGGCGATCGACCGGATCGGCACCGGCCAGTTCGAGAGCAACGAGCAGCTGCGCGAGTACTGGAAGGCGATCCTGCCGCTCTACGACCACCAGCACGACCCGGCCAAGGACGCCGCCAAGCTGGCCGCGACCCGGTTCCACTACCGCACGCACAACGCGGCGTTCGGGCAGAACATGCCGCGGTACGACCTGAAGCCGAAGCTCCCGTCGGTCACCTGCCCGACCCTGGTCACCGTCGGCCGGCACGACTGGCGCACGCCGGTGGCCGCGTCGGAGACGATCGCGGAGCTGATCCCCGACGCCCGGCTGGTCGTGTTCGAGCAGTCCGGCCACTCCCCCCAGCTCGAGGAGCCGGAGCTGTTCCAGCGGACCGTCCGGGACTTCCTGGCCGAGGCCGGAGTCGTGTGATGGCGCTGCTGGAGGTCGAGGACCTGCGGGTCAGTTTCCCCGGGCCGGGCAGCGCGCCGGTACGGGCGGTCAACGGCGTGTCCCTTGCCCTGGAGCCCGGGCGGACGCTGGCCATCCTCGGCGAGTCCGGCTCGGGTAAGAGCGTCACGGCGCAAGCGGTCATGGGCATTCTCGACGCGCCCCCGGCGCAGGTCAGCGGATCGGTGCGGCTGCGCGGCCGGGAGCTGCTGACGCTGCCGGCGAAGCAGCGCGACAAGGTCAGTGGCGAGGAGATCGGCATGGTCTTCCAGGACGCCATGGCCGCGCTGAACCCGGTCTACACCGTCGGTGAGCAGCTCAGCGAGCTGCTACGGGTCCGGCGTGGACTGTCGCGGTCGGATGCCCGGCGCCGCGCGGTCGAGCTGGTCGACCGGGTGCGCATCCCGGCCGCCAGGGACCGGGTGCGCGACTACCCGCACCAGTTCTCCGGCGGGATGCGCCAGCGCATCATGATCGCGCTGGCCATCGCGCTCGAACCGGCGGTGCTGATCGCCGATGAGCCGACGACCGCGCTCGATGTCACGGTGCAGGCCCAGGTGATGGGGCTGATCGCCGAGATCCAGCGGGACAGCGGGATGGCCCTGCTGCTCATCACGCACGACCTGGGCGTGGTCGCCGAGGTCGCCGACGACGTGGCGGTGATGTACGCCGGCCGGCTCGTCGAGCGGGCCACCGTGGAGCAGGTCTTCGGCGGCCCGGCCCACCCGTACACCGAGGGGCTGCTCGCCTCGATGCCCCGGGTCGACCGGCGCGACGAGGAGCTGTACGCGATCCCCGGTGCCCCGCCGAACCCGGCGCGGCTGCCGGCCGGTTGCCCGTTCCACCTGCGCTGCCCGCGTGCCGACGACACCTGCCGTTCCACGCTGCCGCCGCTGTCGCCGCTGCCGCACGGCCGGGCCAGCGCCTGCCACCACCGGGAGGAGCTGCTGCATGTCAGCCACCGATGACCCGGTGCTCCGGGTCGACAACCTGGTCCGGCACTTCCCGGTGAAGGGCCGGCTGCCGTTCACGTCCGGCGGGGTGGTCAAGGCCGTCGACGGGGTGTCCTTCGACCTCCGGCGCGGCGAGACCCTCGGGGTCGTCGGCGAGTCCGGCTGCGGCAAGAGCACGCTCGCCCGGATGCTGGTCGGGCTGGAACGCCCGACGTCCGGTGAGGTGCGCTTCGGCGACGCCGTCGTCCACACCGCGCGGGGCCGCCGGCTGCGGGAGCTGCGCCGGCGGATCCAGATCGTGCTCCAGGACCCGTACACGTCGCTGAACCCGCGGCGCACCGTGCGCGACATCCTGCTCCAGCCGTTCGAGATCCACCCGGACGTGGTGGACCGCCGGCGCCGGCTGGACCGGGTCAAGGAGTTGCTCGAGCTGGTCGGTCTCGACCCGTCGCTGCACCTGGACCGCTATCCGCACCAGTTCTCCGGCGGTCAGCGGCAGCGGATCGGCATCGCCCGGGCGCTCGCCCTGCGGCCCGACGTCATCATCTGCGACGAGCCGGTCTCCGCCCTCGACGTGTCGGTCCAGGCCCAGGTGGTCAACCTGCTGGAGCGGCTGCAGCGCGAGCTCGGCGTGGCGTACGTCTTCATCGCCCACGACCTGTCGGTGGTCCGGCACATCTCGGACCGGGTGGCGGTGATGTACCTCGGCAAGCTGGTCGAGACCGGACCCGAGGCGCCGCTGTACGACGCGCCGCAGCACCCCTACACCAAGGCGCTGTTGTCGGCGGTCCCCGTACCGGAGCCCGTGGGCCGGGCCGAGCGGCAGCGGATCCTGCTCGCCGGCGACCCGCCGAGCCCTGTCGACCCGCCGTCCGGCTGCCGGTTCCGGACCCGCTGCTGGCAGGCGTCGGAAACCTGCGCCCACGTCGAGCCCCTGTTGACCGGCGACGGGCGATCGGTCGCCTGCCACTATCCGCTGCCCGCCGCATAAGGAGAATGTGCTGTGCTGCAAGAACCCGCGACCCGGTACCAGGGCCACAAGTCCTACTCGTACCTTGAGCCGCACCTCGACTACCGGGATTTCGACCTGGCCTCGGAGGTCGGCCGGGTGCCCGAACACGACCTCGGGCTCTCCGACGCGCAGCGGCAGCGGGTGACCCGGCTCCTCGCCGAGCACGTCGCGATCTCGCTGCACGAGCACCCCGTGGTCCTCCCGTCCGACGTGCGGCAGCTGCGCGCCTACAACCGCACCGCGCGCCAGCGGACCGGGTACGAGGGGCTCGCACGCTCCGGCCTGACCGCGGTCTTCGACAACTTCATGGCCGGCGCTTCCTGCGTGACCAGCGAGAACGGCTGGAAGTGGAACGACCTGATCTACGCGCTCGGAATGCGGATGAGCGACCTGTACAAGCAGGACCACGTGCGGCTGGCCACGTCGGTCGACGACATCCGCGCCGCCAAGCGCGACGGCCGGCTCGCCCTGGTCGCCGGGCTGGAGTGCTGCACCCCGATCGAGAACGAGCTGGACCGCATCGACATCCTGTACGGCTTCGGCGTCCGGCAGCTCGGCGTCGCGTACAGCCAGGCGAACATGCTCGGCGGCGGGCTCTCCGAGCCGCGCGACGGCGGGCTGACCCACTTCGGCCGGCGCGCCGTCGACCGGATGAACAAGCTCGGCATCGCCATCGACATCTCGCACAGCGGCGACCAGACCTGCCTGGACGTGATCGAGGCCAGCCGGGTGCCGGTGTTCATCACCCACGCCGGCGCACGGTCGGTGTGGGACACCGCGCGGATGAAGCCGGACGAGGTGATCCGCGCGTGCGCCGAGCGGGGCGGCGTCATCGGCATCGAGGCGGCGCCGCACACCACGCTGTCGGAGCAGCACCTGGAGCACTCGATCGAGTCGGTGATGGACCACTTCACGTACTGCGTCGACCTGGTCGGCATCGACCATGTCACGTTCGGCCCGGACACGATGTTCGGCGACCACGTCGGGGTGCACAACACGTACGCGGGCAACTACGCCCACGACAGCGGGAAGAAGCCGTCGCACCCCCGGGTGGAGTACGTCTCCGGCCTGGAGAACCCGGGCGAGGCGTTCGGCAACATCGTCGGCTGGCTGGTCAAACACGACTATTCGGACGACGAGATCGCCAAGGTCATCGGGGGCAACACCCTGCGCGTGCTCGAACAGGTCTGGTAGCGGCTGGCGCTACTACACTCTGGACGGCGGAGAGGTGGGACTGAATGGCTCGGCGCGAAACCGCGCTCCAGGCCGCGCAGATGCAACTGCGCGAGTTGATCGGCAGCGAGTTCCTGAGCGGTGACAAGCTACCCAACGAACGGGAGCTCGCGGACCGGTTGACGGTCAGCCGCGCCACTGTGCGCGAGGTGCTCGGCCAGCTCGCCGCCGAGGGCCTCCTGACCCGCACCTGGGGTGTCGGCACGTTCGTCCGGGAGCCGGCCGAGCGGGTCCCGGTCTCGATCAGCGACGTCACCGCACTGCGCGACCGCATCACCGCCTCGGGCCACAGCCCGGCCCTGCAGGACGCGTCGGTGAGCCGCACCGCCTGCCCGGACGACTGTGCCAAGGTCCTCGGCCTGGCGCCCGGTGACCCGGTGTGGCGCGTCGACCGCCTCTTCGCCGTCGACGGGGTGGCCGCGGCCTGGATCCGCGACCACCTCCCGCTCGCCGTCGGCGGCCGGGACCTCGACCCGTCGGGCCTGCTCAGCATCGACCACGACATGTTCGAGTTCCTGGCCGGCGCCACCGGCATGCCGGTCCGCCGCGCCGAGATCGACTTCGCCGCGGTCCTGGCCGACGAGGAGGCCGTCGACCGCCTCGGTGTACCGCTCGGGCATCCGCTGGTGAGCGCCACCCAGATCGGCTACGCGGCCCAGGAGCTGGCCCTCTTCCACGGCCACATCACGGTGCGCACCGACATCCTGACGCTGCGGATCACCCGCGCCGGCTGACCGCGGGCGGTCCCCGGGTTGTCCGGCGTTGGTCGCCAAGTGGGTTACAAGGACTGTCCAAGGTCGACTTTGACGTGGGGTGGATCGGGTTCGGTCCCGGGTCCGTTGAGCGGATCGCCGACTGTGTGGCCGGTGTGCGGGTCGGTGTTGGTGGGCTGGTCGGCCCGTGGGCCGCAGGCTGGTCATCAGCTGACCATCCGTTTCCAGGAGGACCCCATGAGCGTGCCGACCGCCACCGACCGCAGGCCCAACGTGCAGGAGATGACGGTGATCCACCGGGTCTTCCGCCGCGAGCTCGCGATGATCCCCCGCCTGGTGCGCGCCACCGACGGCCGGAACACCGACCGGGTGCGCCTGGTCGGCGAGCACATCGAGTTCCTGCTCGCGTTCCTGCACGCGCACCACTCGGGGGAGGACGAGCTGCTCTGGCCGCGGCTGCTGGACCGGGCGGCGCCGTCGGCCGGCCTCGTGCACACCATGCAGGAGCAGCACGCCCGGGTCGAGCAGTACACCGAGGCGGCGCACGAGGCGCTGCGACAGTGGGTGGGCGCGCCCGCCACCGCGACCGGGGAGCGGCTGGCCGGGCTCGTGGACGAGCTGCGCGACGCGCTGGTGACGCACCTCGACCTGGAGGAGCAGGAGATCCTGCCGCTCGTCTCGCGGTACGTCACCGTCGAGGAGTGGGCGCTGCTCGCCGAGCACGGCAAGAACGCCATGCCGCGCAAGCAGCTGCCGCTCGTGTTCGGCGCGATGCTCGAGGACGCCGAGCCGGCCGAGCGGGCCGAGCTGCTCGCCGCGGTCCCCGCACCGATCCGGTTCTTCCTGCGTACCGCCGGGGCCCGGCAGTACCGCCGCTACATCACTCGGCTGCGGACCGGCTGAGTCGTTCGGCCAGCCCGGCGAGCTGGTCGAAGCCGAGCAGGCGGCCGTCGTCGAAGGCGGCCCGGAAGGCCGGCTCTCCCAGCCGGTCCCGTACGGCGGCCAGGTCGCCGGCGGCCATCCGCCGCGACGCCGGCACCCGCCCGGCCGCCGACCCGTCCGGCGACCCCGGCGGCGACCCGTCCGCGGGCGCCGCCTCCAGCGGCGCGCCGGTCAGGCTGGCGGCGGCGCCGAACAGCCGCGCGGCGGTCGGGGCGTCGCCCGTGCGGGCGGCGACCCCGGCAAGGGCCGGCAGGGCGTACGCGAGCGGCCACCGGATCCGTGCGTGGACGGCGACCGTCACGGACTCCGCCAGCAGGCGGGCGGTGCCGCGATCGTCGCCGGCCATCTCGGTCACGGTGGCGCGCATGTTGAGGATCGTCGCCACCGCGAACGGGTTGCCGCTGTCGCGGGCGGTCGCGTCGGCAGCACCCAGCCAGCGGACGGCGGTGGCGGGGTCGCCGGAGAGGATCGCGATCTGCGCCCGTACGCCGAGCAGCAGCGCCGCGGCCCAGCCACCCCCGTCGGCGGGCGCCGCCGCGACGACCCGCGCCGCGGCCGGCACGTCGCCGACGAACACGGCCGCCAGCCCCGCGATCGCCGCCGTCTCGGTGAGCAGCTGGGTGTCGGCCAGGGTACGGGCGAGCTCGAACGCGGCCATGGCGTCCTCGCGGGCCCGGGGCAGATCGCCGAGCACGTATGCCAGCGTGCCGGCGGCGCCCAGTGCGTGGCAGCGCGGACCGGCGGGCAGCGCCGCCGTCCGGGCCCGGTCGAGCCAGCCGAGGCCCTCGGCCGCGTGCCCGCGCAGCGCGAGGTACAGGATGAGATCCCAGATCATCGTGACGGCCGCGGTGTCCCGGCCGGCCGCGAGGAGCCGTTCGACGGCCGCGTTGAGGTTGGCGTGGTCCTCCTCCAGGGCGTCCAGCCGCCGCGCCAGTTCCGCGCCGTCGAGGCCCGGGCGGCCGCGGCTCGCGGCGGTCCGGAAGTGTTCGGCATGGCGGTCGGCGACCAGCTCGGCGTCCGGCGCACCGGCCAGCCGGCGCTGCGCGTACCGGTGGATCGGCCCCAGCATCCGGAACCGGGTCTGCCCGGCCGGGCCGGTCTGCCCGGTCTGCCCGTTCTGCCCGGCCGGGACGCGCACGACCAGGGACTGCTCGACCAGCGTCGCGAGGTCGGCCATGGCGCTGTGCTCGGGACCGCCGACCGCCTCGGCCGCCTCCAGCGAGAAGGTCCCGCTGAACGCCGCGAGGCGGGTGAACAGCCGGCGTTGCGCCTCGTCGAGCAGCTCGTAGCTCCAGTCGACGGTGTCCTGGACGCTCTGCTGCCGATCGGGCAGGTCCCGGATCGCTCCGGCCGACAACGCGTAGTCCAGCCGCTCCAGCAGCGCTGCCGGTTCCAGCAGCCGGGACCGGGCGGCGACCAGCTCGATCGCCAGCGGCAGGCCGTCGAGACGCCAGCAGATCGCCGCGATCGTCGCCGCGTTCTCCCGGGTGAGTGCCACGGGGGCGCCCATGGCCGCGGCCCGGTCGAGGAACATGGCCACCGCCGGCGAGCGCTCCACGCTGTCCGGGTCGTCCAGTGCCCACGCGTCGGGCACCTCCAGCGGCTCGACGACCACCTCGTGCTCGGCCCGGATCCGCAGCGGTGACCGGCTGGTCGCCAGCACGACCAGGTCGGGGCAGCGCGCCACCAGATCGGCCACGTCGACCGCGCAGCCGAGCAGGTGTTCGAGGTTGTCCAGGACGAGCAGGAGGCGGCGGCCGGCGAGGAACTCGGTGAGCACGGTGAGCACGTTGCGTACCGACCCGCCCGGTTGGCGTTGCTCCGCGATGCCCAGCCGGCGGGCCACGCTCTCCAGCACCTGGCCGGGGTCGCGCAGCGCGGCCAGCTCCACGATGACGTGCCCGTGCGGGAACGCCTGCGCCACCTGGGCGGCGACCGCCAGCGCCAGCCGGGTCTTGCCGACGCCGCCAGGCCCGGTCAGCGTGACCACCCGCCGGGACGTCAGCAGCGCCGCGACAGCGGCCACGTCGGCGACGCGCCCGATGAGGGGCGAGCGTTCGGCGGGCTCGTCGAGCGTGGGCACCGGCGCCGCTCGCGCCTGGCTGGGGACCGCTGCGGCGAGGGCGGCCCGTTCACCGTCGTCGAGCCCGAGCGCGTCGGCCAGTGCTCGCACGGTGTGCGGATACGGCCGGCGCCGTACCCCGCGCTCCAGGGCGCCGATCGCGTTGACGGTCAACCCGGCGCGCTCGGCGAGCTCCTCCTGGGTCAGCGCACGCTGCTCGCGCAGCGCGCGCAGGTGCGCGCCGAACCCCCCGGCCACGGCCGGCCCTCCCCCGGGCCGCCGAGGTTCGGCGACCGCCGTCGCGGCCCGGACCGGCGGCGCGTGGTCGAGCGCCGAGTCGTGCCGCAGGATGGCGGTCTCCAGGGCCTGCAGCTGCGGTCCCGGCGGCAGTCCCAGCTCGCTGTCCAGCACGGAGCGGGCCCGGCGGAAGGCCGCCAGCGCGTCGGCCTGGCGACCGGAGCGGTACAGGGCGAGCATCAGCTGGCCCCAGGCCCGTTCCCGGAACGGCTGCCGGTCCAGCAGGTGCTGCGCGGCGGTGGTCGCTTCCGCGTTGCGCCCGGCGCTGAGCAGGATCTCCACGAGGTCCTCGACGGCGGCGTCGTGGTGCTCGCCGAGCTGGGCGGCGACCGCGGTGGCGAACTCCTCGTCGGCGAAGTCGGCCAGCGGCGCGCCCCGCCACTCGCCGAGCGCCGCCGTCACCGCGTGCTCCGCCTCGGCGAACGCGCCCGCGGCCAGGTGGGCGCGGGCGGTCTCCACGCCGGTGGTGAACCGGACCGCGTCGACCTGGTCGCCGTGGACTGCCAGCAGGTAGCCGGGCTCGCGGGTCACCAGCAGCATCGGCGGGGTCCGGGGCGGCCGGTCCGGTTCCAGCACCCGCCGCAGCTGCGAGATGTAGGCCTGGAGGGTGCCCGTCGCGCTCACCGGCGCTTCGTCGCCCCAGAGTCCGTGGATGATCCGGTCGAGCGACACGACGCGACCCGGTTCGAGCAGCAACAGGGCGAGCACGGCCCGCTGCTTGCGGGCGCCGAGGTCGAGCGGGGTTTCGCCCGGCATCCGGACGACCTCCAAGGGACCGAGAATCCGGAAGTCGAGCCGCGCCATCGCGCCACGATAACGACCGTTCGGCGCGCGAGGCATCGCCTATGAATCTTGGACGTCTGCCCGGACGGACGAGCGGAGCGACAGGGAGCGCCGGATGGTCAATCCGAGGCCGACCGGGGACGCCACGTGCCGTCGAGCGGAATGCCGGCGGCCGCCGCGATCCTGTTGCGTGATGCCGTCAGCCGGGTCCGCAGCGCAGGCAGGTCCACGTCCACCAGCACGCCGTCGCGTTTGACCACGCGGCCGGCGACGAGCACCGTGTCGACCAGGCCGGGATGGCCGGCGGCAACGACCGTGCCGGCCGGGTTGTTCGCCGGGAACACGGTCAGGTCGTCGGCGCGCAGCAGGATCAGGTCGGCGTCCTTGCCCGGCGTGATGCTCCCCGTTCGGGCGGCAAGGCCGCACGCCCGGGCACCGTCGACGGTGGCGAACTCCAGCACGTCGCGGGAGCGCAGGCCGCCGTCCAGGCCGCGCTGCACCACGTAGGCGGTGCGCATGGTGGCGAACATGTCGCCGCCGGCCGACGGGCAGTCGTCGGTGGACAGCGTCGGACGCAGGCCGGCGGCGAGCATCCGGCCGGTCTCGGGCCAGCCGATGCCCATTTTCAGCTCGACATCCGGGCTGATCGACACCGAACTGCCGGCGTCGGCGAGCATCCGTAGCTGCTCGTCGCTGATCCCGTTGGCGTGCACGAAGGTCGTGGTGTCGAACAGCAGGCCGTTGTCGAGGAGTTCGGCGATCGGGCGGCCGCCGGCCCCGCCGGACTCGATGTGCACGCTGGTCCGTAGCCCGAGTTCGGCCGCCAGACGCAGGTCGTCGGCGACGGTGTCGATGGTCGTCATCTCCGGTCCGCGTAGCCCGAGCGCCATGGTGAGCAGGCCGTCTCCGGACAGTGTCGCGCGGACGCGCCGGATTTCGGCGTCGATCGGGTCGGCGGTGCGGAACCCGGCGCCGTAGCAGAAGACCGACCGCCCTGGCGCGTCCCGCAACGCCGCGACGGCGGCGTCGGCGTGTGCGGGGCTTTGTCCGCAGTGGAACCAGTCCAGCATCGTGGTGACGCCCGAGTGCAGGGCCTCCAGCCGGCCGAGCAGGTTGCCCAGGTAGACGTCTTCGGGCCGGTAGTGGGGCTTCAACGTGCCGTGCACTGCCGTCAGGTACTCGCCGAACGTCCAGTCCGCGCCGACGCCTCGGAACGCCGTCTGCCAGGTATGCCGGTGGGTGTCGACGAAGCCGGGCAGCACGATCCGGTCGGTCGCGTCGATCACCTCGGCGTCAGGGACGTCGATCCGCTCGGCCACCTCGACGATCACGCCGTCTTCGAGCAGCACGTCACCGCGGTCGAGATCGCCGACCGCCGGGTCCATGCTGACCACGGTGCCGCCGGTGAGCAGGGTCTTCATCGGGTGAGCTCCCGCACCGTCGATGGGACCGCAGCGACCACCGCGTCGGCCGCGGCGAGCGCGTCGGCGACCAGGTCGGCCGTGTCCTCCGTGCCGGCCGCCAACCGGACCAGACCCAGCGGAACCCCCGAGGCGGCGAGCTGTTCCTCGCCGAGCATGCCGCGCCACATGGAGGCCGGATGTACGGCGAGCGATTCCACGCCGCCGAGGCTGGCCGACCGGCGGGCGTAGCGCAGCCGGTCGAGGAACGTGTCGGCGGCTTCGAAACCGCCGGCGAGCTCGATCCCGAGCACTCCGCCGAAGCCGCTCATCTGGCTGGCCGCCAACGCGTGCTGCGGGTGGGTCGCGAGGCCCGGGTAGTGCACCCGGGCCACGGCCGGGTGGTCCTGCAAAGCCTCGGCCAGGGCCTGGCCGTTGGCGTTGTGCCGTGGCATCCGCAGCGGCAGGGTGCGCAGGCCGCGCAGCAGCAGCCACGCATCGAGCGGACCGAGCACGGCGCCGGTGAGCACGGCGACGTCCCAGATCCGGTCCAGGAGATGCGCCGGCCCGGCCAGTACCCCGGCGGACACATCGGAGTGGCCGTTGAGGTATTTGGTCGCGCTGTGCCAGACCAGGTCGATGCCGAAGGCCGCCGGTCGCTGGTTGATCGGGGTGGCGAAGGTGTTGTCCGCCAGCGTCAGCACGTTGTGTGCGCGGGCCAGGTCCGCGACGGCCCGCAGGTCGGTGAGCTGCAGCAGCGGATTGCTCGGCGACTCCACCAGGATCAGGCGGGTCTGTGGGGTCAGCGCCTGTTCGAACGCCTCATGGTCGGTCTGGTCCACCTGGGTGATCGACACGCCCAGCCGCGGCAGCAGGTTCAGCAGTACCGATGCCGTACCGCCGTAGGTGGACCGCTGGCCGATCACGTGGTCGCCGGCGGATACCAGGGCCAGCACAGCGGTGGTGAGGGCGGCCATCCCGGACGCGGTGACCATCGCCGCCTCGGTGTGCTCCAGTTCTGCGACCACGGCCGCGACCTGCGCGTGGTTCGGGTTGCCGTAGCGGGTGTAGAAGCCCTGGCCCCGCCGGTGGACGGCGGCCTGCGCGAACTGCTCGGCGTCCTCAGCCCAGAACGTCGCCGTCTGGTAGATCGGTGGTGCGACGGCGCGGCTGGGCCGGACGTCGCGGTCGGCGTGAATG
The DNA here is from genome assembly GCF_022095675.1 of Dactylosporangium sp. AC04546. GTDB lineage: Bacteria > Actinomycetota > Actinomycetes > Mycobacteriales > Micromonosporaceae > Dactylosporangium. The sequence continues at coordinate 4,840 of NZ_JAHYSG010000009.1, read as the reverse complement.
GCGATCGTGCTGCTGCCCGACATGGTTCCCCTCCGTGGACCGTCGGATGTGACGCCATGGAGCATGACCGGCCGGCACGCCGGCGCAAACGAGTCCTGGCAACTTCGGCAGCAAGTTGCGCCCAGGTTGAGGCATGTGATTGTGCTAGACGCAGTACTACGGCAATAATCTGCCGCCATGGACGAGGTGGACCGGTCGATTCTGGCCGTGCTGGAACAGCACGGCCGGATCAGCAACGCCGAACTCGCCGCCCGGGTCGGCCTGTCGCCGTCGCCGTGCCTGCGACGCGTGCGCCGGCTGGAGGAGACCGGGGTGATCCGCGGCTACCGGGCGCTGATCGATCCCGCCGCGGTCGGACGCGGCCTGCGGGTCTTCGCCGGTGTACGGCTGGTGCGGCACGCCCGCGCCGATGTGGTCGCGTTCGAGCGTGCGGTCATCCGGCTGCCCGAAGTGGTGCACAGCCACCACGTCACCGGCAACTACGACTACCTGCTGCAGGTCGAAGTCGCCGACCTGCCCGCCTACGAGGACTTCCACGCCAACCGGTTGGCCGGCCTGCCCGGCGTGGCCATGGTGACGAGCTACGTCACCATGAAGACCCTCTCCCCCGGTACCGCGTGATCGGCCGGAGCCGCGTGGTGTGCCGTCCGCGTCTGGCACAAAGCCTGCCTGCCGGGCGCCCGCTGGCACTTCTGATCAGGGGTTTTGCTCTCGATGCAGAAACGTTATGGTCATTGGGCTCACCGTGGCTGGCCGTCGCCGCTTCCGGGCGACGTCACGATGGGCCCGCTGAGTCGTGCTCGCACGAGCCGGGGAACCAAGCACAACTGGGGTGAATCCACGAGGCGCTCCGCCTCAAGGTAGGGCGATCTTCCCGCCCGAATCCGTCAGCTAACCCGGTAGGCGGTCTCGGAAGGAGCATCGAGTGCAGACCCTCGCACGGCGGAACAGCCGCCGCCCAATCTCGACCCGCGGCCAGGGAGCCGATCCGCCGGCGTAGGCCGGTCACGGGCGCCACGGCGCCCGAGGTCTCCCGTTCGGCACGCCCACAGCGCCCCCGCGCGGCTGTCCACTCTGGACAGCCGGTGGATGCTGCCGTCCTTTCATGCCGAGCCCGGCTTGCCGCCGGGCCGGTGGCTGCTGCCCAGATCGGCCTGTCGAGGTTCCCGTGACGTACCCAAACCATGATCATTCAACCACCACGCCGGCCGGTGAGACCAGCGATGAGCCCGACGCCGCGCACCGGCGCGGCCCCCGTCACCTGCGACGTGACCATCGCGGCCGGCACGCCGCGGCGGGCCGGCGGAGGACCGCGCTGTACTCGGCCGGGGCCGCCATCGCGGCCGCGGCGATCGGCTCCGTGATCGTGTCGATGTCGTCGGCCAGCCCGCCGGAGCCAGTGATCCGGGCCGACACGGTCACGGTGGGCGAAGCGGACCGCTCGGCGGCCGCCGAGGACCGCGCGGCCCGCAGCGAACGGCGCGCGGCAGACCCGCCCAGCCCGCAGGCGTCCTCGGCCGGCGCCCAGCCGAAGGCGTCGGCGACGCAGGCCCCCACCACGGCGGCCCCGAAGGCGGCGGTACCGAAGACGACATCGGCGGCGCCGACGCCCGCCGCGTCCAAGCCGACCGTGCACGCACCGGTCGGCGGTCTGACCCAGGCCGAGATGAACAACGCGGTCGCCATCATCGAGGCCGGCCAGCAGATGAAGCTGCCGTCGCGCGCGTTCGTCGTGGCGATCGCCACCGCGCTGCAGGAGAGCCACCTGCAGGTACTGGCGAACCCGAACGTCCCCGCGTCGCTGAAGCTGCCCAACGAGGGTGTCGGGACCGACCACGACTCCGTCGGCCTGTTCCAGCAGCGGCCCAGCTGGGGGCCCGTCGCTCAGCTCATGGACCCGCACCAGTCCGCGCGCCTGTTCTACGCGGCGCTGGTCAAGGTCAACGGCTGGGAGCAGATGGCCGTCACCGTGGCGGCGCAGACCGTTCAGGTGTCGGCGTACCCGGACGCCTACGCCAAGTGGCAGTCCCTCGCCGAGCAGGTCGTGAATGCCGTCGTGTAGGGGCTCTTGTATGTCCCCGCCGATCCCCGTTCCGGGATCCGGCTCAACGTCCGGCCTTGTCTGCGTCCCAGGTCCATATCGGGACTTCCCGGATGGGGTGCAGCTCGTCGTCGGTCGTGGCGTTGGAGTTCTGCATCGCCACCTGACTGCCGAACTCGACGTGCGAGCGCACCGCGTCGCGGAACGGCCCGTCGTCGGGCAGGCCGACCACGTCGAGCGCGGCCATGTAGAGCTCGACGAACCGCCGGCGCTGCTCCTCGGTGATCCTCAGATTTCGGTGTACATCGATCAGGTGAGCGAAGCCGAGCTCCTCGGTGAAGCGGTCGGGCCCACCAAAGGACTCGGCGGTGAACCACGTGAGGTGCTCCACGTGCCCTGGCCTACCCGCACCGAAGAGCGGCTGCAGCAGCGGGTCGGCAAGCATGCTGGCGTAGAAGTGCTCCTCGAGCCGGTGCAGACCCTCGGTGCCACCAGCGTGCTCATACAGCGTCTCGTCCGCCATGTATGGCAGGCTACGGAACGGAAGCTCGCACCGCGAACAGGACGTGACGATGGCTTCACAGGCACGGCCGGTCCCACCGGAGTCCGCCCGGGCGACCCCGTCGTCGATCGAGCTGCGGCACCTGCGCTACTTCCTTGCCGTCTGCGAGGAGCTGAACTTCACCCGCGCCGCCCGCCGGGTCCACGTGGTCCAGCAGACCCTCAGCGAGGGCATCGCCCAGCTGGAGGACACCATCGGGCTGCGCCTCTTCGAGCGCGCCACCCGGCCGGTGCAACTCACCGACGCCGCCGTCCGGTGGCTGCCGTACGCCCGGGAGGCCCTGGAAGCGGCCGAACGCGCCCACACCGCCGCCGCGGACCTCCGCAGCCGGCGCACCGCCCGGCTCAGCGTCGGCCTGGCCGCCACCGCAGCCTTCCCGCTCACGCCAATGCTCTTGGAAGCCTTTCAGCACCGGCATCCGCAGATCGCCCTCAGCACCCGCCACTTCGACTTCGGCGATCCCACCGGCGGCCTGCTCACCGGCGAAACCGACATCGCGATCGTACGGCCGCCGTTCAGCGCGGACGGCTTGGAACTCCTGGTGATCGCCAGCGAACCCCGCTACGTCGCACTCGCGGACCGCCATCCCCTCGCCCGGCGGGCAAGCATCAGCTTCGCCGAGATCGAGCAGGAGCCGTGGATCGAGATCGACGACTCTGACCCGGTCTGGTGCGCGTTCTGGCGCCTGACCGCGCTTCGCAGCCTGCCGCTGCGCGTCGGCGCCAGCGGGCACAGCCTCGAAGACCTGCTCGAGGCCGCCCGGACGAACCAGGCCGTCGGGGTCGTCGCCGAGTCGGTGGCCCGCGCGCAACCGTGGCCCCGCCTCACGTTCGTCAAGGTCAGCGACATACCGCCCTCGAATGTCGCCGTCGCGTGGCGGGCCGGTGAGCATCCGCCGCCGGTGGACGACTTCATCGCCGTCGCGCAGGAGGTGACAGCCGCAAACACCCGGCGCCCGGGTTGAGCAGGTGCGCACAACCCCTGTCACCCAGCCCCGGTCGCCGAGATGTTGCGGCGTTCGGCCTTAGGTTTCGGATGATCCTGCGGCGTTCGGAGCATCTTTTGCGTGTCGCTCCAGGTTTGCCGGGACAGACATCGTCGATGGCCTGGACGGCCGGTACATACCGGGGTAAGCCGTGCTTAGGGTGGCAGCGTGCGGCGGCTTGCGACCGATTTCGGCACATCGAACACCGTCGGCATCCTGACCGGCCCCGACGGCCGCACCCGCCCGCTGATCTTCGACGCCTCCCCGCTGCTGCCGTCCGCAGTCTTCGCCGCCACCGGCGGCGCCCTGCTCGTCGGCGCCGACGCCCAGCGCGCGGCGATGGGCGACCCCGGCGGCTTCGAGGGCCACCCGAAACGCCGCATCGACGACGGCGTGGTCTGGCTCGGCGGACGCGAGCACGCCGTCGTCGACCTGGTCGCCGCGGTCCTCACCAGGGTTGCCGGCGAGGCCGCGCGGGTTGTCGGCCGCCCACCGGACGAGGTGGTACTCACCCATCCCGCCGCTTGGGGCCGCACCCGGCTCGGCATCCTCGCCGACGCCGCCGCACGGGCCCGCCTGGCCGCCGTTTCGTTCGTCCCCGAGCCGGTCGCCGCCGCCGCGTACTTCGACACCATCGCGTCACGCCCCGCCCCACCCGGCTGCCTGGTCGTCTACGACCTCGGCGCCGGAACCTTCGACGTCACTGTGGTGCGCCCGGCCGGGCCGGCCTTCGAGATCCTCGGCACCGACGGCCTCACCGACGTCGGCGGCTTGGACCTGGATGCGGCTGTGGTCGCACACGCCCGCGCCCTGTCCGGAGACGCTCCTGACGCGTGGCAGCGCCTGGACCGCCCACAGAACCCCGCCGACCAGCAGGCCAGGCAGCTGTTGTGGGAGGGCGCCCGGGCGGTGAAGGAGCAACTGTCCCGCCACGCGACCGGCGACCTCCTCCTCCCGGTGGTAGACCGCCGCCTGCACCTGACCCGCGAGGAGTTCGACACCGCGGCCCGCCCCTACCTGGACCGGACCGCCGCCCTGACCCTGACCGTCCTACGCTCGGCCGGCGTCGACCCGACCCAGGTCGCCGCCGTCTTCCTGGTCGGCGGTTCCTCCCGCGTCCCCCTGGCCGCCACGGTCCTGCACCGCGCACTGCGGGTCGCACCCACCGTCCTGGACCAGCCGGAACTTGTCGTCGCCGAGGGCGCACTCCTAACCGGCCACACCCGCCCGTCGTCGCCAACCCAACCCCCGC
>NZ_JAHYSG010000008.1 GCF_022095675.1 Dactylosporangium sp. AC04546 | reverse complement strand
GGCCAGCACCGGCGCCAGCACGAGGACGGCCGCGAGCGGCACGAGCCCGAGCAGCAGCGCCCGCCCGATGGCCCCGCCGAGCCCCCGCTCGAACACGACACCGTAGTTGTGGAACCCGACCCACCCCGCCTGGCTGCCCTTGTCCAGGAAGCTCAGGTTCTGGAAACTCCCGCGGGCGTTCCAGTAGAGCGGCTCGACGTACGACGTCAGCAGCAGCACGAACGCCGGCACGACGAGGATCCACCCGACAACGGCATGCCACCCGGGCCGCCCGGGCGGCGGCCGCAGCATGGTCGGCTGCATCCCGGTGGGCGGCCCGACGGGCGGCGCCGCGGGTGGCGCGGCTAGCTGAGGCCCGGGCGGCCGGGGCGGTCCGGCGGGCTGACCCGGAATCACAGGCGGCGCAGCCGGCAACGGTTGCGGAGGATTCGGCTCGGCCATGGACGACACCCTATGAGCCGGAGTCCGCCCCCGCAGTCCCCCGCGGGCTTCAGGGCGCCCGACCAGCAGGTTGTCACCCTTCGCCTCGCTCGGTCGCGGCGGGTGAGCGGCATAGCGTGACCTGCGGTGGCCGACACAATGGTGATCGGGGTACGCACAACGGCCTCATCCGGCGACATCGCTCGCGTCGCGCCACGAGCTGGTCGTGAGCGCGACCAGAGAGGACGCTGGTGGCGGGGCGATCAAGAGTGAGAGTTCGTGATGCTGGTACACCTGGCGGCCCGGCTGATGCGGCCGACACCGCCGCCGCTGGCGCTGGGGATCGCGGTCGGCGCGCTACTCGTCGTGGTCGAGATGCTACTGGTCTATCTGCTCGGGCACCTGGCGTCGCGGGACGCCCTGGTGATGTTCTTCCTGCTCGGCGTGGTGGTGATCTCCACGATCTGGGGCCTGCGGCTGGCGTTGGCGATGTCGGTCGTGAGCGTCGCGGCCTACAACGTCGGCTATGTCGAGCCCGTTCGCAACCTCGACGTCACCAGGACGCGGGAGTGGGTGGAGCTCGCGGCGTTCCTCGCCGCGGCGATCCTGGCCAGCGTGATGGCCGGGCTGGCCCGCGTTCGCGCGGTCGAGTCGGTCCAGCGCCGAGAGGAGTCCGACCTCTTCGCCGGGGTGGCCCGCCTCATGCTGGGCGTCCACGATCCGCGGTCGGTGCTGCCGGAGGCTTCCCGCCGCCTTGCCCGAACGCTGCAGCTGCCGTTCACGGCGATCGAACGCGACAGCGTCCCAGCCGAGGAGCGCCAAATGGCACTCCCGCTGCGGTACGGGTCGCGGACCGGCACCCTGCTCATCCCCGCCGACCTGCCGGAGCCGAGCCTGCGCCGGCTGCGCGAACGGATGGTGCCCCGGCTGGAGATACTGCTGCAGGCCGCGACCGAGCGCGAGGCCCTGGCCAACTCCCTGCGCGAGCTCGCGAGGGAACAGGAGAGCCTGCGGCGGGTGGCGGTGCTCGTCGCCCGCGACGCCCCGCCGGCGGAGGTCGTCGCCGCGGTCGCCGCCGAGACGGCATCACTGCTGGCGGCGGACGCCACGAGGCTGCTGCGCGAGGAGGCGCCCGGCATGGTCAGCGTCATCGCCGAGTACACCAAACGCGACATCGATCCACTGCTGGGGCGGCAGTTCGCCGTCGAAGGCGGCATCGCCGAGCCCGTGCTGCGCGACGCCCGCCCGGCCCGCATGGACAGCTACGACGACCGCAATGGTCTTATTGCCGAGGTGATACGGCAAGAAGGGTTCCACACCTCGGTCGCCACACCGATCGTGGTCGAGGGCCGCGTGTGGGGCGTACTCGTTGTCCTGTGGACCCGGCGCGAACCGGCGCCACCCGACACCGAGGAGCGGCTGGCCCACTTCGCCGAACTTGTCGGCACCGCGGTCGCGAACGCCGAGGGCCGGGCGGAGCTCAACACGTCGCGGACCCGGATCGTCCTGGCCGCCGACGAGGCCCGCCGCCGGATCGAACGCGACCTGCACGACGGCGTCCAGCAGCGCCTCGTGTCGCTCGGCCTCGAACTCCGCGCGGCCGAGGCGCTGCTGCCGGGCGACCCCGACGAGGCCAAGACGCGGCTCGGCCGGACGGCCGAAGGCCTGGCCACCGCGTTCAAGGAACTGCAGGAGATCTCACGGGGCCTCCACCCGGCCGTCCTCTCCCAGGGCGGTCTCGTGCCCGCGCTGAAGACGCTCGCCCGCCGCAGCCCCGTCCCGGCAACGATCGACCCGGGCCCCAAACGCCGACTGCCCAGCTGCGTCGAGGTCGCCGCCTACTACGTCGTGTCCGAAGCACTCACCAACGCGGCCAAGCACGCCCACGCCTCCAAGGTCGACGTGGACGTCGACATCACCGTCGACGATCACACGGCCCGTGAGGTCCTCACGCTGTCGATCCGCGACGACGGCGTCGGTGGCGCCGAACCGGCCCGCGGCTCGGGACTCGTGGGTCTCGCCGACCGGGTCGAGGCGCTCGGCGGACGCCTGCGGATCTCAAGTCCAGCAGATGGCGGAACGACACTGCTCGTCACGCTACCGACCGACATCGACTGCGCATCGGCTGCTTGACCCCTGCCTGTCGTCGCCTGTGTGGACGAACACGTGGGCCGGGTCACCGCCGAAGAACGCGCCGTAGTCCAGGTCCTCCGAGGACGCCAGGAACGGGTAGCGGGACACCGCGAGCGCCCACGGTACCCGCTCCCAGGCGGTCGTCAGTTGCTGGAACAGCATCAGTGGCGCAGGCCCGCCGCGATCGACGCCGCGTGCCTGGACTCCTCCAGGCGGCCCAGCTTCTCCAGGGCGAACGCGCGGTTCTTGTAGTTGTCGTAGTCGTCGGGCCCGTCGTCGATGGCCACGTCCACCGCGTCCAGGGACTCCTGCCAGCGGCCCAGCTGCAGCAGGGCCGCCGCCTTCGCGCCGTACGCGTAGGCGCGGGCGTTCGGGACGCTGTCCGGGGTCTCGCCCGCCTCGACCGCCCGGATGGCGTCGTCGGCGGCGCGGACCGCCTCCTCGGTGCGGCCGCCGTCGCTGAGCGAGATCGCCTTGTTGACCAGGGCGCTGACGTAGCGGGGGTTGACCGCGAGCGCCCGGTCGTAGGCGACTACCGCGGCGGCCATGTCGTTGGCGGAGCGGTGGATGCCGCCGATGTCGAACAGCGCCTGGGCGTAGCCGGGGTCGATCGCGACGACCTGCTCCAGGGCCCCGATCGCGTCGGCCGGGCGGCCCAGGTTGCGCAGCGCCAGGGCGCGGTGGAAGTGGGCGGCGGCGAACTCCGGGCGCTGCCGCACGACCTCCTCGAAGGTGGCCAGGGCGTCGGTCATCCGGCCGTCGACGGCCTGGTCGTAGCCCTTGTCGTCGAGCAGGACGACCGCCGCCTTCGGCTGGGCGAGCACCTTCGTGCGCTGGGCGCCGTCGACGAGCTTGCCGCCGCAGTTGCGGCAGCGCACGGCCGAGAACAGCCGGCCCTTGGGCACGCACCGGTCGCAGAAGTTCTTGTGGCAGTCCGGGCAGATCTGGAACTGCATCGCGTAGTGCTCCGGGTCGGCGCGGGCGACCGGGTTTCCGCCGGGCACGCTGGACACCGAGATGAGCCGGTTGCAGCCCCATCCGGAACAGGCGAGGATCATGCTTTCCCTTTCCGCTGCAGTCGGGCGGCGAGCCACGAACGGCCGCCGTTGCTGGGTGCTTCCAGCAGAGGTACTGCCGAAGCAAAGTCGTGGTCCCAGTCGAGCTCCCAGACCCGGGAGTCGTCGTCGCGGGACGTGGCGAGGGCCGTGCGGGCGTCGGCGCTGAGCCACACGTCGACGAAGGTGCCGCCCGGGCCCTGCAGGACCTGCAGGCAACGGCCCGATCGCAGGTCCCAGGCGCGGACGGTACCGTCGACCGCGCCCGACAGCGCGAACCGCCCGTCGGCGGTCGCGGTGACCGAGGTGACCTTCGCGGTGTGGCCGGTGAGCACGTGCCGGCAGTCGCCGGTGGCGATGTCCCAGACCCGCACGGTGCTGTCGTCGGAGGCGGACAGCACGACCGGGCCGGCGGCGGCCACCGCGACGATGTCGCCGCTGTGGCCGGTCATCAGGCCGAGCTCGCCGTCGGCGAGGTCGATGCGCCACAGCGAGCTGCCCTGGAGGCTCGGCGCGAACCCGGCGGTGCCGTCGGCGGTCACCTCGACCGAGCGCGCGCCGGTGGACCGGCCGGGCATCGCCAGGCGGCACTGGCCGCTGGCGGTGTCGAGGACGCAGGTGTCGCCGCCGGTGCGCCGGGCCAGGGCGACCAGGCCGGTGCCGGGCAGCGCCACCCCGTACACGTAGCCGGGGTGCGGCTGGAGCACCTTCACCTGCCGGCCGCGGACGATGTCCCACAGCCGCAGCGTGCCGTCGCCGCCGGCGGTGACGGCGTGCCGGCCGTCGGCGCCGACGGCGACCGCGTGCACCTTGGCGCGGTGGCCCTTGAGGACGTGCCGGGCCTCGCCGGTGGCGACGTCGAGGACCCGCACGAACTCGTCGTTGCAGGAGGTGACCATGGTCTTCGAGTCGGGGGTGAACGCCAGGCCGGTGACCGCGTCGCCGTGGCCCCTGACCGTGTACAGCTCCGAGCCGCTCGCCAGGTCGACGAGGCGCGGCGGCATGCTGTGGCCGGTGCGCAGTGCGGCGAGCCGGCCGTCGGGGCTGAGCACCGTGTCGCCGGTCTTCGGCAGCGTCCGCAGCGGCCAGGCACCGAGCAGCCCGGTGCGCGGCGCGGCCTGTGAGGAGGCGGCGAGGGCGGCCCAGCGCTCGACGATGCGCCGGTCGCGCTCGTGACCGGGCACGCGGCGGGCGGCGCGCAGCGCGTCGGCGGCGCCGCGCAGGTCGCGGGCGGCGTCGGCGGCGTCGGCCCGGTCAAGCAGCGCGCCCGCCCGGTCGGCGGCGAGGTGCAGCTCGGCGGCGTCGCGGGGCCGCGCGTAGCTCCACGGTGCCGGCGGTCCGGGCGGGGTGATGCGCCACAGCCGGGCGGTACCGTCCCATCCTCCGGAAATCGCGAGGCGGCCAGCGGCGTCGATCGCGGCGCTCTGCACGGGCTTGTCGTGGCCGCTCAGCGTGCGCAGGCAGCGGCCCGCGGCCAGGTCCCACACCTCGACCGTGCTGGCGTCCGGGCGCAGCAGCCAGCGGCCGCCGTCGTCGAGCGCGGCGAGCGCGGCGACGGTGGGCCACCCGCCCGGGCGGGGCCAGGTGCGCCGCGTCGCGCCCGAGACCGGGTCGAGCTGGAGCAGCTCCTCGGCGGCCACGACGATCGCGGCGTGCGGGGTGAGCAGCGCGGTCGACCGGCTGGGCAGCGGGCCGGAGCGCACAAGCATGCCGCTGGCGGCCTCCCACACACGCAGCCGGGCCTGGGCCGGCGACCAGGCCACGACGTGCCGGTCGTCGGTGCTGAAGGTGGCCGTGCCGCGCTCGTACTGGCGGGTGCCCTCCTGTTGGAGGCGGTGCACGAGCCGGCCGTCGGCGGTCGACCAGAGGTACACGCCGCCGTCCATGGTGGTCGACACGAGCAGGGCGCCGTCGGCGGTGAGCGCGACGGAGCGCGGCTCGCTCGGGTGCTCCAGCCGGTGCAGCGGAGCACCGCTGACGTCCCACACCAGCACCAGACGGTCGTCGCCGGCCGAGGCGAGCAGCCGCGCGTCGCCGCTGAACGCGAGGGCGTTGGACCGGCGGGGGTGACCGGGCAGGAACATCGAGCGCTCGCCGTCGACGTCCCACAGCCGGACCGCACCGCCCTCGCTGTCGGGCGGCGACGGGCTCGTGTTCTCGGCGCCCCCGGTGGCCGCGAGCCGGCCGTCGCGGCTGATCGCCACCGCCGACACCGTCTGGTGGCCGCGCAGGGTCGCGCTCGCACCGGGCGCGCCGCGCTCCCGCTCGACGAGCGCGATCGACTCGGCGGCGCCGGCCTCCTCCAGCTCGGCGAGCAGCTGCGTGTCGGCGATCCGGCCGGCCCGCCAGCGGTACAGGCCGCGGTTGTGCACGGTGTGGACGTGGTGCGGGTCGGCCCGCAGCGCCTGGCCCCACAGCTCCTCGGCGGCCGCGGTGTGGCCGAGGTCGAGCATCGACAGGGCCCGGTTCGACAGCCCGTCGGCGCGCAGGGTGGCCTCGGCGGGCGGGGTGCGCGGGTACGGCTCGCCGGTCGTGTCGGCATAGATGGCGGCGAGGCGGTCGGCGAGCTCGGCCATCCGCGGGCGGGCGGCCGGGTCGCGCTGGAAGCACTCCCGCAGCAGCGGCACGAGCCCGCCGGGGAGCGGCAGCGCGAGGTCGCGCCCGCCGTCGGCGAGCAGCTCCTCGAACGCCTCGCCGGCCACGGCGCCGACGCGGGTGACCAGTTGGCCGGCGAACAGCTCCAGCACGCTGAGGCCCCACGACCAGACGTCGGTCGCGCGGGACAGCCGCATCGCCCCGCCGGCCGCCTGCTCCGGTGAGCAGTACGCCGGGGTCATCCCGCCGTACGTCACCAGGACGCTCGCCTCCGGGCCCGCACTACCCGGCCGCTCGCCGGCCGCGGCCCGGGCCTTGGCCAGCCCGAAGTCGGTGACCTTGGCGGTGCCGTCGGCGGTGAGCATCACGTTGGCCGGCTTGACGTCCTGGTGGACGAGGTCGTGCGCGTGGGCGTGGGCGAGGCCCCAGGCGCCCTGCACGGCGATGTCGAGGGCGCGGCGCTGCCCGTCGCCGTTCTGGTACAGGCTGCCGCCGCGCACGAGGCTGGACAGGCTGCCGCCGTCGACCCACTCGGCGAAGACGGCCGGGACGTCGCCGACGCGGCGCACGTAGGCGCAGTTGACGATGTGCGGGTGCACGCCGAGCGCGACCCACGACTCGGCCTCGGCCTGGAACAGCTCCCGGCCGTCGGCGGTGTCGGCCAGGCCGGGGCGCGGGGTCTTCACGGCGAGGTCGACGCCCCAGCCGTGGTGGCGGACGCGGTACACCAGGCCCATGCCACCACTGCGGATGACCTCGAGCACCTCGTAGAGATCGAGGATCGTCTCGCCAGTCCGCCACATGCGGCCCGATGCTACCAATGATCATCAACCGGGAGGGACCAGGCCGTTCGCCATGTGGCGCCGATCGCGGGCGATCCACATGGGGTAGGGTGCGCGGAGGTGTGCCGGGAAGCCTGGTCGGCGATCGTGTCGTCGTACCCTCCCGGAGGTCAGCGTTGTACCGTCCGTTCGAGCGCGGCACGTGGGCCGAGGTCCGCCGGATCGGCGACGTCCTGCGCACCGAGACCATCGGCGGGCTGCTCCTGCTGGTGGCCGCGGCGGCCGCGCTCGTCTGGGCCAACTCGCCGTGGGCCGGCGCGTATTACGCGCTGTCCGAGGTACACCTGCTGGGTCTGACGCTCGCCGAGTGGGCGGCCGACGGCCTGCTGGCTGTCTTCTTCTTCGTCGCCGGGCTGGAGCTCAAGCGCGAGTTCGTCGCCGGCGACCTGCGCGACCCGCGCCGGGCGCTGCTGCCGGTGGCGGCCGCGGTCGGCGGCATGGTCGCCCCGGCCCTCGTCTACGTCGCGATCAACGTCGCCGCACCGGGCGGCGCGCCCGCCGGCTGGGCGGTGCCGATCGCCACCGACATCGCGTTCGCCCTCGCCGTCCTCGGCGTGATCAACACCCACCTGCCGGCCTCCCTGCGCACGTTCCTGCTCACCCTGGCCGTGGTCGACGACCTGCTGGCCATCGTCGTCATCGCGATCGTCTTCACAGGGACGCTGGCCTGGCTGCCGCTGCTGCTGGCGGTGCTGCCGCTGGCCGGGTTCGCCGTGCTGGTCCGCCGCGGCGCGCCGGCCTGGCTGCTGTGGCCGCTCGCCCTGGCGACCTGGGCGCTGGTCCACGCCTCCGGCATCCACGCCACCGTGGCGGGTGTCCTGCTGGCCTTCACCGTGCGCACCAGCACCTCGGAACGGTTCGAGCACCGGCTACGCCCACTGTCGGCCGGGGTGGCCGTGCCGGTGTTCGCGTTCTTCGCCGCGGGCGTCACCGTCACCGGCTCGGCGCTCGGGGTCACCGGCCCGATCACGCTGGGCGTGGCGACGGGCCTGGTGCTGGGCAAGACGATCGGCGTGGCCGGCACCACCTGGCTGGTGGTCCGGCTGACCCGGGCCCGCCTGGCCGAGGGCCTGGCCTGGCTCGACGTGATCGGCCTCGCCCTGCTGGGCGGCGTGGGCTTCACGGTCTCGCTGCTGGTCGCCGAGCTGGCGTTCGGCCCCGGCTCACCCGAGGACTCGGCGGCGAAGGCCGGCATCCTCGGGGGCTCGCTCATCGCCGCCGTGCTTGCCGCAGTGGTACTGCGGGCGCGCAACCGCCACTACCGCCGCCTCAGGGAGACCGAGGAGACCGACGCGGACGGCGACGGCGTCCCCGACGTCTACCAGTGACCGGCGGGCTCCCAGGCGCTGGGGTACGCGTCGTCGCGCCACAGGTCGATGCCGCGGGCCGTCAGCGCCGCCCAGGCCCGCGGCGGCGGCAGCCAGCCGTCGAGCGGCACCTCGCCCGGCGCCGACAGGCGGCCGGCCAGGATCTCCTCGACCGCGATGCCGGCCAGCAGCGACGGCATCCGGCCGCCGTCGCGGGCCGCGGTCATGCCCAGCGCGCGGCGCACCGGGCGGCCGTCGCGGTGGCCGGCCACCTCGACCAGGAAGCCGCCGGCCTCGTCGCCGAACCGGCCGGCCAGCCACGACATCGCGCGGACCGGCGCCGTGAACCGCTCGGCCCGGCGCGGGCGGCCGGTGCGGGCCCGGACGGTGGCGGCCGCGCCGAGCAGCCGGTTGAGCCAGGCGTGCTCGGTGCCGGCCTTGAAGCTGATCGTGCCGGCGCCGAAGCGCGCGGCGAGCTCGGTGAGGTCGGCCATCGCGTACACCTGGTGGACCAGCCGGCGGCCGACCGGCGGCGGGAACGGCACCCACTCCCCCTCCGACCAGCCGTGCACCCGCACCGCCCGGCCGCCGCGCGGCGCGTCGAACGGCACCCCGACGCCGCGGAGCATCGCCTCGAACATCGCCGGGCCCCGGTGCCGGCGGGTGTCGGGGGCGGCGGCGCAGCGGATCTCGTCGACCCGGTCGAACCCCTCGGCCAGGTCCCGCACGGCGATCACCTGGAGGCCCGGGACGACCGAGGCGCCGGTGAGCACGGGCGCGGTGGCGGTCCCGGCCCGCTCCAGCACCGCCTGCCGGAACGGCCCGTCCTCGGCGAGGTCCACGTACGGCACGCCGGCCTCGATCGCGGCGACGGCGGGACCCAGCGGCAGCGTCTGGTAGGGCCCGGCGCAGTGCACGAGCGCCGCCGCACCCGCGGCGAGGCGCCGCAGCGCGGGCACGTCAGCATGGTCGGCCGCCACGGTACGGACCCGCGGGTCGGTGAACGCCGGCCGGGCCGGGCGCCGCGCGACGACGACCACGTCCGCGCTCGTGTACCGCAGCAGGTCGGCGACCAGGTACCGCCCGTAGAAGCCGGTGCCGCCGACGACGATCACAGGTGGAGGCACAGCTTGTCCCACACCCACCAGCCGGCCTTGAAACCCTTCCATGCCGCCCAGCCGGCCGCGACGAGCCCGCCCACCGCCGCCACGACGACAGCGATCCAGCGCGACACCAGCTCCCAGCGCGGGCCCCAGCCCTGCACGGCTGGCTTGAGCATGTCCTCGTCGGGGCCCCGGACCCAGCCCTCGACCAGCTCGCCGGGGCGCTTGTCGAGCATCACGTCGACCTTGTCGACGGCGAGGCGGCCGTCGTCGGCGAGGAACGGGCCGCTGCACCGCCACTGCTCGGCGGCCTTCGCGCAGGTCCGGACGGTCATCGTCCCGTGGACGCCGCGGGCGTACTGCCGGTCGGTGTCGAAGTAGACCCAGGCGCTGAACGCGGGCAGCGTGGCCAGCGCGGCCAGGAACAGGTACGGCACCAGGCGCAGCAGGAACATGCCGACCGCGGCGCCGCCGGCCAGGACGCCGAACACGACGAGCTTCAGCCAGGTCATCCGCCCGGCCCGGGGGTCAGCAGCGCGCCGACCAGGGCACGCAGCGGGCCGGCGAGGTCATCCGCACTTGCCGAGACCAGGGGCTCCAGGCCGGACGAGCGGAACATCACGACGCCCATGGAGGCGGCCAGGACGATCTCGGCCCGCAGCACGGCCGCGGCGTCGCCCGGGTCGCCGCCGGCGGCGGCCACGAGGCGCTCGGCGTAGGAGCGCAGGACCCGGCGGCGGATGGCGTCGGCGCGCTCGTCGCCGGACGAGCGCAGCAGCAGCATGAGCACCTCGCTGGTGCGGCCGTCGGCGCCGGTGCCGGCGACCTGGGCGGCGATCGCCTCCGGCACGCCGGCGAAGGTGATCTCGCCGGTGGTGCGGCGCAGCTCCTCGACCGCGTCGGCGAGGCAGGCGGCGAACAGGCCTTCCTTCGACTCGAAGTACCGGCTGATGAGCGCGACGTTGACCCCGGCCTCGTCGGCGACCTCGCGCACGGTGGTGGCGGCGTAGCCCGTGCCGGCGAACCGGCGCCGGGCGGCGCGCAGCAGCGCCTGCCGGGTCGCGGCCGCGTCGCGGCGGCGGGGCTCCGCGGCCGCCTCGGTGGGGGTCACGCCTGCCAGGGTAGTAGGCCCACGCATGCCATCACCGCGTCCAGGGCCCCGTCGACGTTCTCGGCGAGCAGCTCAGGCCGTCATCTCGTCCAGGGCCTCGTCCACGTTCTCGGCGAGCAGCTCGGGCAGCATCCCGACCAGGTCGAGGGTGAAGCGCACCATGCCGTCCGGCGGGGCGGCGATGCGCACCGGCGCGCCCCGGTTGGTGAAGGCGGTCACCAACCGGTCGAGGCAGCGCAGGCCGGCGCTGTCGAGGAACGTCGTCCGGGTCAGGTCGACGACGACGCCGGTGGACGCGCGCACGCCGAGCAGCACCTCGCGCTCGACGAGCCCGGCGCTCGCGTTGTCGATCTCGCCGAGCAGCTGGACGACCTCGCAGCCGCGGTCGCTGTACACCCGGATCTGCCGCCGCTGCGGACCGATCGTCACGACATCCCCCCGATCCGCCGGCGCATGAGGACCGTGGTGCCGCCGGCGCCGCGGTCGATCACCAGCTCGTCCATCATGCGGCCGATGAGCACCATTCCGTGGCCCCGCTCGGTGGTGGTGCGCGGCGGGCGCCACCGGCCGGTGTCGGCGACGCGGACGGTCACGGTGCCGGCGTCGACGGAGGCGGTGACGGCCACGTGCCGGGTGGGGTCGTTGTCGTAGGCGTGGGCGATGGCGTTGGCGACGGCCTCGGACGCGGCGAGGACGATGCGGAAGCGTTCGTACTCCTCGACGCCCTGCCCGGCGAGCCATTGGTCCAGGTCCCCGCGCATGCCGGACAGCGCCGGCATCCGCGCGGGCACGTCGGCGCCGAAGCGCGGGGCGTCGTGGAACTCCACCGCCAGCAGGCACATGTCGTCGTGGCCGCCCTCCGACGGTACCAACGCATCGCTCACCTGCTCGGTGAGCTCCTCCAGGGCCGCGTCGCGACGCTCGCCGACCAGCGCGGCGAGGCGGTCGAGCCCGTCCAGGATGCTCTCGCCGCGCCGCTCGATCAGCCCGTCGGTGTACAGCAGCAGGCGCGACCCGCGCGGCACGGTGAACGCGGCCTCGGTCCGCTCGCGGCGGGCGGCGGCGGTCCCGATCGGCCCGGAGCGCGCATCCCACAGGAAGACCGGCTCCTCCCCCGGCTGGAGCAGCAGCGGCGGCGGGTGGCCCGCGCAGGAGTACCGCAGCACCCCGGTGTCCAGCGCCAGCTCGGCGTAGGCGAGCGTGGTCATCTCGCCGCCCTCGAAGGTGGTGACGAACTCGTCCATGTGCCGCAGCACCTCGGCCGGGCCGCCCTGGGTCGAGGCGAGCGCCCGCACGGCGCTGCGCAACTGGCCCATCGTGCTCGCGGCGTGCAGGCCGCGGCCCACGACGTCGCCGACGACGATGCCGACGCGCTCCGGGGAGATGGTGAAGATGTCGTACCAGTCCCCGCCGACCTCGAGGGACTGCACCGCCGGGCGGTAGACGGTCGCCACCCGGAACCGTGCGTCGGTCGGCCAGTCGTGGGTGAGCAGGCTCTGCTGCATGGTGTGGGCCACCTCCCGGTCGCGTTCGGCGAGTCGGGCGTTGTCGAGGGTCATCCCGGCACGGTCGGCCAGGTCGACGAGGAAGTCCGGGCCGACGGCGTCGGTCACCGGCGAGGAGACGAGCAGCAGCGTGCCGAGGACGGCGTTGCGGGCACGCAGCGGAAGGACGACGGCGCGGCGGCCGTCCGGCGGGAGCAGCGGTACCGGCGCCACCGGGCCACCGGTGCGGCCCATCGCCTGCACGGCCATGAGCACGTCGTGCGGGATCGCCCAGGGCGCCGACCCGTCGCCCGGGCCGGCCACCTGCACGCCGGGCTCGCCCGCCAGGTCGAGGTCCACCTGGGCGTACCGCGCGAGCTCCGGCACCAGCAGGTCGACCAGCCGTTGGGCCCGCTCGGCCAGGCCGTTGGTCTCGTCGAGGCTGCGGCTCAGGCCGGCCAGGAAACCGGCCTGCCACGCCCGCCGGACGGTCTCCTCGTGCAGGTAGGCCCGGTCGAGCGCCTGCCCGGCCTGCCGGCCGACGGTGCGCATCAGCTCGACCTCGTCGGCGGCGATCGGCCGGTCCGCGGCGAACGCGAACGTCACCACGCCGAGCACCTGCCGGTCGGTGACCAGCGGCACGACGACCAGCAGCGGGAACCGCTTGGAATTGCCCTCCTGCCGCACGACGTCGCCGAGCGCGGCGGAGCGGGCCTCGGGCGCGGCGTCGTCGAGCGACAGCCGGGCCGGCTCGCCCTCGCCCGACCGGCGCAGCACCGCCTCGCCCGGCGTGATCAGCCACACGGTGGTCTCGGCGGCCTCGAACGCGGCGCGGCCGGCGTGCACGATCGGCGCCACGATCTGCTCGGCCCGCTCGATCGCGGCGCACTCGGCGACCATGTCCTGCAGCACCTTGATGCGGGCCTCGTTGCGTTCGGCCCGGCGCCGCGCCTCGAGCAGCTCCCGCTCGTAGGTGCGGCGGTCGGTCGCGTCGACCACCGTCATCCGGATGACGCTCGTACCGGTCACCGGGTCGGTGCGCAGCATCGCATTGACGAACGCGTGGAGCCGGCCGCCGTCGGCGCGGCGGAACTCGGCGGCGATCTCGCGCACCTCGCCCTGCATGTGCAGCAGGGGCAGCAGGTGGGTCTCGTGGTACACGCGGGTGCCCACCGCGTACAGCTCCTGGATCCGCCGGCCGATCAGCTCCTCCCGCCGCTGCCCGGTCCAGCCCAGGAACGTGCGGTTGGCCCGCACGACCGTGCCGTCGGGCAGCAGCGACAGGTAGCCGCAGGGAGCGTTCTCGTAGAGCTCCTCCGCGCTCTCCTCCGGCAGCGGGCCGCCCACGGTCAGCCGCGCTCCAGGTAGGCGCTGATGGCCTCGAACGTCTCGTCCGGGGCGCTGAGGTTGGGACAGTGGCCGGTGGCGGCGAGCACCACGAGCTCGCTGCCGGCGAGGTGCTCGTGGACGTACGCGCCCACCTCGTACGGCGCGATGACGTCGTCGGTGCACTGCAGCACGAGCGCCGGCACGGTGGCCTTCGACAGGTCGGCGCGGTTGTCGGAGCGGAACGTGACCTCCGCGAACTGCCGGGCGATCGCCGGGTCGGTGCGGCAGAAGCTGTTGGTCAGCTCCGCGCCGAGCTCGGGCCGCTCGGGGTTGCCCATGATGACCGGGGCCATCGCGCTGGACCAGCCGAGGTAGTTGCTGTCGAGGGACTCCAGCAGCTCGTCGATGTCGGTCGCGCTGAACCCGCCGCGGTAGCCGTCGTCGTCGATGTATCGCGGCGACGGCCCGACCAGCACCAGGTGGGAGAAGCGGTCCGGCTCGACGTTGGCGGCCAGCAGGCCGATCATCGAGCTGACCGAGTGCCCGACGAAGACGACGTTGTGCAGGTTGAGCTCCGCGAGGATCTCCAGCAGGTCGTCGGCGTAGCCCTGCAGCGACGCGTAGCGCTGCGGCGAATAGGCCGCCAGGTCGGACTGGCCGAAGCCGACGTGGTCGTAGAGCACAACCCGGTGCTTGCCGGCGAAGCGCGGCGCGATGAACCGCCACATGCTCTGGTCGCAGCCGAACCCGTGTGCGAACACGATCGTCGGCTCGGCCGCGCTACCGATGATCTTGACGTTGTTGCGTGTAACAACGCTCACGAGCGGTGACGCTACTCGGCTCCGGTGAGCGAAGGAAAGACCCCCGGTCGGCGCGGCGGTACTGTGGCGGAATGCGCATCGCGGTGATCGGCGGGCACGGCAAGGTGGCACTGCTGCTGGCACCCCTCCTGGTGGCCGCCGGCGACACGGTGACGGCCATCCACCGCAACCCGGCCCACGCCGCCGACGTCACCGCATCGGGTGCCCGGAGCCTGACCGCCGACGTGGAACACATCGACGTTTCGAAACTCACCGACCTGCTCGCCGGCCACGACGCGATCGTCTGGTCGGCCGGCGCGGGCGGCGGCAACCCGCCGCGGACCTATGCGGTGGACCGCGACGCGGCGATCCGCTCGATGGACGCGGCACCGCTGGCGGGCGTCCGGCGGTACGTGATGGTCTCCTACTTCGGCGCACGCACCGACCACGGCGTGGCGCCGGACAACGGCTTCTTCCCGTATGCGGAGGCCAAGGCGGCGGCCGACGAGCACCTGCGCCACACTGCCCTGGAGTGGACGATCCTCGGCCCGAGCCGCCTCACGGAAGGCCCGCCGACGGGCGGCCTGGAGACCGCGGCCGAGGGCGCGGCGAACGGCACGGTGACGCGCGCGGACGTGGCGGCGACGATCGTGGCCACGCTGCACGACCCGGCGACGATCGGCCGCACGATCCGCTTCAACAACGGCCCGACCCCGATCCCCGAAGCGCTGCGCACCTGACGTCACCGCTTCCTCCAAAAGATCACTGTCCTCACGTTGTCGGCCCTCGGTGTCAGACGGTGGCGGGAACGGAGACGCCGGTGAGGCGTTCGGACTCGGCCCACAGTCGCGCCCGCACGGCCTTGTCCAGCGCCCGGTTCGTCGGCCTGACCTTGGTCGCGTGGCCGACCAGACCCCAGCGTGGGCCGTAGTAGCCGCCGGCGACCGCGTCAGGGCTGGTGGCCGCATACAGCAACGGCTCCGCACCCCGTTCGACCCCCTGGCTCGGCATGATCCTGAACGAGATCCGGTTGCCCAGGCTTACTTTGCCGCCGAGGTTCGGACCCGAGGTCGTCAGGTTCGTCCTGGTGTACCCGGGGTGGGCGCCGCTGGACAGCAACGACCAGCCGCGCTCGGCGGCGATGTCGGCCAGGTGCAGCGTCAGCATCAGGTCGGCGAGCTTCGACCGGGCGTAGGCGGCGAAGGGGCTGTAGTCGTGCGCCGACTGCAGGTCGTCGAGATCGATCCGGCCCCGGGCGGCCGTTCCGCTGCTCATGGTGGCGACGCGGGCGGCGCCGGCCGCCAGCAGCAGCGGCAGGAGGCGCACGGTCAGCGCGAACGGGCCGAGGTAGTTGCTGGCGAGCTGGAGCTCGAAACCGTCCACGGTCTCCATGCGCTTCGGCAGCATCATCACACCTGCGTTGTTCAGCAACAGGCTGAGCGGCCGGCCGTCGGCGATCAGGCCGTCGGCGAACTCCGCCACCGACGACAGATCGGCCAGGTCGAGGCGGCGCACATGGACGGCGGCGCGTGGGTGTGCGGCGAGGATCTCGGCGCGGGCCTGCTCACCCTTGGCGGGCGTGCGCACCGCGAGGACCACGTCCGCGCCGGCCCCCGCGAGGCGCTTTGCCGCCTCCTTGCCGGTGCCACTGTTCGCGCCGGTGACGACAGCGAGCCTGCCACGCTGGTCGGGGACGTCGTACATGCGGAGCTCCTTAAAGACCGTCGGTCTATTACTCGTCCAAGTTAACAGACCTCCGGTCTCTAAACAAGAGACCTCAGGTCTGTAAGCTCTGGGAATGGAGTTCAAGCGCGCCCGCAGTGACGAGCAGCGAAACGAGCGGCGGCGGCAGATCCTGGCGACCGCGGCCGCGATGCTGACCGAGATGCCGGTGGCGGACGTCGCCCTGAACGAGCTGAGTCGGCGGGTCGGCCTGGCCAAGTCCAACGTGCTGCGCTATTTCGAGTCGCGCGAGGCGGTCCTGCTCGAGCTCCTGGACGCCGAGGTCCAGGCGTGGCTGGCCGAGCTGGAGCCATTGCTGCAGCCCGTCGGCGGCACGCCGCGGGAGCGCGGTGACCGGCTCGCCGCCGCGCTGGCCGAGTCGCTGGCGCGACGGCCGGTGCTGTGCGACCTGAACAGCGCGCAGGCGTCGGTGCTCGAACGCAACGTGTCCACGGAGGTGGCACTGCACTACAAACGCGCGACGCGGCGCACCTTCGAAACCCTCGGCGGGCTCGTGCAGCGGTGCGTTCCGGAGCTCGGCCTGCAGGACGCGGCGCGGCTCGGTGCGGTCACCACGCTCATCGCCGCGGCGGCCTGGCCGTACAGCCAACCACCGGCGGCGATGCTGGCCGCCTACGCCGCCGACCCCGAGCTGGCCGCGTTGCGCGCGGACTTCACCGAAGTGCTCCGCCAGACCCTGGAGGTGACCATCTCCGGTCTCCTGGTTCGCGGCGAGGACCGGTCGATCAGCGCGGAACGCGCCGGCTGATGCTACCGGGAGCGCAAGGAGCAGCCGTGGATCTGGACCTGAACCGCCGGAGCCGGGCGAACCTGCTCGCCTCCTGGGAGGAGTACGCCCGGGCCTCGGCCGGTGCCGCCGTGCACCACCTGCCGGGCGTCAGCGTTGCGGTGTTCCCGTCCGAGCCGGAACGTGCCGTGTACAACAACGCTTTCCTCGAGCCCGGCGCGGCGGCGGTGGCCGCGATGGAGGCCGTGTACCGCGCGGCCGGGATCGGTGACTTCGCGGCGTGGGTGCACGAGTCGGACGGCCCGGGGCGTTCGCGGCTGGAGCAGCGCGGGTACGCCGTCGCGGAGCACACCCGCGCGATGGCCCGCGAACTGGTCTCATTGCCGCGGCCCGGGCTGGTCCCGGAGCCGGCCGGGTGGGCGGAGTACCTGGCGTTCGCCGGGCTGCCGGCCGGCCTGCTCGCCACCGCCGACCACACCGCGCTGCACCCGCTCGCCGTGCGGGAGGGCGGTGTGATCGTCGCCGCCGCGCTCGCGTACGACCACTGCGGTGACTGCGGGATCTACAACGTCGCGACCGCGCCCCACGCGCGCCGTCGCGGCCTGGCCACCGCACTCACCCTCGCCCAGCTGCACGCCGCGGCCGGCCGGGGCTGCACGACCGCGAGCCTGCAGTCGTCCCCGATGGCCGAGCGCGTCTACGCCGGCGTGGGCTTCCGCGATCTCGGACGGATCCTGGAGTACCGCCGGGTCGGCCACTGAGCGGTGCGTCAGCCGCGCACCAGGGTCAGGGACTGGAAGCGGTGGCCGCGGCCGACGTCGGCCCGGCAGTGTTCGACCATCGCCGGTGACAGGTCGGCCGCGACGACCGCGAGGCCCTCCTGCTGGAAATAGGCACTGTCCTGGCCGGTGCCGGCGCCGATCTCCAGCAGCCGCGCGCCCGGCGCCAGCCGCTGCCGGAACGCCTCCCGCTCCGCCAGTTTCCACGGCTCCTTGGGCTGTTCGTCGCGCCAGGCGGCGCGGCCGTCGTATGCCTTCCGCAGCGGGCCGAGCACGTCGTCGTACCGAAGGGTCATGGAGAGCATTATGTGGCGGGATCCGCCACCGGGTTGGCGCCGTCCGCTACTGCCGTGCGGACCGGCCGTTCGTAGCGTGGCCGGTATGGAATCGCAGACCGTGTTCATCACCGGGGCCTCCAGCGGGATCGGGCGGGCCACCGCTGAGCTCTTCCTCCGGCAGGGGTGGAACGTCGTGGCCACCATGCGCGAGCCACAACCCCTCGACGGCGCGCTCGTCACGCGGCTCGACGTCACCGACCGCGCGTCCGTCGACGACGCCGTCGCCCGGGCCGTCGAGGCGTTCGAAGCCATCGACGTCCTGGTGAACAACGCCGGTTACGGCGCCTACGGGCCATTGGAGGCGTTCGACGTCGAGCGGATCGAGCGGCAGTTCGACACCAACGTCGTCGGACTGCTCGCCGTCACGAAGGCCGTGCTGCCGCACATGCGGGCGCGCCGCCGGGGCGTGGTCGTCAACCTCAGCTCGATCGGTGGGCGGATGACGTTTCCGCTCGGCTCGCTGTACCACGGGAGCAAGTTCGCGGTCGAAGGGCTCTCCGAGGCGCTGCGGTACGAGCTGGAGCCGCTCGGGATCCGCGTGAAGCTCGTCGAGCCGGGCTTCGTCGCCACCGACTTCGGCGGGCGCTCGCTGGACTTCGCCAACGACGCGGCGCTCGTCGAGTACCAGCCGACCGTCGACGCCGTGCTGAAGGGGATCGCGGCTACCCTGGGGGCGGCGCCGGCCGGCGTGGCCGAGGTCATCCTCACGGCGGCGACGGACGGGAGCCGGCGGCTGCGGTACCCGGCCGGGGACGACGCCCGGGAGATCCTGGCCGCGCGGGCCGCGACCGACGACGAGGCGTTCGCCGACGGCATCAAGGCCCGCTTCAACCTGACGTAGGAGGAGCATGGCGGGGTACGCGCTGGAGCCCGGCTACGGCGTCCTCCTGCACGATCTCGGCATCGAGCCGGCCGCGGTGCTGCGCCGGGCCGGCCTGCCGGGCGATCTGCTCGCCCGCGGCCCGGTCAGCCTCCCGGCCGCCGAGTTCTTCGCGCTGTGGAAGGCGATCGAGGACGAGGGCGGTGACGCCGTGCGCGTCGCCGAGACGCTGTCGGCGGAGGTGTTCTCCGCGCCGCTGTTCGCCGCGCTGTGCAGCCCGGACCTGGCCATCGCCGCGCAGCGGATCGCCGAGTACAAGCGGCTCGTCGGGCCGATGCGGCTCGACGTCGACGGCGGCACGTTCACCAACCGGTGGCCCGGGGGCGAGGGCCCGCCGCGCGTGCTCGTCCTGGTGGAGCTGCTGTTCTGGGTGGCGCTGGCCCGCCTCGGCACCCGGCACGACGTGCGGCCGCTGCGGGTGTGCTCGCCCGAGCCGCCGGCCGACCGGGCGCGGTACCAGACCTATCTCGGCGTCACCGTGGAGCCCGGCCCGGCGCCGTCGATCACGTTCGCCGCCCACGACCTGGCCCGGCCGTTCGTCACCGCCAACGAGCCGATGTGGGCGCTGTTCGAGCCGGAGCTGCGCCGGCGGCTGTCGGCGGTCGACCGGGACGCCTCGACCGCCGAGCGGGTCCGCGCGGCCCTGCTGGAGCTCATGCCGGCCGGCCGGGCGACCATGCCGGCGGTCGCCCGTGCGCTCGCCACGAGCACCCGCACGCTGCAGCGGCGGCTCAGCGCCGAGCGGACCAGCTTCCAGGCCGTCCTCGGCGCGACCCGGACCGCCCTGGCCGAGCATTACCTCGGCCGGGCCGACCTCACCCCGGACCAGATCTCGTTCCTGCTCGGCTACGACGACCCCAAGTCGTTCTACCGCGCGTTCCGGGGATGGACGGGGACGACGCCGGCCGCCGTCAGGCTGTGGTCGAGATGAGGTAGTCGCGCAGCAGGCGGTGCCGGGACTCGTCGTCGCGCAGCGGACAGGTGCTGCAGCAGCTCTCGTCGCGCAGGCCGCTCTCCAGCGCGCTGCGGTAGTAGAGGCAGCAGGTGCCGCGGACCTGGAACAGGTGCCGTCCGCCCGGCCAGGCCACGGGGAACGGGGCGCCTCTGGTCAGCGGCACCGGAGCCTGCGCGGCCAGCGCGTCGACCAGGCGCTGAGCACGGTCCCAGGACGGGTCGGGGTCGCGGCCGGCGAGCTGGGCGACGCGGATGGCGGCCCCGGCGACCTCGTCGGCGACCGCGCCCCACAGCAGTCGCAGCCCGAACGGTGCGCGGGCCCGCACCGCCTCCAGCAGCGGCGCGAGGGTCGCGACGGCGCGGGCGGCCCACCAGGCGTCGAGGTCGTCGACCACCGTGCTGGCCGGGTGGGCGGCGGCCGGGTCGCCGGGCCGTACCGCGAGGGCGGAGCCGCGGACGGCGCGGCGTTCGAGGTACCCCTCCTCGTGGATCCGCAGGGCGAGGTTCGCCGCGGCGGGGTCGGGGCAGCGCTCGTCGAGCATGATCGCCGCGACGGTGCCGCCGATGACGGCCTCGGCGAGGACCGCGCCGAGCATGCTCCCGGCGACGTTGCGCCGGCCGTGCCGGCGTTCGAGCAGCTCGAGGACCGCGTCCGCGTGGCCGCCGTCGACGAACCGCTCCAGCGGCAGCCAAGCCGCGTCCGGCTCGGGCCGGACGTCGAAGCCGGCGTAGGGGTCGAGCGCGTTGAGTCGGTCGGCGGTCTCGGCCAGCGGGTCCAACATGAGGTTAGGGTAACCTAAGTTGTCGGCTATGCGACCAACCGTGTCGCGATTTCCGGCAACCTGCCGTGTGAGCTGGGAAAACAGCGGTTCTGGCCGGTTGACGCCCGCGGTTAGCGTAAGCGCTCCGTGATCACCGAAGGAGCACACGCACATGAAGCGCCTGGCGCTGTCGATAACCTGCACCGCCCTGCTCGGCCTGACCCTGACCGCCTGCGACTCCGCGTCGGACACGCCCGCGCCGGCGTCGTCCGCTCCGGCCGCCACCTCCTCCTCCTCGGCAGCCTCGAAGCGGGCGGCGTTCCCGAAGGGTGAGGCGGGCGCGAAGGCTCTGACGGAGGCCCTGCGCTCGGCCGACGGCCCCGAGACGGTGAAGACCCTCCAGCCGACCGCCGCCGACTACGCCGCCGTGTTCACGGACGACCTGGCCGGCAAGGCCGAGTCGTTCTACAAGACGAAGCTGTGGAACGGCGAGAAGATCGACATGGGCGTCTCGGCGGCCCAGACCGACCTCAAGCTCTTCCAGGCCACGACCGACGACATCCGCAAGTGGACCCCGGCCGTGAAGCGCGACTTCCCGGGCGGCTACGAGCAGCTCGGCCCGCACCTGAAGCCCGGCCTGACCGTGTACCGCTGGAAGTACACCGAGCCGGGCGCGGACTCGGGCCGCGCGTACGAGGGCCTGGTCTTCGTGAACGACCACTGGATCTGGGTCCCGAAGGCCTGGGAGATCCTGGAGAAGTGACGCTTCCGGCGGGCGCCGGGCCGCTTGGGTCCGGCGCCCGGCGCCGTCGACGGTCCTGCTCGCCCTGGAGACCTACAGCGCGCGGAACGCCTCGCCGCAGGCGGAGCACGTCGTGCGGCCGAAGAGGTGGGTGATCGCGGTCGCCACCGCTTCGCGACCCGCGGCCAGCGCCAGCCCGTGCAGGCGGATGGCGAGCGGGCCCGGCAGGCCCGGCTCCGTCTCGGCGAGGTCCATGTACATGTCGTTCTCGCACGACGGGCACGTCACGTCGGCCTCGCCGTCGTTGATGCGGTCGAGCTCCTTGCCCCAGCGCTCGTCGCCCTCGAAGCCGAGGACCGCCTGGAGCAGGTACACGAAGTCGCCGTCCGGTGACGGCGTGACGGGCAGGCGGTCGAGGGCCATCGTGCGCAGCGCGGCGATGTCGGCCGCGTAGTGCTCGCGGCGGGTCTCCGGCGCGTCCACCGCCACGAAGCCCGCGAGGATCAGGGCCTTCTCGCGGTCCTCGGGGCGGAAGGCCGCGCACGTCGTGGCCAGCCAGGGCAGCAGCTCGGCGCTCGCCGCGTGGTACTCGCCCTGGTCGTTCGATCGCTGCCAGATCTCGTCCCAGGCCCGGGAGCGCGGGTCGGCGGCGGCCGCGTCGAGGAGGGACTGGAAGTCCGTCACCGCACGGGCCGGGTCCGGGCGGCGAGGAACTGACCGGTCAGCTCCATCCAGCGGGTGCCGCAGGCGCAGCGGCGGTACCGCACGGTGCCCTCGGAGGTCGGGTGGGAAGACTCGACGGCGGCCGTCGCGGTACCGCGGCCGCATTTGGCGCAGGTGGTCATGGGACCAGCGTGCTGTAATGGCCTTGTGCACTTCAACCATTACGGTGGCACCGGCACCTTCCTCGCCGCGGCGCTGCTCAACGCCTCTGAGTACACCGTGAGCAGGGTTTCCGCGCTGCTCGTCGAGCACGAGATGCAGAGCCGCGTGAGCAACGCCACGCAGGCTCGCGCGCTGGGGGCGTGGGTCGAGCGGGCCCGCCCGGTGTTCGGCGAGGCCGACCGGCTGCGGCAGCTGGCGCTGGTCAACGAGCTGCTCGGTGACGCCACCACGTCGGTGCGGGTGTCGGCCCACGACGGCAACCCGCCGCACCTGCACTACATCACCGATACCGACGACCCGGTCACGCGCATCCGGGCCGCGATCGCCGGCGGGCTCGCGGTCGCACTGTGCGGCGCCGGCGGCGACCGGCTGGGGCGCTGCGCCCGCGACGGCTGCGCGGCCGTCTTCGTCGACACCTCACGCAACGGCCGGCGCCGGTTCTGCTCCCTGACCTGCGCCAACCGGGTCAACGTGGCCGCGCACCGGGCCCGGGCGTGACGGACGGCACGCCGCGCAGGGCGCTGTGCCTGCTCGACCGCGGCGGCCCCGGGCGGTAGCGCCGCGCGGCCGGAGTGGCCGAGGCGGCCTCGGCTGCCGGGTCATGGTCCCGTCAGGGTACCGTGAACCGTCATGGGCCAGACGCTCGCGGAACTGCTCGACGCCGCGGCCGAGGGGCGGTTCCCGCCGGCCGACGGCGGCACCACCGTCGTGCCGCAGCCGGGGCCCCGCGACGCGGGAGTGGTCGCGTTCTCCGCGCACTCGGTCGTCTTCGTCGACGACGATCCCGACTGGGTGTACGACACCCTCAAGACGATCGACAGCGATCCCCTCGCCGCCACGATGCACCCCCGGTTCCTCGCCGCCCTGCTCGACCGGACCGGCCGGGTCATGGACACCATCGACCTGCTGACCGTCGCGCCGGCGCTCGCCGGTCCGCCGCCGCTGCCGCTGCGCGAGCTGGCCGACCCCGGGCACCCGCGGGTGGTGCGGGCCCGGCGGCACCGCGACGACGTGCGGGTCTGGGCGGCCGACGGCGGGATCGTCGCGCTGGGCCGCGGCGTCGCCGGCCGGTGGGAGGCCGCTGTCGAGGTCGACCCGGACACGCCGCACCCGGGCCTCGGCCGTGCGCTGGCCGTCGCGGCCCGTCATCTGGTACCGCCGGGGCAGCCCGTCTGGGCGCAGCAGGCCGCCGGCCACGCCCGCAGCGTGCGCGCGTTCCAGGCCGCCGGGTTCCGCCCGGTCGGCGCCGAGGCGCTGCTGGTGGCGCCGTGATCACCATCGACCCGGGCTCGTCCGTCCCGCCCTACGAGCAGCTGCGCCGCCAGGTCGCCCGGCAGATCCAGGACCGCACCCTCGCCGTCGGTGAGCGGCTGCCCACGGTCCGGGCGCTCGCCGCCGAGCTGGGGCTGGCCGTCAACACGGTCGCCCGCGCGTACCGCGAGCTGGAGGAGGCCGGGCTTGTCGAGACCCGCGGCCGGGCCGGCTCGTTCGTCTCCGCCGCCGGGCAGGAGACCCGCGAGCGGGCCCGGCGGGCCGCCGACGAGTACGCCGCCGTGGTCGCCGGCCTCGGCCTCGACCCGGGCGAGGCGCTCCGCATCGTCGAGGCCGCGCTGCGGCAGCGCTGACGGGAGCTTTCGGCGGAGGGACGTCAGAGGACGTCGACCGAGCGCAGGTCCCGGTTGGCGTGGTGGACCTCGACGATCTCGGCGAGCGCCTCGCGGCCCAGCGCCCGGTACGCGCCGGTGAGCAGCTCGGTCGCGGCGGCGCGGAACGGGTCGCCGTCCCACCAGTGCAGCTCCGAGCCGACGCTCAGCGCGTACGCCGGGAAGCCGTCGGCCAGCTCCGCCCGGGCCTCGGCGATGATCGCCTCGGCGGCCGCCGGGTCGGCGCGGTACGCGTCCATGCGCTCGAACGACTGGCCGGCGCGGGTGGCGCCGCTGCCGGGCGGCAGGGCCCCGCCGAGGGTCACCCCGCCGGGCGGCCGGGCGGCGTCGGCCCAGCGGCGCGGCCCGTCGGCGTCGAGGGCGGCCCGGTCCGCGTCGGCGAACGCTTCCAGCTTCGACTCCAGCGGCTGCAGTACCGCCAGACCCTCCGCCATCTCGTGATCGTATTGGGCGTCGTGGCGGGCGTCGGCGACCCGGCGGCCGATCTCGGCCAGCACGGTCGGCGAGCGCTGCGTCCACGTCTCCGCGGAGTCGCGGGCGTAGTTGTAGGCGATGAACGAGGGCAGCTCGGCCGGATCGTCGTACCAGAGCCCGAAGTGCAGGCCGTCGCTGTCGCCGCTCATGACGGTCACGAACTCGGCCGGGTCGCGGCGGAACCGGCAGTCCAGGCGCGGGTCGAGGCCGTCGCGCGGGGTGCGGTCGACGCCGCCCTCGTCGAACAGCTCGCTGATGCCCCACGGGCTGAGGCCGAGGTACCGCATCCCGGCCCGCTCGTCGTCGGTCAGCCCCTGCCAGAACTCCGCGAAGACGCCGAGGTGGCGGGGCAGGCGCAGCCCGTAGACCCGCCGCAGCCACGCCTCGGCCTCGGGGAATCGCTCATGCACGCACGTACCGTACAAGGTCGCGGGCGACGTCCTCCGGCGCGGGCATGCGGGCGATCTCGGCGGCGAGCTCCCGGGCCGCGGCGCGGTGCTCGCCGGTCCGCAGCCGGTGGGCCAGCTCGGCGACGGCGCCGGCGGTCACCTCGCCGTCGCGCAGCTGCAGCGCCGCACCCGCGGTGACGAGCGCGTCGGCGTTGGCGAACTGGTCGGCGCCCTGCGGCAGGACCAGCTGCGGCACCCCGGCCGCGAGCGCGCCGAGCGTGGTGCCGCTGCCGCCGTGATGCACGACGAGGTCGGCCCGAGCGAGCAGCCGGTCCTGCGCCGCCCACGGCAGCACGGTGACGAGGCTGGGCAGGTCGTCGAGCTCGTCGACCGGCACCCGCCCGGCCGCCACCACCACGGGCAGCCCGAGCCCGGCGAGGCCCTCGGCGGCGGTCCGGATGAGCTCGGCGCTGCCGAATGCGGTACCGAAGGTGAGGTACACGATCGGCGCCCCGGCCTCGGCGTGGGCCTCCACGGGCCGCATCGGGACGCGCTCGGCGGTTCGAATGAACGCCGGGTCCTGCAGCGAGGGCGGGCACACGTCGACGTGCGGCCGGTCGCAGCCGGGCCGGGCGAGACCGATACCGTCGGGGAACAGCCGCCCGAACCCGTGCCAGAGCGACGGAATCCCGGCCCGGTCGGCCGCGACGGCCACACCGGGCACGCCCCACCCGTGCACGACGAGGTCCGGCCGCAGCCGCGCGAGGTCGTCGGCGATGTCGTCGGCGTAGATCTCGTAGAACGCGTCGGCGGGCCGGAAGGCCGCGAGCCCGTGCCGCTTGAGCGCCGCGTGCACCTCTTCCCCGACAGCGAACCGCACCTCGTGCCCGGCCGCCTGCGCGGCGACCGCGAGCGGCACGAGCGGAAAGGCATGCCCGGCCGACGCCAGGCTCGCGAACAGCACCCGCATGCCACCACGCTACCTACAACAGTGCGGCGACGAGCATCCGGCAGAGCCAGTCCTCGTACGCGTCCGCGGTCCAGCCTCTGTCCACGGTGGACAGCCGGTACACCTGCGGCGACAGCAGCACCCAGCAGGCGTCCGCCGCCGCGGCCGGGTCCAGGCCCGGTCGCAGGTGGCCGGTCGCGGCGAGGTGGCCCACGAAGGCCGTCACGCCGGCCAGGCGTTCGCGGTCGGCCTCGGCCGTCAGGTCGGCCGCCTCCGGGCCGCCCGCCGCCAGCGCCGCGGCGATCGCGCCGATGCGCTCCGAGACCTGCCGGGCCAGGTGCGCGTAGCCGGCGACCTTCCGGCGCGAGTCGGGCTCGGCGATCAGCGCGCGCACGGCGGGCCGCCCGGCCATCGGGACGGGCTCGTCGTCGCCGGCCAGCTCACGGTCGTACAGCGCCTTCACCAGCTGCCGTTTGCTGCCGAACGTCTTGTACACCGTCTCCTGCGACACCGCCGCCCGCTCGGCGACCGCGCGGATCGTCAGACCGGCGTAGCCCGCGCCCTCCAGCGTCGTGCGGCAGGCGTCGAGGATCGCCGCGCGGCGCAGCGCGGCCTGGTGCCGGCGGCCCGAGGTGTCGTACGTCCGACGCTGTCCCACCACCGGCGCGATCCCGTCCCACGTGCGCCTGCAGCGCGACGGGTTCGCCGCCGGGCCGTACCGCCGGCTGCGCGCCGCCGATGCCGTGCGCACCGCGGCCTGCCTGGCCAGCGCCGTCGGGCTGGCGGCGTCGGTCCTGCTCACGTTCACGGCACAGTGAAAGTCCCGGACCTCGCTCGGAGGTCCGGGACTCAGTCGGCGGGGCTCAGGCCTTGACGAGCTCCTGTTCGGGGACCGCGAACCCTGCGCTGGCCGGGGTGCGGACCGCGTGGATCAGGCCGGCGGCGCCGAGCAGGAACAGCAGGCCCGCGGCGAGGTAGGCGACCAGTGCGGCCTGGCCGGCCTTGGCGCCGAATTCGCTGAAGCCGTACGAGGTGAGCAGCATGCCCCGCAGGCTCTCGCCCTTGAAGACCGTCTCCCGCTGGCCGTTGACGTCGGTCAGCTGCTTCTGCAGGTCAGCGGCGGCGGGGTCGTCCTTCGGCAGGGCGGCGATCTTCGCCTTCAGTTCGGTCTGCACGTCACCCAGCTGCGAGTAGGTTTTGCCGCCGGCGATCGACTGCAGGTGCAGGCCGATGAACTCGTTGGCGTAGCACTCGGCCTGCTTGCCGGTGGTGAGCTGCTGGCCGGCGTTCTGCACGAGGCAGGCGGACTTGCGTTCCTCGGCGGTGAGGGTGTCGGCGGTCTTGAAGGTGATCTGCTGCTGGCTGAGCTGGGTCTTGACGTAGTCGTTGGCGAAGTTGGCGTTGCTGGTCAGGACGAGGCCGGCGACCAGCAGCAGCCCGGCCAGGACGACGAGGCCGAAACCGACGATGAGGTCGAGCGTCTTGCGCTTCATGGGTGCCCTCCGGGGCTCTGTGGTCCGCCGCTTGTCTTTGGTGACCACAGCGTCCCGCGGAAGGGCGTCCACCAGGCAGAGCACAACCACCCGGATCGCCTGGGACCTCCGGCCCTGTCTGGCCGGGACCCTCAGCCCTCGATGACGTCGCCGACCGGGCGGCGGCCGGTGTAGCACGTGGTCGGCGCGTAGCCGAACCGCAGCACCAGCTGCGGCAGGTCGGGCCGGCCCAGCAGGTCGCGCAGCCGGACCCGGACGGCGGGCACCTCGATCGGCTGGGAGTACATCGCCGTCGCCAGGCCCAGGTCGGCCGCGGTCAGCAGGACCCGCTGCAGCATCATGCCCGCGCGGGCCTCGTCGGCCGGACCGTCGCCGGCCGCGCCCACGACGGCCACGACCGGATCCCGCACGAGGTCGTGGGTGTCCTCGTGCTCGGCGCCGCCGAAGTCACGGCGGGCCAGCAGCTCGCCGGGGTGCGGCGCGGCGCCGGCCGCCTGCCGGTCGACGCCCTCGACGCGGTGGTCGGCGGCGCTGGTCCAGACGCGCAGCTCGGCGAGGTACGCGGCGTCGGCCGCCAGCTCCCGGTCGGCGGTCCGCACGAGCCCGGCCACCGCGTCGAGCCGGTCGCCGGTGACGAGCTCCAGCCAGCCGCCCTCCGCGTGGGCCGCCTCGGTGAGCGCGGTCAGGGCCGCCGGGCCGACCGGCGTGTCCGCGAAGGCCGCGCGGTTGGTGTGCCGCCGCCGGATCTGCCGGTGCAGCCGGCGCTCCGCCGGCGTGGGCGGGCGCGGCACATCGGGCGTCAGCCGCACCGCGGTGTCCCCCAATCCCATGGTGTACCGCGCGGGCGCGCCACCCGCGGCGAGCGCCAGCGTCAGGTTGAACGCGGCGGCGCCGCACGACACGCGGGCCGCCCGGCCGGTCGGGTCGCAGGCCGGCAGCGCCCGTGCGGGGTCGACGAGCACGTCGATGGCGCCGTCGCGGTAGCGGAACCGCCACGGCTGGCTGTTGTGGATGGACGGTGCCCAGACGGCGTCGCCGACGGCGGCGACGAACGCGGCACGGCTCCAGGACGGGAATGTCATGATGCCCTCCCTCCCATCCTTTCACCGTGCCGCGCGTCGCGGGCCACCCGTCAGGGCCGAAGGTCCCGCGTCAGAAGGTGATCCGGAACTCGGCGGTGTCGTTGTCCCGGTTCGGGTCGGCGTAGCCGTCGGCCGGTGTCACCCCGGCCGACGGCGCCAGGCCGGAGGTCACCGGAGCCGGCGCCTGGAACTGGATCGTCAGGGTCGCCGTCGCGCCGGGGGCCAGACCTTCGCCGTCGCACAGCAGCATGACCGACTGCGGGTTGTTCACCAGCTCGCAGCCGCCCGGCACCTGCGGCCCGAGACCGTCCGGGACGCCGATCCAGATGCGGTACGGCAGCCGGTTCGAACCCTCGTTGCGGACCGTGACCGTCATCGATCCTGTGTAGCCACCGGCCTCGGCCGGCCGGAACACCAGGTCGGTGACGGTCAGCGCGAGGTCGGTGACCTTCAGGTTGGCCGGGAAGGACCGCGGGCCGCCGGACTGGCTGAAGCGGGTGCCGTCCCACGAGTACGCGCGCCACTGGAACTGCACGTGCGGACCGGGCTCCCAGCAGCGCTGCGGTGTGATGGAGTCGCCGACCTGGGCCTCAATGGCGCCGCCGGCGCCGGCGCGCAGGCCGCAGATCGTCTTGATCGCGCCGGTCTGGCTCACCACCTGGCCCAGGGTGCGGATGCCGCCGTCGCCGGCGCGGGCGAACGCGACGACCTGGAACGTGGTGACCAGGTCGCCGCAGGAGAACCGGACCACCGTCTCCTGCGCGCCGTCGCCGTCGACGTCGGTGTACACCGTCTGCTCCTGGTAGATGCGCATGGAGTCGCGGATGAGGTGCGATCCGCCGCTGAACTGCACCGCGCCGGACACGCAGCCGGTCGCCACGGCGTCGGAGGCCCAGTCCGGGACGTCGAGGGTGGCCTTCTCGAGCTCGGCGCGGGGGATCCGGTTGTCGACCGGGACCGGCGGCGACGACGTGGCGGATGCCGCCGGCGACGGCGGGGCCGAGGTCGGCGGTGCGGCCGACGTCGCGCTCGCCGAGTCGGCCGGCAGGACGGGCGGGCCGTGGGAGTCGCCGCCGGCGGCCGCGTAGGCGACCACCGGCACGCCGACGGCCAGCGCGGCGAGCACCACTGCCGCCGTGGCGCGTGCCCGGCGGCGGTGGCGCACCGTGGCGTGGGCCGACTCGGTGCCGGCGGGCTTGACGTAGGGGGCGACCTCGGTACGGAAGCCGGCGAAGGCGGCGGCGAGCAGCTGGTCGTCGAGGTCAGCCATGGTGGTCCTCCTTGTCGGTGAGCTGGGCGGCGAGCGCGGTGCGACCGTGGTGCAGCCACGACTTGACCGTGCCCTCGGCGACGCCTTCCTGGCGGGCGATGTCGCTGATCGGCAGGTCGGCCAGGTAGTGCAGGATGACGGCGCGGCGCAGCTTCGGTGGCAGCGTGCTCAGCGCCTGGGCCAGCGCGACCCGGTCCGGACTGGGCGCGGCCACGTGCTCCGGCCGATGCCGCCGGGCGAACTGCGCGGCGACCCGGGCGCGCCGCCACCGGCTGGTGGCCAGGTTCCAGGCGACCCGCCGCACCCAGGCGGCCGGATCGTCGAACCCGCCGACCTGCTTCCACCGCGCGAGCGCCCGGCAGAACGCCTCCTGCACCAGGTCCTGCGCGGCCGCCAGGTCCCCGGTATACGCGAACACCTGGATGGTGAGCGGCTGAAACGTCACCGCGTAGAACTCTTCGAACGTGACACCGCGCGGGGGTGAGCTGTCGGTCGCTCGCCCTCGGCCCCCGTCAAGCACACTGATCACACTGCCCTTCCTCCCCATCGACGGCCGCCTGTCTCGGCCGCTCGGCAACAACACGCCGCGCGCGATGGGAAGGTTGTGTCGACCAGGCGACAGAGGTCAGGGCCGCAGGCGCTCCTCGAGCCAGGCCCGCAGCATCGGGGCCTCGTCGCGGCTCAAATAGCGGCCGCCGGCGATGAGCCCGCCCACGAACAGCAGCATGCCGAGTGCGACGGCCGCGAGGACGGCCGGTCCGCCCGCCGCGCCGCCGGTGACCAGGCGGACGATCGTGAGGCCTGTCCCGTAGAGCAGCATCGCCGCGACCACGCCCGCCCACGCGGTGGCGACGGCGGCGAACACGCGGTTCCAGCCGAGGCGGTAGTCCAGCCGGGAGCCCGGGCCCGTCGCGACGAGGCGGCCGCGCAGGACCGGGCGGGCGCCGTTGCCCAGGCCGAAGTGGGTCGCGACCAGCATGAGTTGGTCGCCCGACAGGCGGCCGCGGACCGCGCCGCGGGCCGCGAGGCCCTCCTGGAGCCGGTAGCGGGCCTGATCCACGGAGAGGGGCGACTCGATGGATTGCGTCATCAGAGGACTTGGTTGCCGTACATCTCGCCGAGCGGGTCGGCGATCAGCTCGAGGCGGGCGCCGTCCGGGTCGCGGAAGTACACCGAGACCTCGCTGTGGACGACGTGCTCCACGCCGGCCGCTCCGAGGCGGGCGACGAGCACGTGCCAGCGGTCCGGCTCGACCGAGATCGCCACGTGGTGCAGCCCGCCGAGGACCTCGGCGTATGGGCCGACGTCGAGGCCGGGGAAGTCGAAGAAGGCGAGCAGGTTGCCGTTGCCGATGTCGAAGAAGAAGTGCGACGACCCGGCGTAGTCGCGGTTCTCGATGAGCTCGGTGAGCGGGAAGCCGAGCAGGTCCTGGTAGAACCGGACGGTCCGCTCGACGTCGCTGGAGATCAGGGCGGTGTGGTGCAGGCCGCGGGCCGTCGACGCGGGCCGCTCGGCGGCGGGGCGCAAATGAGCGGCGCGGATGCGCTGCCGCTCGGCCTCGGTGTCGGTCATCCCATCAGGATGCACCAACGCCCCGCCGCCGGTCGATCACAGCTCAGCCGCGCTCGGCCCAGTCACCCAGGATCCAGTCGCGCACGTCGGGCATGTCCTCGAGGTGCTCGACCACGTACCGCTCGTGCTCGGCGAGCTTCGCCTCGCACCACGCCTTGAGGTCGGAGGCGCCTCGCGGCAGCCGCTTGGCGTTGTTGATCGCGTCCATCACCAGGTGGTACCGCGAGACGCGGTTGCGCACCGTCATGTCGAACGGCGTCGTGGTCGTGCCCTCCTCGATGAAGCCGCGGACCCGGAACCGGTCTGCGTCCGGCCGGCCGTGGACGAGCTGGTGGATCGCGCCCGGGTAGCCGTGGAAGGCGAACACCACGTCGACGTTGTCGGTGAACAGCTCCTTGAACCGGATCTCGCTCATCCCGTGCGGATGGTCCTTGGGCCGGGGCAGCGCCATGAGGTCGACCACGTTGACGACGCGCACCCGCAACTGGGGCAGCCGCTCGCGGAGCAGCCGCGCGGCCGCGACGGTCTCCATCGTGACGACGTCGCCGGCGCAGGCCAGGACGATGTCGGGGTCGGCGGAGCCGTCGTCGGTGCCGGCCCAGTCCCAGATCCCGGCGCCGCGGGCGCAGTGCTCGATCGCCTCGTCCATCGTCAGCCACTGCAGCTGCGGCTGCTTGTCGATGACGATGAGGTTGATATACGAGCGGGAGCGCAGGCAGTGGTTGGCCACCGACAGCAGGCAGTTGGCGTCCGGCGGCAGGTAGACCCGGGCGATGTCGCCGCGCTGCGTGAGCACCACCTGGATGAGGCCGGGGCCCTGGTGCGAGAAGCCGTTGTGGTCGTTGCGCCAGGCCGTGGAGGTCAGCAGGACGTTGAGGCTCGGCACCTTGGCCCGCCAGTCGAGCCGCTTCGCCTCCTGCAGCCACTTGCCGTGCTGCACCGTCTGCGAGGCGGACACCATGGCGAACGCCTCGTACGTGGCGAACATGCCGTGCCGGCCGGTCAGCGTGTAGCCCTCCAGCCACCCGTGGCAGTTGTGCTCCGACAGCACCTCCATGACCCGCCCGTCGCGGCTGATGGCCACGTCGCCGGGCAGGACCCGCTCCGCGAAGGCCCGGTCGGAGACCTCGAACACGGCGCCGAGCCGGTTGCTGTTCGTCTCGTCGGGGCAGAACAGCCGGAAGGTCTCGGGGTTGGCCGCGTAGACGTCACGCAGCAGCTCGCCGAGGCGGCGGGTCGACTCGGCCCGGCCCACGCCGGGCGTGGCGACCTCGACCGCGTACTTGCGGAAGTCGGGGATGTCGAGGTCGCGGGTCAGCAGGCCGCCGTTGGCGTGCGGGCTGGCGCTCATCCGCAGGTCCCCGGCGGGGTTGAGGGCCCGGACGAGCTCCACCGGCGCGCCGTCGGCGTCGAAGAGCTCCTCCGGCCGGTACGACCGCAGCCACTGCTCCAGCAGCGCGAGGTGCTCCGGGTTGTCCTTGACGCCGGACAGCGGCACCTGGTGGGACCGCCACGTGCCGGTGACCTGGATGCCGTCGACCTGGTCGGGGCCGGTCCAGCCTTTCGGGGTGCGCAGGACGATGAGCGGCCAGCGCGGGCGGGTGCCGTCCCAGGTGCCCTCGCGGGCCGAATGCTGAATCGCGCGGATCCGGCCCCAGGCCTCGGCGAGCGTCGCGGCGAAGCGGTGGTGCATGCCCGGCACGTCGTCGCCCTCGACCTCGAGGACCTCGTAGCCGTGGCCCTCCAGCAGGGAGCGCACCTCGGCCGGGTCCTTGCGGGCCAGGACGGTCGGGCCGGCGATCTTCGCGCCGTTGAGGTGCAGGATCGGCAGCACCGCGCCGTCGCGCGACGGGTTGAGGAACGAGATGCCCTTCCAGGAGCCCTCCAGCGGGCCCGTCTCCGCCTCGCCGTCGCCGACGACGGCCACGCTGATCAGGTCGGGGTTGTCCATCACCGAGCCGAACGCGTGCACCAGCACGTAGCCGAGCTCGCCGCCCTCGTGGATCGACCCGGGCGTGGTCACCGAGACGTGGCTGGGGATGCCGCCGGGGCTGGAGAACTGGCGGAACAGGCGCAGCAGGCCGGCCTCGTCCTGCGACACCGCGGGGTAGATCTCGCTGTACGTGCCTTCCAGGTAGCCGGCGGCGACGAGGGCCGGGCCGCCGTGGCCCGGGCCGGCGAGGTAGATCGCCTGCTGGCCGGTCATCCGGATAAGGCGGGAGACATGGGCGTAGATGAAGGACAGACCCGGGCTGGTGCCCCAGTGCCCGAGGAGGCGCGGCTTGATGTCGCCCGGTTCGAGGGGGCGGCGCAGCAGCGGGTTGTCCTGCAGGTAGATCTGGCCGATCGTGAGATAGTTGTCGGCTCGCCACCAGGCGTCGAGCTGCGCGACGTCTTCGTCGCTGAGCTGTCCGACCTGGGCATGCGCAACTGTGGTCACCGGAAGCTTCCTCCCTGCCTGCGATCCGTGGTCCGGAGCTCCTTCTACCCTCGCGCGACGCGGCCACTCGCTCCAGGGCAACCCTACCTTTCCCGGAAGAGCCGAAGGTCCCGTTTCCCTCGCACTGCAATCCGGCTGCAATCGGCTCACAATTGCGGGCTGCGAACATCCGCGCCCATGACCGACATCCTTGTCACCGGATCGGCCGACGGCATCGGCCAGCAGATAGCGCAACAACTCACCGCAGCCGGGCACCACGTGGTCCTGCACGCCCGCACCGAGGAGCGGGCGGTGGCCGCGAAGGCCGCGGTGCCGGCCGCGGCCGGCGTGGTCGTCGGCGACCTCGCGTCGCTCGAGCAGACCCGGGCGCTCGCCGCCACCCTCGGCCGCTTCGACGCCGTGGTCCACAACGCGGGGATCGCCCGCCTCGAAAGCTCCGAGCGGGCGCTCACCGAGGACGGCCTGGACTCCACGTTCCAGGTCAACGTCCTGGCGCCGTACCTGCTCACGGCACTCATGCCCCGGCCGGCCCGGCTGGTGTTCATGTCGTCGGCCCTCGGCGCGGAGGGCGTGACCGACCTGAGCGACGTGAGCTACGAGCGCCGCCAGTGGAACGGCTACGAGGCTTACTGCTCATCCAAGTTGTACTGCATGCTG
This sequence comes from Dactylosporangium sp. AC04546, assembly GCF_022095675.1. GTDB lineage: Bacteria > Actinomycetota > Actinomycetes > Mycobacteriales > Micromonosporaceae > Dactylosporangium. The sequence continues at coordinate 155,133 of NZ_JAHYSG010000008.1, read as the reverse complement.
CTCGGCTTCGCGTTCGCCCGGCGCTGGCCGGGCGTGCGCAGCAACGCGGTCGACCCCGGCTGGGTCCGCACCCGGATGGGCGGTGCGGGCGCGCCGACCGATCCGGCCGACGCGGCGCGGACCCCGGCCCGGCTGGCCGTCACCGACGACCCGGTCTCCGGCGAGTACTTCACCGACCGCGAATGGCGGCCCGGCGACGCCTACCGGGACCCGGTGCTGCTCGATGAGTTGCTCGCCCTGTGCGCGCAGCTCAGCGGTACACCGCTCGGCGAGGATTCCGGGGACCGGTAGGTCTTGGGCGCCGCCGGCCTCATCGCTGCAGCAGATCCTGCATCTTGTCAGCGATGAGGCCGGCGGCGCGCTTCGGGTTCAGGCGGTAGAGCCGGTCCATGAGCCGCGCGTCGCCGCCGATGAGCACCCGGTAGGCGTCGCGCTCCATGCCGTCGAGGATGTCGCGGGCGGCACGCTCCGGCGTCGTGATCTTTCTGTTCGCGGTGTCGCCGGCGGCCGGGATATTCACGCCGGAGTTGGTGGTGATGTTGGTGGCGACGCCGCCCGGGAACACCACCGTGACGCGGACGGCGGTGCCGGCACACTCGGCGTGCAGGCCCTCGGTCAGCAGCTTCACCGCCGCCTTCGAGGCGCCGTAGATGGTCTGTCCGGGCACCGGCAGGAACCCGCCCATGCTCGCCACGTTGACGATGTGCCCGACGGGTCGCTCCAGCAGGACCGGGAGGAAGGCCTTCGTGAGATACAGCGTGCCCGACCAGTTCACCGCGAACACACGGTCGATGGTGGCGAAGTCCAGGTCCTTGAGCCGCGTGAAGGGCTGGATGATCCCGGCGCAGTGGATCAGCCCGTCGACCGCGCCCCAGCGCTCGGCCACGGCCGCCGGCAGCGCCTCCACGGCGGCCCGGTCGGTGACGTTGAGCTCGTGGACCGACATCGCGCCGCCGGCCGCGGCGGCCGTCTCGGCAGTCTCGGCCAGGGTCTGCGCATTGAGGTCGACGGCGGCCACCTTGGCGCCGCGGCGGACCGCCTCCAGGGCCACCGCCCGCCCGATGCCGCTGCCGGCCCCGGTCACCACGACGACCTTCTGCGCGAGCTGCATGGCACGTCCCCTCGACGATGGCCGCTGGTCGCCCGGAGGCTAGCCGATCGGCTACCCTCCGGGCAAGACCGTCAGGCGCTGGGCACGTGCGCGATCATGCCGTTGACCAGCTTGACCATGTTCGCCCGCATAGCGGCGGCGTCCCACGCCTCCTTCCCGCCGGCGTTGAAGCGGACCTCGACGTAGAGGTTGCGGTCGGTGCAGACGAGGACAGCCTCGAGGCGCTGGTCGCCGGAGCTGAGCCGCTTGGTGAAGAACCCCTGCGAGCCGCAGCCGGTGACCTTGTCCTGGCTGAACCCGGTGATCTTCGGGTACACCTCGGCGGACTCCTTGTACCGGGCCGCCGTGTCGCCGTCGACGTTCGCGAAGGCCTTGAGCTCCTGCGCGCCGTCGGCGGCGGCGAGGAAGTACTCGCAGCCGGTGAGGGTGAACCGGGTCTTCTCCTCGGTCGGCTCGCCGCTGCCTTCGCCGACGCGCGGCCCGAGCACCTTGAGGTCGGCGAGGGCGCAGGGGTCGGCCGGCTGCTGGTAGCCACTCTTCGTACCGCCGCCGGCCGTGGGCGACGTCCCAGCCGCCGCGGGCGTGTCGGTGGAGGTGTCGACGGTGAGCAGCAGCGCGATCCCGCCGCCCACGCAGAGCACGAGCACGACGGCGACGATGCCGAGGATGAGGCCCAGGCGGGACTTCTTCGGCGGTACCGGAGCTGTATATGGAGCGCCCTGATAGGGCGGGTATGGCGCGTTCATGGTCGCCGATTCTGTCGGGCCGGAGGGCGGCGCGCCGTCGCCCGCCGGATGGGCCCGGGGTCGGCTATCCGACGTCCGTCCAGCGTCTGTCCAGCCTCGCAGATGAACGGCCGGGTACCGATCGCTCATCTCCTCGGCTACCAGCCGCGCGACCTCGACCTCCCGCGGCCGCAGCAGCAGGCACGCAGCCGACGCCGAGCGCCAGTGCGGGCACCGGCTGGATCAAGATGGACCAGGCGAAGTGGCAGGCCCAGCTCGCCCAGTTCAACGCGCTGCCGATGCACCCGGCCCCGGCCGACGCGGTGCGGGTCTCCGAGTTCAACGCCGCCTGCACGTACAGCCACTCGTTCAAGGACGACCCGATCATCTTCCCCGGCCTGCCCGGAGCCTCGCACATGCACAGCTTCCTGGGGAACCGGACCACGAACGCCAACACCACCACCGAGTCGCTGCTGGCCAACCCGGCCACGAGCTGCGGGCCGGCGACCGACCTGTCGGCGTACTGGATCCCGACGCTGTACCAGCGGGGGTCGCGATCGAGCCGCGCGGGGTTGCCCCGACCACAAGTCGCACGTGTCGTACAACACCGTGAACGGCCAGTGCGCGGGCGCCTACCCGGTCGCCATCCCGAACGTCTCGATGCACGGCGACGTGTTCCTGGCCTGGGACAACGTCGCCATGGGCCAGCGGGTGAAGGACTGCGTGGTCCAGAAGGCGAAGTGCAACACCGCCGGGACATTCTGATCAGCGAACACAGTGCCGTGGCGCCCAGAGGGCGCCACGGTACGATCGACGCTCACCGTCCCCCGCGGTCTTCGGCGAGCCGCGCGCGTTCGTAAAGGACCCACCATGCGCAAAAAGCCGCCGCCGAAGCAACGACAGCACTGGTGGATCCCGGTTGTCACCCTCGTCGCCGGAGGACTGCTGGGCGCCTGGATCGGCGCTGCCACGGCCGATCCACGCACCGACACCGAAAAGCGGATCGACGCGATGGAGGCGGCGGAGGTCCAGCGGGACGCCGCACAGGTCGTGACGCTCACCGACCAGGCCCGGCGGATCCGCGACCTGCTCACCCCGGTCCTCGACGGCCTGCGCAAAGCGGAGCCCGTCCCGACCCAGACGCAGGCCGACGGCTGGAAGGCCGTGACCCGCGCGGCCGTCGCCGACTTCAACGACCCGCCGTCGGCCGGCACCGCGGTCAACATCGCCCGTGCCAGCCTCGCCGCGGGCACCAAGCAGCTCGACCTGGCCGTCGACACGTACGCCGCCGCGGTCAAGGCCCCGGAGGCGGAGCGCCCCGCACTGCTGGCCCTGGCCGGCCGCCAGCGCGACACCGCGATCGCCACCTGGTCGGTCGGCGCGACCCAGCTCGACCTGCTCAACGTCGACACCGGCCACGGCCACCAGCACGTGTTCCTGCCGAGCCAGCCGGGCCAGGGCGCGATGACCGCCGACGGCGAGCACGAGGGCGAGTAGCCCGGTCAGTCGCCGCGCCGCTCCAGCGCGTCCAGGGCCGCGCGCAGCTGGGCCCGGCCGCTGACGCCGAGCTTCGGATAGATGCGGTAGAGGTGCGAGCTCACGGTGCGGTGCGACAGGAACAGCCGCTGGCCGATCTCGCGGTTGCTCAGCCCGGCCGCCGCGAGCATCGCCGTCTGCAGCTCCTGGGCCGTCAGCCGCTCGCCCGAGCGGACCGCGCGGCCGGCGCTCTCCTCGCCGGCCGCGCGCAGCTCCTCGCGGGCGAGCCGGCCCCAGGCGTGCGCACCGAGCGCGTCGAAGCCGTCGCGGGCGGCGCGCAGCGGGGCGCGGGAGTCGAGGATCCGCCGGCGGCGGCGCAGCCAGGCGCCGTACGCCAGGTGCAGCCGGGCCCGGTGCACCGGCCAGCCGGTGAGGTCCATCGCGAGGGCCTGCTCGAACGCCGGGCCGGCCGCTTCGTCGGCGGCCAGCACGGCGGTGGCGTAGGCGAGCGAGCGGTGCAGCATCGGCGACGGGAAGCGCGCGGCCCGCTCCCGGGCGGCGGCGACGATCGCGGCGGCGGCGCCGGGCCGGCCGGCGCGGGCGGCGGCGTCGGCCAGGTCGGGCAGCGCCCAGCCGGCCATGTCGAGGTGGTGGGCTGGGTCGGCCGGGTCGAAGACGCGCAGCAGGATGCCGAGCGCCTCGTCGTACCGGCCGGCGGCGTTCGCGGCGACGCCGCGGGCGTGCTGGGCGGCCTCGGCGGCGAAGCGCGCGCCCGCGGCGAGCGGGCCGGCGAGCACCGCGTCGGCGAGCCGGGTCGCCGCGTCGGCGTTGCCGCACATCGCCTCGTGCAGCGCCCGGCCGGCCCGGGCGGCGACGGCCCAGAACTGCTCGCCGGTCTCCTCGGCGAGGGCCTCGGCCTCCTCCAGGTCGGCTCGCACGGCCGGCCAGGCGCCGAGCCACAGCCGGACGTAGCCGGCCGAGGCGAGCGTGCGGGCCAGCGGCGCGGCCCGGCCCTGGGCGCGGTACCCGGCGGCCACGGTGGCCAGGAACGACGACGCGGTGCCGAAGTCGCCGAGGATCAGCGCCGCCTCGCCGAGGTACCGCATGCCGTCGACGTCGCTGCGGTCGGGAACCAGGGTGTGCAGCTGCCGCAGGGCGTCCGGGCCGGCGACGTCGGGCTGGGCGTACGCGCCGATGGCGAGCGTGCGCGGGTCGTCGGCGGCCAGCCCGAGCTTGCCGAGCACCCGGGCGACCTGCGCCCCGACCTCCGGCGGCAGGCAGGCCCACCAGCAGCGGGACGCGGCCCGCCAGCACAGCGCCGCGGCCAGGTCGGTGGCGCCGGCCGCGTGGGCGTCGAGGGCCAGGTCGCAGAGCATCTCGATCCGGGCGGTATCGCGGACGTCGCCGGGCTCGACGACGTCCCGGACCAGCGCCAGACGGCCCCGGTCGGCGGCGTCGCCCTGCGCCGGATCGGTCTTCGCGAGCAGCTGCGCGGCGACCCGCCGGTCGTGCAGCTGCGCGGCCAGGTCGGCCGCCCGCAGCAGCAGCGACGAGCGCCGGGCCGGGTCGGCGGTGAGCTCCGCGGCCCGGTCGAGGCCGGTGACGGCGGCGCCGAGCGCGCCGCGCTCGACCGCCCGCCCGGCCGCCGCCTCCAGCTCGCCGCTCACGGCCTCGTCGGGGCCGAGGGTCGCGGCGCTGCGGTGCCAGGCCCACCGGTCCGGGTCGCCCGGGTGCGCCGCGGCGAGGGCGCCGGCGAGCGCGGCGTGGACGGTGAGGCGGGCGATGTCGCCGGCCGAGCGGTACACCGCGGAGCGCACGAGCGGGTGGCGGAACCGCAGCCGGTGGGCCTGCACCTGCAGCAGCCCGGCGTCGATGGCCGGCTGGATGGCGGCCGCGGTGACCTCGGCGCCCGCGAGCGTGCCGGCGACGGCCAGCAGGACCGGCAGCGGGCAGGCGGCGTCGGCGGCGAACACGGCCAGCACCGCGCGCGTCGCCGCCGGCAGCTGCGCGAAGCGGTCGCTGAACGCCGACTCCAGGCGCTCGTTGAGCGGCAGCAGGTCGGGCAGGCCCGCATCGGCGCCGGCGGTGACGAGCCGGGGCAGCTCGACGAGGGCGAGCGGGTTGCCGGCCGCCTCGGCCAGGACCCGCTCGCGCAGCCCCGCCGGCAGGCCGGGCGCGTGGTCGCGCAGCACGAGGCGGGCGGCGTCGTCGTCGAGCTCGCCGACGTGCAACTGGCGCAACCCCGTGCGGGCGAGCACCCCGGTGTGCTGGGCGCGGACCGCCATCAGTGCCGCGATCGGCTCCACCCGCAGCCGCCGGGCCACGAAGACGAGCACGTCGAGGGTCTCCGGGTCCAGCCAGTGCGCGTCCTCGGCCAGGATGAGCAGCGGGGTGCCGGCCGCGTGCTCACTGAGCAGCTCCAGGACCGCCAGCCCGACGGAGAACAGGCTGGCACCGGCAGCGCCGGGGCCGAAGGCACCCCGCAGCCCGCGCCGCACCTGGTTCCCCAGCAGCGGGGCCAGGAGCTGGTGCAGCCCGGCGAACGGCAGCGCCGCCTCGGCCTCGGCCCCGTTGGTCTGCAGCACCGTCATGCCGGCCTCGGCCGCCGCGTGCCGGGCCGCGGCGAGCAGCATCGTCTTGCCGATCCCGGCGTGGCCGCGCACGACCAGCGCGGCGCCCCGGGCGGCCCGGGCCCCGCCGAGGAGGTCCGCCACCGCGGCGAGCTCGCGGTCGCGGCCGTGCATCACCGGTTCCAGCACCATGACACCCTCCCTTCGGCGTGGACTCTCGCACCGGCGGGCCGGCCGAAGTGTGCTAGAGGCGCACGGTTCTGCCGCCTGCGTGCACGCTCACCAGCTGCCGGGGCGTCACGCCGAACTCGGCGCGGAACTTGGCGGTGAAGAAGCTCGGGTTCGAGAAGCCCCAGGCCCGGGCGACGGCGGCGATGGAGGTGTACCGCGGCCGCGGCGCCGTCAGGTCCGTGCGGGCCCCTTGCAGGCGCTGCCGGATGATCGACTGCTCGAGGCTCTCCCCAATCCCCTCGTACAGCTTGTACAGGGCCCGCACCGAGATGTTGGTGGCGGCGGCGATCCGCGGCGGGCTCAGGTCCGGGTCGCGCAGGTGGTTGCGGACGTACGCCTGGACCCGCGCCTGCAGCGAGGAGTGCATCGCGTCGCGCAGGCGGGCGCCGTCGCCCGCCGCGGAGACCACGAGGGCCCGCATCAGCTCGGCGGAGGCCGCGCCGAGCTCCGGCGCCGCCGCGCTGGCGGCGAGCGTCTCGGCCTGGGCGGTGATGCGGGCGACGTGGTCGCGCACCAGCTCGTAGAGCGGGCTGCCGCGCAGCTCGCGGGCGGCGGCGTGGATCATGTCGCGGGGTACGCCCAGGTCGTCGACGTCGACGTGCAGCGCGTAGGAGGCGCCGGTGCCCTTCCAGCCGTAGACGTACGGCAGGGACAGGTCGACGAGGATGAGGTCACGCGGCCCGAACAGCCGATCCTCGCGCTGCCACGCCATGTGGTTGTCGGTGCGCATCGGCAGGGCCAGCACGATCGAGGTCTCGTCCGACGACCGGGCGATGCGTGGCGTGCGGCGCAGCGTGGTGCCCGACGCGTCGATGTTGAACACCTTCGCCGAGCCGAAGTCGCAGACGGTCATCCGCGCGTGGATCGCGCCGGGGTCCTCGAACAGGGCCAGGCTCGAGGAGCAGTTGCCGCTGACCGTGGCCTGGAAGGCCGCGGCCCGGTCCCCCGCGGGCATCGTGTGTGTGTCAAGCACCAGCACGGCGTCAATGTATGGCGCGCGCCGCCGCGGCAGAGGGTCTGTACGTGCACGGTTGAGTCCGACAGTGCACGACTAGGGCACTAGTCTCGTCGGCATGGCAACGCGGCTTGTGCAGATCAACATGAAGGCGCGGGACGACTCGGCGCTGGGCAACGAGTTCTGCCTCCTCGCCCCGGGCTGACCCGAGTGGGCGAGCAACGAGTCAGAGCCGCGCCAGCTGGCGGCTCCTGATGTGGCCGGCGAGGAACAGCGCGGCGACCATGGCGAGCAGGACGTAGGACGCCGGGATCGGATGGACGACGAACTGCGTGCCTGTGCCGTGCGTGTCGTCGAACGCCCGGAAGCCGACGGTGTTCTGCAACGCGACGGCCACCAGCAGGCAGGCGGCCGCGATCGGTATCCGCGTATCGAGCGCCACCCCGATCAGGCACGTGAGCAGGAAGCCCGCGACGACCGCCAAGGCGAAGAGGACCGGCATGTACTGCACCGCCACCGCCACCGGCGCCACCAGCAGCCACCCCGCCGAGCGCGGCTGCCGCACCGAGCGGAACCCGACGGCCAGTGCGGCAAGCGCGACGACGGCCGTGCCCAACGGCCACGAAAGCCACTGATATTGCAGGAGCACGGTCAGCCAGGCAGCCGCCAGCACCAGCGCGACGATCCACCGGCTCCGCATCGTCGCGACGATTGCCGACAGCGCGAGGAGCACCGCGATGCCCGTCTGGACCGGCCGCACGTCGCCCCGGATGAGATCGGAGACGAGCCCGGCGAAGGCGTAACCGAGCAGCAGCAGCGCTCCCATCTGCAAGCCCTCCGACCACACCGCGCCGGGCGTGTGGCACCGGGCGGCGCCGAGCCGTTCGCGCAACCCCTGCACCACGATGCTCGCCGCCTCGCGCCCGCTCGGCCAGCGTTGCTCCGGTGACGCGTCGTCGATCAGCGTGCCGAGCAGTTCCTCGCCGCGCCGTTCGCGGTACTCGAACGGGTAGGCCAGCAGCAGGAGTCGGTAGCGCTCGGTGAGGACCTCGCCCGCGCGGGGCCTGCGCTCGGGGCCGATCATGCGGGCCGCACAACAGTCGGGTTGAGCACGCGCCGGCGCAGCGCCTGGTTGGTCACGATCTTCGCGGCGGTCGCGAGTCGGACAGCCTCCGCCTGCACCGTGTCGTTGCCTTCCGGGGTCAGCGCGTAGTAGCGGCGGGCCCGGCCGTTGACGATCTCCTCGCTGACCACCTCGACCAGCCCGGCCTCGGTCAGCCGGTCGAGCACTGCGTAGAGCGAGCCGGCCGCGAGCCGCACCGCCTCCTCGGAGAGCGTCTCGACCCGCTTGACGATGACGTAGCCGTGCAGCGGACCGTCGAGGAGCGCGGCCAGCACGAAGTAGCTCGGCGCACTGAGCACAGCGCCTCGAATAGTCATGTTCGAAGACTATACGACGGCCTGGAATATAGAAACACGGCTCTAGAGAATCAACCTCTGGAGCTGCGGGGGTCGACGAGGACCTTCGGGCCCGCGCCCGGGGGCCGCTCGCCGGCCAGCGCCGCCGCCACCTCGTCGAGGCCGATCGTCGCCGCGACCAGCGGGCGCGGGTCGACCGAGCCGTCGGCGTAGGCGGCGATCGCCCCCGCCAGCCCGGCCGAGGCGCCGAGGATGCCGACCGCGGTGACGTCCTTCAGGGCGATCTCGCGGGTGTCGACCGTGCTCGGGGTGCCGGACAGTCCGATGTAGACGATCCGCCGGCCGGGCTCGACCAGCTCCAGCGCGAGGGCGGGCAGCGACGATGCGTTGGAGGCGTCGACCACGCCGTCCCACGGCAGCGCCGGCAGCGACGACGAGGTCCAGGCGGTGGCGAAGCCGAGCCGGCGGGCGAGGTCCAGCTGTGCCTCCTCCCGGCCGAGGAGGTGTACCTCGGCGCCGCGGGCCCGGCCGAACAGCGCCGCGAGCAGGCCGATCGTGCCGGTACCGAGGATGAGCAGGCGCTCACCGGGCGCGACACCGGCCGCGGAGACCGCGCGCAGCGCGTTGCCGCCCGGCTCGACGAGCGCGCCGAGGGTGGCGTCCATCGTGGACGGCAGGGCGTGCAGCGTGACGGCCGGGACGGCGACCCGCTCCGCGAGAGCGCCCGGCAGGCCGTCGCGGATGCCCAGCTCGTGCCGCTCGGCGCAGACGTGATGGCGCCCGGACCGGCAGCGGTCGCAGTGCCCGCAGCCGATCATCGTGTCGCCGGTGACCCGCCGGCCGACCCAGCCCGGGTCGACGCCCGCGCCGACGGCGCTGACCACGCCGGACCACTCGTGGCCGGGCCGCACCGGGTACGACGCGGCACCCGTGTGCAGATAGCTCATCTCACCGGTGAACAGCTCGACGTCGGTGCCGCACACGCCGGCCCGCTCGACGTCGACGACGACCTGGCCGGGCCCGGCGACCGGCACGGGGACCAGCTGCACCTCGGCCCGGTACGGTCCGGTGAGGACGAGCGCACGCATCACAGACAACTCCTACAGCCGGTCGTCCGGGCGGACCAGGCCGCTCTGATACGCGAGCACGACCAGCTGGGCGCGGTCGCGGACGTCGAGCTTGGTCATCGCCCGGTTGACATGGGTCTTGGCCGTCAATGGTGACAGGAACAGCCGGGCGGCGATCTCCTCGTTCGACAGGCCGTGCGCGACCAGCACCAGGATCTCCCGCTCCCGGTCGGTGAGCACGTCGAGGGCGGCGGCGGTCTGCGGGGCCGGCGGGCGCAGCTGGGCCAGGAAGCGGGTCACCAGGCCCCGGGTGGCGGCCGGCGACAGCAGCGCCTCGCCGGCGGCGACCACGCGGACGGCGCCGAGCAGGTCGGCCGGGGCGACGTTCTTGCCGAGGAACCCGCTCGCCCCGGCCTGGAGGGCCAGCAGGACGTTGTCGTCGTCCTCGAAGGTGGTGAGCACCAGCACGCGGACCCCGGCCAGGGCGTCGTCGGCGCAGACTCGCCGGGTCGCCTCCAGGCCGTCCATGACCGGCATGCGGATGTCCATGAGCACGACGTCGACCCGGGCGGTGCGGGCGAGCTCGACCGCCTCCCGGCCGTCGCCGGCCTCGGCGACGACCTGCATGCCCGGCTCCGCGTCGATGATCATCCTGAAGCCGGCCCGGATGAGCGCCTGGTCGTCGGCGAGCAGGACCCGGATCGTCACGACGCCGCCACCGGCAGGACCGCGTGGACGTGGAACCGGCCGCCGACCGCGGGGCCGGCGGTGACGGTCCCGTGCGCGGCGCTGGCCCGCTCCTGCATGGCCAGCAGTCCGAAGCCGGATCCGGTACCGCTCGTCCGGCGCGGGTCGACCCGGTTCACCACGTCGATCGTGATCGCGTCCGGGGTGTGCCGGATCGCCAGCCGGGCGCTGCCGTCGCCGTAGCGGTGCGCGTTGGTGAGGGCCTCCTGCACGATCCGGTAGGCCGCGAGGTCGACGATCGCCGGCAGCGGCCGCTCCGGGCCGTCCTCCTCGACCCGCACGTCGAACCCGGCCGCCGACAGGCTGCCGACCAGCTCGGGGATGCGGGCCACGCCCGGGCTGGGGCCGGTGTCGTCCAGCTCGCCCGGGTCGCGCAGCACGCCGATGACCGAGCGGATCTCCCGCAGTACCGTGTCCGAGGCCTCCCGGATGTGCTCCAGGACCGGCCAGACGGCCTCCGGCCGGTCCCGCAGGACGTGGCCGGCCGCGCCCGCCTGGACGTTGATGACGGCGATGTGGTGGGCGACGACGTCGTGCAGCTCGCGGGCGATGCGCAACCGCTCGTCCATGACCCGGCGGCGCGCCTCCTCCTCGCGGGTCTGCTCGGCCTGCCGGGCCCGCTCGGTGACCTCGGCGATGTAGGCGCGCCGGTTGCGCACCGCGTCGCCGACCGCGCCGCAGCCGAAGACCCAGGTGAACAGCCCGATGGTGCTGAGCTTCCACCACTCGGCGACGTCGGCGACCAGGCCGGTGACGAAGACGGCGGAGAACACGCAGCTGCTGTACACCCAGGGCCGGCGGTGCGTGGTGTGCAGGGCGGTGCTGTACATCAGCGCCCCGACCGTCACCAGCAGCCCCGACGACGGGCGGCCCAGGGCGACCGTCGGCAGCAGCGCGAGCGTGACACCGGCGAGCGCCGGCACCGGCCAGCTGCGCCGGGCGAGCATCGCGGCGGCGGCCACCGCGGCGAGCACGACGGCCCAGGCCACACCGGCCGGCCGCTGGGCGGCGGCGGTCAGCCCGGCCGCACCGACGGCGAACAGCCCGTCGACGAGCCGGTCCCGGTGGGCCGCCGGCAGCGCCAGTACACGATCTCGCATCACGGACCACGGTATGCGACGGTGCGACCGGCGACGTCCTGCATCCGCAGTACGCCAAGGCGGCGCGGTTACCACGACGGCGGTAGCCGCGGCCTGCGCGCGGACGACGATTCGTGGTCCGGTTCCCGCGATCGTGGGGCGGTACCCGTTGCCGACCCTGCGAAGGACCCGTATCGTGGCAACCCTTTTGTACCGGCTCGGCCGGTTCTCGTTCCGGCGCCGCCGCCTGGTGGCCGCCCTGTGGCTGGCCGTGCTGGCGCTGTTCGGCGTCGGCGCGGCGACGCTGTCCGGAACGACCAGCGACACGCTGTCCATCCCGGGGACCGAGTCATTCCGGGCGATGGACGTGCTCAAGGAGAAGATGGGCCTCGGTACCGCCGACTCGGCCTCGGCGAGGGTCGTCTTCACCGTCGGCGGGGACGCGACGCTCACCGCCCCCGCGCAGCGCGCCGCCGTCGACCGGGCGGTCGCCGCGCTCGCCACCGCCCCGCAGGTCGCCGCGGTCGCCGACCCCTACACCGCGATCGCACCCGACCAGCGCACCGCCTACGCGACGGTGACCTACCGGGTCGGCCCGGCCGGCGTCACCGACGAGGCCCGGGCCGCGCTGCTGACCGCCGGCCGCACCGGCCAGACGGACGGCGTCCAGGTGGAGTTCGGCGGCGACGCCGTGCGCGGTGGCGGCGAGGGCGGCGCGACCGAGGTGCTCGGCGTGGTGATGGCCGCGCTCGTGCTCGCCATCACGTTCGGCTCGCTGGTCGCCGCCGGCCTGCCGCTGCTCACCGCGTTCATCGGCGTCGGCCTCGGCATGCTCGGCATCCAGATCGCCACCGGCTTCCTCGACCTCAACGGCTCGACCTCGGCCCTGGCGACCATGCTCGGCCTCGCGGTCGGCATCGACTACGCGCTGTTCGTCGTCTCCCGCTACCGGCACGAGCGCGCCGAGGGCCGCGACGCCGAGGAGGCCGCCGGCCGCGCGATCGGCACCGCCGGCTCCGCGGTCGTGTTCGCCGGGCTGACCGTCGTCATCGCCCTCGCCGCGCTGTCGGTGGCCGGCATCCCGTTCCTCACCGCGATGGGCCTGGCCGCCGCCGGTACCGTGGCCGTCGCCGTGCTCATCACGCTCACCCTGCTGCCGGCGCTGCTCGGCTTCGCCGGCCGCCGGGTGCTCCCCAAGCGGCACCGCACCGCCAAGGTCTCGTTCGGCGAGCGCTGGGCCCGGCTGGTGCTGCGCCACCGGGTGCCCGCGCTGGTGCTCTCCCTCGGCGTCGCGCTGCTCGTCGCCCTGCCGGCCACCGACCTGCGCCTGGCCCTGCCGGACGACGGCTCGGCGCCGGTCGGCTCGACCCAGCGCAAGGCGTACGACCAGTTGGCCGCCGGCTTCGGCGCCGGCTTCAACGGGCCGCTGCTCGTGGTGGTCTCCGGGCCCGGCGTCGCGAAGACGGCCGGCGACGCGCAGCGCGCCGTCGAGCGCCTGCCCGGCGTGGTCAGGGTCACCCCGCCGGCGGTCAACCCGGCCGGCGACACCGCCCTGCTCACCGTGGTCCCGGCCACCGGTCCCGACGCCGAGGCGACCAAGGACCTCGTCGCCGCGATCCGCGCCACGACGGTCACCGGCGCCACCCTCGCGGTCACCGGCACCACCGCCATCAACATCGACATCTCGGACAAGCTGACCGCGGCGCTGGTGCCGTACCTCGCGGTGGTGGTGGGGCTGGCGTTCGTGCTGCTCCTGCTGGTGTTCCGCAGCCTGCTGGTACCGCTGAAGGCCACGCTCGGCTTCCTGCTGTCCGTCGCCGCGTCCTTCGGCGCCCTGGTGGCCGTTTTCCAGTGGGGCTGGCTCGCCGACCTGTTCGGCCTCGACAGCACCGGGCCGATCATCAGCATGATGCCGATCTTCCTGGTCGGGATCCTGTTCGGGCTGGCCATGGACTACGAGGTGTTCCTGGTGACGCGGACCCGCGAGGAGTACGTCCACGGCGCCTCGCCGGACGCCGCGATCGTCGCCGGCATGCGCCACGGCGCCCGGGTCGTCACCGCCGCCGCCCTGATCATGATCTCGGTGTTCGCCGGGTTCATCCTCGCCGACAACAGCATCATCAAGTCCCTCGGCTTCACGCTCGCGTTCGGGGTGGCCGTGGACGCGTTCCTGGTGCGGATGACGATCGTTCCGGCGGTACTGTCGCTGCTCGGTCGGTCCGCGTGGAAGCTGCCGCGCTGGCTCGACCGGCTGCTGCCCACGGTCGACGTGGAGGGCACCCGGCTGGCGTCCGCGCCGCCTCCACCGTCGGCGGAGCTCGCGCGGGTGTGAGCGGCTCAGGACGGCCACCTGGCTGCCGATAGGTTCAGCCGCACACCTTCCATCGCGTTTGGAGTTCCATGGCGACCCTGCTGCAGCCGGCCCCGGTTCAGGCACCGCGCCGCCGGCGCTGGCTGCGGCCGGTCGCTGTGGCCCTGCTGGTCGCGCTGTTCGCCGTGGAGCTGGTGCTGGGCTGGCCGGCGCTGGCCGACGCCCTGCACCAGCTGCGCCGGCCGCAGCCGGGCTGGCTGGTCGCGGCGGTCGTGGCCCAGCTCGGCGTGATGAGCGCGTACGCCCGCATGCAGCGCCGCCTGCTGCGCTCGGCGGGCGTGCACGCGCCGATCCACAAGCACGTGGCGGTCGCCTACGCGGCCCACTCGCTGTCGGCCACCCTCCCGGGCGGCCCGGCGTTCTCGACCCGGTTCAACTACCAGCAGATGCGCCGCTTCGGCGCCACCCCGGCGGTCGCCTCGTGGTGCATCGCCCTGTCCGGCATCCTGTCGGCCACCGCGCTCGCCGTGGTGACGGTCATGGGCGCCCTGGCCACCGGCGGCGTCCCCGACTGGCGCCACCTGGCCGCCCTCCTGGTCGCCGGCACCCTGCTGGTCCTCGGCGTCCGCCGCATCGCGCGGCAACCGGAGACGGTCTCGCGCCTGGTCCTGGCCCCGCTGAACCGCCTGTGCCGCCGCCCGGCCGACAGCGGCGCCGACCGCATCAGCGGCTTCCTCGACCAGCTGCGCGCCGCCCGGCTCCGCCCCGCCCACGCGGTCGCGGCGTCGGCCTACGCGCTGCTGAACTGGCTGCTCGACGCGGTCTGCCTGTGGCTGTGCTGCCGCGCCGTGGGCGGCGGCGGCGAGATCGGCCTCAACGAGGTGCTGCTGGCCTTCTGCGCCGCGATGGCCGCCGGCACCATCACGCTGATCCCGGGCGGCCTGGGCATCATCGACAGCGCCCTGATCCTGGGCCTGCTCGCCGGCGGCACCGCGACGTCGACGGCGGTGGGCGCGGTGGTGCTGTACCGCATCCTGAGCTTCGGCTTCATCATCGGCATGGGCTGGATCTCCTGGCTGGTGATCCGCCGCCGCTACTCCGCCCCGGTCCCGGCCGCCGCCTGAGGCAGAATGGGGCGCTGAGCTACCGGCCGATCGCGCTGTAGCGGATCACGGCGGGTGAGGTCGGTCCTGGGACCGCGGGCTAGCGTCGATCACGGCTGCCTGCGAAGGGATCACGCTCATGTCCTCGACCGCCATCGCCGTGATCGTCATCGTCCTGCTCGTGGTGGTGATCGTCGCTATGGCCGTCGCCCAGTGGCGGCGCACCAAGGCGCTCCGCCGGCGCTTCGGCGCCGAGTACGACCGGGTCCTCGCCGAGCAGCCCAGCCGCCGCGCGGCCGAGCGCGATCTGCAGGCCCGCGAGAAGCGCCACGCCGAGCTCCAGCTGCGCGAGCTCGAGCCGCAGGAGCGGCAGCGGTACCTCCAGCAGTGGGAACGCACCCAGGCGCACTTCGTCGAGGAGCCGGAGGCCGCCACCCGGGAGGCCGACGCGCTCGTCACCCGCGTGATGACCGAGCGGGGCTACCCGATCGAGGACGCCGACGACTTCGACACCCGCGTGCAGGACCTCAGCGTCGAGCACGCGGCGACGCTCGACCACTACCGCGAGGCCCACCACATCAACCTGGTGAACCAGCGCGGCCAGGCGTCGACGGAGCAGCTGCGCCAGGCCCTCATGCACTACCGCGCGCTGTTCGCCGACCTGCTCGGCGAGGCCCGCGGCGGCCACCCGGCCCACGGCTGACCCTCAGCCCCCACGGACGAAAGGCCAGATCCGCGATGCGCGACTACAACCCGACCGACCCGATCCGTACCGGCCCGGTGCCCCAGACGCCGATCACCCCGCCACCGGAGCCGTCGGTCCAGCCGCCGCCGACGCAGGCACCGACCCGCCCGCCGGAGGCAGCGACGCCACCGGTCCAGCCGACGACGCAGCAGACGGGGCAGCAGCCCGTCCAGCAGCCCGGCCAGCAGCCCGTCCAACAGACGGCCGGGCCACCCATCCAGCAGACCGGCCCGCAGCCGCAGCCGAGCGGCGACGGCCAGCAGCCGATCTGGGAGTCCGCCAGGGCCGACGAGTTCCGCCAGCGCTGGCACGAGATCCAGACCCACTTCGTCGAGGATCCGCAGTCGACGGTGACCGACGCACGGCAGCTGGTCGACGAGGCGGCCCAGACGCTGGCCGAGAACGTCCACCGCCGTGAGGAGGAGTTCGCCCGCGCCGGCGCCCGCACGTCCGACAGCACCGAGGGCATGCGCGACGCGGTCCTGCAGTACCAGCACCTCCTGGACCGCCTGCTGTCGGTCTGAGACTTGCGGCCATGCCGACAATGAGGCGCATGGTCGAATTCGAAGTGGTGCTGCGGGGGTACGACCGGCACGAGGTCGACACACTGGTGCGGGCGATCGAGGCCGGTGCGGACCCGCAGCGGCTCGGCAGCAACCTCACGGTGGTGCTGCGCGGCTACGACCGGCAGCAGGTCGACGGATGGATCGCGCGGCGCCGCGGCGGAGCTTCGCCGCGGCGCGCCGAGCCGCCGCTGGAGCTGTCGGTCGTGCTGCGCGGCTACCGCCCGGCCGAGACCGACGCCCTGATCACCGAGGTGCGGGCCGCGCTCGCCGGCGACGACCCGGCCCGCCGGGCCGCGGCGGCACGGGCGATCGCCGAGACCCGCCTGCCGGTGGGGCTGCGCGGCTACGACCGGGGTGCCGTCAACGCGTTCCTGCGCCGGGCGGCGCAGGAGCTTGCCGCCGGTTGATACCTAGCACTACTATGCATTCCACTGCTAGGTGGGATGTGGTCGTGTGGTCAAGGTCGGCAAGGATCTTGTCGCCGCTTCGGCGACGCCGATGGTGCTGGGCATCCTGGCCGAGGGCGAGAGCTACGGCTACGCGATCCTCAAGCGCATCGGCGAGCTGTCGGGCGGGGAGCTCGACTGGACCGAGGGCCTGCTCTATCCGCTGCTGCACCGCCTGGAGCGGCTCGGCCACGTCGAGTCGAACTGGCAGGCGGTCGCCGGCGAGCGGCGCCGCAAGTACTACCGCATCACCGAGCACGGGCGGGCCGAGCTGGCCGAGCAGCGCCGCCAGTGGGACACCGTCGTCGACGCGCTGAAGGACCTCTGGGAGGTCCGCGGCCTGACGGCGGAGGGCACGGCATGACCGCCTCCGACGAGCCGCCCAAGGAGCTGGAGGCCCAGTTCGCGCAGTGGCGGGCCTATGTCCAGGGCCGCCGCGAGCTGCGCGCGGCGGACGCCGAGGAGCTCGAGGACCACCTGCGTGGCTCGGTCGAGCAGCTCATGGCGACCGGCCTGAGCGCCGACGAGGCCTTCCTGGTCGCGGTCAAGCGGATGGGCAGCCTCGACGCCCTGTCCCGGGAGTTCGCCCGCGAGCACTCCGAGCGGCTCTGGAAGCAGCTGGTGCTGACCGGCGAGCCGGGCGCGCCGACGACCGGCCGCCGCGACCTCGCGGTGATGGTGGGCTGCGCGGCCGGCGCGGCGCTGTCGGTGAAGGTGCCGTCACTGTTCGGGGTCGACTTCGTCGAGGACGGCGTGTTCTACGCACGCAACATGTCGCTGTTCGCGCTGCCCTGGCTGGCCGCGTTCCTCGCTTGGCGCCGCGGCGCCGACCGGCGGCTGGTCGCGGTGGTCGCCGGGTTCTTCGCGCTCGGCGCGGTGGCGGCCAACGTCTACCCGCTCGGCGAGGAGTCCCAGTCGCTCGTCATCTCGGCCCTGCACCTGCCGATGGCGCTGTGGCTGGTGGTCGGCCTGGCCTACATCGCCGACGACCTGCGCTCACCGCGGCGGCGGATGGACTTCATCCGCTTCACCGGCGAGTGGTTCGTCTACTACGTCCTGATCGCGCTCGGCGGCGGCGTGCTCATCCTGTTCTTCGCCGGCACGTTCAAGGCGATCGGCCTGGAGCCGGGCGAGTTCATCGCGCGGTGGCTGCTGCCGTGCGGCGCGGTGGCCGCTGTGCCGGTCGCGGGCTGGCTGGTCGAGGTCAAGCAGGGCGTGGTGGAGAACATCGCCCCGGTGCTCACCCGCCTGTTCACGCCGCTGTTCACCGCGGTGCTGCTGGCGTTCCTGGTCGCCTTCGGCTTCACCGGCACGGGCATCGACGTCGAGCGCGAGGCCCTCATCCTGTTCGACCTGCTCCTCGTGGTCGTGCTGGGGCTGCTGCTGTACTCCATCAGCGCCCGCGACCCGCTGCGCCCACCGGGCGTGTTCGACAGGCTGCAACTGGCCCTGGTGGTCAGCGCCCTCGCCATCGACGTGCTGGTCCTGCTGGAGATCACCGGCCGCATCAGCGAGTACGGCACGACCCCGAACAAGGCGGCCGCGCTGGGCGAGAACGTCATCCTGCTGGCCAACCTGGCGTGGTCGGCCCACCTGCTGCTGGGCTTCCTGCGCCGCCACCGCCCGTTCGCCGCCCTGGAGCGCTGGCAGACCACGTACCTTCCGGTGTACGCGACCTGGGCCTGGCTGGTCGTGCTGGTCTTCCCCCCGCTGTTCGCCTTCAAGTAGGTGCTGACGATCCAGTACTGGAACTGATACTTTAGTACTCAGTCCAGTACGCACGTCGGGGGTTTGGCCATGCCCGCTTCACGTCTGTTGCCCACGGGTGAAGGGGTCGAGCTCGTCAAGCTCGTCCGGGAGATCGCCGCCAAGGAGCTCGAGCCGCGCGTCGACCAGGCCGAGGCCGAGGGCGCGTTCCCGCGCGACGTCTTCCGCACGCTCGGCGCCGCCGGGCTGCTCAGCCTGCCCTATCCAGAGGAGCACGGCGGGGGCGGCCTGGGGTACGAAACCTATCTCCAGGCCCTCGAAGAGCTCGGCTCGGTGTGGGCCAGCGTCGGGGTCGGGGTGAGCGTCCACGTGCTGTCATGCTTCGGGCTCGCCCAGTTCGGCACCGACCAGCAGCGCCGCGAGTGGCTGCCCGCGATGCTCGGCGGTGACCTGCTCGGCGCGTACTGCCTGAGCGAGCCGCACGCCGGCTCCGACCCGGCCGCCATGACCACGCGGGCCGTGCGCGACGGGGACGACTACGTGCTCACGGGCGCCAAGGCGTGGACCACGCACGGCGGGTACGCCGACTTCTACCAGGTGATGGCCCGCACCTCGGCCGACCGCAAGGGCATCTCCTGCTTCCTGGTCCCCGCCGACACGCCGGGGCTGGTCGTCGACCCGCCCGAGCGCAAGATGGGGCTCATGGGGTCAGCCACCGCGACCGTGCGTTTCGACGGCGCGCGGATCCCGGCGTGCCGGCGGCTCGGCGCGGAGGGTGAGGGGCTGCGGATCGCGCTCAGCGGGCTCGACGCCGGCCGGCTCGGCATCGCCGCCGTGGCGACCGGGCTCGCGCAGGGCGCGCTCGACCGGGCCGCCGAGTACGCACGGGAGCGGGAGACGTTCGGCAAGCCGATCGCCGAGCACCAGGGCGTGGCGTTCATGCTCGCCGACATGGAGGCCGCCGTGCAGTCGGCCCGGGCGATGCTGCTGCACGCGGCGCGGCTCAAGGACCAGGGCCTGCCGTACTCGAAGGAGGCGGCGGTCGCCAAGCTGGTCGCGACGGACAACGCAATGCGGGTGACCACCGACGCCGTGCAGATCTTCGGCGGTTACGGTTACACCAGGGACTTCCCGGTGGAGCGCTACATGCGCGAGGCGAAGGTCATGCAGATCTTCGAGGGAACGAACCAGATCCAGCGGGTGGTCATCAGCCGGGCGCTCAGCGCGGCGGCGGGCCGCCCACCGGCGCTCGTCGAGAGGAAGCACGTCTGATGCACATCGGCAATACCGCGGCCATCGTTACCGGCGGGGGATCCGGACTGGGCGGGGCCACCGCCGCCGCGCTCGCCAAGGCCGGCGCGACCGTCTACGGCCTGGACCTGCCCGGCGCGATCGAGGCCGCGCCCGAGGTCGCGGGCGTGACCTACGTCCCGGCGGACGTCACCGACCCCGAGCAGGTGCGCGCGGCGGTCGCCACGGCGGCCGGCGGCGACGCCCCGCTGCGGATCGTGGTCAACTGCGCCGGCATCGGGCCGTCGGCGCGCATCCTGGGCAAGGCCGGCGTGCACGACCTCGCGCTGTACGCGAAGATCGTGCAGGTCAACCTCGTCGGCACGTTCAACGTGCTGGCCCTCGCGGCCGAGGCGATCGCCAAGACCGAGGCCGACGGCGACGGGCAGCGGGGTGTGATCATCAACACCGCGTCGGTCGCGGCGTTCGAGGGCCAAGTGGGCCAGGCCGCCTACTCGTCGTCGAAGGGCGGCGTGGTCGGGCTCAACCTGCCGGCGGCGCGCGACCTCGCGCAGTACGGCATCCGGGTCAACACGATCGCCCCCGGCATCGTCGACACTCCGATGCTCGCCACGGTCTCCGAGGAGTTCCGCGCCGGGCTGGCCGCCGGCGTGCCGTTCCCGAAGCGGCTGGCCCGCCCGGACGAGTACGCGCAGCTGGTCCTGGCCATCGTCGGCCACGACTACATCAACGGCGAGGTCATCCGGATGGACGGCGCGCTGCGGATGGCGCCGCGGTAAGGCTGCCGAGGATCAGGTCGGCGAGCTGGCGGTAGGCCTCGGCCGCGTCCAGCCCCGTGCCGGCCTGGATCTCGCCGCGCTGGATAGCGCCCATCACCTGGGCGACCGCGGCACCGACGAACGGGGCGTCGACCGGGCGCAGCTCGCCCGCGTCGACGCCCTCGGCGACGAGCGTCTGCACCCGGCGCGCCGCGAAGCGGGTGTTCTCCTGGTAGATGTCGTTGGCCGGGCCGAAGCCCGCCAGGTCGGCGAAGAACTCGGCCGACACCGGCTGGAGCTCGGCGGCGACCGCGTCGAGGTACAGGGCGAGGCGCTCGCGCGGCCCGCCGGCGGCGGCGACCCCGGCCTCGATCCGCTCGGCGGCGCCGCGGAAGTACGAGCGCACCACGGCCAGGACGATCTGCTCCTTGCTCGGCGCGACCGCGTAGAGCGTGGTCCGGGAGCAGCGCAGGTGTTCGGTCAGGTCACCGATGCTGAACGCCGCGAACCCCTTGGCCAGGAACAGGTCCCGGAGCTGGTCGACGAGCTCGGCGCGGCGCGCTGGTGATGCCATCTCCGCAGCGTAGGCGATCACCGCAGGAGCGCAGCGATCGTCCCCGCGTCGCGGGCCGTCCCGAGCCGCTCCAGCCCCGCCGGGCCGTACACCCCCAGCTCCACGCCGTCGTACCGCACGATCCGCCCGGTGACCCCCTGCGTCGCGTCGCTGAGCAGGGCGACCACGACCGGCGCCACCTCCTCGGGCGGCCGCATCGACGGCCGGTCGGGCCGGTCGTCGAGCGCCGCCATGTCGGTGAGCGCGAGCGGCGAGACGGCGTTGACCCGGATGCCGTGCGGCGCGCCGTCGAGAGCCCAGCCGGCGGTCATCGCGGCGACGGCCCCCTTCGACGCGCCGTACGCGCTCATGCCGGGGATGCCGAACCGCGCCCCGGACACGACGGTGACGATCGACCCGCCGGTGCCCTGGCGCAGCATCGCCCGCATGGCGTGGGTGGCGCAGAACTGCGTACCGAGGACGTTGACCTCCGCGATGCGGCGCAGGTCGGCCTCTTCCAGGTCCCACGGCGCGGCGAGCCGGGTGACGCCGGCGTTCGCGATCAGGCCGTGGATCCCGTGGTACCGCCGGCAGGCGGTCGCCACCAGCCGTTCCGCGACGGACCAGTCGCCCACGGACCCCGGCACGGCGACGCCGCCCACCTCGGCCGCCACCGCCGCGGCGGCGTCGGCGTCGACGTCGTTGACGACCACGTTCGCGCCCGCTGCCGCGCAGGCCCGGGCGTAGGCGCGCCCGAGCCCCGCCCCGGCGCCGGTGACGACGACGGTCTTGCCCCTCATCACTGGAACAGCGCCGCGACGGCCGACTTGTTGATCTTGCCGGTGGCGTTCGTCGGCAGGACCGGTACCACCCGGAACACCTCGGGTTGTTTCCGCTTGGCGAGGCCCTGGCCGGTGACCGTGCGGCCCAGCTCCTCCAGCGTCCAGTCGGTACGGCGGGAGACGACGACGGCGCCGATGCGCTCGTCGAGCCTTCCGCCCGGTACCGCCACCACCGCCGCGGCGTCGATGTCCGGGTGTGTCTCCAGGGCCTGTTCGATCTCCCGGGTGCTGAACTTCTCACCGCCGCGGTTGATGATCTCCTTGAGCCGGCCCTGCACGCGCACCTGCCCGTCGGCGGCGAGCGACCCCAGGTCGCCGGTGCGCAGCCAGCCGCCCGGCGCGAACGCCCGCTCGTCCAGCTCGGACCGCACGTAGCCGAGCATCTGCTCCGGGGCGCGCAGCAGCAGCTCCCCCACCTCGCCGGGCGCGACGTCGTTCTCGCCGTCGACGACGCGGACCTCGACGCCGGGCGCGGGGCGACCGTCGGTCTCGGCCCGGTGGTCGAGCGGGTCGAGCTCGTTGGCGGTCGTCGCGGTGGGCAACTCGGTCATGCCCCAGATGCGGTACGCGGCGATGCCGAGGTCCTGCGCGGCCCGCACGAGGGCGGGCGGCACCGCGGCGCCGCCGCAGCAGTACTGCACCAGCGGCGAGCGGTCCCGTCCGCCGTACGCGGCCAGCAGCTCGCGCAGGAACGGCGTCGCCCCCGCCATGTACGTGGCGCCGGTCCGGTCGACCAGGTCGACGCAGGCCTCGGCGTCCCAGCGCTCCATGAGCACGGCGGCGGCGCCGATCCGGGCCGGGATCATGAACCCCTGGAGCAGCCCGGTGATGTGGGTCATCGGCGAGGCCATGACCATGCGGTCGCGGAACGTCAGGCCCCACTCGGTGATCGTCGTGCGCAGCTCGTGCTGCAGCCCGGCGACCGAGTGCAGGACGCCCTTGGCCTCCGACTCGGTACCGCTGGTGAACAGCACCAGGCACGCCTCCTCGGGCCGTGCGGGCTGGACCCCGTCCCCGATGGCGCCGGTGCCGGCCCCGAAGGCGTCCCGCCAGCCGGCGGCGGTGCCGGCGGTGAGCAGCCGGGCGCCCGGCTCGTGCCCGACGTCGCGCAGGGCCTCATCGAACACGTCCGGGTTGTCGCGCCGCGGATCGGTGCCGTCGACGATGACGGCGGCCGGGCGCATCTGGCCGAGCACGACGGCGATCTCCCGCTGCCCGTACAGCGGCACGATCGGGCAGCTGAGCGCCCCGATCCGCCACAGCGCCGCGGCGACGGCGACGGCGTCGGGCCCGGTCGGCAGCGACCAGCAGACGGCGTCGCCCTTGACGACGCCGGCGTCGAGCAGGGTCCGGGCGACGGCGGCCGACCGGGCGGCGAGCGTCCGGAACGTGGTCTCGCCGGTGGCGGTGATGACGGCCGGGCGGTCGGGCCAGGTGGCGGCGCGGTGCTCCAGGAGGAACCCGATGCGCTCGTCGGTGTGGAAGCCGGCGGCCCGCCAGCCGTCGAGAACGCTCTGGGGCGGCCTCACCGGGCCACCCACTCGGGGTCGCGCTTGGCGAGGAAGGCAGCGGGCCCTTCGGTGGCGTCGGGGTGGGCGCGGTGCCGGCGGATCAGCTCCCAGCCGAGGTCGAGGTCGGTGGCGATGAGCCGGTCCTCGAACGTACGCAGCACCCGCCGGCTGAGCCGTACCGCTTCCGGCGAGTTGGCGCCGACCGCTTCGGCGAGTTGCATCGCCCTCTCGAGCAGCACCTCAGGCGCGACCACCTCGGAGACGAGCCCGGCCCGCTCGGCGGCGTCGGCGTCGAGCACCTCGTGCCGCCCGAGCAGCACCATGCGCCGCAGAACGTCGGCCCGCATCCGCAGGCGCAGCTGGAGCGGTTCGAGGGCGGAGACCTGCCCGACACTGACGTGCGGGTCGACGAACCGCGCACTGCTCGAGGCGATGCAGACATCAGCGTCGGCGACGAAGTGCAGCCCGCCGCCGGCGCAGGCACCGTTGACGGCGACGATGATGGGCAGCTCGACCCGCGGCCCCGGCAGGAAGTCCAGTTCGTCGGCGGCGGTGTCCCCCACCTTGGCCCGGGGCTGCGCGAGCATCCCGGCATCGGCCCCGGCGCAGAAGGCGTTCCCGGCACCGGTGAGGACGATCGCCCTCAGCCCTGTACTGCGGGCCGCCTGCTCCCAGAGCCCGGCGAGGGCGTCCATGAGCTCGTCGTCGAGCGCGTTGGCCCGGCGCGGCCGGTTGAGGGTCACCACCAGCGTTGCGCCGATTACCTCGCTCAGCAGGACTCCGTCGGATCGCTCCAGCGCCGGTTCGGCACGGACGTCGGTATCGGCCACGGCAACCACCTTCCTGGCCTGGCCCACGACGGACCGGCCTTCCGTACGCTCCACGTTTTCGTTCGTTCGTTCGTTCATCGGTCGGTCGACCGACCGACTGCAAGCGCTGCCGTTCGGTTGGTCGGTCGTTCGACCGAGCGCAAGCGCCGTCATTCGGTCGGTCGACCGACCACATGTAACCGCTCCCGCTCCCGCTCGGTCAGTCGACCGACCGAAAGCAAGCCCGTCCTTCGGTCGGTCGGTCGACCGACTCAACGCGAGCGCTCCCATTCGGTCGGTCGACCGACTGAAGGCAACACCCAGCCCTCCGTTCGGCCGGCCGACCGACCACATGCAAGCGCCCCCGCTCGATCGGTCGACCGACCGAAAGCAAGCGCCGTCATTCGGTCAGTCGACCGACCGAAGGCGAACGCTTCCGCCCGGCCGTGCGACCGACCCAGCACGAGCACTTCCGCTCGGTCAGTCGACCGACCGAAAGCAAACGCTGCCACCCAGCCGAGCGACCGACCCAGCACAAGCGCCCCGCTCGGTCAGTCGGCCGACCGAAGGCGTGCGCCCCCAGCCGGTCGGGCGACCGACCGAACCGTCTTGAGCAGGGAACCTACCCGCTTGACCGCGTCCTGCAAATCATATATATCTTTTACACCACCCGGGAAGCCACACCCCTGCGCCGGGAGATTTCACTCATGCATCAGTTCTTGCAAACCGTCCTTGTGCCGGGCCTCGCCGACGGCGCCATCTATGGCCTCGTCGCGGTCGCGTTCGCCACGTTGTTCTCCACTACCGGTGTGATCAACTTCGCCCACGGGCAGCTGGTCATGCTCATGCCGATGGCGATCCTGGTCGCGGTCGGGGCCGGCCTGCCGGCCTGGCTCGCGTACCCGGCCGCCCTCATCGTGCTCATCGCGGTCGCGCTGACCGTCGAGTGGGCCGCGATCAGGCCGTTCGTGCAGTCCGGGCAATCGGTGTCCTGGCTGTTGTCCACGCTCGGCGTGAGCGTGGTGCTTGCCGAGGTGCTCGCCGTGCCGTACGGCGGCGAGGCGCGCAACTTCAAGCACGGCATCAGCGCTCACCGCTTCGACCTGATCGGCGGCCTGCGGGTCGCGCCGGCCGAGCTGGCCGCGGTAGCGGCGCTGTTCGTCGTGGCCGGCCTGCTCGCCGTGTTCTACCAGCGGACGCGCGTCGGGCTCGAGCTGCGCGCGATCGCCGACGACCTGGACGGCGCCGAGGCGATCGGCATCTCCAGAGCCCGGGCCTCGCAGCTCGCGATGATCCTGGCGGCCCTGGTCGCCGCGGTGACCGGCGTGCTGGTCGCCTCGACCCAGCCGGTCACGCCGTCGCTCGGCCTGTCGTACACGTTCTACGGCTTCGTCGCGACCGCCATGGGCGGCATGGGCAGCATCGGAGGAGCCCTGGTCGGAGGGCTCGTGGTGGGGGTGGCGACCCAGGCCGCCGGCGTCTACGTCGGCAGCCTGGTCGTCAACGTCGCCGTGTTCCTGCTGCTGCTCGCCGTGTACCTGGTCCGGCCGCACGGCTTCTTCGGCGCCGCCCCGGTGCGTGCCGTATGAACGCCATCAGGAACGCGGTCCAGCAAGTGGCCCAGCGAGCGCCGAAGTTGCCACCGAGCCTGCAAGGGCTGCTCCTCACCGCTATCACCATGGGACTGCTGCTCGCCTCCGGGCCGCAGTCGTACAACGGCTACGTCATCCAGCTGATCTGCGTCTACGCGGTCGCCGCCCTCGGGCTGAACATCACCACGGGCTTCGCCGGCGCGCTGTCGCTCGGCCAGGGCGCCGCGTTCGCGCTCGGGGCCTACGTCACCGCCGTCCTCGCGGGCACGTACGAGTGGCCGTTCTGGCTGGCGCTGCTGCTCGGCGCGGTGAGCGGCCTGGTCGCGGGCGCCGTGACCGGGTTCCCGGCCGGCCGGCTCGGCGTCATCGGGCTCGCCATGATCTCGCTCGGCCTGGTGCTCGTCGTCAACGACATGCTCATCCAGTTCCGCGGTGTCACCGGCGGCATGTTCGGCATCTCCGGCATCGACGCGCGGGTCTGGTTCAAGGGCGAGCCGGTCGACTCGCTGTGGGTGGTGCCGGCGGCGATCGCCGTCGTGACGGGGCTGTGCCTCTGGCTGCACAGCCGGTACCGGCTGTCCCGCCTCGGGCAGGCGACCGTCGCGGTGCGCGACGAGCCGATCGGCGCCTCGGCGCTCGGCGTGTCGGGCTACCTGACGAAGGTGGCCGCGTTCGCCGCCGGGTCGGCGTTCGCCGCGCTCGGGGGCGGGCTGTTCGCCTACCTCTCGGCGTACATCTCCCCCGATGCCTTCTCGCCCAACCTGTCGATCCTGTTCCTGGTCATGGTGGTGCTGGGCGGCAGCGGCTCCCGCCTGGGACCGCTCGCGGGCGCGCTGATCCTGGTGCTCGTCCCGCTCCAGCTCGACGAGTACCCCCACGTCAACACGATCGTCTACGGCCTGCTGCTCATCGTGCTCATGCGGCTGCGCCCGCGCGGCCTGTTCAGCCGGTCGGCGGCCCCGGCACCGAAGGCGCTGCAGGCCATCACGGACGCACCACCGGCACCGGAGCCGGCGCCGGAGCAGACGCGTGGGAAACCGGGCAAACCAGTGCTCGAAGTGCACGACGTCAAGCGCAGCTTCGGCGGCGTCTACGCCCTCAACGGCGTCTCGTTCACCGTCCACAGCGGCGAGATCGTCGGGCTCATCGGCCCCAACGGCTCCGGCAAGACGACCCTGCTCAACGTCGTCAGCGGCCACTACCCGCCGACCAGCGGCCGGGTGGTCCTCGACGGCGCGGAGCTCGGCAGGCAGAGCCCGGAGGCGATCGCCCGGCGCGGCATCGCCCGCACGTTCCAGACGCCGAAGACCTTCCCCGGCATGAGCATCGAGGAGCACCTCGCCCTCGCGACCCAGCACAACGCCGACCCCGAGCTCCAGAGTGCCTGCCGCCGAGCGGTCCGCACGCTGCTCGAGCTCGGCGGCCTCGACCCGCACGACCGGGCCGCGATGACCCGGGAGAGCCGGGCCATGAGCCACGGCCAGCTGCGGTTCCTGGAGGCGGCCACGGCGATCAGCGGCTGCCCCCGGGTGCTGCTGCTCGACGAGCCGGCCGCGGGGCTGTCGGCCAGCGAGATCGAGGGCTTCGAGCGGGTCGTCGCCGACGTCGCGGCGGCCGGGGTCGCGGTCATCGTGGTCGAGCACCACCTCGACATGATCGGCCGCCTGGTCGACCGGGTGGTGGTGCTGGACCTCGGCACCGTCCTGTGGGAGGGCCCGCCCGCCGAGCTGCACGACGTGGACAGCGTCCGCGCCGCCTACATGGGGGTCCGATGACACTGTCCGTCTCGCAGCTCCAGGTCCGCTACCGCGGGGTCACCGCGGTCGACGGCCTCGACCTCACCGTGGAGCCCGGCCAGTGCGTGGCGCTGCTCGGCGCGAACGGCGCCGGGAAGACCTCGGCCCTGCGCGGCATCGGCGGCCTGGAGCCGTCGACCGGGAGCATCCGGCTCGGCGACCAGCGCCTCGACGGGACCCCGGCCAGCCGGCGGGCCCGGGCCGGCCTCGGTCACGTGCTGGAGAACCGGCACGTCTTCAAGAGCCTCACCGTCGCCGAAAACCTAAAAGTAGCGGCCGGCCGCGCGAACAAGGCGGACCGAAAAAGAAAAGACCCGCTCGACCTGCTGCCCGAGTTGCGGGAGATGCTGCACCGCAAGGCCGGCGGGCTCAGCGGCGGCCAGCAGCAGATGCTCGCCATCGCCCGGGCCGTCGCCGGCGCGCCCGAGGCGATCATGCTCGACGAGCCGACCAACGGCCTCGCACCGAAGCTCGTCGACCGCACCGTCGGCATCCTCGCCGACCTGCGGGACGCCGGCTTCGCCATCCTCCTGGTCGAGCAGCGCCTCGAGGTGGCGCAGCAGCTCGACGCCGACGTCGTCGTCCTGCGCCACGGCCGGGCCGAACGCCGGCTGCGCGGCACCGACCCCGAACTTCCCGACGTGCTGCACGCCGCCTACCTGTCGTAAAGAAGGGACACCCCTGCCATGAATCGAAGAATGCTGTTAGCTGCCGCTTGCTCCCTGACCCTCGCGCTCGCCGCCTGTGGCGACGACGCGACCGACAGCGGTACCACCGGAGCGACGACGACGATCACGATCGGCTTCGTCGGCGCCCTGACCGGATCGCTCGCCCCCAGTGGCCAGGTGGCGCTCGTGGGCCTGCAGGCCGGCGCGGAGTACGTCCAGGCGAAGTACCCCGGCACGAAGATCGAGATCAAGCAGAAGGACACCAAGGGCGAGCCGACCGCCGCCGTCGCGGCCACCCGCGAGCTGGTGCAGGACAAGGTGAGCGCGATCTGGTTCACCACCGAGGCGTTCCCGCCGGTGCAGGACTTCCTGAACACGGCGAAGGTGCCCGGCGCGACCGCCGGCGGCATCGGCGCGGTGCTCAACGACGTGGGCGACTCGAAGCGGTACAAGTACGCGTTCAGCACCGGCGCCGGCACGTCCGGCGACACGTCGGTGGAGCCGCTGCTGTCGTACGCCGCGTCGGCCGGTGACACCGTCGCCATGCTCGACGACTCGTCGGCGTTCGGCACCTCGCAGTCGGAGCGGACGCTGTCGATCGCGAAGAACAAGTTCCCGAACGTGAAGATCGTCAAGGAGAGCTTCCCCAGTACCGCGACGGACGTGACCGCGCAGCTGACCAAGCTCAAGGACTCGGGTGCGAAGTCGCTCATCGTCTGGTCCTACGGCGCGCCGCTGGTCGCGACCATGAACAGCCTGGGCAAGCTGGGCTGGAACCCGCAGATGTCGGGCGTGCTGGGCATCGGTGACCCGTCGGTGTCCGAGCTGATCCCGGCCGGGATGAAGGCCACCCTCGCCGCGGGCCCGATCGCCAAGACGTTCGTGTCGTCCACGGAGGGCGCGGCGCCGTCCGGGATGGCCGCCGAGTTCGTCAAGTTGTACCTCAAGGCGAAGAACAAGGACACGTTCAACGCCCTCGACGCCGTCGGCGCGATGTCGTTCGACTGGGCGCTGCTGGTGGTGCAGGCGTCGCAGCAGGCGAAGTCGACCGACCCCGACGCCATCAAGAAGGCGCTCGTCTCGCAGGGCACCTACGAGGGCGCCAACGGCAAGTACGTCTTCGGCCCGGACAAGCGCATCGGCCTCGACGCCGACCAGCTCGGCGTGTTCGTGCCGGCCAAGTCGTGCGCCAAGGGCATGTGCGTCGAAGCCTCCATCGGCGCCAAATGAGCGTCGATCTCCGGCTCGGCTCGCAGGCGGACCAGCTCCGGGTCCGCCTGCGGGCGCTGCTCGCCGAGCTGCTGCCCGGGGACTGGACGACGTCGTTCGCCACCGACCCGGCCGTGCAGGCCGTGGTCACGGACATCACCCAGCGCCTCGCCGACGAGGGCCTGCTCACGCTGAGCTGGCCGCGGGAGTTCGGCGGCGCCGAGGCCGACGTCTGGCAGCAGACGGTCCTGCGCGAGGAGATGTGGGCGCACTTCGAGCCGCGCGGCCCGCAGTACATGGGACTCAACTGGGTCGGCCCCGTGATCATGGAGGTCGGCACGCCCGAGCAGAAGGCGCTCCACCTGCCCGGCATCTCGGCCGGGCGGGCGGTGTGGTGCCAGGGCTTCAGCGAGCCCGGCGCCGGCTCCGACCTCGGCTCGCTGCGGCTCGCGGCCCGGCCGGACGGCGACGGGTGGGTCCTCAACGGCCAGAAGATCTGGACGTCGTACGCGGGCCTGGCCCAGTGGTGCTTCCTGGCCGCCCGGACCTCCTCGGCGGGCGCCAAGCACGAGGGCATCACGATCTTCCTGGTACCGATGGACTCCCCCGGCATCACCGTCGTGCCGATCGACTCGATGCTCGGCGAGCAGCACCTCAACGAGGTGTTCTTCGACGACGTGCGGGTCGGCGCCGACACGATCCTCGGCGGCGTCGGCGGCGGATGGGACGTGATCCGGCTGGTGCTCAAGCACGAGCGGATCGGGATTCCGCGGTACGCCCGGGACGAACGGCTGCTGGCCGACCTGGCCACGCATCCCGGGCTGGCCTCGCCCGGCGCCCGGCAGGCGTTCGTCCGCGCGCTCGTCCACGCCCGCGTCGCCCGCCTGCTGAGCTACCGCGCGGTGGCGCTGCGCGAGGCGGGGCGGCTCACCGACCGGGAGGCGTCGGTCGCCCGGCTCGCCTCCATCCAGCTCGACCAGGAGGTCGGCCGGCTCGCCCTGGACGTCTCGGGCCCCGACGCGCTGGTCCCCGACCCGTCCGCGCCGGGCCTGCTCGGGCACGTCGAGGACGTGTTCCGCTACGCCCGTTCGGCGACGATCGCGTCCGGCACGATCGAGGTCCAGCGCATGATCGTCGCCCGTTCCGCACTCCAGGAGGATGGCCATGCGGCGTGACTGGCCGGCGACCGCGGTCGACTACGAGTCGTCCGTGGCGAAGGCGCTGCTCGGGCTCGGCGGGGTCGACCTCGCCCGGTCCTGCGAGACCGACCCGGGCCGCCGGGCCGCGGTGGTCCGGCCCACCCTCGACCAGCTGGGCCTGCTCGACCTGGACCCGTGGGGCGACGAGGAGGAGTCCGCGGCCGTCGTCCTGGGCGTGCGGGCGGCCGGCGCGGTCGTGCTGCCCTGGCCGGTCGTGCACGCGTTGGCGGTACCACCCTCCGCCCGGGAGACCGGCCTGTACCTGACGGCCGGCCCGGTGCGGCGGCTCGACCACGCGGATCTCTTCGCGTCCGCGGTCGCGGTGTCCCTGCCCGGGGGCGAGGTCGCCCGGGTCACGGCCGGTCCACCGGCCGCGGCGCCGCTGGATCCGTTCGCCGTCCCGGTGACGCTGAGCCCGGCGTCGGTGGATTTCGATGTACCGGCATCGGTCGCGATGCATATGGTCCTCGACGCCTTCTGGGTGACCGGAGCGCTGTCCACGGCCGCGTCCCTGGCGGTGTCCCACGCCCGCGACCGCGAGCAGTTCGGCCGCCCGATCGGCAAGTTCGGCGAGATCCGCTGGCGGCTCGCGGACCTGCTGGTGGCCGTCGACGGCCTGGCGGAGCTGGCCCTGCACGCCTGGTGGCTGCTGCGCCGCGGCGCGGCCGGCGACGCCGACCTGCTGGCCCTGCGCCTGCAGATGCTCGAGTCGGCGGACGTGGTGCTGTCCAACGCCCACCAGATCCTGGGCGCGATGGGCCTGTGCGACGAGCACGACGTCTCGGTGATCGACCGCCACCTCCAGCCGGTGCTGCACCGCCCGGCGGGCGTCCTGGCCACGACGGACCTGCTGGCCCGCGCGGTGGCGGCGGACGGCTTCGCGGCGACGTACCCGGTCCCGGCCCTGGACGCGTGACGCCGTTGGCAGGATGCTGGGCAGCATGCGATGGGTGTACATCGGGCTCGGCGTGCTGCTCGTCCTCTTCGGCGGCGTCTGGACCCTCCAGGGCCTCGACGTGCTCGGCGGCAGCGCCATGAGCGGGGTCACGATCTGGGCCGTCGTCGGTCCGATCGTCGCCCTCGCCGGGATCGTGCTGCTGGTGATCGGCCTGCGCCGGTCGCGGGCGAGCTAACGGGGCAGCGGCCACACCGACAGGATCCCGTCGGTCACGCACGCGAGCCGGCCGTCGTCCTGGACGCAGCTCACGTCGCGGTGGGCGACCGTCGCCCGGCCGATGAGGGCGAGCCGGCCGGTCTCCGGGTCCACCGCGGCCAGCACGGCGCCGTCGCCGCCCGTCGGCCGCCACACCACGATCCGGTTGCCGCGCAGCAGCGTGGTGATGCGCCAGCCGGTGAGCTCCCACCGCTTCCGGCCGGTGCGGGCGTCGACGGCGGCGATCGGCTGCTCGGCGTTGGCCGGCGAACCGAAGCCCCAGTCCGTGACGAGCACGGTGCGGCCGTCGCTGCCGAGGGCGCCGTTGTAGCCGTCGAGGTGCCAGCGCCGCTCGCCGGTGCGCGGGTCGAGGGCGGCCATGCCGGTGCCGTCACGCAGGCAGTACAGCCCGGCGGCGCACGCATACGGCACGGCCTCGGTGCCGGTGGCCGGCCAGCGCCACAGCAGCCGGCCGCTCTCCCGGTCGAAGACGTCGATGCCCACCTGGCCGGCAGTGGCCACCATGACGCCGTCGTCGCCCATGGAGTACCACGACAGCGTCCCCGACCACGCCAGCCGCCGCGTCGCGGTGACGGCGCCGGTCGCGAGGTCATGGGTCTCCAGCCGCCCGTCCGGGCTGAGCACCCACATGCCGTCGTCGCCGGCCTCGGCGATGGACCCCACGGGCGGCTCGAGCGTCCACACCGCCTTCCCCGTGCGCTCGTCAAGCGCCCGGTACCGCCGGGGGACCTGCTCGATCGCCTGGTTCGGCGCGAGCTGCCCGTCCGAGGTGATGATGACCGTGCGGATCTGCGGCGACCCCTCGGGCAGGTCCTCGGTGATCAGCAGCCCGGCGGCCCGGCCGATGACCGACAGCCGGGGCGCCTCCCACAGCTGGTCGCCGGTGGCGGCGTCGAACACGGTGGCGGCACCGCCCTCGTCGCTCATCCGCGCCACGACCCGCTCGCTCAGGAACCCCAGGCGCTCGCCGACCGCGAGCGGCGTCGACCACAGCAGGGCGCCGTCGCGCAGCCGCCGCACCTCCGCCCGGGAGCCCGGGGCCTCCGGCTCGTAGCGCGACACGATGACCCGGCCGCCGGCCGCCTGCAGGTCGAGGATGCGCACGTCGTCGAGCCGGTACTCGGGCGCGGTGCTCGCCGGCGGTGCCCCGGCGGCCAGCACCGCGGCCGACATCAGGGAAACCGCCGCGAGCGCGATCCATGGCCGCCCCCGTTTCCGCGGCGGCAGCACCGGCTCCGGCGGATTCCACGGTACCGAGAGGTCGAGCTCGATCACCGCATCAGCCTGCCATGCTCAGGCGCCCGGCGGTGCCCCGGTCAGCGGGCTGTCGTCCGTGTAGCGGACCTCGTAGACGCGCTCGGCGAACCGCCAGCCGTCCGGCGTGCGGGTGTAGCGGTCGTGGTACAGGGCGTAGTTCAGGTGCGAGGTACCGTCGCGGAAGCGGCCGAACTCGGCGACGTACGCGCGGCCGGTCGCGGTGCCGCCGTCCGCGCCCAGCCGGATGGTGCCAGGGTGGACGTTCTGCACGAAGAACTCCCACAGTGTCCGGAGTCGTTCGACCCCGGCGCGGATGGCGTCGCGGCCGGTGAGCTCGACGCCCGCGCCGGGGATCCGCCAGACGGCGTCGTCGGTGAACAGCGCCGCGAAGCGGTCCCAGTCGCGCTGCATCCCGGCGTCGGTGAACTCGCCGCGCAGCGCCTCGATCTCGACGCGGTCGGCGAGGGCCTGCAACTGTTCGGTGTCCATGCCGGTCCGACGACGCGGGTCGGCGGAACGTCAGGCCTGACATTCCGGTGCGCCGGTTCGTCGGGAAGGGTATGAGTGGAGTCATGACGATCATGGACGAGCGCCCGCAGCTGCTCGGCCTCGCCTACCGGCTGCTCGGCTCGCTCGCCGACGCCGAGGACGTGGTGCAGGAGGCGTTCGCCCGCTGGTACGCCATGACCCCCGGCCAGCGCGAGTCCATCGAGTCCCCGGGCGCCTGGCTGTCCACGGTCACCAGCCGGATCTGCCTGGACATGCTGGGTTCGGCCCGCGCCCGGCGCGAGCGCTACGTCGGCGAGTGGATCCCGGAGCCGCTGCCGCGGGACGTGCTCGGCGGTACCGGCGAGGACCCCGCCGACCGCGTCACGCTCGACGAGTCGGTGAGCATGGCCTTCCTTGTCGTCCTGGAGTCGATGACGCCGGCCGAGCGGGTGGCGTTCGTGCTGCACGACGTGTTCCGCTACCCGTTCGCCGACGTCGCCGCGATCGTCGGCCGCACCCCGGCCGCCTGCCGCCAGCTGGCCTCGTCGGCCCGCCGCCGCCTGGACACGACAAGGACCCCTGCCCCACCGGCCCGCCGGGCCGGTATCGTCCGCGACTTCAAGGCGGCCTGGGAGGCCCAGGACATCGGCGCCCTGGTGGGCCTGCTGGACCCGGACGTGACGACGGTCGCCGACGGCGGCGGCCTCGTGAGCGCCGAGCTGCACCCGGTCCACGGCGCCGAGCGGGTGGCCGCCGGCTTCGTCGCGGTCCGCCGTAAGACCCTCGACCTGCGCATCGTCGAGCGCACGGTGAACGGTCAGCCCGGCCTGGTGATGCTCGACGGCGACGTCGCGGTGACGGTCCTGGCCTTCGACATCACGGACGACCGCATCACCCACGTGTGGGCGATCCGGAACCCGGAGAAGCTCCGGCCCTGGACGACCGGCTAGAACCGCACGATCGACAGCGTCGACGGTTTCCTCCGCGGGCCCTCGCCGCAGGGCCGGCCGCCGTAACGGACGAAGCGCCGCTGGCCCAGCGGTATCCACACGGCCGCGTCGCGGCAGGTGTCCAGCCGCCACGCGCCCGTGCCGGCGAACGTCGACAGCGAGAAGGCGCGCGCACGGTAGCCGTCGATGGCCATCCAGGTGTCACCGTCGCGGAAGGTGCGGCTGGTCTCGGTGCGGCCCCCCAGGCCCGGCGTGAACGTGCCGGCGTCGACCGAGGCCGTAAGGCCGGTGTCCAGCGTCGCGAACTCCCGCGGTGCGCCCGGCCCGAACTGCCCGATCCGGACCGTCCGGGCGTCGCGGGTGACGGTCACGATCCGCTTGGTGGAGACCGCGAACGCGAGCACGGTCCCGCCGGCGTCGACGGACGTCCACGTCTTCGCCACGGTGTCGTAGATCAGCAGCAGGTTGCCGTGGTGGCCCGGCCGCTCCCCCGGCCCGCACCCCGGTGCCCGCGGCCCGCACCTCGACCGGCACCGGCACCGGCTGGTCCATCCGCGAGAACACCACCGCCTCAGTATCACGGCTGGAGGGCGCGGAGGCGGCCCCCGAGGGCGCGGTCGTGCCGGAGCAGCTCGGCGGTCTCGGCGGCGTCCGGCGGGTCCAGCCAGTCCACGGCGGCCGGGCCGGCGCCCGCCTCGTGCAGGCAGATCCACAGCAGGAGCCGGGCCCGGCGGTCCCAGGCCGGGCCGCCGTTCTGCAGCGTGGTGTGCACCTGCCGGACCAGGGACCGCACCAGGGCGTCCAGCGCCTGGCGGTCCTCGGCCGCCTCGGGCGCGGCGACGAGCGCGCAGTTCAGTGTCGCCGGCAGGTGCTCGGTCCGGAACTGCCGGCTCCGGGCGAGCTCTTCGAGCCATCGGCACAGCTGGGGCACCGGCAGCCGGGATGCGTCGCGGCCCAGCATCTCCAGCAGGAGCGCGAGGGTCGAGGCGCTCTTCGGCAGATGCCCCGGGCCGAACGCCTGGGTGGTGACGGCGAACACGCACCGGTCGTACGCGGCGACCAGCGTGTCGGCCGAGTCCGCCAGCGCCGACGACAGCAGCACCCGCTGGACGCTGTGGGCGATGGACTCGGCGTCGCCGACGGCGTGGACGGCGAACGCGTCGACCGTCTCCGGCATCCGGTCGAGGACCGGCGTCAGCGCGTGGCGGAGCATGTCGTCGCCCTGGTCGGTGCGCAGCTGCTGGGCCCGCTCGATGCGGACGCTGAGCACCCACTGGTTGAAGCCGTGACCCGCGCCGAACCGGCCGACGTGTGACTCCGCGGCGAAGTCGTGGACCCAGAGCGCGTCGACGGCCTCGGGCCGCTCGCCGTCGCCGGCGAGGGACACCACCGCGTTGCGGCGCTGCCCGTCCCAGGACCGCCGGGTCATCGTCGCGTCGAGCAGCGAGCCCCAGTCCTCGGTGGACAGCACCGCCTGCCAGCTGCTCGCGAGCCGGCCCAGCCGCCCGGCCGGGTCGGCGGCGCCCGGGAACAGCTCGGCGGCCTCCGCGTGCCCGTGGCAGACGGCCCGCAGCAGGAGCAGGTTGACGGTGAAGCGGACCAGGCGGGACCCGGCCGGCACCGCCACCGGCAGGTAGTCGTCGTGCGGCACGTCGAGGCGGGTGGTGGCCTTGTGGAACGCGCGGAGTACCCACGTGCCGACGTCGGCGCGCCGGGCCGGCTCGGCGGCGAACAGCTCGGCGAGGAACAGCAGGACCGTCGAGCCCTGGGTGCACAGCGGGGCGAAGCTCAGCAGCGAGTACAGCAGGGGATCCTCGACCGGCGCGGGGCGCAGCCGCAGCGACCCGGCCGCCTCCCGGTCGGCGAGGTCGTGCAGCACCCGGGTGATGAGCCGGGCCACCAGGAACTCGCCGAACGTCCCGTGGAGGAAGGAGAAGGTGTGCAACCGCTGGTTGTGCTGCTCGATGGGCACGCCCTGCACGAAGAAGAACCGCGCGATCATCTGCCGGCCCGGTCCGGGCGGACGGCGCAGGTCGCCGCCCGCGGCACCGCCCGGCGGCGTCACGGCGAGGCCGGCGAAGTCCCGGTTGAGCTCGGGCTCGGTGGCCCAGCCCCGCGAGCGGTTGAACATGGCGAAGGCGACGACCGACAGCCGCAGCAGCTCCTCCTCGACCGCGACCGACAGGTCCGCGTCCGAGATACTCTCGTCCGAGCGGTGGATCTCCCGGCTGGCGAACGTCGACAGCAGCCGCTCGTAGAGCTGCGCCCGGTTGAGGTCGGACCCGTCGGTCGCCGCGGCGTGGGCGCGCTGCAGGGCGTTGTCGTGGGCGTCGTACAGCGCGAGCATGACCAGCAGCAGCGGATGCCCGGCCAGGTCCTGGTAGCGCCAGGCCACCTCGGCCGGAAGCCCGGACACGCCGCGGCGGGCGAACCCGTCGCGGTTCGTCTCGTTCCACACCGACAGCCAGCGGCTCACCTGGCGGTCGTCGAACGGCTCGATCCGCACCACGACGCTGTGCTCGGCCAGCCGGGCCCGGTCGGCCACCGCCGTGCGGGTGGTGACGACGACCGCGACCGGCCGGCCCTGGACCGCCTCGCGCCGCTGGAACGCCGCGATGCGCTGCAGGTAGTTGGACTGGCTGACGCCGAGCGCCTGGAGCAGTTCGTCGAAGCCGTCGAGGAGCACGACCGGAAGGGCCCCGCCGGCGGACTCGGCAAGCTCCTTCCACGACATCCCGTCGCCGGTGGCGGCCCGGGCCGCGTGCTCGATCTGCCCCTGCACGTCGTAGTCGGCCGGCACCTCGCGCAGCGGCACCAGGATCGGCATGAAGTCCTCGGCCGGCAGGCGCGCCGCGAGGACCCGGGTCAGCGCCGACTTGCCCGCGCCGGGCTGCCCGAGCAGCACCAGCGGGGCCTGGGTCGCCTCCGGGCTGGTCAGGTGGGCGGCCATGAACGTCGGGAAGTCGTGCCGGACCGGCACGTCGTCCCACCACGAGTCCTCGGCCGGGTTGTCGTTGACCGTCGCGACCCGGGTGACGAACCGCGGATCGACGTAGATCTCGCCGAGCGACGGCATGGTCAGCTCGACCGTGTGCTGGTCCTCTCCGGTGATCGGGCCGTGCAGGGCGTCGCGGTAGGCGGCGGCGAGCGCGGCCCGCCGGTCGGTCAGTGCCGACCCCGACGTCATCCGGCGCAGGAGCGCCTCGAGCTCGCGCAGGCCGATGCCCACCTGGCGCAGCTCGGCGGCGGTCGCGCGCTGCTCGGCCCGCCAGGACCAGAACGCGAACTCCGGCAGCTCCCCCGCCAGCTGCAGGTAGTCGCTCTCGTACCGCGCCAGGGCCACCTCGGGCAGCCGGTCCCGGAAGGCGGCCTGCATCCGGCGCCGGCGCGTGTCGTCGAGTTCGTCCCAGACCGCGAGGCCCTGGACGAACTCGAGCAGCCGGTTGCCGTGCCAGGCGTACCAGCGGCGCAGCTCGCCGAGCAGGTCGTCGTAGGACAGCGCCGGGCCCGGCGCCGGGATCGCGGCGGCCAGCAGGTTGTCGAGCCAGCGCCGCCCGGGGTCCTCGCCGGCGATCAAGCCCGCCTGCTCGGCCCGGTTCATCGCGACACCGGCCGGCGCGATCGGCAGATCGAGCTCGTCGAGCGCGCCGAACAGGTTCGCCACCACGATCACGGAGTGCGCCGCCCGCAGCCGGGCGGAGCGGTCGACCCGGCCGTGCCCGCGGGTGATCCGGTCGGCCTGCGTGACCAGCCAGCGGCTCACCCGCATGAGCTCGTTCTTCACGTCGAAGAGGCTCAGCACCATCGGTGCTGTGCCACCGGTCGCCGCGGAGGCCACGAGCAGCGCACCGCCGAGCGCGTGCTCGGCACCCCCGCCCGGCGACCCGTCGAGAAGCCGCACGGCGTCGGCGTAGCTCAGACCTGTCGGCACCGATCCATTGTCGGCGATCGACGTTACGGAATGATACGACGCGCGGACGAGCCGTAGTTCGCCGAACCGGCAACAAATCTCGCCGGATCGGTTGCCGGGCGGGCAGAGTTGCCGCATGACGATGGAGATGTTCACCGAGGACTACTGGGAGCAGCGGTACCAGAGCCGCGGCACGCTGTGGAGTGGACGGCCCAACTCGCACCTGGTCAGCGACGTCGGCGGACTGGCACCCGGTGCGGCGCTCGACGTCGGGTGCGGGGAGGGCGCCGACGCCATCTGGCTCGCGCAGCGTGGGTGGCGGGTCACCGGCGCCGACATCTCCCCCACCGCGCTGGAGCGGGCCGCCGCGCACGCCGCCGACGCGGGGGTCGACGTCACCTGGGAGCGGGTCGACATGCTGGCGTGGACGCCGGCGCCGGGGCGGTACGACCTGGTGAGCGCCGCGTTCGTGCACGTGCCGACCGGCCTGCGGGAGGCGCTGTTCGCGCGGCTGGCCGACGCGGTCGCGGCCGGCGGGACGCTGCTCATCGCCGGCCACCACGCGTCCGACGCCGCCGTGGTGCCCCGGCCGGACATGCCGGAGCTGTTCTTCACCGGCGAGGA
This sequence comes from Dactylosporangium sp. AC04546, assembly GCF_022095675.1. Taxonomy (GTDB): domain Bacteria; phylum Actinomycetota; class Actinomycetes; order Mycobacteriales; family Micromonosporaceae; genus Dactylosporangium. The sequence goes on along the minus strand of NZ_JAHYSG010000008.1, from coordinate 116,283 downwards.
GCTGGCCGCCGCCCTCGACCCGGAGGCGTGGGAGGTGCAGGCGGCCGAGGCCCGGCCGCGGACGGCCAGCCATCCCGAGCACGGCGGGGAGGTTACGATCCACGACGCGGTGCTGCGGGCGCGGCGCCGCTGAACCCCGGCACACGGAGGCGATCGCATGCCGCAGGTGGCGCTCCACACCCGGCTCAAGCCCGGCCGCGAGGCCGAGTACGACGCCGTGCACGCCGTCATCCCGCCCGAGCTCGACGCCGCGCTGCGGGCGGCCGGCGTGCGCGGCTGGCGCATCTGGCGCTCCGGGCGCGACCTGTTCCACCTGGTCGACGTCGACGACTACGCGGCCATGCGCGCCGCACTGCGCGACCACCCGGCCAACGTCCCGTGGCAGGCCCGGATGGCCGAGCTGCTGGAGGTCGAGGACGACTACTCCGGCGCGGACACGGGCGTGCCGCTCGTCTGGGCACTGCCGGCCCAGGCCGCCGGGAGCAGCTGAGCGGCGCTACCGCGGAGGCTGACGTCGCAATACCAGCCCCAGACCAGGTCCGGGTCGGCGTGGAAGGCCTCCGGCGTGGCCAGCTGCTCGGCGTCGAACCGCGCCCACAGGCCGGTCAGGTCGTCGCGGAAGGTCGGCACCCCGCTCTCGGCCGACATCCCGGCGCCGGTGAACACGACGACCCGGCGGGCCCGGGCGAGCAGTTCGGCGGTGGAGCGCAGTTCCTCCATGCGCCGGATTCTGGCACGCCCGGGCCCGTGGTTCCGGGTGGGTCAGATCTCGCGGATCTGGCCCGGGAAGCCGTAGTACGCGTCCCAGATGTCGGTGAACCGCTCGTAGCAGGGGTCGAGCGCGCCGCCCCAGTTGTCGCTGCCGCCGCCGCTCGTGCCGCTGTGGATGCCCTTGGCGACCACGTTGCCGTTGCTCAGCACCGTGTACGTCGGGCCGCCCGAGTCGCCGCCCATCGTGCACTGGCCCTGCTTGCGGCCCTGCGAGACGTTGCGCAGCACCTCGCCGTTGCTGTTGGTGTAGTTGATCCGGACGTTGACGACGACCCAGCCGCACTGCTCGCCGGTCGTCCGGCCGCCGGTGCAGTACTGGTCGCCGTTCTGCGGCGCGCGGCTCCACATCGAGTCGATCGCGTAGGAGGAGCTGGATCCGACGCCGCCGCGGAAGATGGACGAACCGCTGGCGCGGCCCGAGCTCATCTGGATGAGGGCGATGTCACCGCGGTACGTCGTCTGCCCGGTGAGGTACACCGTGCCCACGCCGGGGTTGCGGTTCTCCCGGCTGCTGGCCGTCACCGAGCCCATCGACTGCGCGGGCGTGGAGACGCTGCCGCCGTTGGGCGCGCAGTGCCCGGCGGTCACCATGTAGCTGGTGGTCCCGGAGTACCACGGGAAGCCCGTGCTGCAGGTGCCGGCCGGCGCGTTGATGAGCGCGCCGCCGTAGAACGGCGACGTGTCGTTGTCGCGCCCGTCGTCGTGGCCCTTCTCGTGCTTCGGGCTGTAGCGGATCGCGACGTCGGTGGTGCCGTAGCGGGCCGCAAGCGCGTTGAGCAGCGGATCGCTCATCCGGTCGACGGTGATGACGACCCGGTTGTGCTCCTCGTCGGGCTCGGTCATGACGATGGCCGACGCGTCCGGCACGGCCTTGCCGAGGCTGATCGCCTCGTCCTTGATGCCTTCGAGCCGCTTCCAACTCGCCGACACCGACCGGATCGAGGTGACGCCGGCCGTGAGCGCGGCGCGCGGCTGGAAGGCCTGGAGCTTCGCGAGGCCCTGCGCGCCAGCGGCGGACAGGACAAGCTTGTGGTTCTTGCGGTCGATCCACGGATAGCCGACCGTGGCGGCGTTCTCCTCGGCGTACCGCACGGCGTCGTGGTGCGCCTGCGCGAGATCCTCCGGCATCGGTGCCGGGTTCTCGTCGAGCGGCCCGACGAGGACGAGCCCGCTGGAGTGGCGGACCTCCGCGGGCGTCTCGGCACCCGCCGGCACGGCCGTGCCGGCGAGCGTGACCACGATGGTTGTTGCGAGGAACAGGACAGCTGGTGCTCGGCGCATGCTCTGCCTCTCCCGAACTCGCCGCGCACCCCGTCTTTCGCGCGGCGGATGCCGAAAGATAGCAGTAGATCAATATCGACCGCGGTCCCGCTCCGGGGGTTGTCCGCAATCGTCCCGCGAGTCGCCGACCGACACGCGCTAGGAGCGGTCCGCGTCGTAGTCCATGCGGGGCATGCCGTACTCGTCGACGACGCGGACCGACGGGGCCTCCGACGACGCCACGTAGAGCTGCGACGCCTTGAGGTGGGCGCGGGTCACGCGGCCGGCCAGGTCGGCGTCGCCCGCCTCGATGGCCTTCAGGATCGAGTCGTGGGCGCGCAGCACCTCGCGGCGCAGGTCCACCGACGGGTAGCTGGACTCGTCGGCCGCGCGGCGGGCCCAGCCGCGCTCCTGGACGCTCCAGATGCTTTCCATCATCCCGGCGAACATGCGCAGCGTCTGGTTGCCGGCCGCGTCGACGAGGGCCTCGTGGAACTTCACCGAGGCGCCGGTGAAGGCCGGGCCGTCGGCGACGACCGTGGCGGCCTCGTCGTTGAGCTCGCGCAGGCGCTGGCCGACGGCGCCGTGGTCGTCGCGCATGGCGGCCTGCTCGGCGCAGAACGGTTCGAGGAGATTGCGGGCCGTCGCCAGGTCGGTCAGCGGGATCGCGCGGGAGTGCAGCAGCAGGCCCATGTGGTAGGCCGCCGAGTGGGCAGTGGGGCTGCGCACCACGATGCCGCCGACCTTGCCGCGGCGGACCGTCAGCAGCCCCTCGGTCTCCAGGATGCGGATCGCCTCGCGCAGGCTCGGCCGGCTGGCCGGGAACTCCTGCAACAGCTGCGCCTCCGGGGGCAGCTCGGCGCCGTCGACCAGGTCGCCCTCGAGGATGCGCAGCCGCAGCTGCGCCGCCACCGCCTCGGCCACCCGCGGGGTCCGCAGCGGCATGCGGTGCGGGCGACCGGCCAGCTCTGACAGCTCGGACAGCTCTGACATCTCGGACTCGGACACTAGAGGGTCTCACCGCCGTCGACGAAGATGGTCTGGCCGGTGATGAACGACGCGAGGTCGCCGGCCAGATGGACGGCCAGGGCACCGAGCTCGGCGGCGTCGCCGGTGCGGCGCATCGGGATGCGCTCGCGCAGCCAGGCCTGGCCCTCGGGGCTGTCGTGCAGTGCCTTGGTCATGCTGGTGCGGAAGTGCCCGGGCGCGATCGTGTTCACCGTGACGCCGAACGCGGCCCACTCCTTGGCGAGCGAGCGGGTCAGCTGCAGCATCGCGCCCTTGGCGACCTGGTAGCTCACGGTCAGGTTGGCCGACCGGGCCACGCTGCTCGACGCGATGTTGATCACCCGGCCCCGTCCCTGCGACAGCATGCCCGGCACGAACGACCGCACCAGGTGCAGCGAACCGCGAACGTGGGTGTCGAGCACCGAGTCCCAGTCGTCGTCGGTCATGGCGACGTCGGCCGGGCCAGACCCGGGCTGGCCCACCGGCCCGTCGGTCGGCAGCGGCACGACCGGCTTCTTCACCAGGTTGCCGGCGTTGTTCACCAGGATGTCGACGACTCCGACCTCGCTCAGCACCGCGTCCCGTAGGCGGTCCAGGTCGTCAGGTTGCCGGATGTCGGCCGGGAAGGCAAACGCACGACCCCCGGCGGCGGCCACGAAGTCGTCCAGCTCGGCTGGATTGCGGGAGACCACGCAGACGGTGGCGCCCGCCTCCAGCAACGAGGTGGCGATCGCGCGGCCCAGCCCGCGGCCGGCCCCGGAGACGAGCGCGCAGCGGTTGGCCAGTGACGTCATGATCTCCCCTTCGGCAGTCCCAATGCCCGTTCGGCGACGATGGTCCGCTGGATCTCCGACGTGCCACCGTAGATCGTGGCGCCGAGCGAGTCGAGGCGCTCGTCGAAGTACGCGGGGTCGTCGAACGCGGCCGGGCCGGCGACGTCGAGCGACAGCAGCGCGGCCCGCTGGACCGACTCGGAGCCGAGCAGCTTGAGGATGGTCCAGGCCTGCGACGGCGCGCCGGCCCAGCGCTGGGCGGCGCAGCGCAGCCCGGTCAGGCGCAGGCTCTCGGTGTCGGCGAGCGAGCGGCCGAGCCGGACCAGCTGCGCCTCGGACAGCTCACCGGCCCGCACCGTCGGCTCGAGCGCCCGGTTCGCCTCCAGCCAGGTGTTCAGCCAGATCATGTCGCGCTCGTGCTCCAGGCTGGCCATCGCCACGCCCCACCCGCCGTGCAGCGGGCCGAGCAGCGCGTCCTCGGGGATCTTGACGTCGTCGAGGAACACCTCGCAGAACGACTCGATCGGGTCGCCGGCGGTGCGGATCGGCCGGACGGTCACGCCCGGGCTGCGCATGTCGAGCACCAGGCAGGAGATGCCGCGGTGCGGCCGCGCCTCGGGGTCGGTCCGCACGTACAGCGTGCACCAGCGGGCCTCGTCGCCCTGCGTCGTCCAGACCTTCTGGCCGTTGACCGTGAACACGCCGCCGTCGAGGACGGCGGTGGTGCGCAGCGACGCGAGGTCCGAACCGGCGCCGGGCTCGGACATGCCCAGCGCCCACACCTCGTCGCCCCGCGCGGCCGGCCGCAGCAGCCGCGCCTTCTGCGCCGGGGTGCCGAACGCCCGGACCGCCGGGGCGGCCACGCCCACGCCCTGGATGTTCAGCAGCCGGGGCACCCGCCGCCGCGCGCCGGTGAGCCGCACGGCGAGCGCCTCCGGGCCGGCCAGCTCCCGCCCGCCCTCGTCGCGCCCCCACTCGGGGACGAGCCAGCCGTCGTCGAACGCGGCGGCCTGGTAGTTGCGGCGCAGCTCGGTGTCGCGGCGGTACTGCTGATAGCGCTCGTCGTAGTCGGCCGGGAGCACCCGGTCGAGGAACTCGTCGAACTCGGTGGTCATCGGGCCTCCCGGGCGGCGGCCGCGTACAGCTCGTCGGGCGTGCCGAGCAGCCCGGCCGTCTGGTGCGCGCGGCGCAGGAACAGGTGGCAGTCCGCCTCGAACGTCACGCCCATCGCGCCCATGAGCTGCGTGTACCGCGACGCCACGAGGACCGCCGCCTCGGCCGCCGCGGCGTTGGCCAGCAGCGGCGACGACTCGCCCAGCGCGGCGCCGTAGGTGAGGCTGCGGGCCCGCTCGACCGCCACGTAGGCCTCGGCGAGCTGGTGCTTGACGGCCTGGAAGGCGCCGATCGGCTGGCCGAACTGGCGGCGCGACTGTGCGTGGGCGACCGCGGCCGTGAGGGCTCCCGCAGCGGTACCGAGAAGATCCGCGCCGAGGCAGACGCGGCACTCCGCCAGGGCCCGCTCCAGCTCGACGGCGCGCTCGGCGAGGCAGCGGGCGTTGGTGAGCCGGTACGCCGGCACGGGCCGCGAAGGGTCGATCACCGTCGACTCCCGCACCAGCTCGACCCCGCCGTCCTGCGGGTCGACGACGGCGACCCAGGCCCCGTCGGCCCCGGCGACGACGAGCGTGAGCGTGGCGGCGCCAAGCCCGCCCAGCACGTGGGCCCGCTCGACCGAGCACCGCCCGCCGGCGACCCGCCCCCGCGCCAGGGCGAACCCGGCGGGTCGTGACCGGAACTCGGCCCGGTGCACCCCGGCGGCCAGCTGGGCCCGGGTGGCGAGGGCGGACGGCAGCAGCCCCGGCGTGAGCAGGGTGCGCCCCGCGGCCTCGAGCACGACGGCGAGGTCGATGAGGCGGCCGGCGCCGCCGAGGTCCTCGGGGACGGCGATGTCGGGGTAGCCGCCGTCGGCAAGCACCTTCCAGCCGTCGTCGGCCGGCGTGCCGTCGATCGCGGCCCTCATCGCGTCCGGCCCGCGAAGCGCGGCGAAGTGCGCGCCGGCGGCCTCGTCGAGCGCCCGCGCGTCATCGTCCGGCGCGAGCAGTGTCCAGTCGGTCATGATGGCCAGGCGCCTCCCTCCCTGTGGAAGAAAGCTATATCATTTAGATGTTAAGACGCAACGGCGCGGCCAGCGGCCCGTTCAGCGTCGTGAGCACGTGGCTGGCAAAGGACTGGACGGGACGATGCTCGGACTTGTAGCTTGCAGCTGACCGTGACACCGCCCGAGGAGGTGAGACCCATGAACGCTGTATCGCTGTGGGTGCTCCCCCTTCCCGTTCCGGTCGGGCGATTGACGTAGGTGTCGCCGGGAGCGCCTCGCCACCAAGGCACTCCCGAAAGGCAAACACCTATGTTCGACGTGATCATTGCCGGATGCGGGCCGACCGGCGCGATGCTGGCCGCCGAGCTGCGGCTGCACGATGTGCGGGTCCTCGTCCTGGAGAAGGAAACCGAGCCCGCGTCGTTCGTCCGCATCGTCGGTCTGCACGTTCGCAGTATCGAGCTGATGGCAATGCGCGGGCTGCTGGAGCGCATCCTCGAACGCGGAAGACAGCGTCCGGCCGCCGGCTTCTTCGCCGCCATCAACAAACCCGCGCCGGCGGGCCTGGACTCCGCGCACGCCTATCTGCTGGGCATCCCGCAGCCGGTCATCGTTCACCTGCTCGAAGAACATGCGATCGACCTGGGTGCGCAGGTCCGCCACGGTGCCGCGGTGGCAGGTTTCGAGCAGGACGACGACGGTGTGACCGTCGAGCTGGCCGACGGCGAACGGCTGCGTTCGCGCTATCTCGTCGGCTGTGACGGCGCGCGCAGTACCGTGCGAAAGCTGCTCGGCGTCGGCTTCCCCGGCGAGCCCTCGAAGACCGAGACGCTGATGGGCGAGATGGAAGTCGGCGTGCCGCACGAGGAGGTCGCCGCCAAGGTGACCCAGGTCCGCGAGACCGATCAGCGACTCAGCATCGGGCCCTTCGGCGCAGGGGTCTACCGCGTCGTGGTCCCCGCCGCGGGAGTCAGCGACCGTGCGGAACCGCCCACCCTCGAGGATTTCAAACATCAGCTGCGCACCATCGCCGGAACCGACTTCGGCGTGCACTCCCCGCGCTGGTTGTCCCGCTTCGGGGATGCCACACGGCTGGCCGAACGGTATCGGGTCGGGCGGGTGCTGCTGGCCGGCGACGCGGCACACATCCATCCACCCATCGGCGGGCAGGGCCTCAACCTGGGCGTTCAGGACGCGTTCAACCTCGGCTGGAAGCTGGCCGCACAGATCCGCGGCTGGGCGCCGCAAACACTGCTGGACACCTACCAGGCCGAACGTCATCCGGTCGCCGAGGACGTGCTGGACAACACCCGCGCCCAGATGGAACTGCTGTCCTCCGAACCGGGCCCGCAGGCCGTGCGCAGGCTGCTCACCGAGCTGATGGACTTCGACGAGGTGAACCGCTATCTGATCGAGAAGATCACCGCGATTGGCGTCCGCTACGACTTCGGTGAAGGCCCCGACCTGCTCGGCCGCCGCCTGCGCGACCTCGACGTGAAGCAGGGCCGCCTCTACGGCCTGCTGCACCGCGGCCGCGGCCTGCTGCTGGACCGCACCGAACGCCTGAACGCCGGCGGCTGGTCCGACCGGGTCGACTACCTCGGGGATCCCACCGCGGCACTGGATGCTCCGTGCGTCCTGCTCCGCCCCGACGGCCACGTCGCCTGGATCGGCGACGATCAGCAGGACTTGGACGACCACCTCGCCCGCTGGTTCGGCGAGCCCGCCAGGTCCTGAGCGACTGCGAGCGCGGAGGAGCTCGGCGGGACCGCTGGACGGTCCACGCCGAGCTCCCCGATGACGCACTGCGCTACGGCGCCCAGGGGGCGGCGAGCGTCCAGCTGCTGTCGGCGGTCAGGGTCTGCGGCCGGTTGAAGCCGCTGCCCGCCGTGCCGGCCGCGATGTACACCTGGGACTCGAAGTGGCGCAGGTATGAGCCCGGGATGTTCAGCGACTCGAACGTGACACCGACCCCGCCGACGCCGGGCCGGGCGCAGAACGTGGCGTCGGCGCACATCAGGGCCGAGCCGTCGTCGGGCGAGTTGCGCACCCGGCTGTCGGCGTGGCGCAGGTAGCGGCCCGGGAAGTTGACCGACTCGAACGAGTAGCAGCGGGCGTCGGCCAGGCCGGTCACCGTCCGGAACGAAGCGTCCTGCCGCGGCCCGTCCGCGCGGGCACGAGCGCTGTGCTGAGTTCAACCGCCAGTGGTCGAAGCGATTCACCGGACTCGTTGGGCGATCCTCAGCTCAGTCAGGTAGCGCTTGACAATTTGCCCCCCGTAGTCCGCGTCGATCAGCCGCGCGATGGAGTTCAGCAGTGCGCTCCGCTGCACGTCCGGCAAGGCACGGTGTCCGGAGTAGGTCAACAGCAGATCCAGGTAGTCAGCTGTCGAGTACGGCAGCTCCCACTCGTATCGGTAGAACTTCGCAGGCCCGAATCGCCCCGACGAGGTGAGCTCCCGATCGTCTTCGACGATGTCACGAGCAGTCTCAAGACGCAGGCCCGGTGGGGTCGACGGATCGAAGCGCTCGTAGCACTTCTGGATCTCAACGAAGAATGCCTCGGTCCAGGTACCGCCAGCGATGTGGTGGGTTCCGACGGTGGCCAGCAGGCCACCGAGACGCAAAGCGTCAGCAGACTTCGACACCCGCACCGCGGGGTCGATCCAGTGAAACGCGGTAGCGGAGAACACCACGTCGAACGGTTCACCGGGCAAGGGCCACTCCTCGAACGCCGCCGTAACGACCTCCACCGCGTCGAACGCGGCAAGATTTCGCCGAGCCACAACCGCCATGTCCGTGCCCAACTCGACAGCCACGATGCGGTAGCCCCGCTCGGCCAGCGGCACGGTCGCCTGCCCGGTGCCACAGCCGATCTCCAGCACCCTTGCCCCAGGCGCTACCCCGGCCGCAGCGAGATCATCAAACATCTGCACTGGGTACCGAGGGCGGGCACGGTCGTAGCGTGCAGCGTCCTCGTTGAAGGTCTCTCGCAACCTCACGTAGTCATTGCTATCGCTCACCACCAGAGAGTACGAGCGCAGCTCCTACGGCAGGCACCCAATTCTCGATGCCAGGCACGGCAGGGTCCAGCCGCTCGCCCGCCCGCCGATCGTTACCGGAAATTCGCAATAACGTGCCCGTTCGAGGCGGACGGGACGGTGAACGTGCGGCGGTAGAACATGAGGTCGCGGTTGTCGTTGCGCATGATGCCCGACAGCGCCGACTCCACCGGGTAGGGCACCGGGATCCGCTCGGGCAGCGTCTGGCTGAGCGGCGGCGCCGCGTTGCGGTTGACGTTCCCGGCGCCGTCGGTGGCAGGGTCGAGGAACTCCCACTCGCCGTTGAGCGACTGCCAGTCGGGCCGGGTCATCTGCGGCCGCGGGTACTCGGGCAGCGGATTGGTCGTGGAGACCTGACTCGTCCAGGGCGTCGTCAGGGGTGGCGCCTTCGGCACGACGGCGGCCGACACGGTGGCCGTGACGCAGATCACTCACCTCGCCCATGTTCAGCCCTCACGCACTGGGGTCCACCGCCTCGGAAGTAGCCATGTGCCCGCCTGAGGCCCCCGAGGACCGCCCGGGCGAACGCACGCGTACTCCCCCCAAACAAACGGCCTCGCCGAAGGCAGAGACGGCCTGTGGGCATGATCCACAGTGGACCCGAGGGGATCGCCGGAGGCCCGGACCGTGGCTACGGTGGCCCGCATGCCAGCCTTGATATCGCCCACCACCAGCCTGTATGCCGCCTTCCAGGACTGCCGCGACGACTGGGGGCCCGGTCTGCACGAGGACGGCTTCGGCATCGGCCCCGAAGACGACCTGGACTCGCCCGACGGCTTCGCCGACTGGGTGCGGCGACGTGTCCGGCTCGACCACGGGGCCGGGGCGCCATGCCCCGACGAGCGGCATGCCTCCTGCCGGTGGATCGTCGAGGACGGGCAGGTGCTCGGGGGTATCGCGATGCGGCACTGGCAGGACGACGACCTGGGCCAGATCGGCTACGGCGTACGTCCCTCCGCGCGCCGCCGCGGCCTGGCGAGCTGGGCCCTGGGTGAGATGCTCCGCGAGGCCCGCACCGTGCTGGGTCTGCACCGGGTGCTCATTCCCTGCCTGGAGGACAACCTCGCCTCGGCGCGCACCATCGAGAGCCAGGGCGGCGTGTTCCAGGGCATCCTCGACACCGGGCACGTCCGGGTCCGCCGCTACTGGATCACCCTCAGCCGCTGACCTGCCCACCGGCCGTCGGCCGGAGTGGAGAGCGCCGTCAGCCCCGCGGCCTCGCCGTCCGCGTCTAACGTTCGGCGGCGAGGGTGGCGGACATGTCGCTGAGGCGGCCCAGGTGATCGAATTCTATCCGGATCGACGAGCCGGCCGGGTGCGTGCCGGTGAGCGCCGCCCCAGCCGGCTCGACCCGCCAGCCCTGCTGCTGCAGGAACGCCGCGGCGGCGGTGCGGTGGTCGACCTCGAAGCCCATGATGACCTGGTTGAGCACGGTCAGGGCGCGCTCCGGCCGGACCGGGGCCGTGACCTGCGCCGGGATGCCCTCCAGATGGAAGAAGACCGCGCCGCCGTCGTACGGGCCGCGGTAGTACGGCCGACCGGTCAGTCCCGAGGCGAGCAGGGCCAGACGGTGCCCGTCGGCGCGCTCCAGCGGGAAACTGGGCGTGGTGAGCTCGGCGACGCCCTCGCGCCGGCCGTAGTCCTGCAGCCACGTGCACAGGTGCAGCAGGCCCGGCGGAAGGTTGCTCGCCTGGTTGGCCCACGCCCACAGCCATGTGCCGTCGCGGTGGCTCTCAGTGCCCAGAAGCTGGATTCGGTACCGCAGATCGCCCCCGAACGCCACCGCCCCGCTGTTGAGATCCAGCTGCCAGTCACGCTGCTCGATAAAATCGGCCAACGCCAGCTGCCGCCCCATAGCCGTGGCGACATGCTGCGCAAATAGTTGATCAAAGGAAGCCATCGCCGCAGTCTGCCAGCGCCTGTCAAGACCCGCAGGGCTCTTCGTTCGGGGCGAGCACGCCGATCACGGCCCAGAGGTGCGACGCTGGTCGATCTACCCCGTGATAGACCGACCAGCGCCCAGATACGTGCGGTCAGCGGTCCTTGTCGAGGAACGCGAGCGCCGCGGTGGCGAACAGCGGGGACAGGAACAGGTCGTAGTGGGTCAGGCCGGGCAGGATCGCCAGGGCGTGGTTGCCCTTCGGCCGACCCTCGCCGCCCCAGCCGCCGTCGCGCAGCCCGCCGTCGAGCAGGCCGAAGACCTCGACGAAGTGGCTCGGCGGGGCCATGTCGGCGTCCGCGGCGACGACCAGGGTCGGCACCTGCAGGCCGCGCACCTCCTCGGTGAAGTCGAAGTCCTTGGCCATCGCCTGGCCGATCTTGTCCAGCAGGCGCGGGAAGTCCTCGGGACGGGGCGCCAGCCGCTGGTACGCCTCGTACATCGGGGTCTCCTTCATGAACTCGGCGGCCGCCGCGCTCACCTGGCCCTGCTGGGCCAGCATGTCCGGGTAGATGGCGGAGCGGCGGATGTTCGCCGACGCCGCGACCAGCCGGCCGACCTTCTCCGGGTGGCGGATCGCGACGTTGAACGCGATGCCGCCGCCGAGCGAGTAGCCGACGACGTCGGGCCGGTCCAGTCCGAGGTGGTCGATGAGCGCCGCGATGTCGTCGGCCATGAGCCGCACGTCCAGCGGCCGGTCGATGTCGGCGGTACGGCCGTGGCCCTGGACGTCGACCAGGATCACCTGGTGGTGGTCAGCGAGAGTCGGCAGGATCGGCGCGAACATCTCGCCTGAGCCGAGCCCGCCGTGCAGCAGGATCAGCGGCCGGCCGGTGCCGTGCGTCTCGTAGTACAGGCTGATCCCGTTGACGTCGGCGTAGGTCATCGTGAACTCCTCAGCGTGTCTGTCGTAGTGTCATTGGTGCAGACCAGGCCGCCGCCCGAAACTCATCGGTGCCGCCGGAGGGAATTTTGAAATCGTGGTGATGACCGCCGAACTGGAAGCTCACCGCGCCGAGCTGACCGGGTACTGCTACCGGATGCTCGGCTCCGCGTTCGACGCCGAGGACGCCGTGCAGGAGGCCTTCATCCGGGCCTGGCGCGGCGCCGAGCAGTTCGAGGGCCGCTCGTCGGTGCGCTCGTGGCTGTACCGCATCGCCACCAACGTCTGCCTGACGATGCTGACCAGCGCGCAGCGGCGGGTGCGGCCGATGGACCTGGGGCCGGCCGGCTCGGGCACCGCCACCAACCCCGGCGAGCCGCGGCCGGACGAGATCTGGGTCGGCCCGGCGCCCGACGACCGGGTGCTGCCGGAGCGCGCCGACCCGGCCGACGTGGTCGCCGGGCGGGAGTCGGTCCGGCTGGCCTTCGTGGCCGCGCTCCAGCACCTGCCGGCGCGGCAGCGTGCGGTGCTGATCCTGCGGGAGGTCCTCGCCTGGTCGGCGCAGGAGGTGGCCGACCTGCTCGACACCTCGGTCGCGAGCGTCAACAGCGCGCTGCAGCGGGCCCGGGCCACCCTCGCGGCCGCGGACGTCACCGCCGACGTGCACCGGCCGCTCGACGACGAGCAGCGGGCCCTCCTCGGCCGTTACGTGCGGGCGTTCGAGGCCTACGACCTCGAGGCGCTCACCGCGCTGCTGCACGAGGACGCGACCCTGTCGATGCCGCCGCTGCCGCTGTGGCTGCGCGGGCCCGCTGACATCCGGGCCTGGATGTCCGGCACCGGCGCCGGCTGCGCGGGGTCCCGCCTGGTCCCGGCCGTGGCCAACGGCATGCCGGCCTTCGGGCAGTACCGCACGACCGGCCCGTGGGCGCTGATCGTGCTGGAGCTGTCAGGCGGGCGGATCGCCGGTGTCAACAACTTCCTCGACACGGCCCGGCTGTTCCCGCTGTTCGGCCTCCCCGACCACCTCGACTAGCCCGAGCAGCCCGGCGACCTCGACCAGCGCCGGCCCGGCCCCGGCGACGACCAGCCGCCACCCGTGCCGGCGCGCGGTCAGGCGCAGCCGCGCGAGGGCCTCGACGGTGACGACGTCGGGCCGGGCCACCCCGGCCACGTCGCAGACGACGGTCCCGGCGGGCAGTCCGCGCAGCCGCTCGGCCAGCCCGGCACACAGCCCGCCGATGTCCGCCCGCGCGACCGCCGCACCCAGCGCCAGGGAGACCTCCATGGGGGTTGGACCGCCGCCGGCACCGAAACTCATCGCACGATCACCAGGTGTGCACGACCGGCCTCCGGCTCGCGTCCGGCCGGCGGCCCTGACGAAATCCTGACGTAGGGATTGCGTCAGGGCGTCTGGGCGGCCCGTCGCCGCGGTGCCAGCGTTGGTCGCATGACGCTCACCGACATCCTGCCCACGCTTCGCTCGTCGCTGCCGGCCCACCTCGGCGCCGGGGTGTGGCCGCTCACCGCCCGCTGGGCCGACGGCGGCGACCTGCGCGTCGGCGGGGTCAGCCTGGCCGCCGTCGCGGCCGAGCACGGTACCCCCACCTTCATCCTCGACGAGGCGGACGTCCGGGACCGCTGCCGCGCCTACGCGGGCGCGTTCGGGGCGCGGGACGTCGCGTACACCGGCAAGGCGCTGCTCACCGTCGACGTGGCCCGCTGGGTCGCCGACGAGGGGCTCGGCCTCTACGCTGGGTCGGCCGGCGAGGTCCGGGTCGCCGAGCGGGCCGGCTTCGACATGGGCCGGGTCGTCCTCTACGGCAGCGCGAAGTCCCCCGAGGACCTCGACGTCGCGTACCGCGCCGGCGTCGGCACGATCGTCGTCGAGTCGATGGGCGAGATCACCCGGCTGGCGGCGACCGCGCCCGCGGGGCAGCGGGTCCTGCTCAGGATGGTCGACGGGGCCGAGCGGCGCTTCGGGATGCGGATCGCGGGCGGCGAGGCGGCCGCGGCCGTCGCGCGAATCGCGGCCCAGCCCGGGCTGCGGCTGGCCGGCTTCGACTGTTCGATCGGACATCAACTCAGCCGCTTCTCGCAGTACGAGCGGGAGATCAGCCGGCTGTGCGAGTTCGGGGCGGCGATGTACCGCGCGCACGGCGTCCTTCCGGAGCAGCTGAACCTCGGCGGCGGGCACGCCGTCGCCTACCGGCCGGAGGAGTTCGACCTGGCGCTCGAGGGGTTCGCCACCCGCATGCGCTCGGTGCTGCACCTGGAGGCCGACCGGCACGGCCTGCCCGCGCCCCGGCTCACCGTCTCCCCCGGCCGGGCGGTGGTGGCCCGGGCCGGCGTGACCGTGTACCGCGTGCTCGCCGTGACCCGGACCCAGGGCGGCGACCGGCTCGTCGCCGTCGACGGCGGCATGACGGACTGCCCGGCCACCGCGCTGTGCGGCAGCCGGCACAGTGCCGTGCTCGCCGGCCGCACCGGCCGCGCCGCTGACGGCCCCGCGACAGTGGTCGGCCGGCACAACGACGCCGACGACGTGGTCGTGCCCGACGCCTCGCTGCCCGCCGACGTGCACCCCGGCGACCTGCTCGCGGTCGCCGGCACGGGCGCCTACCACCACGCCCGGGCCACCAACTTCCACCTGGTCACGCGGCCCGCGCTGCTGGCGCTGGCGGGCGGTCGCTCCCGGGTCCTGGTCCGCCGGGAGTCCCTCGACGACCTGCTCGCCCGCGACGCAGGCTGACCGCCAGCGTGCCGAAATCACCGGGGCGGGTTCGTGTACAGCTGGACCGAGCAACCGAGCTCGCCCGGCTCCAGCCAGATCGGGTCGAAGCCCACCCGCTTCGTGGCCCCGTCGGCCGTGCGGATCATGACGATGCAGTCCCGTTCGGCCGGGACGCCCACCGCCGCCACGAGCGTGCCCTGCGCCGTGACCGTGTCGACCTTGAAGACCTCGTCCGGGAACGCCGCCCGCACCGCGCTCGCCAGGGTGTCCGGAGTGGCGCCGCGCAGCGCGGCCGTGAGCCGCTCCTCGGCGTCGCGGGGCAGCTGCGGCACCGGCGCCGCGGACGGCACGGGCGGCGTCGCGATCGCCGGGCAGTCGATCTCGTGGAAGGTCGTGTACCGGTAGAGCTGCAACTCGTACCGGTAGCACCGGGTGGCGCTGCGCTCGGTGGTCCCAAAGGGGGCCGCATCGAGCACCGTCACGTCGAACCGGACGTCGACGGTGGCCCGCTCGTCGCGGAGGAGCCGCCCGGCCCAGGCGAGGGGCGTCACTTGCACGGAGTCGGCGCGCGTCGCAACCGTGCGCACCTCGGCTGCGATCGACTCGGCGTCACGCGCCCGGTTGCGGTACCCGAGCTGGGTGTTGAGCCGCTCCGCCTGCCGCGCCGCGGCCTCCGTCGCCGCCGAGTCCTCGGCCAGCGGCCCCTTCGCGCACCCGGCCAGCACACCGAGCATCACCACCGCGACCAGTACCCGCGCCCCCATCGCGCCACCGTAACGCCCACGCGACGCCTGCGCCGCCCCGCTGGGTCCTGACGCTCATTCCCGCCGCGCGGCGGTGATCCGGTCGCGGTACCAGCGGAAGCTGCCGCGCGGGGTGCGGCGCGGGGTGGCGTGGTCGACCTCGACCAGGCCGAACCGGGGGCCGTACCCGTGGCCCTGGGCGAGCAGACCGGCGTGCTGCCCCGGCTCCGTGAGATCACAGGAGGGCGCGGAGCAGGGGGGCGAAGTAGCCTGTCCGCGTGAAACTTCGGGCGCTGCTGGCGGTCGCGTTGCTGCTGGGTGGCTGCACTTCGCCGGCGCGCCCGGCGGATGTGGCCTCGGCCTCACCGTCGGCCTCACCGCCGGCGTCCGCCGCGCCGTCGCCGTCTGCCGCTCCCGCCGCCGACCTCACGCTCGCCTTCGGCGGTGACGTGCACTTCACGGAGCGCACGGCCGCGCTGCTCAAGAACCCGGCGACCGCGTTCGGGCCGGTCGCCGAGGTGCTGTCGGCCGCCGACCTCGCCGTCGTCAACCTGGAGACGGCCGTCACCACGCGCGGCACGCCGGAGCCGAAGGAGTTCCACTTCCGCGCGCCCCCGTCGGCGTATGAGGCGGTCAAGGCGGCCGGCGTCGACGCGGTGTCGATCGCGAACAACCACGCCCTCGACTACGGCCGGGTCGGCTTCGCCGACACCCTCGACGCCGCCGCGGCGGCCGGGATGCCGGTCTTCGGCGGCGGCCGCACGATCGACGAGGCGTATGCGCCGCTGATCCTGCCCGTGAAGGGTGTACGCGTGGCGATCGTCGGCTTCAGCCAGATCTACACACTGGCCGACACCTGGAAGGCCGGCCCGGCCACGTCGGGCATCGCCATGGCGTGGGACGTCCCCCGGGCGGTGGCCGCGGTGCGGGCGGCCCGCGAGCGGGCCGACCTGGTGGTGGTGTTCAACCACTGGGGCACCGAGCGCGACAGCTGCCCGAACACCAACCAGAAGACGTTCGCCAAGGCCCTCGCCGAGGCGGGCGCCGACCTGATCATCGGCGCCCACGCCCACGTCCTGCAGGGCGACGGCTGGCTGGGCCGCACGTACGTGGCGTACGGGCTGGGCAACTTCGTCTGGTACGTGGGCTCGGCCGACACGGGCGTCCTGCGCGTCCAGGTCCACGGCCGCTCGGTGGTCAAGGCCGAGCTGGTCCCGGCGGTGGTGAGCGGCACCGGCCAGCCGAAGCTCCTGACGGGCACGGCCGCGTCGGCCCTGACCAAGCGCTTCACCGACCTGCGCCGCTGCACGGGCCTGGCGCCCGCTCCCGCGTAGCGCCTTTCAGCGGGAACCGGCGCGGCGGTTGTAGGCCGACCTCGCCCACAGGAAGCCGAGCAGCGCCGTGCCGGCGCACCACGCCACGGCGAGCCAGGCGTGGTTGCCGGCCGGGGTGTCGTTGAGCAGGGCGCGCAGCGCGGCCACGATGTGGGTCATCGGCTGGTTGGCGGTGAACGTCTGCAGCCAGCCCGGCATGGTCTCGGTCGGGACGAAGGCGCCTGACAGGAACGGCAGGATCTGGAAGATCGCGGCCGCGCTGGCCGCGCCCGTCGCGTTGCCTGTCGCGAGGCCGATCGCGGCCGCCAGCCAGGCGACCGCGAACAGCAGCAGGGTCACCAGACCGAGCGCGGCGAGCCAGCGCAGCGGGTCCGTGGTCGGGCGGTAGCCGAGGGGCAGCGCCACCAGTACCACCAGGCTCGTGCCGAACAGGCTCCGCAGCAGGCTGCCGATGACATGCCCGGTCATCAGCGCCGACCGGGCGACGGCCATCGTCCGGAAGCGGTCGATGATGCCCTCGCTCGCATCCGTCGCCACCGACACCGCCGTGGCGCTCACCGAGTAGCAGGCGCCCATCATGACGATGCCGGGGATCAGGTAGGCGAGGTACGACACGCCGCCGGTCGCGATGGCGCCGCCGAACCCGTAGTTGAGCAACAGCAGCAGCACGCCGGGCAGCAGCACGGACATGATCAGGGTGGACGGGTTGCGGGTGGTGTGCCGCAGCACGCGCCGCAGCATCGTCGACGAGTCGGTCAGGGCGTAGCTCAGTGCGCTCATGCCGGGGTCACCTCGGTCAGGGCCAGGAACACGTCGTCGAGGTCGGGGGTGTGGATCGACAGGTTGGTCACGGTGGCGCCGTCGAGCCGGTCGAGCAGCGCCTTCACCGACGCCACCGAGCCGTCCGAGGGCACCTGCAGGGTGAGCGTGTCCGGGTCACCGACGATGCCGAGCGCGCGGGCGGCGGCGGCCAGCCCGGCCGGGTCGGCGAACTGGAGGCTGACGTGGCCGCCGGGCACGAGCCGCTTCAGCTCGGCCGGGGTGCCCTGGGCGACCAGGCGGCCCCGGTCGAGCACGGCGACGCGGTCGGCCAGCTCGTCGGCCTCTTCGAGGTACTGCGTGGTGAGGAAGACGGTCACGCCGCCGGCGGCCAGGTCGCGGATGATCCGCCACATGGTGCGCCGGCTGCGCGGGTCGAGGCCGGTGGTGGGCTCGTCGAGGAACAGGATGCGCGGCTCGCCGATCAGGCTCATCGCGAGGTCGAGGCGGCGGACCATGCCGCCCGAGTAGGTGCCGGCGCGCCGCCCGGCCGCGTCGGCCAGGTCGAAGCGCTCCAGCAGCTCGGCGACGCGCTGCCAGGTGCGGGCCCGCGGCAGGTGCTGGAGGTCGCCCATCATGGCCAGGTTCTCGGCGCCGGTGAGCAGCTTGTCGACGGCCGAGAACTGGCCGGTGACGCCGATCGCGGCGCGGACCGCGGCCGGCTCGGTGGTGACGCTGTGGCCGGCGACGGTCGCCTCGCCCGCGTCGGCGCGGATCAGGGTGGTGAGGATGTTGACGGTGGTGGTCTTGCCGGCCCCGTTGGGGCCGAGCAGCGAGAACACGGTGCCGGCCGGGACGTCGAGGTCGACGCCGTCGAGCACGGTCCGGCCGCGGTAGGCCTTGCACAGGCCGCGAACCTGAATCAATGTCGCCTCACTCCAGCTCGGGAAGCTTGCCTTCGGCGCGCAGGGCCGCGCGGTGCTCGCGCCACTCGTCCATCAGCTGCGGCAGCCGCACCTGGAAGAACTCGGCGAGGGCGACCAGCTCCAGCAGGGCGGCCCGCTGCGCGGTCTGGGTCTCGGGGAGGATGGCGAGCCCCTCGCGGAGCAGGGCGGCCTGCTCCTTGAACAGCTCGGCCTGGGCGTTGCGCGGCTCCAGGGCCTCGGGCCGCAGCCCGACCCGGTCGAAGCGCTCGCCGGCCCGGCGGGTGCGGGCCACGTAGCCATAGCCCTCCAGCAGCTTGACGGCGCCCGTGATGGCGCTGCGGCTGGCCAGCAGCGCGTCGCCGAGCGTGTCGATGGTCTGCTGCGGGGGGTCGCAGATCAGCAGGTAACCGAGCAGGCGGCCGGCCATCGGCGGGAACCCGTGGTGGCCGGCGTAGAACCGCCCCATGTGGTCGGCGAACAGGAGCTCCTCGTCCCTCGGCATGCCACGACGCTAGCAGACATAACTGAGATGACACAAATTTCTGTCATCTGAAGGTGCGGCGGTACTCCACGGGCGGCACGCCAACGACCCGGCTGAAGTGCCGGCGCAGCGTCGTCGCCGTGCCCATGCCGGTCGCCGCCGCGATCGCGTCCATCCCGTCGTCGGTGGTCTCCAGCAGCTCCTGGGCCCGCCGGATCCGCTGCGTCAGCAGCCACCGCAGCGGCGTCGTGCCGGTCGCCGAGCGGAAGTGCCGGGCGAGGTGGCGCGAGCTGAGGCCGGCCCGGCGGGCCAGGTCCTCCACGGTCAGCGGCTGGTCCAGCCGCCCGGCCGCCCAGGCGAGCACCGCGCTCAGCGGGCGGTCCTGCGGTTCCGGCACCGGCGTGGCGACGAACTGCGCCTGCCCGCCCGACCGGTGCGGCGGCACGACGAGCCGCCGGGCGACCGCGTTGGCGACGGCCGAGCCGTGGTCGAGCCGGACCAGGTGCAGGCACAGGTCCATCGCGGCGGCCTTGCCGGCCGAGGTGAGCACGCTGCCGCTGTCGACATAGAGGACGTCGGGGTCGACCTCGATCCGCGGGTAGCGGGCGGCGAGCGCCTCCGCATACAGCCAGTGGGTGGTGGCCCGCCGCCCGTCCAGCAGGCCCGCCGCGGCCAGCACGAACGCGCCGGTGCACAGCGACGCGACCCGGGCGCCGGCGCCGTGCGCGGCGCGGACGGCGGCGACGAGGTCGGCCGGCGGCTCGGCGTCCAGCTCGGCCCAGCCGGGGACGATCACGGTGTCCGCCCGGGCGAGCCGGTCGAGCCCGTCGTCGGGCTCGAGCAGGAACCGCCCGTCGGCCCGGACCGGCGCCGATCCGCAGATGAGCAGCTCGTACCGGTCCACCGCGCCGAAGATCTCGCAGGCCAGGGAGAGCTCGAAGTTGAGGATCCCGTCGGCGACGGCGATGGCGATCGTGTGCACGTCCGAAATTGTACGGACCACGTCGTTTCCGACACTCACACCGCGGGCCGGGCGGTCGCCACGATGTCCTGGTGGAGCTTTCGAACAGAAACGTGACCGTCTACGGCGCGTATGGACACACCGGCCGCTTCGTCGTGGCGGCCCTGCGGGAACGTGGCTACGTCCCGGTGCTGTCGGGCCGGGACCCGCGGAAGCTGGCCGCGGTGGCCGGGGCCGACGAGGTCCGGCCCGAGGTCCGGCCGGCCGCCGTCGACGACCCCGCCGCGCTCGACCGGGCGCTCGCCGGGTCGGCCGCGGTGGTCAACTGCGCGGGGCCGTTCGCCGCCACCGCCGGACCGGTGATCGAGGCGGCACTGCGTGCGGGCATCCCGTACGTCGATGTCGCCGCGGAGATCGAGGCCAACGCCGACACGTTCGAGCTGTACGCCGACCGGGCGAAGGCGGCCGGCGTCGCGGTCGTGCCGGCGATGGCCTTCTACGGCGGGCTCGGCGACCTGCTGGCCACCGCGGCGATGGGCGACTGGACCGCGGCGGACCGGGTGGACGTCGCGTACGGCCTGGACAGCTGGCACCCGACCGCCGGCACCCGGCTGTCGGGCGACGTCTCCCGGCAGCGGCGCGGCGGGCGCCGGGTCCGCTACGCCGGCGGCCGGCTGGAGTACCACGACGACGCCCCGTCGACCGGGCGCTGGTCCTTCCCCGCCCCGACCGGCGAGCGCGACGTCGTCGCCGGGTTCTCGATGGCCGACATCGTCACCGTGCCCAGCCACCTGCCGGTGGCCGAGGTGCGCTCCTACATGACCGCCGAGGCGGCCCGCGACGTGGTCGCCCCGGACACCCCGGCCCCGGTCGCGGCCGACGCGACCGGCCGCTCCGCGCAGTCGTTCGTCGTCGACGTCGTCGTGCACCGCGGCGGCGAGCAGCGCCGCGCGGTCGCCGGCGGCCAGGACATCTACGCCGTCAGCGCCCCGCTCGCGGTGGAGGCCGTCGACCGGATCCTCACCGGCCGGACCCGCACGACCGGCGTCGCGTCCGCGGGTGCGATGTTCGACGCACCGGACTTCCTCGCGGCACTCGGGATCGTGGGTGTGGTTAATATGTAGCGGCTACTAGACAATCCGGTCGGGACCGGTCCCGGCGCGGCGCCGCTAGCCTGCCGCCGACGAAGGGAGTGTGCATGTTCGTGCCGCAGATGCTGCCGGCCTCCATGCGCAGCCTGGCCGGCGGGGTGCCGCCCGCGCCACCGGGCACGCTGTTCGCGCTCGCCGCCGGCGGCGGGTTCGCCGTGCCGCCGCGGACGTTCACCCTGCACTTCGGGCGGGAGCGCGACGACGTCCACGTCGCCGTCGGGGTCGGCGATCCGCACGTCAGCCGGCTGCACGGCGTGCTCACCTGCGACGGCAGCGAGTGGTGGATCGCCAACCGGGGGCGGCTGCCGATCCGCTTCCCCGGCGACGCCCTGCTGCTGTCCGGCCACGAGTCGCCGGTCGAGCCCGGCTACACGCCGCTGTTCATCGACTCCTCGAAGGGCCGCACGCACCTGCTGGAGCTGCACCTCGTCGGGGCCCCCCGCACCGGCCCCGACGCCGGGCAGCACGCGCGCACCAGCCCGCCCGACGTCTACGACCTCAGCCCGGTCGAGCGGCTGGTGCTCACCGTGCTCGCCCAGCGGTACCTGCGCCAGGAACGCCATCCGCAGCCCGTCTCCTGGAAGCAGGTGGCGGACGACCTGACCCGGGTCGCCGCCGGCCGGGAGTGGACGCCGAAGACCGCCGCCCACATCGTCGGCGCGGTGCGCGAGCGGCTGTCCGGCGGCAGCGACCCGATCGCCGGCATCCGCCGCGAGGACGGCGTCGGCGAGCCGGTCGGCAACACGCTCAACCACAACCTGATCCTGGCCCTGCTGCGCACCACCACGCTGATGCCCGAGGACCTGCGACTGCTGGACGGCGACGATGGCTGAGTGGCGGGTCGGCGACGTCGTCGACGAGCGCTACCGGATCCTCAAGGTGCACGAGCACGGCGGCATGGGTGTCGTGTACCGCGCGCGCCACCTCGAGTGGGACATCGACCTCGCGGTGAAGAGCCCCCGCCCGGAGCTCCTGCGCCGGCCGGAGCACCGCGACCAGTTCGTCGACGAGGCCGAGACCTGGGTGTCGCTCGGCCTGCACCCGCACGTGTGCAGCTGCTTCTACGTGCGGGTGCTCGACGGCGTGCCGCGGGTCTTCGCCGAGTACGTCGAGGGCGGGAGCCTGCGCGACTGGATCGACGACCGCCGCCTGTACCACGGCGACAACGACACCGTCGTGGCCCGCATCATCGACATCGCCATCCAGACCGCATGGGGCCTGGAGCACGCGCACGGCCGCGGCCTGGTCCACCGTGACGTCAAGCCGGGCAATGTCCTGCTGGAGCCGGTGGGCGACGCCGTCACCGCCAAGATCACCGACTTCGGCCTGGCCCGCGTCCGGACGGTCGACGCGCCGCCGCCGGGGGACGCGCCGCCGGGCGTGAGCGTCCTCGTGCCGGGCGGCGGCGGCATGACCACCGCCTACGCCTCGCCCGAACAGGCCGAGCGGCTGCCGCTGGGCCGGCGCACCGACGTGTACAGCTTCGCCGTCTCCGTCCTCGAGATGTTCACCGGCGGGATCAGCTGGGTCGCCGGCCCGGTGGCCGGCGCGGCGCTCGCGGCGCACCGCCCCGGCGGCGGGCTGCCGGACCTGCCGCCCGACCTGGCCGGCCTGCTCGGCCGTTGCCTGGCCGCGGCGCCGGCCGACCGGCCCGGCTCGATGGCCGTCGTCGCCGCCGAGCTCGCGGGCATCTCCGAGCGGCTGACCGGCCGGGAGTACCCGCGGCCGGCCCCGGTCGCCGCCGACCTGCGCGCCGACGAGCTCAACAACCGGGCGCTGTCGCTGCTCGACCTCGACCGGCCGGACGAGGCGGCCAAGGCGTTCGAGGAGGCCCTGGCGGCCGACCCGCAGCACCTGCCGGCGACCTACAACTCGGGCCTGACCCGGTGGCGCGGCGGGGCGATCACCGACGAGGACCTCGTCGCGCGGCTCGACCGGGTCCGGGCCAGCACCGGCGACCCCTGGCCGGCCCGGCTGCGCCTCGCCCAGGTGCAGCTGGAGCGCGGCGACCTCGGCGCGGCCGGCGAGCTGCTCGACGGCCTGGCCCGCGACGCCCCGGG
The DNA here is from genome assembly GCF_022095675.1 of Dactylosporangium sp. AC04546. GTDB lineage: Bacteria > Actinomycetota > Actinomycetes > Mycobacteriales > Micromonosporaceae > Dactylosporangium. Next base: position 93,341 of record NZ_JAHYSG010000008.1, on the reverse strand, counting down.
CGAGCCGGAGGTGCAGGCGACGCTGTCCGCGGCGCGGTCCGGGCAGGCCGTGCACGCCCGCGGTGCCGAGACCGCGGCCATGACCTGGCAGTCGGAGGCCATGGAGCTGTGGAAGGTCGCCAAGGCGCTGGGCCGCATGCGGGTGCCGGCGAACCCGATCCACGTCGCCCCCGGCCCGCGGACGGCCCTGACCGGCAGCCACGACACCAAGGTGCGGCTGTGGGACGTGCGGACCGGCCGGTGCCGGCGGACCTTCGAGGGCCACACCGGGATCGTCCTGGCCGTGGGCATCAGCCCGAAGGGCCGGTTCGGGGTGTCGGCCGACGAGGACGACACGATCCGGGTCTGGGACCTGACCGGCGGCCGCCCCCCGCGGGCGCTCGACACGCCGCCGCACGACCGCAAGCAGCTGCTCGACTGCGCCGTGCGGGTCAGCGACGACGGCCGGTTCGTGCTGTGGGCCGGCGACGGCCTGGTGGCGCTGTGGGACCTGGGCACCGGCCGCCGCACGGTGCTGCACCGCGGCAGCTTCGGCGCGGCGATCGAGCTGACCGGCGACGGCCGGCTGGCGCTCTTCGCCGACAGCAGCCGGATCCGGGTGTGGAGCCCGGAGAAGCTGCGCGGCTCGCAGACCGGCGACGCCGCCGAGCCGCAGTCGGTGACCGCGCTCTGCGTCAGCGCCGACTGGCGCACGGTGGTCACCAGTGCGGCGCACGACGGGACGATCCGCGTCTGGGACCTGATGGCCGGCAAGTGCGTGCGGACGCTCACCGGCCACACCGCCGCGGTGCACGCGCTCGCGCTCAGCGCGGACGGGCGCTCGCTGATGTCCGGCAGCGAGGACTCCACGGTCCGGTGGTGGGACGCCGAGACCGGTTCCTGCCGGCGTACCCTCCGCGGCCCCGCCGACTACATCGAGGTCCACGCCGTCGTGCTCGACGAGCCCGCCCGCTCCGGGCTCTCGGTGAGCGCCGACAACCTGGTCCGGCAGTGGACGATGCCCGGCGGCTACCAGGCGGCGCCGCAGCTGAGCCGGCCGCGCCCGCACGGCGAGCTGCACCGGCTGCGGGCGCAGGTCGAGGCCCAGGTCGACGAGGCGGAGCAGGCGCTCGCCGCCGGCGACCGGCCGCGGGCGCTGGACCTGCTGACCCGGGTGCGTTCGACGCCCGGGTACGAGCGGGCGCCGCGCGTCCTCACCGCCTGGCGGGCCCTCGCCGGCTCGACGACCCGGACCGGGCTGCGCGCCGCCTGGCCAACGCGGACGCTCACGACCGGCCCGGTGTACGCGGCCGACATCTCCCGCGACGGCCGGCTCGCCGTGACGGCCGGCTCCGACAGCACGATCCGGGTGTGGGAGCTCGGCGGCGGCAGCTGCCTGCGGGTCATCGACACCACCGTGCGCGACCACCCGGCCTCGGCGGTGAGCCTGAGCGCCGACGGCCGGCAGATCCTCGCCGGCTGCGGCGACCACACCGTGCGGCTGTGGGACGTCGCGAGCGGCGAGTGCCTCCAGGAGCTGACCGGCAACGCCCACAACGCCCACTCGCTGCGCTTCGCCCCCGGCGGCGGGCACGCCCTCGTCGGCGCGTGGGGCGGCGCGGTACAACTGTGGAATCTCGCGACCGGAGAGCCGCGGTGGACGGTCGACGCGCACACCGAGCGGCGGCACGGCAGCAGCGCCGGCGTCACCGACGTGTGGGCCGACCCGGCCGGCCGCCTCGTCGCGTCGGCCGGGCACGACGGCGCCGTCCGCCTGGCCGACCTCGGCAGCGGCCGGGAGCTGCGCACCATCGCCGCGCACCGGGGCGTGATCACGTCGATGTCCCTGAGCCCCGACGGGCGGTTCGCGCTCACCAGCGGCGGCTACGGCGACCGGGCGATCCGGCTGTGGGACGTCGCGACCGGCGAGCGCGTCCGGGAGTTCGACAGCCACTGGCGGCACGAGCCGAACACGATCCGGTTCACCACCGACGGCCGGTTCGCGGTGTCGTCCGGCTGGGACGCCACCGTCCGGGTGTGGGACGTCGGCACCGGCACCTGCCTGCAGATCCTCGAAGGGCACCGCAAGGGCGTCGGCGGCGTCGCGGTCTCCGCGGCCGGGCACACCGTGCTGTCGTGGGACATCGGCGACGCGACGGCCCGGCTGTGGGAGCTCGACTGGGAGCTGGCCGTCCGGTGAGGAGGTACGGCGACGGGGTGGCGCTCGTCCTCGGCATCGCCCGGATCGAGGCGCGGGCGGGCCGCGCGGCGCAGGTCGAGCCGGGGCACCTGCTGCTCGGGCTGAGCAAGCTGTGCGGGGCCGATCTCGGCGTGCCGGCCACGCTACCGCGAAAGGCCGTGGAGACGGACGCGGCGGCCCTGCGCGGCTGCTTCGAGCGGGCCGGCGTCGACCCCGACCGCCTGCGCCGCCGGTTGCGCCGCGCCCTGGCGTCGTCTGATGCCGGGCCCTCGCGGGACCACGACCGCGATGCCGGCCGAGACGGTGCCGAGCCCGCGCGGGACCACGACCGCGATGCAGGCCGAGGCGGTGCCGAGCCCGCCGCCGGGCCTCCACCCGGCGGTGCCGTCCCCCACCGGGACCGGGGCGCGCGCCGCGCCTTCGCCCGGGCCGGCGAACTCGCCGGTGACGAACCGGCCGGCGCGGTGGCGTTGCTGCGAGCGGTCCTGGAGTCCCCCACCCCGCCGTGCCGGGAGGTGTTCGACCGCCTCGGCGTCCCGGACCCGCTCTCGGCGTTCTTCCCCGGCACACCGGACACGCCCTTCCTCGACCGGTACGGCCGCGACCTGACCCGCCTGGCCCGCGAGGACCGCCTCCCGCCGCTCATCGGCCGCCGCGGCGAGCTGCTCGCCCTGGCCCGCGCCCTGGTCCAGCAGCGCAAGGCCAACCCGGTCCTGGTCGGCGAGGCCGGCGTCGGCAAGACCGGCATCGTCGAGGGCCTCGCGCACCTCCTCGCCCAGCCGGACGCCCCGAAACCCCTGGCCGGCGCCCGGATCGTCGAGCTGACGATGAGCGCCCTCGTCGCCGGCACCAAGTACCGCGGCGAGCTCGAGGAGCGGATGCTGGCCGTCCTCGGCGAGGCGCGCGACACCCCCGGCCTGATCCTGTTCATCGACGAGGTCCACACCGTGCTCACCGCCGCCGACATCCTCAAGCCGGCGCTGGCCCGCGGCGAGGTGCGCTGCATCGGCGCGACCACGCCCGCCGAGTACCGGCGCAGCATCGAGCAGGACCCCGCCCTGCGGCGGCGGTTCCAGCTGGTCCGGGTCGAGGAGCCGACCCGCACCGAGGCGGTCGAGATCCTCGAGGGGCTGCGCGGGCGGCTCGCCGGGCAGCACGGCGTCGAGATCGCCGGCGGTGTGCCCGCGGCGGCCGTCGACCTCGCGCTGCGGTACCTCCCGGAATTGCGGCTGCCGGACAAGGCCATCGACCTCGTGGACCAGGCCTGCGCGGCGGCGCGCATCCGCACGCTCAGCCCCGACGACACGAAGCCCCTGTTCGTCGGGCCGGACGAGATCGCCGCCGCCGTCGCCGAACGGGCCGGTCTTCCGGTACAGCGGGTCACCGCGGGCGAGGCGGAGCGCCTGCTCGGGCTGGAGGAGGACCTGCGCCGCCGGGTCGTCGGCCAGCAGGAGGCGGTCGCCGCCGTCGCCGACGCGATTCGCACCGCCCGGGCCGGGCTCGGCGACCCGCGCCGCCCCGTCGGCGTGTTCCTGTTCGCCGGGCCGACCGGCACGGGCAAGACCGAGCTGGCCAAGGCGCTCGCCGAGGCGCTGTTCGACGACGAGCGGCGGCTGATCCGCATCGACATGTCGGAGTACCAGGAGCGGCACGCGGTGTCGCGGCTGCTCGGCGCACCGCCCGGGTACGTCGGCCACGACCGCGACGGCCAGCTCTCCGGCCCGCTGCGCGACCACCCGCACAGCGTCGTGCTGTTCGACGAGGTGGAGAAGGCGCACCCGGAGGTCCTCGACGTGTTCCTGCAGATCTTCGACGAGGGGCAGCTCACCGACGCCCAGGGCCGGCGGGTCTCGTTCACCGAGACGGTCGTCATCCTCACCACCAACCTCGGCAGCGAGCGCGGCGAGCCGGCCGGCTTCAACGCGGCGGCCGCGGCGCCTCAGGTCATGGCCGCGCTGCGCCGGCACCTGCGGCCGGAGCTGCTCGGCCGGATCGGGCGGGTCGTCGTGTTCGACCCGCTGACCGAGCGCGAGCTGCGCCGGGTCGCCGCCAAGCTGGTCGAGCGCGTCGCGGCCCGGCTGACCGGCCGGGCGGTCACCCTCGACCTGACCGACGCCGCCTACGACCTGCTCGTGGGCCGGGCCGTCGCCGAGCGCTCCGGCGCCCGCGCGCTGGAGCAGGCCGTCGACCGGCTTCTGGTGGTACCGCTGGGCCGGGCCCTGCTGACCGGCCGGGTCCAGGACGGCGCGGCCGTGCGGGTCGACGCCGCCGGCGAGGAGCTCGCGTGGACCACCCGGTGACGGTCACGTTGCGACGCCTCGACAGCGGGCAGGAGTTCGTCTTCGCCGAGCGGACCACCCGCGTCCTCGGCCGGGCCGCCGACTGCTCGCCGCGCCTGCCGAACGACGAGCACCACCGCACCGTCTCCCGGCACCACTGCCTGCTCGACATCAACCCGCCCGCCGTGCGCATCCGCGACTTCGGCAGCCTCAACGGCACCTACGTCAACGGCGAGAAGATCGGCCAGCGGGCCCCGGGCCAGTCCCCGGCGGATGCCGCCGCGCTGTCCTTCCCCGAGCGCGACCTGGCCGACGGCGACGAGATCCGCCTCGGCCGGACCGTCTTGCGGGTCGAGATCCGCGGCCGGTCGACCGAGTCCCTCTCGGAGTCCCTGTCGCAGTCCCTGTCCCCGGACGAACCGGAGATCGCGGCCGAGCTGCTGCTGCGCCTGGCCCGCAGCGGCCGGCGCGACCTGGCCCCGGTCGCCGGGTACGTCCGCCTGCGCGAGCTCGGCCGCGGCGGGATGGGCGCGGTGTACCTCGCCCGGCACGAGACCACCGGCCAGGAGGTCGCGCTGAAGGTGATGCTCCCCCGCGTCGCGGCCAGCGCCACGGCCCGGACCCGCTTCCTGCGCGAGATCGTGGTGACCCGGTCGCTGCGCCACCCGAACATCGCCACGCTGCACGACGCCGGCTTCGCCGACGGCACGTTCTACTTCACGACGGAGTACTGCGACGGCGGCAACCTGGCCGACCACCTGACCCGCCGCGGCGGCCGCCTCGCTCCCGCCGACGCCGTCCGCCTCGCGGTGCAGGCCCTGGAGGGTCTGGAGCACGCCCACACCAAGGGCGTGGTCCACCGCGACCTCAGCCCGCACAACCTCCTCCTGCACGACGGCACGCTGAAGGTCGCCGACTTCGGCCTCGCGAAGGCGTTCGACCAGGCCGGCCTGAGCGGCCTTACCCGCACCGGCGCCACGGCGGGCAAGCCGTACTACCTGCCCCGCCAGCAGGTGGTGAACTTCCGCGACGCCACGCCGGCCGTGGACGTGTGGGCCCTGGCCGCCTGCCTCTACCGGACCCTGACGGGCACCCACCCGCGCGACTTCCCACCGGGCCGCGACCCGTGGCAGATCATTCTCCAGACGGATGCGGTACCGCTGCGCCGCCGCGCCCCCGGCGTCCCGCAGCCGTTGGCCGAGGTCGTCGACGAGGCCCTGCGCGAGCCCAGTTCCCTGCCCACCGCCACGGCCCTGCGCGAAGCCCTCCTCGGCTACAGCGCCAGCTCGTAGCGGCTCACCAGCGTGCGGTCGCCGCCGGCCTCGGCCGCGAACCGCTCCGGCCACTGCCGGATCCCCGCGGCGGACAGCCGCGCCGCCGCGCGGTCGAGGACCGCGAGGACCTCCGGGACGTCGTCAGCCGTGGCGGGGACGAACCGCAGGTCCAACATACGGTCATGATGGCATCATGCCCGCGCTGCTGCCGCCCGCCGCCCACGTTCGTCGATCTTTCCCCGCTTCGATGGCCGAGTCCGCCGCCGACGGCCGCAGTGACGGGCCGCGCTCCTGGCTGCCGACGGGCTGACCCCGATGGACCGACCGGAGGCCCTGGCCGAGACGGCGATCGGGGCCGAGGAGCCGTGGGAGCGCCGGCGGGCGCTCGGGCTGCTGGCCCGGGACTGGCGCGCCGACGCCGGCGTACGGGCGCTGCTGCGCGACCGCGCCGTCGCCGATCCCGACGGGGACGTGCGGGAGGCGACGGTCGAGATCCTCGCCGAGTTCGAGACGACGCAGTGGCTGTTCGAGATCGTGACCGGCGCCGCCGACCGCGGCCTGCGGCGCACGGCGCTCGTCCAGCTCGCCCGGCTGCGGCCCGCCGAACCGCCGGTCCGGCCGCTGGTCGAACGCCGCGCCGCCGAGGACCCCGACTGGTTGGTCCGCCGCGACGCCACCGCTGCCTGCGCGCGCGCCTGGCGTGACCTGCCCTGGCTGCTGGCGCGCGGCGCGGCCGACCCCGACCACAACGTGCGGCGCCAGGTGGTGCACTCCGTCGCCGAACTGTGGCCCGGCGACCGGCGCGCGGGCCGGCACGTGCGCGGTCGGGCGACCGGCGACCCGCACGCCGCGGTGCGGCACGAGGCGGTGTTCCGGCTGGCGGAGGCCTGGCCCGGCGCCTCCGGCACGGCGGCGCTGCTGCGTGAGCGCGCCAGAGCCGACCCGGCCGACCTCGTCCGCCGCTGCGCCGTCGAGGCCCTCGCCGGACGGGCCCCGCACGGCCCGTTCAGCGCCCGCCGCGGCGTCGTGGCGCTGGTCCGCGAGCGGGCCCTCGGCGACCCGTCGTCGCTCGTGCGCCGCGCCTGCCTGGAGATCCTCGCCGCCGGCTGGACCAACGGGCGGGGCGTGCGGCGGCTGCTGCGCGAGCGGGCCCTCGCCGACCCGGACGTGTCCGTGCGGATCGGCGCCTGGGAGGCCCTCGCCCGCTGGTGGCCCGAGGACCCGGCCACCGCGAAGCTGCTGCGCGGGCGGGCCGCCGCCGAGCCCGACGAGCTGGGCCGCCGTAACGCCCGGCGGGTCCTCGACGACATGCTGTGATCCTGTTTCCGACAGCCCGTCGTACGTCACAGCGGCCGGTCGGCGACAGTTTTCGGCCCGCCGCTTCCGTACCTTCCGTAACGGTTGCGCCGCCCGATCGGCGGCGCGCCCTGATTGGGAGGACATACACCGATGAAACACATAACCGTTCTGCTCACGCTCGTCCTCGCCGCCGGCGGCCTGACCGCCTGCGACGCCGAGATCACCACCACGGCGCAGGCCCAGGAGATCGCCAGCCCCGTGCCGCCGGTCGAGGCGCTCCGGTCGGCCGTGAAGTTGCTCGACGGTACCTCGCACAACTTCGAGCTCAAGGCGGGCACGTCGACCGGCAGCGGCCGGACCGACCACGCCGCCAAGGCCGCCACGATGGAGATGCGCGGCCAGGCGGAGGACCTCGAGATCTCGATGGAGTTCACGGCCATCGCCCCCGACCTGTGGGTCAAGGCCGACTTCGGCGCCGAGCTCAACGAGCTGTGGGGCCTCAAGCCGGGCAGCTGGATGCGCCTGGACAAGACCAAGCTCGGCGCCTCGGCCTCCCTGCCGATCGACGCGACCGGCACCCCTGACCTGGGCATCACCGACCTGTTCAAGGACGGCCTCGCCGACGTGGAGCGCACCGACGCGACGCACTTCAGCGGTACCGTCGACATCACCACCACCGACAGCGTGCTGACGCCGAGCGAGAAGGTGCTGGACAAGGCCGGCGACAAGGCCAAGAAGCTCCCGTTCACCGCCACCACCGACGACAAGGGCCGCCTGACCTCGTTCGTCGTCGACGGCGCGTCGGTCGACCCGGACCTGGCGATCACGCTGACGTTCGCCGGCTTCGGCTCGGTGCTGCCGATCTCCGCCCCGTCCGGCGCGATCCCGGCCCCTGACGCACTCTACGAGATGTTCAGCTGATCACGGTTGCCCCCGGTGCCGCACCGCGGCACCGGGTAGCCAGCCGGATGCGCACCGTCGCGGTAGCCTGCGGCGGTGACGTTTGACGAGGCTGACGGGGCGGCGTTGATCGCGCTGGCCGACACGGAGCAGGACCTCGACCTGGTCGAGGAGGCGTGCGCCGAGCTGGCCCGCCGCATCGAGCGCGGCGACCTGATGATCGGCATCCTGCCGCTGGACGCCGCCCGGGTCGTGGTCGGCGGGCTGAGCACCGCCGGGCGGGCCGGGCGGCCGCGGGCGTGGATCACGCTCGGCCGGTGCTACCTCGGCCTGAACGGGCACCTGCTCGATCCGGCCGAGTGGCCGACGCGGTTCTCGTTCCCCGACGACGGGGGCGCGCTGCGCTGCTTCGGTGAGGCCGCCGCGCTGGGCGACCGGGACGGGGCGCTGCTGTTCGCGCGGGCCGCCCGCGAGGCCTCCCCCGAGGCTCAGGAGCAGGCCGCCGACTTCCTGCGGCCGTACCTCGGCACCGACCACCACGCCGAGTACCAGTACGGCCTGGTGCAGCAGTGGCTCGGCGACCCGGCCGCGGCCGTCGGGCACCACGAGCGCGCCGCCGCGCAGGGCAACGCCGACGCCGCCTTCGAGCTGTACGTGCTGTACGCCACCGGCGACGGCGTGGCACCGGACGGCGCAGCCGCCCACCACTGGCTGCTGCGGGCGGCGGAGACAGGCCAGCCGCGCGCGCTGTACAACGTCGCCGCCGGACACGCCACCGGCAACGGCTTCCCGCAGGACAGCGCGCTCGCGGTGGCGTACTACGAGCGCTCCGCACGGGCCGGCAACCCGCGCGCCGCGGCGACGCTCGGTGTCATGTACCTGACGGCCGACGGGGTCGAGGAGGACCCCGCGGCGGCGGCCCGCTGGTTCGGGGTGGCCGACGACCTGGGATACCCGGTGGACGGCTGGCTGGACCAGCTCGGCCTGCGCCGGCCGCGCCCCTGAGGCAGGCATCTCAGCCCTCGCACAGCTCGCAGTCGTACGGGCGGTCGCCACGGCCGTGGCAGCCGGCGGCGACGACCCGCCACCCGCCGTGGAACATCGCCAGGAACGCGGTACCTCCGTCGGCCGCCATCGTCACCTTCGCCCACTGGCCGAACACGGCCACGCCGGTCACCGGCGCCGGCGCGGGCAGCGCCTCGTCGCCGACGGCCTGGTCGCACGGTACGCCGGCGGCGTCCTCGACGGCCGCGGCGGTGTCGGGTCCCCATTCACGCTCGGAACCACACACGCCGTTTCCCGGCGAGTGACCCGGGTACGCGTCCATCATGGCCGTCGGCGTCACCCTCCCGGCCCCGCCGCGGCGGCGCGTGCCGGTCCGGATCGGCGTGCTGGACACCGTCCGCTGCGCGGCCGGCGTGCTCGCACCGATCCTGGCCCAGGGCGCGATCCGCCGGCGCAACCGTGTCGTCCGGCTCGTCCAGCGCCTCGACCTCGACCGCCGCGGCGCCCGGCTGCTGCACCGGCTCCGGGCCCGACACGGCGCCGGTCCGCTGCGGCTGGCGCTCCCCGGCCGCTCCGTGGCCGTCGTGCTCGACCCGGCCGACGTCGAGCGCGTGCTGTCCGGCTCGCCCGACCCGTTCGCGCTCGCGACCACCGAGAAGGTCGCGGCGCTGCGCCACTTCCAGCCGGACGGGGTGCTGATCTCCACCGGTCGCCTCCGCAGCGCCCGGCGGCTGTACAACGAGCGTGTCCTGGGCGCCGACGCCCCGCTGCACCACCTGGCCGGCACCATCACCGCCGTGATCCGTGACGAGGCCGGAGGGCTGGACGGCGCCGAGCTGGACTGGCCGGCGTTCGGCGCCGCGTGGGCCCGGATCACGCGCCGGGTCGTGCTCGGCGAGGCGGCCCGCGACGACACCCGGCTCACCGCCGAGCTCGACCGGCTGCGCAACGCGGCCAACTGGGCGTACCTGCGGCCGCGCCAGGAGCACCTGCGGGCCCGGTTCCAGCGGCGGGTCGACGCCTACGTGGCCGCGGCCGAGCCCGGCAGCCTGGCGGGCGCGATGGCCGGCACCCCGGCCGCCGGGGGCTCCGACCCGGCCGGGCAGGTGCCGCACTGGCTGTTCGCGTTCGACGCGGCCGGAATCACCGCGTTCCGCACCCTGGCGCTGCTCGGCGGCGACCCGGGCCGCCGGGCCACGGCCGCCGGCGACGTGGGGCCGTTGTACCCCTACCTGCGGGCCTGCGTCGAGGACACCGTGCGGCTGTGGCCGACCACCCTGGTCGTACTGCGGGAGAGCACGAAGGCCACCGAGTGGGGCGACACGACGCTACCCGCCGGGACCACGTTCCTCCTGCCGAGCTCGTACCACCACCGCGACGAGACGGCCATGCACCAGGCGGACGCGTTCGCACCCGAGACGTGGCTCACCGGCGCACCCCGGCGCAGCGCGACGATCTACCCGTTCAGCGCGGGCCCGGGCGCCTGCCCCGGCCGCAACCTGGTCCTGCTGACCACGACGACGCTCCTCGCGGCCCTGCTGGAGCGCTTCCCCGGCCTGTACGCGCCGGAGCCGCTGCACGAGCCACTGCCCCGCACGCTCGACCACAGCGGCCTTCGGCTGGCCACCCGGCGTTGACGGTCACGGGGCCTGGAACGCGGCGGTCCCGACGGGTGGCACGGTGAGCTTCGGCTTCCAGGCCACCTACTCGGGCACCAACACCCGCCCGCCGGCGTTCCAGCTCAACGGCCGCGCCTGCGGCTAACTCGGGATGCCGCGGTCGACCACGACCTCGTACACCATGTCGGTGGTGATCGAACCGACCCGCGCCAGCTCCGACGTGATGCGGGCCAGGTCGGGCATGTCGGCCGCGAGCACCTCGGCGACGTAGCAGGCCTCGCCCGTGACCCGCACACAGCGCACGATCTGCGGCTCGCGGGCCACCACCGCCGCGACCTTGTCGTAGAGCGCGCCGTGGACCTTCATGCGCACGACCGCCCGCAGCGGCAGGCCGCACGCGACCGGGTCGACGCGGGCGGTGTACCCCGTGATCACCCCGCGCTCCTCGAGGCTGTGCAGCCGGGCCCGGGTGGCGGACACGCCGAGGTGGATCGCGCCGGCCAGGGCGGTCAGCGATGCCCGGGCGTCGCGCTGCAGCTCGGCGAGCAGCTGGCGGTCCACCTCGTCGAGTGCGGTCATCGCGGCACAGTACCGCAAATCCTGCGGTGACCCGCGCGTGATACCGCAGGAACGGACTCCTGCCGGGCGACCGGCGGCCGTAGCGTCGTAGACGTGACCGAATCCAGAGCGTTCGCCTACGTCGACGTCTTCGCCTCGACGCCCCTCACCGGTGCGCCCCTGACGCTGGTGACCGACGCCGACGGCCTCGCCGACGAGCAGATGCAGGCCCTCGCCCGCGAGTTCAACCAGTCCGAGACCACCTTCGTCCAGCGGCCCGTGCGGGCCGGCACGACGTACCGGCTGCGCTCGTTCACGCCGTCGGGCGCGGAGGTCTTCGGCGCCGGCCACAACGCGCTCGGCGCCTGGCTGTGGCTCGCGGAGTCCGGGCGGCTCGGCGCCGACGAGGGTACCTTCGTCCAGCACATCGGCGACGACGTGCTGCCGGTCCACGTGCGGCGCCCGGACGGCCGGCCCGCGGTCGTCACGATGGAGCAGTCGGCGCCGGTGTTCGGCGCCGTCGTCACCGACCGCGCCGCTCTCGCCGGCGCGCTGGGCCTGGGCCAGGACGACCTGCTCGCCGGGCGGGACGCACGGGTCGTATCGACCGGGGCCGGCCACCTGCTGGTGCCGGTCCGCGACCGGGCCGTCGTCGACCGGGCGGCGCCCGACGCCGCCCGCCTCATCGCCGCGCTCGGGGCGGTTGACGGCGAGGGCTGCTATGTGTACACGCACGACACCGTCGACCCCGCGGCCACGGCCTACACGCGGTTCTTCAACCCGGCGATGGGCATCTGGGAGGACCCGGCCACCGGTACCGCGGCCGGCCCGCTGGCCGCGCTGCTCGTCGCCGAAGGTGTCGTCGAACCGAAGGGCCGGGTCGTCGTCGAGCAGGGCCACCGGATGGGGCGGCCGAGCACGATCGAGGTGACCGTCGACGGGTCGCAGGTGCGCATCAGCGGCTCCGGCCTGGTCGTCGCGCAGGGCACCATGCTCGTGCCGGCGGTGACGGCGTGACCCCCGCGGAGGAGGCGTTCCTGCGCCGGGCCATCGAGCTGGCGGTGCGGTCCCGCGCGGGCGGCGACGCGCCGTTCGGGTCGCTGCTCGTCGACGCGGCCGGCACGGTGCTCGCCGAGGACCACAACACCGTGCTGTCCGACGGCGACATCACCGCCCACCCCGAGCTGAAGCTGGCCCGCTGGGCCGCCCAGCACCTGAGCGCCGGGGACGCCGCCGGGACCACGATGTACACCAGCTGCCAGCCGTGCGGCATGTGCACCGGCGCCATCGACCGCTCCGGCCTCGGCCGCGTCGTCTACGCCCTGTCCGCCGAGCAGCTCGACGCGCTGAAGCCGGCCGGTGGCTTCCCGCGGGTGTCGCAGGACGGCCCGGCGCTGTTCGAGGCGGCCCGCGCGGCGGTGGAGGGCTACTACACCTGACGGCGGCGCCGGACGAGCAGCCACGGCGCGCCGCCCAGCACGAGCAGGACCGCCAGCAGCGGCGCCCGCCACCACGGTGACACTCCGGACGGCGGCGCCGCGGGCTGCGGCACCACCCACGGGCGGGCCGACTTCGACCAGGCCAGGAAGGCGTCGCCGATCGGCGCGAGGCCGAACGCGTACCGCTTGCTCCACGGCGTGTCGACCGGCGCGCCCGCGAGCTCGCCGTAGTTCGCCAGCGCCGCCGCCAGGCCGGTGTCGTGGTTGACCCGCGCGGCGCCGATCGTCACGACCGTCGCCGACAGGCTCACGCCGAGCAGGAGCGGGCCGGAGTCGACGTCGGCGGTACCGTCGACGCCCTCGGGAAACTCGCGGACGGCCGGGCCTAGGGCGAGCGGCGACACCACGAAGCGGTCGCGGAAGTTCAGGTACTGCTCGCGGGCGAACGCCGGGTCGATGTCCGGCAGGAATCGGTGGATGACGCTCTGCGACGTGCCGCGGGCGACCTCGAGCGGCTCGCCGGTGGCCGGGTCGGCCCGGTGCGGCATGAGGCCGGTCCGCGGGTCGAGCCGCTCGCGCACCCCGTCGAGCCAGCGCTGGACCGACCCGCCGTACCGGGGCGGCAACAGGGCGTCGTGCAGCCGCAGCGACGCGATCGCCACCGTCGAGTCGACCGGCCAGGCCTGGCCGGGGTAGGCCGTCAGGTAGGGCGTCGGCGCGGCGTCGAAGGCGGCGGCCAGGGCGGCGGAGTCCTCTTCGAAGCGCCGCACCTGCGCGGGGTCGCGGTCCAGGCTGACCACGCCGCCGCGCAGCCAGTTCGTCCAGCCGCGATAGAAGACGCCGTACTGCGGGGTCAGGCCGGGGCTGAACGGCGCGCGGCCGGCCTCCGAGTCGAGCCGCTGGAGCGCCCAGCGGGCCTCGCGCAGCGCCGTCGCCCGTCTGGACGACGGCTCGCGGCGGCCGAGCTCGACCCAGGTCAGGCCGTACAGGACGTGCAGGAAGAAGTATCCCTCGGGGAACTGGCCCTGCGCCTCGTCGGCGGCGCCGTCGTCGAGGGCCGCGCGCAGGAACGCGAGCTGCCGGTCCACGCCGGCCGTGGCGGGCACGACGAGGCGCAGCACGCCCACCGCCGCCAGCAGGGCCAGCACGATCGCGACGACGCGCCGCATGTCAGAGGTAGAAGGTGGTGCAGCCGTAGTGCAGGGGCTCGCCGTCGACGAGCACCGGGTGGCCGGGCGGCAGCACGGGGCCGTCGAGGGCGGGGATGGTGACGCCGTCCAGGTCCGGGAAGCGCGGCTCGAAGTCGTCGTCGGCGGCGTCGGCATCCACCGTCGCCAGCAGGTCCACGCTGCTGGCGGCGCGGCCTTCGCGGTACACCTGGAGCAGGCACTCCTCTGTCAAGCCGGGGTGGACGTCCAGCGTCGCCAGGACGCGCAGCAGGTCCTCGCGCTCACCCAGCACGAAGCAGTCAGTGACCGTGTCGTTGTTGTTCACCATCGCGGTGCGGCGGACGAGGTACCAGCTGTACATGGTCGGTACGGTAGCCGCGTGGATCTCGACGTGCTGCGGCAGGCGGCTGACGCCGGCGACCCGGAGGCCGCGCGGGAGCTCGGGCACCGGCTGTGCGTGCTGGAGGAGGCGATCCGGCTGGAGCGCCCCGATACCGTGCCGGAGGCCGAGCACTGGCTGCGGCGGTCCCTCGCCGCGCGACCGGACGACCCGGTGACGGCGACGCTCCTCGCCGGCCTCCTGGTGCGCCAGCACCGGACCGCCCTGGAGCTGTCCTCGCTGTACGACGGGTTCGGCGCCCCGGGCACGGGCCGGGTGGCCTGGCTGCGGAGCCTGTGGGGGCGACGGGCCGAGGCGTTCCAGTGGTACCGCAGGGCGCTGGACGCCGACCCCGCGCACGCGGCGGCCGCGAACGGCCTGGCGCTCATGGTGCTGCACCCGGAGTCGACCGACGACTTCGTGTACTACACCGGCGAGGCCTCACATGAGTACGAGTACGAGGACGACCCGGACTGGCCGGCCGAGGCCGCGCGCCGGCTGCGGGCGCTGCTGGCGGTGCGCCCCGCGGACACGATGGCCGCGGCCAGCCTGGCTAGGCTGGGCGCGTGACGACCATTCTCGTGCCGTACCACCAGGACGAACGCCTCGCCGACGGCTCGATCCCGGTGTCGGCGGACATCACCGTGCACCCCGAGTTTCCCGACGGCGACCGCTGGCAGCGACTGTCGGGGCTGTTCGAGTCGGTGGCGGCGGCGGTGGCCCCGGAGGTCGCGCCCGGGCGCGTGCCGGTGGTGTTCTCGGGCGACTGCCTCGTGGCCGGCGCGACCGTCGCCGGCGTGCAGCGCGCGGGCGGGGACCCGGCCGTGGTGTGGTTCGACGCCCACGGTGACGTGCACACGCTGGAGTCGAGCACGTCGGGGTACCTCGGCGGCATGGCCCTGCGGCTGCTCAACGGCGCCCACCCCGACCTGTACGCCGACCGCTTCGGCCTGCGCCCCGTGCCGCCCGGGCGCTCGGTGCTCGTCGACGCGCGCGACCTCGACCCGGCCGAGGCGGAGTACCTGGCGTCCAGCCCGACCCGCCGCATCCCGGTCGCCTCGGTGACGGCGGACACGGTCCCGCCGGGCCCGCTGGTCGTGCACGTCGACGTTGACGTGATCGACGCGGCCGAGCTGCCGGGCCTGCGCTTCCCGGTCGCCGGCGGCCCGTCGACGTCGGAGGTGCTGGCGGCCTGCGACCGCCTGCTGGCGACGGGCCGCGTGGTGGCCCTCGACATCGCCTGCCCGTGGTGGCCGACGACCGACACGCAGGACCGCGCCCGGTTGCTCGCGCGGTTCTAGCGCCTTTGCTCGTACCGCGCGCGGCTGGCCTCGATGTGCGGCACGTGCTCGATAGCCCAGCCGGCCAGGGCCAGCGCGGGCGGGATGAGGCTCTTGCCGGTCGCGGTCAGCTCGTACTCCACCCGGGGCGGGACCTCGGCGTAGACGGTGCGGGCCACCAGCCCGTCGCGTTCCAGGTTGCGCAGGGTCAGCGTCAGCATGCGCTGGGAGATGCCGGGGATCTGCTGATGCAGGTCACTGAACCGCAGCCGCCCCTGGTCGAGCGTCGCGACCAGCAGCAGCGTCCACTTGTTGCAGATCTGGTCGAGGATCGCCCGCAGCGTCTGCCCGCCGTCCCCACGGATCATGCAGGTGTGTTCGTACTGCGACATGACAACCCCCTGTGCCCTACGCACACGCGTGTGCCTTTTGTACGCCCCCCGATGCTGCTCCATCATGACTGCTCGTGGAACTCGCGTACTGGATCGTCGCCGCACTGCTCGCCCTCTTCTACGCCTACGCCGGTGGCAAGAAGGTCGCCCAGACCCGGGAACAGCTCCAGCCGATGATGGGCTGGGTCGACCGCGTCCCGATGCCGCTGGTGCGCACGATCGGCGCCCTGGAGCTGCTCGGCGCGCTCGGCCTCCTCCTGCCGCCGCTGACGGGCGTCGCCCCGTGGCTGGCGGTGGCCGCCGCGACCGGCCTGCTGCTGATCCAGGTCGGCGGCATCGCCCTGCACCTGTCCCGCGGCGAGGCCCGCCTGATCGGCCTGAACATCGCCCTGCTGGCGACCGCCGGTGTCACGATCTGGCTGGCGACCGTCTGGCTCTGAAGACACGACGGCGCGCGGGCCGAGCGGCGGCTTCCAGCTGTGGTGTGGCGTTCGCCGGTTCCGCGGGCGCCTGGGCCGCGGGCCGGGTCAGTGCGATGGCCAGCCTTCGGGCGCGGGTGGCCAGTGCGACGACGACGGCCTCCAGCGGGCCGCGGCCCGCGGTCCACCGCACGGCGAGTGCGATGAGCACCACGGCGATGATCTGGATGAGCCAGCCGGTGGTCGCGCTGTAGGTGTCGTAGTCGGAGTTGATGAACATGACGTGCACGGTGTAGAAGCTCAGGGTCATGCTGCCGGCCGCGGCCAGCGGCACCAGTACGGCCGTGGTCAGGCGGCGCAGACGCCGGCCGTTCACGTGGTCGAGCAGCAGCATGAGACCGAGCACGGCGACGGCGATCCCGGTGGTGCTCAGGATGTCGAACTGGGTGCTGGTGTGCGGGGCTTCGATGGTCAGCCACCACCACGTCGACGACGGGGTGTAGCCGTTGCCGCCGAACGCGAGCAGTTCGTCGGTCTCCGCCACGCTGAGCCCGCTGGCCGGTTGCGCCGCCCAGATGTGCGCCAGCCCGTACCGGTGCAGCAGGAAGGACGAGGCCGCCGTCGTGGAGACGGCGAGGACCGTGCCGCCGGCGAGCAGCACCGCCGCGACCCGGGCCAGGTTCAGCCGGCCGATGACGATCCCGGCGCACATGTACGCGAGCCAGGCCGGCGACGGGTAGAAGCCGGTGAGCGACAGTTCGGTGAGCATTCCGACCGGATCGGCGGCCAGGCGCGAGAAGGTCGGGTTCGCCAGGCTGGGATCCGGTAGGAGCGGCAGCAGGATGTGGTTGGCGGCCGGCCCGGCGGTGGCCAGGACCACGCCGATCACGGCCACGGCCCAGGTCGGCAGGAACACCAGCGGGATGGCCAGCAGGAACACCACGGCGAGGTAGGGCAGGATCACCGAGTTCAGCACCGTGTCGGAGCCGCTGAGGAACAGTCCGATCGTGCCGATCGCCAGTGCTCGGACGGCGAGCATCGCCACCGTGGGCGCGGCGTCGGCACGGCGGACCGGCCGGCGCCCGGTCGCGAACGCGACGCCGACCCCGGCCAGCAGCGCGAACGCGGCCGCGGCCTTGCCGCTGAACGCGAGGTCCGACCAGGTCGGGCGGCCGGCCGCGTCGGCCTCGTACAGGGCGTGCAGGGTGATCATGCCGAGCAGGGACACGCCCCGGGCGGCGTCGACCCCGACCAGCCGCGCCCGTTTCTGGGCCGGCTTCGCCGTCGGTGGAGCGTCGACCGGCCCGGCGGAGCCGGGTTGCTGGGTCGCGAGCTGTGTCATGGCTGCATCACCGCATTTACGAGGTCGACCGGACGGCCTGACCATGCTGGCAGCTCCCCACCTGGGCCCGGGGCGGTTGGCGGAGATTTCTCACCAGGAGATCACCCGCTCGGCGGCGACGCCCTGAATCCGCCTTCCGTGCCCCCGAGGACCTCACACGCCGCCTCATCCGCCTCGCCCGACCCGCTGCCCGGACGAACTGACGGGCTGGCGGCACCGTGTGGCAGCATGCTCGGCCATGAGGATCACCGCGGCGGAGGCCGACGCGCGACGCGGTGCTGGTGGTCGAGGGGACGGTCGAGCTGGAGGAGGACCTCGTCAACGGCGCGACCGAGGGCCTGTTCGTCGTCAACGGCGAGCACCTGAGCTAGTGCTCTGACCGGGAAGGTTTACGGGCACTCGTCACGCGGATCTCGTCCGGCGTGCTCGCACACCGCTGCGGGCAGCGGAGCTGGGCCGTGACTCGTCAAAACCGCTGCGGAGGGACTGGGAACGGGTCAAGGACGACGTGATGCGCCGTGCGGTGGCAACCAAGTTCCGCGCGCATGCCGATATCCGTGACATTCTGTTGTCCACCGGTGACGAAGAGATCGTCGAGGACACCACCACCGATCACTACTGGGGTCGGGGCAGGACCGGGAACGGCAAGAACATGCTCGGGCGGATTCTGGTGCGCACCCGTAGCCAGTTGCGCGCCGAACTCGCCGAAGCTCTCGACAGCGATGGCCGCCGCCCGAGGCGGTGATCCGGGACATGTGTGCGATGTGCCGCGTGTGTAGGACGGCTCAGGCCACGGTCTCGAGGGCGGGGCGCGCGCGGGCGGTCGCTACCAGGCCACCCTCGACCTCGTCGAGACGTTGGACTGGTTACGCGCCGTACCCGATGGCCGCGAGCAGCGAAGCTCAGCTCCTTCGTCGGCGTTCGATGGCAGCTCGGACGGCCAAGCGCGCCACTGTCAGAAAGGCTGACACGCTCGAATCGACGTCGTGCGAACGGGCGGTGGTGAGCGTGACCCGGACACCTGCGCCCTCAAATACGGACGACAAGCCTCTGGTGGCCACCTGGCTGTTCAGTTCATCTCGAAGGCCGGACTCGACTGCGGCAGCAAATTCAGCACGAAGCGGGTGAGCCAGGCTGACGAACTCGAACTCGGTTGTCCCGCCCTCGAGCGGCTCGATGTCGACCACGATCTCGGCATAGACCGGCTGCGCCCCGGTGCTGGGCGAAAGACGCATTCGAACACCAAGTATCGGTCCGCTGAACAGGGATGACATGGTGCACTCCCGAAAAGTCGACGACTTTCGGAGCCAGTCTTCACCGAGCGGCGGCACCAGATCACGCACCCCTGTCGCTAGGCCGCACGCCATCGCCAACAGCCAAAGATCCGCGAGACAGAACCTAGTCGTCGCTGGCGAGAAGGCCGGTCTCGACGAGTGCGGCAGCGACGCGCCGCGAAAGCCTCGGATCCGGCGCCGGCTCGTCGTGGCCCACCGCCTGCAGTTCGTCGAACAACGCACGCGCGGCGGGCGAGCTGAGCCGGGCCGTCAGGAGGCAGTCCAGCAGCAGGAGGTGGATCGTTGCGTTGCAGTGCGACCCCTCGCGGTACAGGGTCCGGCACCAGCGGACGACGTCGTCGTGGGGCAGGCGGTCCGCCTCCCGGGACAGCATCCGCAGCAGCACCGTGGCGGACCGCAGGATGATCGGGCGCTCGACCAGCGGATAGGACCCGGTCACCACGCGGACCGCGGCGTCGAAGGCGTCCACCAGCTGCTCGCCTGGCGCTTCGTCGAGCGACGTGGTGATCCACACCTTGAGCAGGCTGTGCGCCGCCGACTGGCTGCGGTCCTCGGAGAGCACGCCGAAGCTCGTCACGGCCAGGCCCATCGTCTCCAGCAGCGGCTCCAGGGCGTGGCGGAGGATGTCGTCGATCGGCTCGCCCCGCAGCTGGTAGGTCTGCTGGATCAGGTCGTGGTCCTCGAACCGGAACCCCGACATGTCGCGGTCGCGCGAGTCAGCCGGTATGGCGTGGATCCAGAAGCCCTCGACCGGCTCCACCGCGGGGACGTCCGCCGCCCGCAGGACCAGGTCGCGGCGGGTGCCGTGCCAGATCCGCGTCGCCTCGACGGTGGAGGCGACGCTGAACCAGCCGTAGCCGTCGACGGCGGCCTGCCAGCGCTGCAGGCAGCGCCGCCACTCGTTCACCGGGTCGGGTGCCTCCGGGAACAGGGCGCTCGCCGTGACCTCGCCGAACGTCACGGCAGCCAGAAGGAGGTTCAACGTGTACAGCGCGTGCCGGTCCGCCAGCGGCAGCGCGACCGGCTGGTACGCCGACGGCTGGCTGGTGGTCCAGCGCAGCGCGGCGCGGAACGTGCGGACGGTCAGGGCCTGCAGCCGCTGCCGGTCGGACGGCTCGGTCACCGCCGACGCGGCGAAGCGCAGCACAGTGCCGCGGGAGGTGAGCGGGCTGAACGACAGCAGCGCGTACAGCAGGGCGTCGTCCGCCGCCGTCGTGCGCAGCGGCAGGGTCGCCGCGGCCTCGCGGGCGGCCAAGTCGTGCAGCAGGCGGATGAGCAGCCGGGCGACCAGGTACTCGCCGAAGGTCGCGTGCAGGAACTCGAACGTCTGCAGCTGCTCGCCGTCGCGGACGGCCTGCGCGCGCTGGATGAAGAAGAACCGGCCCACGAGGTCCTGGCCGGCGGTGAGCGGCGCCCGGAACCCGGCCGCCGGCGGCTGGGCCGGCTCGGCGCCCGCCGACAGCACGGCGAGGTCGGCGTCGAGCTCGGCCTCGGTGATCCACAACTGGGAGCGGTTGAACATCGCGAACGCGGCCACCGACAGCCGCATCAGCTCGGACTCCACGAGCGCCGCGATCGTCGTGTCCGGGGCGGCGGGGTGGCCGCGGCGGACCTCACGCTCGGCGAAGCTGCGCAGCAGGCGCTCGTACAGCTCGCCCGCGTCGAGCTCGTCCGCGGCCAGCCGTTGTACCTCGTTGTCCTGCGCGTCGTAGAGCGCCAGCATGAGCAGCAGCAGCGGCTGGGAGGCCAGCTCGCGGAACCGGTGGGCCGCCGCGGGCGGCAGCGGCCGCAGGCCCCGGCCGCGCAGCGCAGGCTCGTTGGCGGCGTTCCAGGTCGCGAGCCAGCGCTCGATCTGGGGCTCGGTGAACGGCTCCAGGCGTACCACCAACGCACCCTCGGGAAGGCGGGCCCGGTCAGCGACGGCCACCCGGCTGGTGACCACCACGGCGACGGGCCGGCCCTGGACCGCCTCGCGGTACTGGAACGCGGCGACCCGTTCGAGGAAGTCCGACTGGTTGACCCCGGTCGCCTGGAGCAGCTCGTCGAAGCCGTCCAGCAGGACGAGCGGCAGCGCCCCGCCGGCCGACCGGGACAGCTCGGGCCAGCCGATCCGCTCGCCGGTCGCGCCGCGCAGCGCGTGCTCGATCTGGTCCTGCAGGTCGACGTCCGCCGGTACCTCCCGCAGCGGCACCCGCACCGGCAGGAACGCCGACGGCGGCAGCCGCGCGGCGAGCACGGCCGTCAGCGCCGACTTCCCGGCGCCGGGCTGGCCGAGGATCGCCAGCGGCGCGACCCTGGCATCCGGCGACATCAGGTAGCCGGCCAGGAACCCGGCCAGGTCGTCGCGCACCGGCACGTCGGCCCACCAGCCCTCCTCGGAGGGGCGGTCGCCGGGCTCGGCCGCCCGGGCCCGGAACACCGGGTCGATGTACATCGTCCCCAGCGCTGGGAACTGCGCGCCGGCGCGGCGCAGGATCGGCTCGTCGAGGGCCGCCCGGTACGCGGCGGCGAGCGCCCCGCGCCGGTCGTCCACCGCGCGCTCCGAGCCGAGCACCCGCAGCAGGTTTTCCAGCCGCCGCAACCCCGACGCCTCCCCGTCCGGCTCGGTCAGCTGCAGCCACAGGCCGAACTCGGGGACCTCGGCCGCGAGCCGCCGTTGCAGCTCCTCGTAGCGCTCGACGGCGCGCCGGGCCGCCGCGCGCTCGGCGCCGAGCCCCTCGTACCAGGTCTCGAGCTGCCCGGCCAGCGCCTCGCGGGAAGCCGGGGAGGGCAGGGGGACCGCGCTGTCGTGGACCTCCACCGGGACCGCCTCGGCGTACGCCGTCACGGCGATGACCACGTGCGCCGCGCACAGCCGCTCGGTGTGGTCGAGCCCGCGCAGGGCCGCGAGGAGTTCGTCCCAGGCCAGCGCGCCGGACGGCGGCCCGCCCAGCAGCCGCACCGCGTCGGCATAGTGCAACCACCTCACCACCCGCACCTCCAGTCACCGGCTGGACCCGCAGCGTCATCGTTCCAGCCGTCCCACCGCGGCGACAGTCCCGAACGTGCGAAAGAATGGACGCCATGACGGACGGGCGGGTGCTGGTGATCGGGGTCGATCCGGCCCGCATCGCGGGGTGGGACCCCGCGCCGGTGCTGGCGGCGATCGCGCGTGGGCGGGAGCGGTTCGGTGCGCTCGGCATCGACGCCGACTACTGCCTGGTGGACCCCGAGGACCGGCCCGAGGTGGCGGTCGCCGACGCGCTGCGGCAGCACGACTACGCGTGTGTGGTGATCGGGGGTGGCATCCGCGGGCACGAGCCGCTGCTCGAGCTGTTCGAACGGGTGGTCAACCTGGTCCGCCTCCACGCGCCCGGGGCGGCCGTCGCGTTCAGCCGGACGCCCGACGACCCCGCCGACGCGGCGCTGCGGTGGCTCAGACCGTGAGGACGATCGTGATCTGATCGCCCAGGTCGATGCCCTCGGCGGCGCGGACCTTGTCCTTGAGCGGCACGACGTAGCCGCCGTTCTTCGGGAACAGCGACGTCGTCCAGGTCGTGCCGCCGGTGCGGGCCGACACCGGGATCATGCCCCAGCCGTAGCTCACCTCGCCGGCCACGTCGGCTAGCTCGGCGCACTGCGGGCCGGGGACGGTCACGAAGTGATACGGGGCCGGGCCGCGCCAGTGCCAGACCTCGCCGGTGAACTCCAGCTCCATGTGCCCGCAATCTACCGGGTATCGTCGGCAGGCGCGGTGCGGGCGGAGGTGGCGAGATGAGGACGGCGACCCGACGGTTCGCGCTGCGGCAGGCCGACCTCGACGACGCGTCGTGTCTCGCTCCTGAGGGTGCGGCTGCGGTACTGCGGGATCACCCCGCCATCACGATCGCCCTCGAGCACCGCGTGCACGGCGTCACCGCGATCCGGCTGGAGTTCGCGGCCACGCTGCGCCAGGACGACGACGAGTGGTGGTTCGACGGCGTGCAGTGGCCGGACGACGTGCGGCCCGGCGTGCTGGTCACGGTCGCCTGGCGGCCCGCCCGGGACGAGGTCGTCGTGCGCACCGGCGTGCTCGACGAGCCGCTGCGCATCGACGGGGTCGCCTACTACCACGAGTACGACCCGGAGGTCGTCACGCGCGAGTGCCGGCCCGGGCCGTCCAACCGCGGGCAGGTGCTGGCCGCGGTGCGCCGGCTGGGCCGGGTGTACGAGGACGGCACCGCCCTGTTCCCGGAGGCGGACCTCGTCCGGCGTAGCGGGCTGGGCCGCGGCAAGCGCGGGACGTTCCTGCTGCGCAACGCCGTCGACCAGCTGATCCGGGAGGGCTTCGTCACCCGGGTCGCCGGCAGCGTCGACGCGGACGGGCAGCCCTCCTACCCGGCCGTCGACGGCGAGGAGCCGGTCGGGATGCTCTTCTACGCGCCGCTCATCGAGCCGGCAGCGCTGCCCGACGACGGCGAGCACGGGACGTCCGACCGCCGCGACCACTGGGTGAGCGGGTTCGTGCGCAAGCTGCCGCCGGGGGCGCAACCGTCACCCCGGCAGCTGTCGCTGCACCAGCAGGCCGTCGACAGCGAGCAGGTCAGCGAGCCGCTCGCCCCGGGGTACACCTTCGTCAAGAAGCACCACCGGAACGGCTGAGCCCCTCCGTCGCGTCCCAGCGGGCCCGGGCCGCGCCGATGGCCGCCTTGTTGTCGCGGGACCAGTCGGCCAGGGCGGTGAGGATGCCGGTCATGCTGCGGCCGAGGGGGCTCAGGCGGTACTCCACCTGCGGCGGGATCGTCGCGTAGGCGGTGCGCTCGACCAGGCCGTCGCGGCACAGGCGACGCGTGGTGACCGTCAGCATGCGCTGGGAGATGCCCGGGATCGCCCGCTCCAGCTCGCGGAAGCGGCGCGTGCCGTGGGCCAGCTCGACCAGCACCAGCATCGTCCAGCGGTCGCCGAGGCGGTCCAGCAGCTCGCGCAGGCCGCAGTCGTCGTCCCCGCACGGCCCCGTGACCTGGGCGCTTACCTCGGTGTTCGCGACCGACATCAAAGTGCCTCCTTCTGCGCTGGCCCGCCGCGCCCGATGCTCGGCGGGATGATCCTGATCAGCGGCGTCTCCGGCCGGCTGGGCGGAGCGATCCTCGACGCCGTCGGCGCCCGGGCCGACGTCCTTGCCGTCGCCGGCCACCCGTCCACTCTCCCATCCGGCGTCGACGTGCTGGTGCTCACCGGTCCCCCGGGCGGCGCCGCGGTGCCCTGGGCCCGTCACGTGGTGTACGCGAGCCTGGCCGGGTCCGGCGACGGGACGCCGCTCGCGCCGGCCCACCGCGCGACGGAGGCGCGGCTGCCGGGCACGGCGACGGTCCTGCGCAACGGCTGGTACGCGGAGACGGCCGCCCGCCTGACCGCGGCGCGCGCGGACACCGCCGCCGCGTCCGGCGTGTTCACCGCGCCGCTCGGGGCCGGGCGCCTGTCGGTCGTGGCCCGGCAGGACCTGGCCGACGTGGCCGCCCGCGTGGCGCTGGAGTCGGCCGCCGACCTCGGCGCCGGGCGGCCGAGCCGGCACGCCGGGCGGACCTACGAGCTGGAGGGCGTCACCGCGGTCGGCGGCGACGAGCTGGCCGGGCTGCTCGGCTGGGTGCTGGGGCGGCGGGTGCGCTACGAGCCGGCCCCGCCGGCCCGCGGCAAGCTGTTCGAGAGCATCGCCGCGGGGCGGCTGGAGGCGACATCGACGGACCTGACCGCGCTGCTGCCGTCCGCCCCGCGGCCCGCGCTCGACGTCATTGAGCGGGCCGTCGTCGCACGGGGTCGCAGGTTCGGCGGTGCCGCCGGATAATTCGTCGCTGTGCGTGTGCTCTTCACCGCAGTTCCCATCCACGGCCACCTGCTGCCGCTGATGCCCCTGGCCGAGGCGGCGGTCGCGGCTGGCGACGCGGCCGCCGTGGCCGCGCCGCCGGCACTGGCGCACCTGGCCGGCGACGTCCCGGTCCTGCCGGCCGGCCCGGACATCGCCACGCTGCTGGCCGAGAACGACCGCCGCACCGGTGGCGCCGACATGGCCGACCCGAGCGACATCTTCCCGGTGGCCTCGCTGTTCGCGGGCACACGAGTGGACCTGACGTTCGACGAGACCCTGGCCCGGGCCCGCGACTTCGCCGCCGACGCGGTCGTCGCCGACGAGTACGACACGATCGGCCCGATGCTCGCCGCGGCCCTGCGACTCCCGCTGGTCCGGCACGCGATCGGCCTCCCGGTCTCGCCCCCGCCGCTCGCGCCGGCGATGGAGGCGCTGCTGGCACCGCGGTACACCCGACGCGGGTTGCAACCGGTGGACCGCGTCGCACTCGTGGACCCGTGGCCGCCGGCACTGCAGGAGCCGGGCTGGAAGCCGGCGCCCGACCGGCTGCCGATCCGGCCGAGGACGTATGCCGGGTCCGTCCCGGCCGACCTCCCGCCGGCCCGCGGCCCCCGCGTGCTGGTCACGCTGGGGACGGTCCTGCTCGACGGCGACCTCCTCGACGCCCTCGTCGACTCCGTGGCGTCGCTGGGCGGCGTGGACGTCCTCGCGGCCGTCCCGCCGGGCGTCGACCGCACCCTCGCCGACAGCCGGCCCAACGTGCACTTCGTCGGGTTCGTCCCGATGGCCCAGCTCCTCGCCACGGGCGTCGCGGTCGTCGTAGCGGCCGGCGGCGCGGGCACGGTCCTGGCCGCGCTGGGCGAGGGCATCCCGATGGTGCTGTGGCCGAAGGGTGCCGAGAAGCCGATGAACGCCGAGCGGGTCGCCGCGGCCGGCGCGGGCGTCGTGGTGGACGATCCGGCGGGGACGGCCGATGCCGTGCGCACCGTGCTCGGCGACCCCCGGTACCGGGCCGGCGCCGCACGGATCGCCGCCGAGATCGGTGGCGCCCCCGAGGCGAGCGAGGTCTGGGCGGACCTGCGAGATCGACTGCGGTGGTAGCGTCGGCAGCCGTGCTCCCGACGATCGCGGTCCTCGGCGCCGACGTGCGCTACGCCGACATCTTCGGGCCGAACGACCGGCTGCGGGGCCGAGGGACGGGGCTGATCCGCTGATGCGACCCTCGGTACAACTGACGATCATGGCCGGGCCGATGAGCGGGCGGACGTTCCGGTACGAGGAGCGGACCACCTGCATCCTCGGCCGGGCCGACGACTGCTCGCCGCAGCTGCCGGACGACGACGACCACCGCACCGTCTCCCGGCACCACTGCCTGCTCGACATCAACCCGCCCGACGTGCGCATCCGCGACTTCGGCAGCCTCAACGGCACGTACCTCAACCGGAAGAAGATCGGGCAGCGGGCCGCGGGCCAGAGCGCCGAGGAGGCCGCCGGCGAGCGGTTCCCGGAGCACGACCTGGCCGACGGCGACGAGTTCCGGCTCGGCCCGACCACGTTCCACGTGCGCATCGAGAAGCCGTCCGGGACCCTGGTGCTGCCGCGCTGCGCCAACTGCGGCCGCGACGTCGCCGACGAGATCGGCGAGCACCGCGGCGACTACGTCTGCACCGGGTGCCGCTCCTCGCCGGAGTCCCTGGTCCGCCACGCGCTCGCCGACGCCGGCTCGGCGTTCGCCGGCTACGAGGTGGTCCGCGAGCTCGGCGCCGGCGGCATGGGACGGGTGTACCTGGCCCGCAACACCGCGACCGGCGCCGAGGTCGCGCTCAAGGTCATGCTGCCCCACGTCGCGGCCGACGAGTCCGACCGCGGCCGGTTCCTGCGCGAGATCGCGATCGGCCAGGCGCTGCGTCACCCGCACATCGCGACGCTGCACCACACGGGCAGCGCGGGCGGCGCGTTCTTCTTCGCCGTCGAGTACTGCGCCGGGGGCAGCGTCCGCGAGCTCATGACCGCCCACGGCGGGACGCTTCCCGTCGATGTGGCGGTACCGCTGGCACTGCAGGCGCTCGACGCGCTGCAGTACGCCCACGAGCAGGGCGTCGTGCACCGCGACGTGACCCCGCACAACATCCTGCTCACCGGCGGCCCCTCGCCGCAGGTGAAGCTCGCCGACTTCGGCCTGGCCAAGGCGTTCGACCAGGCCGGGCTGAGCGGCCTGACCCGCACCGGCATGGCCGCCGGCAAGCCGTACTTCATGCCGTACCAGCAGATCGTCAACTTCCGCCACGCCAAGCCGGCGGTCGACGTGTGGGCGCTCGCCGCCTGCCTGTATCACATGCTGACCGGTGTCTATCCGCGCACGTTCCCGTCCGACCGCGACCCGTGGCAGGTGGTCCTCCAGACGCCGGCGGTGCCGGTCCGCGAGCGCGACCCGTCACTCCCCCGCCCGCTCGCCGAGGTCCTGGACACCGCGCTGCGCGACCGCCCGGAGATCGGCTTCCAGACCGCGGCCGAGTTCCGCCGCGCGCTGCTGGTGCGCGGCACCTGACGTTATTCCGCCCCGCTGCGGGTAGCTGTTCAGGATGTCGCACCATCTCGACACCCCGCTGGCCGGCGAGCACGGGCAGCGCTTCATCGACGACCTGTACGTCTTCCCCGGTACCGCCGGCACCGTCCTCGTCATGAACGTGAACTCCGACGTCACCGGTGCACATAGCGAACCGGGCTTCGACCCGGCGACGTCCTACGAGTTCACCGTGCTGGACGACCTCACCTTCCGCTGCTCGTTCGGCCCGCCGGACGCGTCCGGCACGCAGCCGGTCCGCCTCGACGACGGCGGCACGCTCGCCGTGCAGGGCCGCACCGGCGAGCCGGCCACCGGTGACGGCGTGCGGCTGTGGGCCGGCCGGACGGACGACCCCTTCTACATCGACCTGTCGCTGCTGGCCGCCGTGAACTCGGCGGTGCGCGACGGCACGGCCGCCGACCTGTCGAAGTGGCGCCCGGATGCGGCGAGCAACAGTTTCGCCGGTACCACGGTGGACTCGATCGTCATCGAGATCTCCCACGAGCGGCTGCGCCCCGGCACCCGCCTCGGCGTGTGGTGCGCGACGCGGGAAGGCGACCTTCAGGTCAACCGCGCCGGCCACCCGATGATGTGGCCGATCTTCTGGCCCGACGACGTGCACTTCACGAACCCGGCCAATGCGCGCCACCCTTCCCAGGACCGCGCGGCGGACGGCGCCTGGCTCGCCGGGAAGGTGGCGGCGGTCGTGGCTGCCGGGGGAACGTCGGACGACCCGGCCGGGTACGGCCGCGCGGTGGCGGAGGAGCTGCTGCCGGACGTCCTGCCGTACACGGTGGGCACGCCGGCGACGTACGGCGTCACGACCCGCAACGGCCGCCCGCTGGCCGACAACGCCCCGGAGGCGATGCTGTCGTTGGTGACGAACACCGCGGTCCCGTCGGGCCTCACCCCGACGGTCGCGGAGGCGCAGCGCAGCCCCGACTTCCCGTACGTGGTCCCGCACCCGTAGCCGTTCGCGGGCATGGTCAGCGGCGCTCGCAGACGATGCCGTCGCCGTCCCGGTCGGTGTACCAGCCGTACTCCGTCTCGCCCCGGTAGTACGGGCCGTAGCCGTGGGCGTTGGCCTCCGCGCAGGTGCTGAAGCGCGGGTCCGGTGGCCCCGGCGTCAGGTTCAGGGTGGGATTGACCCACGGCTGCCGCGTGAAGCACAGCCCGGCCGCTCCCCCGCCGTGCCCGGACCCGTCGCCGGAGTCGGGCTTGGGCGGCTTCCCGACCAGCCGGGGCGCCGTGATGTACGCCCGCAGCTTGATGACCTGGTTCTTGCTGGTGCCGGGCCCACCCTTGGCGTACGCGTCGACAAGCATCGCCACCTGGTCGGGGTTCGCGGTGGCGTCGGTCAGGGTGGTCAGGTCGGCGATCGCCTGCCCGAGCCGGTCGTCCGGCCCGGTGAACTCCGGCTGGCCCGGCCACTGCGCCCGGATGTAGCGCGCACACCAGTCGGCCGCGCTCATCGGCGTACCCGGCGGCAGCCCGCCGGCGCGGCTCGCCGACGCCGACGCCTGGACGGGGCCGGCGGCCTGGCCGGTGGTCGGACCGCTCGTGGCGGCCGGCCCGACGGTAGCGGTGCCGGCTCCGCCGCCGGCGGCGGAGCGGATCGCGCCGCAGCAGCCGAGCAGCAGGCCCGCGACGCCCACGCCGATCCACACCTTGCGCCCGGGACGCGGACCGGACTGGCTCATCAAGATTCCTTTCGACGCGGGATCAGCTTTCTAGCACGTCGACAGGGGTCGAACCCACGCGGCTGAGCTGGTCCAGCTCGGCGAGGTCGGCGGCGGAGAGGGAGAGTCCCGCGCCCGCGATGTTCTCGCGCAGGTGTGTCGTGGACGAGGTGCCGGGGATCAGCAGGATGTTCGGTGAGCGCCGCAGCAGCCAGGCCAGGGCGACGGCGATCGGTGTCGCCTCCAGCCGGGCGGCTACGGCCGACAGCGCCGAGGACTGCAGCGGGCTGAAGCCGCCGAGCGGGAAGAACGGCACGTAGGCGATGCCCTGGCCGGCGAGCGTGTCGACCAGCTCGTCGTCCTGGCGGTGCGCGAGGTTGTACATGTTCTGCACGCACACGATCGGCGCGATCGCCTGCGCCTGGGTGACCTGGTCCGGCGTCGCGTTGCTCAGTCCGAGGTGGCGGATCAGGCCCTGCTGCTGGAGTTCGGCGAGCGTCTCGAGCGCCTCGGCGACCGGGCCGGGCTGGGGTCCCTCGGCGTTGCCGAGCCGGAGGTTGACCAGGTCGAGCACGTCGAGACCGAGGTGCTCGAGGTTCTCGTGCACCGACCGGCGCAGGCTTTCGGGGTCACGGGCCGGGGGCCAGCCGCCCTGCTGGTCGCGGTTCGCGCCGACCTTGGTCGCGATGTGCAGCGAGTCGGGGTACGGGTGCAGCGCCTCCCGGATCAGCCGGTTAGTGACCTGCGGCCCGTACGCGTCGGCGGTGTCGATGTGGGTGATGCCGAGCTCGACGGCCTCGCGGAGGACGGCGAGCGCGCCGTCGTGGTCGGCCGGCGGTCCCATGACCCAGGGGCCGGCGAGCTGCATGGCGCCGTAGCCGAACCGGGTGACGGTCAGGTCTCCCAGCGTCCAGGTGCCGCCGGGAAGGGAAGTGGAGGCCATGCTCGTACCTCTGGCTTTCGTGTCGCGCTGAGCGGTTCCTGCTCCACTATCAGGGGGTAACTTCCTAGCAGGAAGTAGGCACCCAGAGGTGCGTAAGGCACCGAGCGGTAGAGGGGGCGGTTCGATGGCAACGACGACGGCGGCGCAGCAGCGGGCACAGGCCAAGGTGGAGTACGACGCTTTCCTGGCGCAATGTCCGAGTCGCAAGCTGCTCGACCAGATCGCGGACAAGTGGGTCACGTTGGTGCTGGCCGCGCTGCGCAGCGACGGCTCGCATCCGTTCGGCGCCGACTGCGCCGGTGAACCCCGGCCGATGCGGTACTCGGAGCTGTCGCGCCTGCTGGCCGGCGTCAGCCAGAAGATGTTGACGCAGACGCTGCGCGCCCTGGAACGCGACGGTCTGGTCACCCGCACCGTGGTGGCGACCGTGCCCGTCACGGTCACCTACGAGCTGACCGGCCTCGGCCTCTCCCTGCACGAGACGGTGCGCGGCTTGAAGGCCTGGGCCGAGACGCACATGGACGACGTGCTCGCCAACCGCGCGACGTACGACAACCAGGCGGCCGCGCGGGACTAATGTTCCTCAGCATGACCCACGCCGAGATCGAGATCACCGCGGAGCTGGTTCGGGATCTGGTTCGTGAGCAGCACCCCGACCTCGCTGATCGGCCGGTTCGGCTGGGCGCGCGTGGATGGGACAACCAGCTGTGGCGGCTCGGTGACGACCTCGCCGTGCGGCTTCCGTGGGCGACCGCGTCCGCGGACGCGCTGCTGCGCAAGGAGCACGCCTGGCTGCCCATGCTTGCCCCGCGTCTTCCGCTGCCGGTCCCCGTTCCGCAGCGGGTCGGCGAGCCCTCCGGACGGTTCCCGCGACCCTGGCTCATCACCACCTGGGTTGCGGGCGCGCCTGCCGATCAGGTCCCCGTCACGCGTGCCGCGGACGCGGCCGAGACCCTGGCCACGTTCCTGACCGCGCTGCACCAACCCGCCCCCAGCGACGCACCCGCCGGCCGGGACCGGGGCGGGCCGCTGGCCGACCGGGCCGAGGCATTCGCCAAGGGGGTCACGGCCGCCGCCGAGCGGGGGCTGATCGACGACCCGGACGCCGTCCGCGCCGTCTGGCACGACGCCGTCACCGCGCCGCGATGGACGGGCCCGGCGCTCTGGATCCACGCCGACCTGCACCCGGCCAACGTTCTCACCGCCGACGGCAACCTCTGCGGCGTGATCGACTTCGGCGACCTCTGCGCGGGCGACCCGGCGTACGACCTCGCCGCCGCGTGGCTCCTGCTCCCGGACGACACCACCGACCACTTCTACGCGGCCTATCAGCCGGCCCCGGACACCGCCACCATGCGCCGCGCCCGCGGCTGGGCGATGGCCCGCGCCCTCAGCGGCATCCTCATCGGCGACGCCGGCGTCCACGGCCGGCCCGGCGGCAAGCCCACCTGGGGACCACCCGGCCACGCCGCCCTGCGGCGCCTCGTCGCCACAGTTCGTTGACCCCCCGGCCCCGCTGGTCCACAGCGGACCGTGAGTCCTCGCCCACGCGGTCAGGGCTGGGCCAGCGGCAGCCTGACCCGCAGCGTGGTGCCCTCGCCCGGTGGGCTCGTCAGGTCGAGCGTGCCACCCAGGGCCTGGACGCGGTCGGCCAGACCGATCAGGCCCGTGCCGGCCGCCGGGTCCGCGCCGCCGACGCCGTCGTCGCGGACCGTCAGGTACAGGTGGTCGCCGTCCGTCGCGGCCTCGACGCGGACGTACGTGGCTCTCGCGTGCCTGGCCGCATTGGTCAGCGACTCCGCGACGATGTAGTACGCGGCGACCTCGACGGGCTCCGGGAGGCGGGACTCCAGGCGGACGTCGAGCTCCACCGGGATCGCGGAGCGGCGGGCCAGGGGCTTCAGCGCCGAGCGCAGGCCGCAGTCGGTCAGGATCGCCGGGTGGATGCCGCGGGAGATCTCCCGCAGGTCGTCGAGGGCGCCGGTCAGGCGGTGGGTCACCCGGGACAGGCGGCCGCGCAACTCGGGCAGGTCCGGCGGGACGCTCGCCTCGCCGTCGGCGACGTCGATGGCGATCGCGATGAGCTGCTGCTGCATGCCGTCGTGCAGGTCGCGTTCGATGCGGCGGCGGGCCTGGTCGGCGGCGACCACCACGCGGGCGCGGGAGGCGGCCAGGTCGGCGCGGGCCTGGGCGTTGGCGATCGTGGTGGCGATCAGCTCGGCGTACTCGGCCAGGCGTGACTCCGCCGCGCGGGCCGGTGAGCGTTCCGTGGTCACGGTCGCGGTCACCACGCCCCATACGCGGCTGTCGATCATGATCGGGGCGCCGATCGCGCTGTGCACGTGCTGCTGCTGCAGGTGCTCGGCGAGGGAGCCGCGGGCGTCGGCGTAGCTGTCCATGCGGGCCGGGCGGCCGGTGCGGTACACCGCCGCCGAGACGCTGTCGCCGTCGAGGCTCAGGGTCGTGCCGACCGGCAGGCCGATGCCCGGCGTGCCCCAGGCGGCGACGACGGTCGCGGTACCGTCGTCCTCGAATCGGGCGATGTGCGCCGCATCGGTGCCGGACAGGCGGCCCAGCTCGGTCGCGACCGTGTCGAGGACCTCGGGTGTGGCGGCGCCGCGGGCCACGTGCGTGGCGATCCGTCGCAGGGCCGCCTGGGTCCTGCCGTACCGCACGAGGTCCTCCACGTTGTGCCGGATGGAGCCCGTCATCGCGTTGAGCGCCCGGTTGAGCCGGCCGACCTCGCCGGCGCCGGCGTCGGGCACCCTGCCGTCGAGCCGGCCGTGCGCGACCTGGTCGGCCATCACGGCCGCCTCCCGGACCGGCCGGACGACCACCCGGTGGAGGTACGCGATCATGCAGCCGCCGACCAGGGTCGCCGCCGCCAGGCCGGTGACCACCGTGCCGAGCGCCTGCTGGGTGGCCGTCCGCGCGTCCGCCGCCTGGTCGGCGGCCCGCCGCTCCTCGGCCGCGGCGAGCGCGTCGAGGTCGGCCCGCAGCTCGGCGACGCGCCGCTCGTCCTCGCGGAGCGTCTCGATGCTCCCGGCGGACGGGTCGCCCCGCTTGGCCGCCTCCAGGACCGCGACGGCGTGCTGGTCGGTGTACGACCGGCTGTGCAGGGTGATGCGCCGGGCCTGCTCGGCCTGCGCGGGGGTGGCGGCCAGCCGCTCCAGCCGCGCGCACCGCTCGCCGAGCTGCACCCGTTGCTGGGTCCAGGTCGCGAGCAGCGCCGGGTCGCGGGTGGCGACGAAGCCCCGCTCGGTGCGGTCCATGTCGAGCAGCAGCTCCTCGACCTCCTCCTCGGTGGCGAGGGTCTGCGCCGATCTCGACGCCGGGTGTTGAACGCTGCGCTGCTCGCCCATCGCGACGATCAGCACGGCGAACACCGCGCCGACGATGACGAGCAGCAGGATGCTGCCGACGATCATCCGGGGAATCAGCCCTGCATTCATGGGCTCCCCCTTTCCCCGTATGCCGCGTTCAGAACGGCGGGTTCCGGGGTACCTCCTAGCCCAGGCGGTCCTCCAGGGTCGCCCGGGTGCCGCCGTCGCCGGCCATTCGTGCGCGGGCCTCCGCGTCGCCGCGCAGGGCCCAGCGCAGGAAGTCGGTCGTCACCGCGGCGACGGCATCGAAGTCGCGGCCCGGGCCCAGGTACGGGTCGAGGTGGTCGCCGTTGGGCACGTCGAGCAGCGCCTTCGGCCAGGGCAGCGGCTCGTACGCCTCGGTGCTCCCCGCGAACTTCACGACGGTGTCCTGGCGGCCGTGGACGAAGAGAATCGGTGCCGGGGCCCCGGAGTACCCGACGCCGAAGGGCCACTGGCCGCCCGCCAGGACGATGCCCGCGGTGAGCCGGTCGTCGCGGTGCCGGGTGAACATGCCGACGGTGGTCATGCCGCCGAGCGAGTGCCCGGTCGCGGCGATCGCCGCCCGGTCGACGTGCCCGGCGAGCGGGTCGCCGGCGGTGGCGTCGAGGGCCAGCACCGCCGTCAGGACGGCGGCGGCGTCGGCCGGCTGGTGCACGATGTCGTCGTCGTCCAGCTGCTGCGATCCGCGGGCCGAGTGCGGGTACGTCGGCGCCACGACGACGAACCCGGCCGCCGCCCAGGCCTGCAGCAGCGGCCGGTAGTCCTCGGGCCGCCGGGTGTACCCGTGGCTGAACACCACGACCGGCAGCCGGCCGCTCACCGTCACGGGGTGGAGCACGAGCGTGGGCAGCGGCCGGTCGCCGCCGTTGGCCAGCTGCAGGGTCCGCTCGGCGACGGCCTGAGGCGAGACGGCGGCACCGGGCGAGACGGCGGCCGTGGGCGAGCGGGTGTCCTCGGCGGCGCAGCCGGCCAGGAGCGCGGCGGCCAGGAACAGACGCAGGAACAGACGGAAGAGACGCGCCATCACCCGATCGTGACATCGTCATGCACCACGCCGATACAGTGTCGAACCATGGTGCCCGAGGAAGGCGCGCTGGCCCCCACCGTGGTCGCCGACGCCCTCGACGTGCTCGGTGACGTCCCGGAGTGGCGGCTGCCGCCGGCACGGTGGCCGCACATCACGCAGCTCGTCCAGGCGATGACCGACGCGGTCCGGGCCGGCGACTCGGCGGCGCTCGACGCCGCCACCGCGCGGCTCGAACTGGCCAGCCCGGTCCGGATCACGGTGCTCGGCGCCGATCCGGTCGTGCCGCCCCCGCCGCAGCTGCAGCTGCTGCAGAACCGGCTCTACCACGCGCTGGACGGCACCGTCGAGCCGCTGCCGCCCGAGCCGGCGCCGCTGGCCCGGGCCGACACCGCCACCACCGGCCTGGTCAAGCAGATCCTGGTCGTCCACGCGTTCGCGCCGGTCGACGGTCCGGGCGCGGCCGCCGCCTACGCGCGGATCCGGCAGCTGTGGGCCGCCTGCGGCGACGTCCTGGGCGCGGCCGACCCGATCGAGGCGCTGGCCCTGCCGGCCACGCTGCCCGCGGAGCTGCCCACCCGGGCCGCGGTCGCGGCGCGGAGGTCGGCACAGGTGCAGGCGATCGTCCGCCGCGAGCATGACACCGTCGTGCTGTCGGTCGCGGCGGAGGCGCCGCCGGCCACGTGGGCGCAGTGGGCCGGCCGGTGGGCCGAGGCGGGCGCGGGCGGCGACGACGACCCGCTCATGGCCGTTGTCACGATCTTCGCCGGTACCGTCGAGCAGCCCCCGTACGCCACGGCCGCCACGGCCCGGGCCGTCGCGGGCGCGCTCCCCCAGACCCCGGACGACTTCTGGCAGGGCGAGGCGACCGCGCTGGGCGAGACCGTGCTGTGGCAGCTGCCGCCCGCCGGCGACGGCCGGCGCCGCCGGCTCGTCGCGCTCGCCGACGCCCGCGACGAGGACCGCCTCAGTGCCCTGGTGTGGTCGCGCGGGGGTACCGAGCTGTCCCCGCTGACGCAGTACCTTCTGCACGCGGCGAAGGCCGCCTACGAGCGGCGGGCCCGCGACGCCATGGCGCCCCGCCTCACCGACCTGCCGGGGGCCGACCCGTGGCTGGAGGGGCTCGGCGACGCCGTCAGGATCGCCCGCGCCAACATGGTCGACGCGCTGCGCGTGGCCGGGCTGGCCGAGGCGCCGACCGCCGGCCCGTTCGGCGCCGACCTCGCCGCCGCCGACACGCTCCTGCGGCAGCTCGAGTTCGACCGCAACCACGTACGGCGCGAGCTCGCCCATGCCCCGGCCCGGGTCACCACCCCGGCGACGCCGACGATCGGCCTGGTGACGGCGCTGCCCGAGGAGTTCGCCGCCATGCTCACCCTGCTCGACGGGGCGGCCGCGGCGCCGATGGCGGGGGACCGGGCGCCCTACCGGCGCGGCACGGTGCCGAGCACCGACCCGGACCGCCCGCACGAGGTGGTCCTGACCCTGCTCGGCGAGACCGGCAACGACGCGGCCGCCTACGCCGTGGCCCACTTCGTGCGCAGCTTCCCGTCGGTCAACCAGATCATCATGGTCGGCATCGCCGCCGGCGTGCCCACGCCGCGCGACCCCGCCACCCACGTGCGGCTCGGCGACCTCGTCATCGGCACCTGGAACGTCGTCGACTTCGACCACATCGTCGACCGGCCGGACGGCCCGGAGCGCCGGCAGGAGTTCCCGCGCCGCTCCGCGCTGCTGGCGCAGCGGGTCAAGATGCTGACCGCCGGCGAGCTGCGCGAGGAGCGGCCGTGGGAGGCGCACCTGGACCGCCTCACCGGCGAGCTGCCGCGGTTCGCCCGGCCGGATGACCGTACCGACGTGCTGTTCTCCGACGACACCAACTTCGCCCGGGTCGTTCCGCACCCCGACCCGGCCCGCAGCGGCCACCGCCCCGGCCGCCCCAAGGTTCACGAGGGGCGCATCGGCAGCTCCGAGCGCTCCGTCCGCAACGCGGCCACCCGCGACGCCGTCGCCCGCCGCCACCAGCTGCGGGCGATCGAGATGGAGGGCAAGGGCATCGGCCGGGCCAGCCAGGCCGACGGCCGCGACTGGTTCGTCGTGCGCGGCGTCAGCGACTACGGCGACCGCTGGGTCGACAGCGACTGGCGCAACTACGCCGCGGCCGTCGCCGCCGCCTACGTGCGCGCCCTGCTCGAGGTGTGCCCGCCGGTCGACCCGCACGGCGGGCACACCGGCGGCGCCGGGGCCGGCGCCGACCTCATCGCGCGCGGCGGTACAGCTCCGTGACGGCGGCGATGTCGGCGGTGGCGAGGCCGGACGCGGCGGCCTGCTCGTAGCGGTGCCGCACGGCGTCGGCGGCCGGCAGGTCGACGTCGGCGTGCCGGGCGACGTCGATGGCCAGGCCGGCGTCCTTGGCGCCGAGCGTGGTGCTCCACCAGCCCTCCCCCGCGCCGGTCAGCACGTCGTCGAAGCGGTTCCGCACGCCGTCGACGAGGGGGCTGGTGCCGAGCAGGTCGCGCAGCTGCGCCTCGCGAAGGCCCCCGGCGCGCCCGACGGCGAACGCCTCGGCCAGGGCGACCACCTCCGAGAGCAGCAGCATGTTCGTCGTCAGCTTCGCGGTCAGGGCGTGTTCCGGCGAGTCGTACCGCCGGACGGTGCCCGACAGCGCCTCCGTCACCGGCCCGATCCGGTCCACCGCTTCACGGTCACCGCCGGCGAGCAGCACGGCGTGCCCGTCGCGCACCGCTTCCGGGCTGCCGAGCACCGGCAGCGCCACGAACCGGGCCGGGAACGCGCCGGCCAGTTCGCCGCCGAGCCGCGGGGACACCGTCGACGAGTCGACGTACACGGTCGATTTCCCGATCGCCGGCTGCAGCTCCCCGAGCGCCACCGACCGTACCGCGTCGTCGTTGGCCAGCATGGTGATCGCCACGTCGGCGCCGTCCACGGCCTCGCCGACGGTGACCGCCTCGCGCGCACCGGCGGACACCACCGCGCCGGCCTTGCCGGGCGTGCGGTTCCACACCGTCACCCGGTGCCCGCCGTCGAGCAGCCGGCCGGCGAGCGCCCGCCCCATCCGGCCCATCCCCAGTACCGCGACATCCACGTCGCCGTCGGTTCCCGCCGCGACGGCCGCCAAACCGCCCCGCGCACGGATAAAACGGTTGCCGCCCCCGCACCGGCCCGGCAGGCTGCACAGGGTGCTCATCCAACGGGAGACACCAGCGCAGATCGCGGCCATCCGCGCGGTGACGGCCGCCGCCTTCGAGCACCCGGACCACCCCGGCGAGCCGCCCGCGGAGGCCACCCTCGTCGATGAGCTGCGCGCCGACGCCGCCTGGCTGCCCGCCCTGTCGCTCGTCGCGGTCGACGCCGGCGCCGTGGTCGGCCACGTGGTCTGCACCCGGGCACGGATCGGCCAGGCCCCAGCGCTCGGCCTCGGACCGCTCAGCGTCCACCCCGACCACCAGGGGCGCGGCGTCGGCTCGGCGCTGGTGCACGCCGTGCTCGGCGCCGCCGACGCGCTCGACGAGCCGCTCGTGGTCCTGCTCGGCGCCCACGCCTACTACGCGCGGTTCGGCTTCCGCCTCGCCGGGGAGCTCGGCATCACACCACCGGTGCCGCAGTGGAGCCCGCACTTCCAGGTCCGCACCCTCACCACGTTCACCCCGGCGCTCCGGGGCCCGTTCACCTACGCCGAACCGTTCAACCGGCTCTAGGCTCCAGCGCCGGATGGGCGGCGAGCGCCTGGTCGAGGGCGGACCGCTCGGCGTCGGTGAACGCCAGGAAGTAGATGCCGCGCAGCCGGGAGGCGGGCGTCGCCGTCAGGTGGAACACGGCGGCGTCGACCAGCTCCGCGGCGGTCGCGGCCACGGGTGCCCCGGCCCCGCCCGTGCCCAGCATGGGGAACAGGATCGTGCGGACCTCAGCGTCCTCGCGCGCGAGCCGCTCGGCCTGGGCGAGGGCGTTCGCGACGCACACGCCGACCCGCCGGACCTGCCGGAAGCCGGCGCCGGGCTCGCCCTGCACGGCGGCGACGTGGATGATCCAGCGGACCGCGTTGGTGCCGGCCAGGCAGCCGGAGCCGGTCACGAACGCCGCGCCCGGCGCGACCGGGCGGCGCCCGTCGACGGCCTTGGCGAGCGCGTCGGCGATGACGTCGTCGACGACGTGCCCGGCGGCGTCGCGGCGGGCCCCGTTGTACCGGATGATGCTGGAGATCGAGAACTCGTTGAAGCGGGCCATCTCCATGTCGGTGTTCTCGCTGTTGACCCAGATGTCCACGTCGTGGACCCGCATGATGCGGCCCGGCCGGATCCCGAGGACGCAGTCCGGCGCGTGCGGCGGCGCGAGCGTGAACAGCGCGGGGCGATCCGCCGGGCGCGGCTCCCGGGGGGCCGGGCCGGTCCACAGCCAGGCCCGGCCGTGGAACTCCTTGGTCTGGACGTCGACCGGCCGGAACTCGTCGGGCCGCGCGCCGGCGTAGGCGTGGAGCTGCTCGGAGACCGCGAAGACCAGGTCGCTGCCCGGGCGGTCGGCGAGCGCCCGGCGCAGCGCGTCGCTGTCGACCAGGCGGCCCGCCGCCACGATCGCGTCGCCGGAGAAGCCGATCGCGGCCGGGCCGAGCGGGCCGATCACGGCGGCCATCCGCAGCCGCATCCGGTCCCGGTAGCGGCGGTTGTCCCCGGCGAGCGCCTCGGCCGCCGAGCGCGGCAGCCGGGCCAGGGCGCGGTACACGTCGACCTCGGCGGGCAGGAAGACCACCATGCCGTCGCCCGTGCCGTGATGGTGGGTGTCGGCGAGGCGTAGGTTCAGGTCGCGCAGGACCTCGTCGACGAGCGCCGCCACCCGCTGCTGAAGATCGACCTGCTCGGATGCGGTGCGCCGGCCGTAGCCGGCGACGTCCACGACGAAGCCCATCCGGACGGCCGTGGGGAACCCCATGCCGTTCAATGTAGGTCAGCGGCCCAGGTGGACGTAGGGTGCCCAGGCGCCGGGCCGGTCCGGCCAGCGGTCGCGCAGGTGCCGCACCGCGTCGCGCACCGCGCCCGGCAGCCGCTCGGGGCGCAGCCGGTCGCCGTCGACGACGCCGCGGTACAGCTGATCGGCGAACCGCAGCGAGACCCGGTCGGCGACGGGCCAGAGCGTGCCCACCACCTGGCCGAACCCGGCGAGGTGGAAGGCGGCCGCGATGTGCACCGCCTCGGTGGCCAGGTCGGCGCGGGTGCGGTTGCTGCTGCAGGCGGCGAGCACGGCGACCTGCCCGTCGAGCCGCCGGGCGGCGAGGTCGGCGACGCTCAGCGGCCCGTCGGCCAGCACCAGGTGGCTGCGCGACGGCTGGTCGAGGTCGGCCGTCGCGTGCCCGCTGAAGTGCACCCAGCCGTGCGCGTGCAGGGCGGGCACCACCCGGGCCGTGTCGGCGGCGGCGCCGGGCAGCACCGTGCCGCGGGCGCCGAGCAGCGCGGCGACCCGGGCGGCCTCGGCGGCGGCGCCGGGGAGCGGGACGGCGGTGTCCGGCGCGCCGACCACGAGCGCCGTGACGTCGGCCGGGACGGGCCGGGTCCGGTGGTACCGCAGCGCGCCGAGCGTCGGAGTGTAGCCGGCGATCATGTGGTCGTCGACGTACGGGCCGCCCGGGCGCCCGGCGGCGTGCAGCGGCAGCAGCGCCAGCGCGCCGACCGGCATCCACCACAGCCGCCCCGGCGGGCCTGCCGCGGGCGGCAGGGCGGCCAGGACCGGGGCGGCGGTGCTGTCCCAGAGCCAGGCGAGCAGGTCGCGCAGCGGTCCCGGGTCGGTGTCGGGGCCGGCGGTGAGCACGGTCCGGGTCGCGGCGGCCACGGCGTCGTGGGTGAGGCCGGGCAGCGGGACGGGGCGCACCTGCCCGTCGGCGGTGACGAGGAGCGCGTCGCAGCGGTACCGGCTGGTGGTGACGACGGCGATCGGCCCCGGCGCGGCGAGGGCCCGCAGGTCGGCCTCCGACGGCGGCAGCTGGAAGCGGTCGAGGCCCGGCAGCCGGCGGACCTCGGCGACGAGGTCACGCCAGGCCCGGTCGATCCCGCGCCGCCGGATGCCGTCGAGAGTGCCCGCGGCGACCCCGGCGACATCTCCGGCTGAGACCGGGCCGCCGTCGCCGATCGCGCCCGCCGCCTGCTCCAGCCGCGCGGCCAGGTCCGGGAAGCGCTCGCGCAGCTCGGTCAGGTCGGTGCGCAGCTCCAGCGTGCGGGCGAGCATGACGCCCGTGCCCACCTCCAACAGCTCCAGGGCCAGCCGGGCGTCCCCGGCGTGCAGCGCGCAGGCCGCCGCGTCGCCCGGGACCTGCGCGAAGCGGGCCAGGTCGTGCTCCTCGTCGGCCCGGTCGGTGTAGTGGGTGGCCAGCCGCGGCATGAGCCGCACCGCCAGCTCGAACTCGTCGGCCGCCAGGGTCCAGGCGCCCGCGTCAGCGGCCAGCTCACCGGCCCTCGCGGCCGTCTGCACGCGCAGCGGCACCGGGGCTACCTCGCTGCGGGCCACGTCGTGGAACAGCCGGGCCGCCTCGGCCCGGTCCGGCAGCCCGGTGTCGCCGGCACGCACCAGCAGGGTGGCCGCGAGGTTGCTCATCCGGCCGGGCAGCGCGTGGTGGCCGTCCGGCGTGGTGCCCACGGCCTCCCGCGCGGCCTCGACCGCCGCGTCGAGCGCTCCCGGTTCGCCATGGCTTTCCCAGTGGTACCGGAGGACGAGCCCGAGATTGGAGAGGCGCATCGGCCGGTCCGGGTGCCCAGGGGCGGTGCGCTCGACCGCCTCCCGCGCGCAGTCGACGGCCTCGCGAATGGCCGCCGGGTCGGTGGCGCTGCCGTCCTGGCGGGCCAGCATGCCCGACAGGTTCGACAGGTACATGGGCCGGTCGGGGTGGTCGGCCGGCGTCGCCGCGACCGCGGCCCGGGCCACCAGCACCGCCTCGTCGAGCGCCGCGGGGTCGCCGGTGCGCACGTACCGGCGCCACAGCGCGCCGCCGAGGTTGGCCAGGTAGCCGACCCGGACCGGCAGGTCACCGCTCGCGGCGACGGCCTCGCGGGCGGCGGCGATCGCCTCGTCGGTCACCCGCTGCTCGCCGGTCGCCTCGGCCCACGACTGCAGCAGCACGGTCAGGTTCGACAGGTGCTCCAGGCGTTCGGCGTGGTCCTCGGGCAGCGCCTCGACCGCGTCACGCAGCCGCGCGGCGGCCTCGGCCACGGCGTCGGTGTCGCCCGTGGCGATGAACCGGTCGGCGAGGGCCAGCCCGAGCGTGGACAGGGTGTTGGCCCGGTCGGCGGCGTCGGCGTAGGGCCGGTCGGCCAGCTCGCGGCCGAGCTGGATGGCCCGGTCGAGCAGCGCGGTGTCGCCGGTGCGGGCGGCGCGCCGTTGCCACACGACCGCGAGGCCGCCGCGCGCGAGGGTCTGGTACGCGGGCGCGTCCGCGGTGGCCTCGACCGCCGCCTGGTGCAGCCGCTCGGCCGCGTCGAGCGCGCCCGGGTCACCGGTGCGCTCGTACCGCTGGAGGTGGGCGCCGCCCAGGTTGACCAGGATCGGCCCGCGGCGCGGATCGTCGCCGGCCAGCGCGTCGAGCGCCGCCCGCCCGG
Organism: Dactylosporangium sp. AC04546; assembly: GCF_022095675.1. Lineage (GTDB taxonomy): Bacteria > Actinomycetota > Actinomycetes > Mycobacteriales > Micromonosporaceae > Dactylosporangium. The sequence goes on along the minus strand of NZ_JAHYSG010000008.1, from coordinate 51,520 downwards.
CCGCGGTGATCAGCGCGAACGTCGCGTCGTCCGGGGCGTCGCGGTACCGCTCGGTCAGGGCACTCACCAGGTTGCCCAGCCACACGGGCCGCAGCGGCCCGGGGTGCTCCGCGGCGGCGGTCAGCGCCTCGACGGCCGCGTCCAGGTCTCCCGGGTCGCGGCCGGACCGGTAGCGCGACAGCAGGATCAGGCCGAGGTTGCCGGCGGTGCCCGCCCCGGCCGGGAGGTGCCGCAGCGTCTCGCGGCCGATGTCGATCGCCTCCTCGGCGGCCTCGGCGCCGGCGCCGCGCTCGTACGCCATCCGCAGCGCCAGCACGCGGTTGTGGGCGATGACCGACCAGAAGTCGTCCTCTGGGGCCGGCAGCTCGAACGCGTGCCCGGTGAGCGCCACGGCCTCGGCCACGTCGGCGCCGTCGCCGGTGCGCCCGGCCCGGTCGAGCAGCAGCCCGGCCAGGCTGGCCAGCCGCACCGGCCGGGCCAGGTCGTCGCCGTCGCTGGTGTCCACGGCGGCGCGGGCGGCGTCGACGGCCGCGCTCAGGTGGGTGTCGTCGCCCGTGAGCAGGAACCGGACGTGCAGGGCGCTGGCCAGGTTCAGGTGCCGGCCCGGGGTCGCCCGGGTGCCGATCGCGGCGCGGAGCTCGGCGATCGCCTCCGCCGCCACGTCCGGGTCGCCGGTGCGCTCGGCCAGCATGCGCAGCGCGACGCCGAGGTTCGCCGGGTCCGTTCCCGCCTCGCGGAACAGGGCGATGCTCTCGCGCAGCAGCGCGTCGTCGGCGTCCGGGTCGGTGCGGGCGCGGACCAGCAGCTCCGCCGCCCGGCGGGTGGTCTCGCTCATCCGGCCTCCCCGTTCTGCCCCGCCTGGCCGTCGCCGAGCAGGATGAAGCCGGCCCATTCGCGCGGGTGGCGGTACACCTGGGGATGGCTCTGCCGCACGTGCCGCTTGGCCCGCCAGAGCGCTTCCGCGGGCGGGTGACCGGCGCGCAGCTGGTCGTGCAGGCGGCGCATCAGCCGGCGGGTCGGGCGGTCGGCGACCGGCCACAGGCTCACGACCAGGCTGCGGGCCCCGGCGTAGAACAGGGCCCGGCTCATCCCGACCAGGCCCTCACCGGCGCGGATGCGGCCCGTGGCGGTCTCGCACGCCGAGCACACCACGACCTGCGCGTCGAGGTGCAGGTCGAACATCTCCGCCGCCCGCAGGACCGCACCGCCGGCCAGGGTCAGGCCCGAGTCGAGCGGGTCCCGGTCGTCGACGACGCCGTGCGTGGCGAAGTGGACCACGCGGTGGCCCGCGCTCTCCCGCCGTACCAGATCCTTGGTGAGCTCCTGGCCGGTCCAGGCCCGGGCGCCGGTGCCGTAGTCGGCGGCGATCTCGACGACCTCCCGGGTGCCGGGCAGGTCCGCGGCCAGCCCGAACCCGGCGAACGGCCGCTCCGCCCAGGTCGCCTGCCGGTCGGCGCGGCGTTCACGCAGGTCGGTCCCGACGGTCACCGACGGCAGGTACGACACGGCGATCCGGTCGCCGAGGCAGCCTTCCCCGTACGGCAGCAGCTCGAACGGCAGGTAGGCCAGCGGCCCGGCCGGCACCACGATGAGCCGTCGCACCGCTGCCGGAATCGGCGTGATGAGCAGCTCCGCCAGCTCGGCGGCGCCCGGCAGCCCGTCCGCCGCCGCGGTGCATGCCCGCAGGACGTCGTCGACCAGACCGCGGATGTGCTCCTCGGTCGCCCGGACCGGCTTCGCGCTGCACCCGGTGCGGGTCACGGCCCATGCGGCGCAGGAGTCGCCGTCCACGTGGTACGCCAGCAGCAGCGTCGCGTCGTCGAGCAGTGCCTGGGCGCCGGCCAGGTCCACCGGGGTGGGGTCACGCAGCTGGGCGTAGGCCGGGAACTCCTGCCGGATCCGCAGCCGCACCCGTTCGAGCTGCTCGTTCTGCTCGGCAGTCGGTTGGTCGTCCTGCCGGGCGCGATACAGCCGTGCCTCGATCCGCCGTTCCTCGTCGAGCAGCTCGCGCTGGACACCGTCACGCGGGCGCAGGTCGAGCCGCCGCTGCTGGAGCAGGTCGGCCAGGGCCCGCCCGCGGGCCCGCTCGGCGACGGCGAAGGCCCACTCGGCGTCGCCCGGCCCGCCGCGGCGCAGCAGCGCGTCAATCAGCCCGGTGTACGGCCGCTGGTGCAGCGCGAAGACCTCCTCCCGGGCGAGCGGCAGCCCGGCCCGGGTCCGCATCGACTCGACGACCGCCACCGCCTCGGCGTAGTGCGCCACGGCCCGGTCGCCGTCGCCCGCGTCGGCGTACAGCACGGCCAGGTTCACCAGGTCGGCCACGGTCGGCGGGGCCAGGGGCGTCTGGCGGCGGTCGATGGCGAGCGCGGCGCGCGCCCACCGGATCGCCACGTCGGGCGCGCCCCGCTCGCGGGCGATCGTGGCGAGGGTGCCGTAGCCGTTCGCGGTGTGGGCGGAGCGGGGTGCGACGCGCAGCGAGATGTCCAGCGCCCGCCGGGTGAGGTCGCGGGCGGTGTCGAGGTCGTGCTCGTCGAGGGCCAGCGCGGCGAGGTTGTTGAGGTCGCGGACGGTCTCCAGCGACTGCGCCGCGACGGCCTCGTCGATCCGCAGCGCCTCGGCGAACCCGCGCCGCGCCTCCTCCAGGCGCCCGGCCTGCCGGTCCAGCTCGGCGAGGTTGTTCAGCCGCACGGCCGTCCGCTGCGAGAGCGGCGCGACCCGGCGGCTGATCTCCACGGCCCGCTGCAGGTAGCCGCGGCACCGGTCGAGGTCGCCGCGTTCGCGGTACACCCGGGCGATATTGTTGAGATCGGCGGCGGTCTCCGCGCCGTCGGGCGCGATCCGCTGGTCGATGTCCAGCGCCCGCAGATAGTGCCGCAGCGCCTCGTCGAGGTTGCCGGTCAGCCGGTGCAGGTAGCCGACGTTGACCAGCTCCCGCGCGGTCTCGAACGAGCCCGGGTCGTGCGCCTCATGGAAGGCGAGGGCCGCTTCGTAGTGCTCGCGGGCCTCGTCCAGGTCCCCGTACTCGACGAGCACGGAGGCGATGAGACTGCGATCGGTCGCCGCCGCGCCGGGGTCGACCCGCTCGTCGACCTCCAACGCCCGCCGGAAGAACGCGAGCGCGTGGTCGAGCCCGCCGAGCGCGAGCAGCGCGGTGCCGATGTTGCTGAGGTAGCTGCCGATCGCGTCCGGCGGCGGGTCGATCCGCCCGGCGATCTCCAGCGCTTCCCGGTACCGCCGAAGCGCCGCCCGCTGGTCCCCGCGCGCCCGGGCGACGGCCCCGAGGTTGTTGACGAACTTCGCCTCGTCGGTCCCCCCGGGCTCCCGCTCCCGGCTCAACCGCAGCGCCGCGCTGAAGTGGCGCTCGGCGTCTTCGTGCCACGACTGCCCGAGCGTGAGCACCCCGAGCATGTCGTTCAGGTAGACCACGAACCGCACATGGTCGTCGGTCTCCTCGGCCGCACACGCCCGCTCGGCGGGCGCCAGCGCGGCGCGGTAGCACTCGATGGCGGCCCGGTCGTCATGCCGGTCGGCGAGCGCCTTGCCCTCCCGCGCGTGCGCGACAGCGGTGGCCAGGTCGTCATCGGACTCCGCCACGCCGGAACCGTAACCCGCCCCGCCCGGCGGGACAATCGCCGGCCCGATGAGCGAGACACGCCTCGGCTCTTTCTGCCGCGTACGACGATGGTGGCCGGCGACCTTCCCCGACATCCGGCCGTGAATGGTCGGCCGACTGGACGAACCATTCCGGGTGGACAGCGGCGCCGGTCCGGCGGCAGGTCGAGTCGCGGGAACCGGCCAGCGACCAGATCCTCGAGCGGCTCAACGGCGTCGCGGGCGTCCTCGCGGATCTCTTCGTCTGAGGCCCGGTCGTGTCGCGTACCGGGCCGACGCGGGTCGGCCCGGTACGCACCGAGGGGTCGGTCAGCGCTGGTGCGCCGGCTCGCGGGGCGGGGCCTCCACCGCCGCGGCCGGTGGGACCGGGCGGCCCGGGAGGACGCGGTGCAGCCAGGCTGGGAGCCACCAGTTCGCGCGGCCCAGCAGCGTCATCGTCGCCGGGACCAGGACCATGCGGACCACCGTGGCGTCCACGAAGATGGCCGTCGCCAGGCCCAGGCCGAACATCTTCGTCGACGGGTCCTCGGCGAACGAGAACGACAGGAACACCGCCACCATGATCAGGGCCGCCGACGTGATCACCCTTGCCGTACCGGCCACGCCCTCCACGACCGCGGTGGCGTTGTCGCCGGTGCGGTCGTACTCCTCGCGGACTCGCGAGAGCAGGAAGACCTCGTAGTCCATCGACAGGCCGAACAGGATCGCGAACAGGAACATCGGGATGAACGAAACGATCGGTACCGTCGACTCCAGGCCGATCAGCGAACCGGCCCAGCCCCATTGGAACACCGCCACCAGCACGCCGTACGAGGCGCCGATGCTCAGCAGGTTGAGCAGCACCGCCTTCAGCGGGACCAGGACCGAGCGGAAGACCAGCAGCAGCAGGACGAACGACAGGGCCAGGACCGCGGCCACGAAGAACGGCAGGCGTTCGCTGGTGCGGCGGCCCACGTCCGACAGGGCGGCCGCGGCGCCGCCGATGTGGGCCGAGGCCGGGCCTGCGCCGACCACCGACGGGAGGACCGTCGCGCGGAGCCTCGCCACCGTGTCGGCCGTGGCGCGGTCCTGCGGGCCCGTGGTCGGGAACACCACCAGCGTGGCGACGCCGGCCACCGGGTCGACCTGCGGCGGGGCGACCGACGCGATGCCCGGGTCCGCCGCGACGGCCGTGGCCAGTCGGTCCGCCACGGCCGGGTCGCCGGCGAGGTCCACGGCGATGACGAGCGGGCCGTTGGTGCCGGGGCCGAACGCCGCGGCCACCAGGTCGTAGGCCTGGCGCTCGGTGCGGCTCGACGGCATCGAGCCGTCGTCGGGCAGGCCGACCCGCAGGGCGGACAGCGGCAGCGTCGCGGCCACCAGCAGCGCGGTCGCGCCGACCGCATACAGCCCCGGGTGGCGGTTGACGTGCCGGATCCACGGGCGCCAGCCGATGCCGCGGGCGATGCCGACGCGGCGGGAGCGGGCCAGGCGCGCACCGGCGAGGCCCAGGAACGCCGGCAGGAGCGTCACCGACGCGACCACCATCACCAGGACCACGATCGAGACGGCGAGGCCGCCGATCGTCATGAACGGCACGTTCGCGACCGCCATGCCGAGGATCGACACGACGACCGTACCGCCGGCGAAGACGACCGGACGCCCCGCGGTGGCGACCGCCAGCCCGGCGGCGGCGTGGTGTTCGACGCCCTGCCTGAGGTACTCGCGATGACGGGCGAGGACGAACAGGGCGTAGTCGATGCCCACGCCGAGGCCCACCATGCTGCCGAGCACCGGGGCGAACGTCGGGATCTGGATCGCGCCGGCGAGGACCGTCATGGTGGACACCCCGACGGTGAGCCCGAACAGCGCCATGCCGATGGGCAGGGCGGCGGCGATGAGCGAGCCGAACGCCAGGAACAGGATCGTGGCGGCGGCGAGCAGGCCGATGAGCTCGCCGGGGCCGGCGCCGGCGTCGGAGAAGGCGTAGAAGAGGTCGCCGCCCATCTCGATGCGCAGGGGCAGCTCGCCGCGCAGGCGCTCGACCTGGCCGACGAGGGCGTCGAGGTCGGCGGCCGACAGCTGGTCCTGCTCGGGGTACTGCACCCGGATCACGGCGACGCGACCGTCCGGCGAGACGAGGCCGGTGGTGCCGAGCACGTGCGGCAACCGGCGCACCTCCTCCTGCAGCCGGTCCACGGCCTCCTGCGGCAGGGCCGCCCCGGCGTCCTTCGGGGCCACCACGACCTGGGCGGTCATGCCCTGCTGGCCGGTGCCGGCCCGCTCGATGAGCGCGGCCGCCTTCTCCGAGTCGAGTCCGGGGGCGCTCATCTCGTCGGCGGTCCGCCCGCCGAGGGTTGCCGCGGCGACCACCGCGACCGCCGCGGCCAGCAGCCAGGCCGCGATCACCCGCCACGGGTGGCGGGCGGCGCTCCCGCCAAGGCGGGACAGGGCATTCGACAGCATCGGGGCTCCTCCAGGTCACGGTTTCGTCACCGCCGAGGTTCGCCGTCGCGGCGCTGCCGGACATCGGCGCGGAAGCCGCGGTTCCGCCCGTCCCCGGGCCGAGCGGCGCACCGTCCTTTCGGCCGATGTGCGCCGCCGCAGGCTCCCTACGCTGAGAACGTGCTCCGCGACGACCTGCGAACCCTCTGGACCGAGCCCCGCCCGCCGGGCGCGCCCGGCCGTGTGTGGCGCGACTGGGTCGTGCTCGCCGCGGGCCTGGCCGGGCTCGCCGTCGAGACCGTGCTGCGCGACGACCTCGTGTGGCGGCCGGTGGCCGTCGCGCTCGGGATCTGGCTTGTCGTGCTCACCATGTGGCGGCGCACCCATCCCCTCGGCACGGTCGTGCTCACGTTCGCCGCGATGGCCGTGCTGTCGGTGGCCACGGTGCTGGGCGACCCGCCGGCGCCGGTCGGCCCCTACACGGGCGTGGTCGTGCTGCTGCTGGTGTACGCGCTGCCCCGCTGGGGCTCCGGCCGGGAGGTCGTCGGCGGCGGCGCGGTGATCGTCGTCGGCGTCCTGTTCTCGTCGGCCGTCGACGGCACGCCGCTCGGCGAGCTGCTCGCCGGCTTCGCGTTCCTGCTCATGCCCGGGGTCGTCGGCGCGTCGGTGCGCTTCCGGGCGGTCGCCCGCGAGCGGCAGTTCGACCGGGTGCGGTCCCGAGAGCGCGAGCAGCTGGCCCGCGAGCTGCACGACACGGTCGCCCACCACGTGTCGGCGATGGTGATCCGCGCCCAGGCCGGCCGGGTCGTCGCCGGAAACGACCCGGCGGCCGCGGTCGAGGCGCTCGAAGGGGTCGAGGAGGAGGGCGCGCGCACCCTGGAGGAGATGCGGGCCATGGTCGCCGCGCTGCGCGACCGCGGCGCCGGCGCCGACCTGGCCCCACCGGCCGGCGTCGCCGACCTGGAGCGGCTCGTGCGGGCGCCGGGCGGGCGGCTGCGGGTCGACCTCGGGCTCGACGGCGACCTCAATGCCCTGCCGCCGGCCGTGGATGCGGCGGTGTACCGCATCGTGCAGGAATCCGTGACCAACGCCATGCGGCACGCGGCCGACGCGACCGAGGTCGTGGTGCGGGTGACCGGCGAGCCGCGGCGGGTCCGCATCACCGTCGACAACGACGGCGCGCGCCCCGGCCGGATCCGTGACGGCTACGGCCTGGCCGGGCTGCGCGAGCGCGCCACCCTGCTCGGCGGCGAGCTGCACGCCGGCCCGGGCCCCGACCGGGGCTGGCGGGTCGCGGCCGAACTGCCCCGTGGAAGGACGGACACCGGTGCCCATCCGCGTCCTCGTCGCTGACGACCAGGCGATCATCCGGACCGGGCTGCGCATCATGCTGAACGCGCAGCCCGGCATCGACGTGGTCGCCGAGGCCGCCGACGGGCGGGAGGCGGTGCGCCTGGCCCGCGAGCTGCGCCCCGACGTCTGCCTGTTCGACATCCGGATGCCGGTGCTCGACGGGCTGGAGGCGACCCGGCAGCTGGCCGGCCCCGGCGTGGCCGACCCGCTCGTCGTGGTCGTGATCACCACGTTCGACCTCGACGAGTACGTCTACGGCGCCCTGCGCAGCGGCGCCCGCGGCTTCCTGCTCAAGGACGCCGGGCCGGAGCTGCTGACCCAGGCCGTCCGGTCGGCCGCCGACGGCGAGGCCCTCATCGCGCCGAGCGTCACCGTGCGGCTGCTGCGCGCGTTCGCCGACGTGCCGTCGGGCCGGCCGGCCGCGCAGCCGATCGCCCCCGTCACCGCCCGCGAGGAGGAGGTCCTGCTCGCCGTCGCCCGCGGCCTGACCAACACGGAGATCGCCGACACCCTGCACATCAGCCTGAGCACGGTGAAGACCCACCTGGCGAGCCTCATGGCCAAGCTGGGCGCGCGCAACCGGGTGGAGATCGCGATGTGGGCGTACGAGACGCGGCGTATCATCCCCGCCACATGAGCACTGTGCTGGTCGTCGGCGGGAGCGGGCTGCTCGGCCGCGAGCTCGTCCGGCAGGCCCTGACCGCCGGTCACGCCACCACGGCGACCTACCACCGGCAGGCCGCGCCGATCCCCGGCGCGGCGTGGCGGGCGCTCGACATCCGCGACCGGGCGGCGGTCGCGGCGCTCGCCGGCGAGGTCCGCCCGGACGTGGTCGTCAACGCCGCCTACCAGCAGGGCGACTGGGCCACCACGGCGGACGGCGGCATGCACGTCGCGGCGGCGGCCGCGGCGGCCGGGGCCCGGCTCGTGCACGTGTCGAGCGACGCGGTGTTCTCCGGCGCGGCCGAGTCCTACGCCGAGACGTCCCCGCCCGACCCCGTCACGCCGTACGGTGCCGCCAAGGCGGCGGCCGAGACCGCCGTCGCCGGCCTCGACCCGGCCGCGATCATCGCCCGCACGTCGCTCATCGTCGGCGGCGGCGAGTCGCTGCACGAGACGTTCACGCACGCCCTGGCCGCCGGCACCGCGAGCGGCGCGCTCTTCACCGACGACCTGCGCTGCCCGGTCGACGTGGGCGACCTCGCGGCGGCGCTGCTGGAGCTGGCCGCCTCGGCGCACCGCGGCGTGCACCACGTCGCCGGCGCCGACGCGGTCAGCCGCCACGAGCTGGGCACGCTCATCGCCCGCCGGGACGGCCTCGACCCGTCGCGGCTGCCGGCGGCCTCGCGCGCCGCGGCCGGCATCCCGGGCCCGCTGGCCGTGCGCCTCGACTGCGCCGCGACCCAGGCCCGGCTGGCCATCCGCCTGCGCGGCGCCCGCGAGTTCCTGCAAGCCGCCTGACGAGCGTGACTCGGCGCGTGACGTGGTAGGAAAACTGGTGCCATAGCCCCGGTTTTCCTACCACGTCCCGGGCGCGGTCACGACGGGCCGGTCCGCCCGGCTGTAAGTTTCGCGAGCGCCTCGTCGCCGAAATATTTTCGGCGACGGCGCTCGCTTTGTTTCCACTTAAGTCCTGGAACAGCTTGTCACAAGCATTGACACACGACTATCACGCTGGCACGGTGCCGAAAAGGATTTCGCCCACGCGGTCGCGGCCGTTCCGCACCCCGAAGCGTGGGCCCGCCAATCCGCGATCGGAGTTCCACCATGCCCGGATCCGTCCCCCGCCGGCGACGATTCGCCGGTACCCCCGCCCGAACGATCGGAATGTCGCTCGGCGCGCTCGTCCTCGTCGCAGCCGGCCTGATCGCCGGCACGGCCTCCGCCGGAGAGCAGGCAGCGCAGGCCGAGCAGGCTGAGCAGGCCGCGCTCCCGGCCAGTGACCCCGCCAAGGGCCTCGTCTACACCGGCCTCCAGCGCCGCAAGGCCGGCCCCTGCGGCCCGGACCTGCTCGAGGTCAAGGGCACCAACCCCGTCATGTGCACGCACGGCCCGGACGCCGTGCCGGCCGGCCTGTCGGTCAAGTCCAGCGTGCCGGCCCTCGCGGCCGCCGCGGCGCCGGCCGCCGCCGCCCAGGCCCTCGCCGTCTGCGAGGGCGACGGCACCAGCGGCCGGCGGGTCGAGGTGCTGTACGTGCACGGGTCGACCAGCCGCTACCAGCAGTACCTGGAGACCTTCCGCAGCCTCGCCGAGGGCGTCGACACGATCTTCAACGAGAGCGCCAAGGAGACCGGCGGCGAGCGGCACGTACGGTACGTCACCGAGACCGTGAACGGGGCATGCCGGCCGGTCGTGCGCGACGTGCAGATCCCCGATTCGGCGCTGAACGCGAACGACTGGGCGCCATTGCTCAACGCGGTCAAGGCGGCCGGTTACACGCGGACCGACCGCAAATACCTGCAATTTGTCGACGCCAATGTGTACTGCGGGATCGGCGGCTTCGCCGGTGACACGCGCAAGAGCGACTCGAACCGCTCCAACAGCGGCCCGGAGTACGCGCGCGCCGACAACGGCTGCTGGGTCGCGGGGGTCGCCGCGCACGAGCTCGGCCACACGCTCGGCGCCGTGAACAACAACGCCCCCAACGCCTCCGGCCACGCCCACTGCACCGACGAGTGGGACGTCATGTGCTACAAGGACGGCGACGAGGTGGTCGTGCGGACCGTGTGCACCAACCGCTCGCACGACGACCGGCTCGACTGCAACCACGACGACTACTACCACACCAACCCGCCGGCGGGCTCCTACCTGGCGAACAACTTCAACGTCGCCGACAACCTGTTCCTGATCAAGGGGACCGGCGGTGGCGGCAACCCGCAGCCCGACACGAACCTCGCGCGGTCCGCGACAGCGTCGGCGTCGTACACCTCACCCTGGGAGTCGGTGGCGGCCATCAATGACGGCATCGACCCGCCGTCGTCGAACGACACCGTGAACCCGCGCTGGGGCACCTGGCCCAACAGCGGCCAGCAGTGGGCCGAGCTCACCTGGTCGTCCAACCAGACCCTGAAGCGAGCGCAGGTGTACCTGTTCGACGACAACCAGGGCATCGACGTGCCGTCGAGCTGGAAGCTGCAGTACTGGACCGGCTCCGCCTACGCCGACGTGCCGGGCGCGAGCGGCTACCCGGTGACCGCGAACGCGTACATCACGGTCACCTTCACGCAGGTCAGCACGGCGCGGCTGCGGGTGGTGCTGCAGTCCACCGGCACCAGCTCGGTCGGCCTGCTCGAGGTCAAAGCGTACGCCTCGTGAGACACCGCATGAAGGCCCTCGTGGCCACGCTCGCGCTCGCCGCCGGCGTGCTGTTCACCGTGTCGGCGCCGTCGGCGTCGGCTGCCGCCAAGTCCGTCTACATCCCCGCCCGCTGGACGCAGACCGGCGAGGTGCCCTGGGCGCAGAACCGCACCCGGGAGTCGACGAACTTCATCCTGCTGTGGGGCGAGAAGTCGGGCACCAGCCCGACGTCGGCGCCGTCGCCGTACAACTTCGACCCGAACAGCATCATCACGCAGCTGGAGAACCTGTACTCCTTCTACGTGAACACCATGCAGTTCACGCCCGAGACCGGGCTGCTCGCGCAGTACAAAATCATCGTCATCGTGACGAACACCTGGAACCGCACCGAGCTCAACGCGTGGGCGACCGGCGGCTCGGTGGACGGCTGGGTGGGCGTCATCAACATCGCCCCCGGCGCCGCCCTGCCGGGCTCGTGGGGCCTGGCGCACGAGCTCGGCCACGTCTTCCAGAACTACACGTTCCTCGGCCGGTCCGGCTACGGCTTCACCGACGCGTCGGCGGGCACGTTCTGGGAGGCGAGCGCCGAGTTCATGGCGATGCAGGCGCTGCCGACGACCGCGGCCGGCGACCTGACGCGGTGGCTGCGCTCGGAGAACCTGTACTACTCGTCGAGCCGCCACCATTACGGCGCATGGATGCTGCTGCAGTACATCAAGGACCGTGACGGCCTGGCGATGTTCAACCGGATCTGGAACGAGGCCCGCAACAACGAGCATCCCCTGGAGGTGTACCGCAGGATCACCGGCATCAGCCAGGCCGAGCTGAACCGGCGGGTGGGCGAGTACGCGACCCGCACGGTGACGTACGACTTCGGCAACCGCTCGACGTTGATGCCCTTCATCAACAACGTGTACGGCGCCGGGTTCCTCAACAACGCCTACAACGGCGGCAACGTCGAGGCGGTCAACCAGAGCCTCGGCCACTACCGCATCAACGCGCGGACCGCCCCGTCGGACTACGGCTTCAACAAGGTCAAGCTGGTCGCGGCCACCGACGGCGGCCTGGTCAAGCTGCGCCTCAAGGGCCACGCCGAGACGGGCGCGACCGGCTGGACGTTCGGCCTGGTCGCGGTGCGCAACGGCACGCCGCGGTACTCCCAGCTGTTCACGGGCACCGACGGGCAGATCGACTTCCAGCTCCAGTCGGGCGAGCGGGAGGTGTGGCTGGTCGTCACCGGCACGCCGAACGCGGTGCCGCACTACGCGTTCCTGGACGGCTACAACAAGGCGCGCCGCTTCCCGTACGAGTTCCGCGTCTCGGGCGCGTCGCCGTCGGGCTTCGAGCCGGGGTACGTGAAGCCGGCCGCGACCAACGGCGGGCACTGGCACAGCAACGGCGGCGGCTGGGTCGGCCCGGGCGCCAACGTGGCCGCGACGGCGTACGTCGGGCCGAAGGCGGCGGTCTACAGCGGTACCGTGACCGGCAACGCCCGCATCGAGGGCCTCGGCTGGGTCAACGGCGGCACGGTCGGCGGCAACGCGATCGTGAAGGACAACGCGCTGATCCAGAACGGCGCGAACCTGTCCGGGAACATCGTGGTCGGCGGCGACGCCGAGTTCGCGATCGCGTGCGGCTCGGGCACGTACCTCGCGTTCAACCCGGACCGCCGCTGCGACGGCGCCGGCGGCGAGGCCGACGTCAACCCGTCGTTCACGACGTTCTCCAGCGACGCGCTGGCCATCGGCGGCGGTACCACCCCGCCGCCCACGGGCGGCCAGAACGTCGCCGGCCAGGCCGTGGCGTCGGCGTCGTACACGTCCGCGTGGGAGTCGGTGGCGGCCGTCAACGACGGCATCGACCCGCCGTCGTCGAACGACACCGTGAACCCGCGCTGGGGCACCTGGCCCAACAGCGGCCAGCAGTGGGCCGAGCTCACCTGGCCGTCGGCGGTGTCGTTGAACAAGGCGCAGGTGTACCTGTTCGACGACAACCAGGGCATCGACCTGCCGTCGTCGTGGAAGCTGCAGTACTGGACCGGCTCCGCCTACGCGGACATCCCCGCTTCCTACCCGGTGGCGGCCAACACCTACAACACAGTCACGTTCACCACGGTCTCGACGACCCGCCTGCGGGTCGTGCTCCAGTCGAACGGCACCAACTCGGTCGGCCTGCTGGAGGTGAAGGCCTACACCCCGTGACGTTCGAAGCCGCGGCCGCGACCCTTCCGGGGGTCGCGGCCGTGCTGCGCTACTTGAGGGCGGCGGCCTCGCGGGTGCGGCCCTGGCGCTCGTACAGCGCGAGCGCCGAGCGCCGGGCCGACGTCGCTTCGAGCGCCGGCCCGCCGTCGAGCGCAACTCGCAGCCGGGACAGGTAGCTGTAGAGGGTCGGCGCCGCCCGCCGCGGCCTGGCGTCGCCCCACACCCGCTCGACGAGGTCGCCGGTGCGCACCACCCGGCCGGCGTCGGCCAGCAGCGCCGCCAGCACGCCCCGCTGCATGGCGGGGCCGACGGCGACGGGTGCGCCACCGCGGACGGCCTCGACGGTGCCGAGCAGCCGGAACTCCAACGTCGCCTCGACCGTCCTTCTCCGGGCTGGGGCCGCCGATTCAAGGTTCCTTCAACGTTTGCGCATCCATGGTCGCGCATGGTGGTCCCATCACAGGAACCGACCACGGGGAGGCACCGAGGTCGTGATCGGGTTGGGGCGACGGCGACGCCCGCCGGGGCGGCCACCACGGCCATCTCGACGGCGGCGGTTGCCGCGGCGTCGTGTCCGAGCGTCAGCGGGGGCGGATACGGCCCGACGGCGGCCAAGGTGCTCAAGTCGCCGAAGGCGGCCGTGCACAACGGGCCGGCGGCCAAGTGCACGGTCATCGACTACGTGAACACCAACTGGGCTGGATCTTCGAGGGCTACCTTGCCGGGCCCTGCCCGTAACGATTGACAGTGAACGCGCCGGGCCCGGGATGTCCCGGGCCCGGCGGCGGGTAGCCGGCGCAGTCCCGAGCGCTTGCGCTACCGTGCCGGGCATGACCCACCGTGCCGGCGACGTCCAGCATCGAACCCGGCGGCGGTGTCCCGCTCACGCTCGAACCGAAGCGGTCCGTGAGCCGGTGCGCCTGAGCCGACGCCAGCCGTGACCCGCGCGGGCCGCCGCGGCGGTCGTGGCCGCGGCGTCGTGGCCGTCGTCTGCGCCCCGGCGCCCGCCTCCGCCGGTCAGCCTGCTGTCAGCGGCGTCCTGAGCGGCATCCCGGCGAGTCCCGACGAGGATCCGAGCCGCCCCGCACCAACATCACGAAGAGTTCTTGCCGTCGTGGACCGTGAACGTGAAGAGTTGTGGTCGCCCTGGGTGCAACAACGTTTCAGGATCATGGCCGGCCGTGCCGTGGCGCAGCCCCGCGATCCGACCCCGCGACAACAACTCTTCATGATCATGCAGGGCGGCCGGGCGTGCCGGTCGCCGGAGGCGTTCGCGCCAGCCGACCGGCACGGTCAGGACACCGGAGCCTCGGCCGGGTGCCAGGTGACGGCCAGGCCGTCCCGGGCCAGGTCGACTGTGATGACGGCGCCCGCCTCGGGCTCGTCGCGCAGCAGCGTGCGGGCGATCGGGGTCTCCACGCGGCGCTGGATGTAGCGGCGCAGCGGGCGGGCGCCCAGCACCGGGTCGAAGCCCTCCGCCGCGATGTGGCGGCGGGCCGGCTGCGTCACCCGCAGCTCGACGCCGCGCTCGGTCGTGAGGCGGGCGCGGAGGTCATCGAGCAGCAGGTCCACGACCTGTTCGATCTCGGCCAGGGTGAGCGGCTTGAACAGGATCGTGTCGTCGATGCGGTTCAGGAACTCCGGGCGGAACGCCGCCCGCAGCGTGGCCAGGACCTGCGCGCGGGTCTCGTCGGTCAGGCCCTCCAGGAGGTACTGCGAGCCGAGGTTGCTCGTCATGATGACGACCGTGTTGCGGAAGTCGACGGTGCGGCCCTGCGAGTCGGTCAGGCGGCCGTCGTCGAGGACCTGGAGCAGGATGTTGAACACGTCCGGGTGGGCCTTCTCGATCTCGTCGAGCAGCACCACCGAGTACGGCTTGCGGCGCACGGCCTCGGTGAGCTGGCCGCCCTCCTCGTAGCCGACGTAGCCGGGTGGCGCGCCGACCAGGCGGGACACCGTGTGGCGCTCCTGGTACTCGCTCATGTCGAGCCGGACGATGCTCTGGTCGGTGTCGAACAGCGCCTCGGCGAGAGCCTTGGCCAGCTCGGTCTTGCCGACGCCGGTCGGGCCGAGGAACAGGAACGACCCGATCGGGCGGCGCGGGTCGCGGACGCCAGAGCGGGCCCGCACGATCGCGTCGGCGACGGCCTGGACCGCCTCGTCCTGGCCGACGACCCGCTCGTGCAGGATCTCGTCGAGGCGCAGCAGCTTGTCCCGCTCCCCTTCGAGGAGCCGGCTGGTCGGGATGTGCGTCCAGCGGGACACGACCTGCGCGATCTCGTCGGGCGTCACCACCTCGCGCAGGAGGCGGTGGCCGCCCTGCTTCGTGGTGAGCCGCTCCTCCTCGACGTCGAGCTTGCGCTCCAGCGCGGGCAGCTCGCCGAGGCGCAGGCGGGCGGCGCTGTCGAGGTCGTAAGCGCGTTCGGCGGCGTCGGCCGCGCGGCGCACCCGCTCGATCTCCTCGCGCAGCTCCTGGACCTTGCGGATGGCCTGCCGCTCGGCGTTCCACTGCGCGCGCATCGCGTCGACCTGAGCCCGCCGGTCGGTGATCTCGCGCTGGATCTGGTCGCGGCGGGCCAGGCTCGCCGGGTCCTCCTCCTGGGCCAGCGCGGCCTGCTCCATTTCCAGGCGCATCAGGCGGCGGGTGGCCTCGTCCAGCTCGGCCGGCTGCGAGTCGATCTCGGTGCGCAGCATCGCGCAGGCCTCGTCCACGAGGTCGATCGCCTTGTCCGGCAGGAAGCGGTCCGGGATGTACCGATGGGACAGCCGGACCGCCGCGATGAGCGCACCGTCCTGGATCCGCACGCCGTGGAACACCTCGAACCGCTCCCGCAGGCCGCGCAGGATGGTGACGGCGTCCTCCGGCGACGGCTCCTCGACGAGGATCGGCTGGACGCGCCGCTCGAACGCGGCGTCGGGCTCGATGCGCTGCCGGTACTCGGCGAGCGTGGTCGCGCCGATCATCCGCAGCTCGCCGCGGGCGAGCATCGGCTTGAGCATGTTCCCCGCGTCGAGGGCGCCCTCGGCGGCACCGGCCCCGACGACGGTGTGCAGCTCGTCGATGAACAGCAGGATGCGGCCCCCGGCCGCGGTGACCTCGGCGAGGACGGCCTTGAGTCGCTCCTCGAACTCGCCGCGGTACTTCGCGCCGGCGATGAGGGAGCCCATGTCCAGCGCGAAGATGGTCTTGTCCCGCAGCCCCTCGGGCACGTCCTGGTCGACGATGCGCTGCGCGAGGCCCTCGACGATCGCGGTCTTGCCGACGCCGGGGTCGCCGATGAGCACCGGGTTGTTCTTCGTCTTGCGCGACACGATCTGCACGACGCGGCGGATCTCCTCATCGCGGCCGATGACCGGGTCGAGCCGCCCGGCGCGGGCGTCGGCGACGAGGTCCCGGCCGTACTTGGTGAGGGCCTCGTAGGACGCCTCCGGGTTGGCCGAGGTGACCCGCTGGGCGCCACGGATGCCGGTGAGCGCGCCGAGCAGGTGCTCGCGGGTCACGCCGGCGTCGCGCAGCAGCCGGCCGGCGGCGGTCTGCGGGCCCTCGTCGACGAGCGCGAGGAGCAGGTGCTCGACCGACACGTACTCGTCCTTGAGCCGCCTGGCCTCCCGGTCGGCCGCGTCGAGCAGCCGGGCCAGCCGCTGGGTGATCATCACCTGGCCGGGGGCGGCACCGGGGCCGGACACCGAGGGCCGGCGCTCCAGCTCCGCCTCGTCGCGTTCGCGGAGCCGCTCGCTGTCGGCGCCGAGGACCTCCAGCAGCCGCGGTACGACACCCTCGGGCTGGTCGAGCAGGGCGAGCAGCATGTGCTCGCCGTCGACGTCGGTGTGGCCGAACCGCACGGCCTTGGTCTGCGCGTCGTGGACGGCCTGCTGGGACCGTTCCGTGAGCCGGTTGAAGTCCATCGAGCACCCCTCCGGACGCCATGAGGGTGTCCGGCGGCCCGGGCCGCCGGACACGGAGAGCGGGCGGTCATCCGCCCCGCTTACGGCCCCGTTCGATCTCGATCCGGCGCGGCTGCGCGCTGCGGGCCCGCGCGACGGTGACGGTGAGCACGCCGTTGTCGTACGCCGCCTCGACCCGGTCCCCGTCGATGTCGTTCGGCAGGTCCACGAGGTACTCGAACTCGCCGGTCTGGCGGTTCTGGCGGCGCATCACACCGCTGCGCTCACGCTCCTCGAAGGTGCCGGAGATCCGCAGCTCCTCGCCGCGCATCTGGAGCTCGATCCGCTCGGGGGACACGTTGGGCAGGTCGACGTCCACGACGTAGGCCTGCTCGGTCTCCTCGATGTCGACCGGCGGGCGCAGTGCCGCCGCGATGGCGGCCGGGTCGCCGCCGGCTGGGCCGCCGCCGAAGAAGGTGCGGATGAAATCGTCGATCTCACGGGCCGGGTCCCAGCCGGACCGGCGGCCCCGGGCGATCTGCCCACCACGTTGACGGGCGGAAAACGGTGCGAGGGTCATGACACTCGGTTCCTTCCGTGCTCGTCGGGTGACCGTCTCCATCGTCGGCCGCCGGGTCGGGCCGGCCCTCCCCTGCAACGGGTGTGAAGCGCGCGGGCGCGGGTAGCCCCCGGCCGACGGAGCAGGAGGGGGCAGACCATGTCGGGAACCGGCTACCACACGTTCGATTCCACAGTGGACAAGACGAATCATCTGCTCAATGAGATCGAGCAGGCGTACGGCTGGCCGCGCTCACGCCGCAACCAGTCGTTCGCGGCGCTGCGGGCCACGCTGCACGCGCTGCGGGACCGGCTGCCGGTCGCGGAGTCCGCGAAGTTCGCGGCGTGCCTGCCGATGCTGGTGCGGGGCCTGTACTACGAGGGCTGGGAGCCCAGCCGCGTGCCCGTGAAGATGCACCGCGACGAGTTCTACGACCGGGTCCGGCGGGAGTTCCCGTTCAACGTCGACGGCGGCCTGGAGCCGCTGGTGTCGACGGTGCTGACCGCGCTGAAGCGGTTCGGCGCCGAGGGCGAGTGGGACGACCTGCGGGGCAGCATGCCCCGGGAGCTCGCGGCCACCATCCCGTGACCGCCGACGTGCGCAGCGGCGCCGTGCGCTGGGTCCCGGCGGCGGTCGGCGACGGCGCCTTGGCCGTCCGCCAGGTGCACCGGTAACTGACCCGGCGAAGACTCACCCCCGGCGGATGGGCACCGCTCCCCCGGACCGGCGAACGCTGGCAAGTGAGAGGAGATCCATCCTTCGCGAGAGGAGGCTGTCGTCATGACCAACCGCACGTCCATGCCCTTCCCCGGCACCGGCCGGCCGCAGATGCCGGTGGGCGGCGAGCACCAGGACCGTCCGGTGGTGGCGGTGGCGACATACCCCGACTACCTGAGCGCCCAGCGCGCCGTCGACCTGCTGTCGGACCGGCAGTTCCCGGTCGACCGGGTCACCATCGTCGGCACCGGCGTCCGGCTGGTCGAGAAGGTGCTGGGCCGGATGACGGTCGGCAAGGCGGCACTCGCCGGGGCCGGCAGCGGGCTCTGGTTCGGTCTGCTCATCGGCTTCCTGCTCGGCATCTTCGCCATCGACGCCTGGTGGAAGGTCGTGCTCTTCGGCGCCGTCGCCGGCATCGTGTGGGGCGCGGTCTTCGGCGCCATCGCGCACGCCGCGACCGGCGGCCAGCGCGACTTCACCTCGGCGAGCGCGATCCACGCCGACACGTACACGCTCATGGTCGACACCGAGCACGCCGAGCAGGCGCGGCAGCTGCTCGCCGCCGGGGCCGGGTGAGGCCCGATGAGCCAGGTGAATGAGACCCCCGCCACCGAGCGGACCGACGAGGACCTGCGCGACCAGTGGCAGCGCGCCCTCGCCGAGGTCGAGAACACCCGCAAGTGGGCCGCGCGCAACGCCGCCGACCAGCGCCTCGCCGAACGTCTCGCGGTGTCCGCCGCCTGGCTGCCGGTGCTGGACCACCTGGACCTGGCCCTGCAGCACGCCGAGGCCGACCCGCAGTCGATCGTGGCCGGGGTCGAGCAGGTGCGCGAGCAGGCCCGGCGGGTGCTGTCGCTGCTCGGCTTCACGCCGATCGACGCGACCGGGGTCGCGTTCGATCCCCTACGGCACGAGGCGGCCGAGGTCGACCGCGACAGCGACGCCCCGCCGGGGACAGTCACGCGGATCATCCGGCCCGGCTTCGCCAAGGGCGAGCGGCTGCTGCGCCCGGCGATCGTGGCCGTCAGCGCGCCGCCACCGCTGGGCGGCGTGGAGCAGCCGGGCGGGCCGGATGGCGACGACTGACACGGCCGTCGACTACTACCGAGTGCTCGGGGTGAACCGGGATGCACCGCAGGACGAGATCCAGCGCGCATACCGCAAGCTGGCCCGCCGCAGCCACCCCGACGTGGACCGCTCGCCGGGTGCGGAGGAACGCTTCAAGCAGATCACCGAGGCGTACCACGTCCTGTCCGATCCCGAGCGGCGCCGGCGGTACGACCGCTTCGGCAGCGACTGGAGACACGTGCCCGACGAGTCCGTGCGCGCGGCCGCACCCGCGGCCGATGTGGACCTCGACGACCTGTTCGCCAGCCTCTTCGGGGGGCGGGCAGGTCGCGCCGGGCCGGTGGCCGGCGCCGACACCGAGGCGGAGCTGAACCTGAGCGTCGAGGACGCGTTCCACGGCGGGCGGCGGCGGGTCACGCTGCCGGGGCGCGCCCTCGACGTGACGATCCCGGCCGGGGTGGTGGACGGGCAGCGGATCCGGCTGGCCGGCCAGGGCTCGTCGGGAACCCCGCCCGGCGACCTGTACCTGGTGGTGCGGCTCGACCCGCACCCGCGGTACCGCGTGCAGGGCCGGGACCTCGTCGCGGACCTCGCGGTGGCGCCGTGGGACGCGGCGCTCGGCGCGAGCGTGCCGCTCGACACGCCGAACGGCCGGGTCCGGGTGGGGGTCCCGCCGGGCACGTCGTCTGGGCGGCGGCTGCGCCTGGCCGGCCAGGGCCTGCCGAACCCGCGCGGCAACCCCGGCGACCTGTACGCGGTCGTCTCGGTCACGGTGCCGCGCCCGGCGACCGACGAGGAGCGAACGCTGTGGCGGCGCCTCGCTGAGCTTCACGCGTAGGAGCCGGAGCGGCAGCGGCGGCGCAGGTCGATCTCGACCGGCTCGTCGACCAGCCGGATCGACGAACCTCAGGCCATCGGCATGACGCGGGCGATCTTGATGGTGGTCGATGAGCTGCCGGCCGCCGGGTAGGCGGCGCTGCCGTCGGGGTACGCCTTGAACGCCTGGAAGCTGTGGTCGCGCACGCCGATCGTGAACCTGGCTCCCACGGTGCCTCCGGTGCCGCTGTCGTACACCTGGGCACTCATCTGGGAGCCGGACTCCCACGACAGCAGCATCCGGTTCGCGCCGTACGTCACGAGATGTGGATGGCTCGATGCGGCGCCGGTGCGGATCGTCGACGTCGACGCGCCGGTGGTGAACCGTTCGAGGCGCACCTGGCCGCCCTGGCTCCACGCGGTCCAGTAGCCCTGGCCCTTGGCGAGAACCAGGTCGCCGCCGAACAGCGTGCCGTCGCAGGTGCCGGCGGCGACGGTCCGGTACGGGTGCGGCTGCGCGATGCGGCAGTTGTTGTCGGTCGCGCACACCATCACGTACCGGCTCACCCGCGGATCCCAGACGATCCGGGTGCCCCAGCTGTGGCTGCAGCCCACCTCGAAGCTGTCCCTGTGCCCGCTCACCAGGGCGCCGTCGGCCCCGACGACCTGCATCCGGTCGCCCTCGTGGATGTCGACGCAGTTGCCGTTCTTGACGGTGATCGCCACGCCGAAGTAGGCGGCGAACGTCTTGCCGTCGGAGGCGATCCGGCCGTGGTGCTGGTACCACCAGACGAACCGCGCGCCGTCGTCGTAGCCGCCGCGGCCGCCGGTGAGGTTGGTGACCTGCCGCTCCCAGACCTGCTTGCCGGCGGTGTCGAAGCGGATCAGGTGCATGGTGTTGCAGGGGCTCGACGACCCGCCGCACAGCGGGCCGGTGTTGCACGTGCCCTTGCGGGTCAGCAGAAGCGCGCCGCCGCCGGCGTCGGCGTAGACGTCCTGGAGGTCGATGCCGTCGAAGCTGGTCGGGGTGCCGACGAGCTGGTCGTTGCAGTCGAGGCGGCCGAGGTACACCTTGCCGCCGGTGCCCAGCCAGGCCAGCCACGACCCGCCCTCGGGGGTGGCGGCGACGGCCATCGGCAGCGGGTCGGTGTCGCCCTCGCGCCCGTAGCCGGTGACGGCCGCGCCGACCTTCACCTCGGTCACCTTGACGACGGGCGACCCGGCGGCGGCCCGCCCGCACGGCCCGGTGGCCTGCCCGAGCGCCGCGCTCCCGGTGATCGCCGACGCTTCGCCGGAGGCGCCAGGGCTCGCCGGGTCGGCACCGGCGTCGGCACCCTCACCGGCGGCGCTGGCCGGCGCCGGGCTTTCCCCACCCGGCCGCATCGCGTAGGCGACGGCGCCCACGCCGAGGAGCACGGCGACCGAGACTCCGACGGCGATGAGCGCCAGGCGTCGGCGGGAGGTCCGGCGGGTCACGGGGCTGTCGGCGGCCGGCTCGTCGGGGTACACGCGGACTCCACCTGTCGTCGGTCGGATCGTGGGGGGTGCGGAAGCGGACCGACTATAGGCAGGCGCGGCGCCGGAGCGAGCGGAGCGCTCGGCCGGATAAGCCAAACTTCATGTGGAACTCATGATGTTCCACGTCACAAGCCGCAAACCACCCGCGCTGTCAGCCGGTGAGCTTCTCGGCGCGCGACGCCGGGGCGCGGTGCTCCGGCAGCTGGTTGAGCCACAGGGCGAGCGCGCGGGCCACCTCCTGGTCGAACGCCACCCCGGCGCGGCCGGCCGGTTCCTCGGCGGCGATGCGGCCGAGCCGGCCGATGCGCAGCCGGGTCGCGGCCAGCGCGTGCTCGACGAACGCGGCGAACGTCTCGCCGTCGGCCGCTACGACGGCAAGCATGCCCCGCACGTACACGTCCTCGACCTCGGTGTCCGGGGTCACCGCGCACAGCCAGGCGGCCTGCCGGCCTCGGCCGGCAGCGGTCAGTTCGCACGGGCGGCGGTTGCTGCTGCCGGTGCGGACCTCGTGCGGCGCCTCGACCCGCACCAGCCCGCCGCGCTCGAGGCGGCTGACGGCGGCCATGACCCGGCCGATGTCGACCCGGCGGGCGGCGCCGAGGACGCGGGCATGCTCGTGCCACAGCTCGTACGCGCTCGACGGCCCCCGTCCGAGCAGGACGAGCAGCGCGTCGTCGAGCGTCACGCTCAACCAGGGCCTCCAAGACTTCTACAACCATGTAGAAGTCAACCAGGCTACTCCGGTTCGCTGAGCAAGTCGCGCAGCACCTGCTCGTCGCCGGCGTCGAGGGTGCTCACGAACCGGCGCAGGACCGACGCACGGTCGGGCTCGCGGGTCAGCAGCCGGCGCATCCGCTCGGCCACCAGCCCGGCGGGGTCGCTGAGCGCGCCGTACCGGAACGCACGGCCGTCGCCGCGGTGCCGGGTCACGACGCCCTTCTCGTGCAGGCGGGTGAGCGCGGTCACCACCGTGCTGTACGACAGGGTGCCCGTCGGGTCGAGCACATCACGGACCTCCCCCGGCGTCAGCCGCCCGGCCGCGGCGCCGAGCACACGCATGACCTCGGCCTCCAGCTGCCCGGGGCGGCGCCGGGTCGGCTTGTCGTCGTCCTTGTCGTCGTCCGCGGAGTGTGATGTGCTCACGGTACCGACTGTATCGGCCCGGCGGGGCCCGAACGGAGAGGCATGTTCGATCACTTCGTCTGGTCGGTCCTGGTTGTACCGCCACTGGTCGTCCTAGCCGTCCGACTGCTCGCCGACCGGCTGCCGCCCGGCCGTGCCGCCGCCGTCATCGCCTGGTCCGCCGCCGTCACCGCCGCCGCGAGCACGATGAACCTGGCGCTGTTCACGGTCGCCGCCCTGGCCGAGGTGCCGGTTCTGGCGGGAACGCTGGGCTGGTCACCGGCCGTGGTGGCACACGACACCGCGTCGGTGCCGTGGGTACCGTGGGTGAGCCTGGCGATGCTCACGGCCGTCCTGTTCGCCGCGGGCCGGCGCTGGCGCGGCCACCGCCGGATCCTGCGCCTCGCCGCGACCGGCGGCCCGGCGCAGCGCCCGCTGGTCCTTGTGCCCGACGAGACGGCCGACGCGTTCGCGGTCCCCGGCGGCCCCGGCCGGCGCGGCCACGTCGTGGTCACGACCGGCATGCGCGACCTGCTCACCGACCCGCAGTTCGAGGCGCTGCTGGCCCACGAGCGGGCCCACCTCGACGGCCACCACCACCGCCTGGTCATGCTGGCCAACCTGGCCGGCGCGGCCCACCCGGCGCTGTGGTGGGTCCGCCGCCACGTCGCGTACCTGGTCGAGCGGGCCGCCGACGAGGACGCGGCCAGCCACGTCGGCAACCGCCGCACGGTCGCCCACGCGATCGGCACGGCCGCCCTGGCGACCTCGGGCGCCCGCCCGCGCGGCCTGCACGCGGCCCTCCCGGCCGGCGTCGTGCCGCGCCGCGTGGCCCTGCTGCTGCACCCCCGCCCGGCGGCCGGCCGCGCGGGGCTGCTGACGGCCCTGGCCCTGATCCCGGCCCTGGCCCTGGCGTCGGTGGTATGGACCGGCGAGGCCACCATCGACCTGGTCGAGCTGCTGATCGCCGCCGCGCGCTAGACCCAGACCGCGGCCACCGCGGCGAGCGCCTCCGCGTGGGCGCGTTCGTCGGCCGCCGCGATCAGGCCGTGCGGTCCGGTGCCGACCGGCTCGCCACGCAGCCCGGAGACCACGCAGCCGGCGGCCCGGCACACCGCGAGCCCGGCGGCGAAGTGGACGTCGTCGCGAAGGTCGCGGTCGATGACGTACACCGCGCGCCGCCCCGCGGCCACCCACAGCAGGCCCAGCGAGGTGGACAGCACCCGCGGCCGGAACGCCGCCCGGAACGACGGGTCGAGCAGCAGCCGCTCCGCGCGGAACCCCGGCGCGTTCGGCATCGGCGGGTCGACGTCGACCTCGGCGAGAGCCGACCCGGCGTCCGGGACCAGGGGCTCGTCGCGCCCGTCCCGCCGGACGTACGCCCCGTCGCCCGCGGTCCAGAACACCTCGCCCGCGAACGGGTCGGCCGTGGCCGCGGCCGTGACCCCGCCCTCGGTCCGCAGGGCGACGTTGACCGCCACGAGCGGCGTGCGGGCGGCGAAGTTCAGCGTCCCGCAGAGCGGGTCGACCAGCCAGGTCCGCGGCGCGTCCCCGGTCGACCCGGTCTCCTCCCCCAGGAACCCGTCGGCGGGCCGCGCCTCCCGCAGCAGGGCGTGGATCGCCTGTTCCGCCTCGATGTCGGCCGCGGTGGCGAAGTCCCCGCCGCCCTTGCCGAACCGCTCCAGTGCCGTGCCGTACCGCGCCCGCACCACCGCCGCCCCGGCCTCCGCCGCCGCGACCGCCAGCTCCCCGTCCGTGATCATGGACCGAGCGTACCGGCGGCGCTGGAATTCATGGCAGTTCGTAGCGGGTGACGATCGCGGCGGCGCGGTTGCGCAGGGCGGTGCGCAACCACTGCGGGGCCAGGGCTTCCGCGCTCGTGGCGAGCTGCCACAGCGCCCATTCGGCATGTCTCGCGTCCTGGAAGGTCACCTCCAGCCGCAGCCAGCCGTCTGCGTCGGCCGCTTCGGCGAGGACGGCCAGCGCCGTGCCCACCAGGTCCTCCCGCCGTGACGGGTGCACCCGCACCAGCACGGTGACCTGGTCGCCGCCGGTCCGGAACCGCGTGCTGCGCTCCTGCCAGGCCCGGTCCAGATCGACCCGGTCCGGCCGCTGCGCGGGTTCGGCGAGCTCCTCGGCGGCCAGGACCCGCGACAGCCGGTAGGTGCGGTCCGCGCCGGACCTCGTGGCCAGCAGGTAGCCCTGCTCGCGCACGGTGACCAGGCCGATCGGGTCCACCGTGCGCCACTTCGGGGTCTGTCCCACGGCCGCGTAGTGGATGCGCAGCTTGTGTCCGGCGAACACCGCGCGCCGAACCTCGGCCACGATGCTGTCGGGCACCTCCTCGGCGACCATCCGGCGCGACAGCAGGTCGGTCTCCGGGTCGATGAGCAGCCGCTCGACCGCGCCGGCCGCGGTGTCCCGATAGCTCTCGGGCAGCGCGTCGATCACCTTGAGCATGGCCGAAGCGAGCGCCGACCCGAGACCGAATGCCTGCGCGCCGCGCCGTGATCCGGCGACCAGCAGGGCGAGCGCCTCGTCGTGGTTCAGCCCGGTGAGCTCGGTCTGGAAGCCGGGCAGCAACGCGAAACCGCCGTGCCGGCCGCGTTCGGCGTAGACCGGGACACCGGCCGCGGACAGCGCCTCGATGTCGCGCAGCACGGTGCGGGTGGACACCTCCAGCTCGCGGGCCAGCGCGGTCGCAGACATCCGACCGCGCTGGCGCAGCAGCAGCACCAGCGAGACCAACCGGTCGGCCCGCATGCGAGAACTATCCCAGAAATACACGACACAGGATGTCGTGATTGGGCTGCGAGGCTCACTCGGCACGTGAGTTCTCGTCCGAATGGAGCTGCAATGGCAATGGATCGATCAGCGGTCAACCCGTGGACGTGGTCGGTGGAGCTGGGGTACAACCAGGGTGAGATCGTCTCCGGGCACACCCGGACCCTGTACTGCTCCGGGCAGGCCGCGATGAGCGGCGACGGCAAACCCCAGCATGCCGATGACATGGTGGCACAGCTGGCGCTGAGCCTCGACAACCTGGAGGCCGTTCTCGGCGAGGCCCGCATGTCGCTGGCAAACCTCGTCCGGCTCAACGTCTACACCACCGACGTCGATCGGCTCTTCGAGCACTACGGCGTGCTGGCGGCGCGGTTGGGCGCCGCCGGGGTGGCGCCGGCCACCACGATGCTGGGGGTGACGCGGCTGGCGGTCCCCGACCTGATGGTCGAGCTCGAGGGGACCGCCGTCGCGTGATGCGGCCTGGCCGCATCCGGTAGGGCTGCCGGCTGCACCGGCACGCTCGACAGCGCCGACCTCACGCCGATCGTGTCGGCGCTGTCGAGCGCCGGTTGCATGATGTCAGCATCGCGAAGTGTGCTGGGTGAGGGAGCCGTTGATGAGCACCGATCCGACGATGGTTCGCATCGGCGACGGGGTGCAGTTGCACCATGGGCAGGGGCAGCGTGAGGCTGCCCGCGATCTGTTCGCGGAGATCTGGGAGGAGATCGGCGGGGAGCAAGGGGATCCGCTGCACGTGTGTGTGCTCGCGCACTCGATGGCTGATGTGCAGGACGACGTCCACCAGGAGCTGGTCTGGGACCAGCGGGCGCTGGCGGCGGCCGACCTGCTCACCGACGACCGGGTGGCCCAGGCCGGGGTGCCGCTGTCCGTGGCCGGCCTGTACCCGTCGTTGCACCTCAACCTGGCCGACTGCCACCGCCGGCTCGGCGACCTCGGCCTCGCCCGGGAGCACCTGGAACTGGCGCGGGCCGGGATCGGCGCGCTCGGCGATGACGGCTACGGGCAGCTGATCAAGAGCGGCCTGGAACGGCTGTCGCGGCAACTGCCTCCCGGGTGAGCCCGCCGGCCCGTCACGGGTCGGGTTCGCCCGGGCGGACCAGGCCGCTCTCGTACGCGAACGCGACCGCCTGCACCCGGTCGCGCAGCCCGAGCTTGGTGAGGAAGTTCGCGACGTGCGTCTTGACGGTCGCCTCGCCGATGTGCAGCCGGGCCGCGATCTCGGCGTTGGACATCCCGCGCACGACGAGGGCCAGCACGTCGAGCTCCCGCGGTGAGAGCTGCGCCAGCTCGCCCGCGCGGTCGGGTCGGCCGGCCCGGGCGGCCTGCCCGGCGAAGGCCTCGATCACGCGCAGGGTCACCGACGGGTCGAGCAGCCCGCCCCCGTCGGCGACGATCCGCACGGCGTCGACCAGCTGCTGCGGCGGGGACACCTTCAGCAGGAAGCCGCTCACGCCCGCGCGGAGCGCCTCCTGCAGATACCGGTCCTCGCGGAACGTGGTCAGCATGATGACCCGGGCCTGCGGGCGGGCGGCGATGATCCGCCGGGCGGCCTCGATCCCGTCGACCTTCGGCATCCGGATGTCCATGAGGACCACGTCCGGCGCGATGCGCTCGGCGACCGCGACGGCCTCGGCACCGTCGGCCGCCTCGCCCGCCACGGTCAGGTCGGGCTCGCTGTCGATGAGCAGCCGCAGGCCGGCGCGCACCATGGCCTCGTCGTCGGCGAGCAGCACGCGGATCGTCACGACTGCCTCTTGCGGATCGGAAAGGCTGCGGTCACGCGGTACCCACCGTCGGGCTCGGCGCCGGTGTGCAGGACGCCGCCGTACAGCGCGACCCGCTCCCGCATGCCGACCTGCCCGTTGCCTCCGCCCGGTCGCGCCGGCCCGCCCGGCGCGTTGATGATCTCGACGATGAGGGTTTCGCCGCGGTACCGCACCGCGACGTCGGCCGGCGCGCCGGGCGCGTGGCGCAGGACGTTCGTGAGTGCCTCCTGGACGATCCGGTACGCGGACAACTCCAGCCCGGGGATGAGCGGCACCGGGTCACCGTCGACCCGCAGCGTCACCGCGCAGCCGGCCCCGCGGACCCGCTCCGCGAGCGCGTCGAGCGAGCGCAGCGACGGCTGCGGCGCGTGCTCGTCGCCTTCGTCAGGCTCGTCGTTGTCGCGCAGGATGCCGACGGTGCGGTGCAGTTCGGCGACCGACTCCCGGCCGAGCCGCTCGACGTCGCCGAGCAGCTGCTCGGCCTCGGGCCGCCCGTACAGCCGGCGGGCGACGCCCACCTGGAGCACCATCACGCTCACCGAGTGCGCCACGGCGTCGTGCAGCTCCCGCGCGATCCGGGTCCGCTCCGCGGCCACCGCCCGTCGGGTCCGCAGCTCGCGCTCCTCGGCCAGCTGCGCGGCCAACTCGGCCAGCTCGGCCGAGCGCGCACCCTCGCGCCGCACCAGCGTCCCCCCGCCCCAGGCGGCGGCCGCGACGAGGGCGAAGAACACCGGGTCCCACGCCGGCGCGCCCTCGCTGACCGTCGTCGCTCCGAACGCGGCGACGAGCGCGACCGTCGCCCCGGCCGCCAGCGTTGCCGAGCGGGCCAGCGCGGCGGCGAGGCCCACCACGACGAGCATCGCGACCAGCCCGGCACCGCCGAGGTCGGGCAGCCCGAGCAGCTTCGACGACGGATACAGCCCGGCGACGAGCAGCAGTGCCGTCAGCGGCCGGAGCCCGGCGAGCGCGACGGCGAGCCCGTAGGCGAGCGCGACGGCTGCGGCCGGCCCCTCCCGATCCCGCCAGAGCGCGTCGGCGAACGCCTCGTAGACGCCGGCCGCGGCCAGCAGGAGCCCGAGCAGTGGCGGCACCCAACGGCCGGCGCCGCGCCACCCGTGCCTGCGCATCGCGCCTCCTCCGACCCCTGACGGCGCCCACGATACGGCACTGACCTGCGCAGACACCTCCGCCACGGGGCGGAGTCGGCGACGGTCGCGGCTCCGCCGTGGGGAGGAGGCGGGATTCCGTGCCGCGGCCGAGGCCCGGCGACCCCGACGGTTCCTAGCGTGGTGCACCGATCGCCGCCACCGGGCGGCACCGGAACGAGGAGCACACGATGACCGCGCAGCCCACCGATCCCACGCCCGACCGGCGCCGCGCCCTGACCGGGGTGGCGCTCATCCTCGGCGCCGTGACCGAGGTCGCCGGCTGGGCGACGGTGCCGCCCCAGGCCGACCTGGAGAGCGCGACGTACCTCGCGGCGCTGGGCAGCCGCCCGGGTCAGGCCCAGCTGTCGGCGCTGCTGCTCAGCCTCGGCTGGGTGTTGCTGGCCTTCGGCCTGCTCGGCGCGCTGTCACTGCTGCGCGGCCGGCGCGGCGCCGTGCTCGCGATGCTCGGCGCGGTCCCCGCCGCCCTCGGCATGGTGTCGGTATCCGGCCAGGTGTACTCCGACTTCTACAAGATCGCTCTGCACCGCGGCCTGCCCACCGCCGACGCGGTCCGCGTGTTCGAGGCCGCCGAGGGCCTCGGCGGGACGAGCGCCTGGGCGATCACCGGCTTCCTGCTGTTCCCCGCCCTGCTGGTGATGCTGCTCGGCTACGCCCGGGCGGGCGTCGTCGGCTGGTGGGCGCCCGCGCTGTACGGCGTAGCGACCGTCGGCTTCTTCCTCACCCCGCCGGTCGGCTGGATCCCGACCACGGTCATCGCCGTCATGTTTGTGCCGCTCGGGGCGCTCGGCCTCCGGGCGTTCGCCAGGACCCGCGTCCCGCAGGCCGCCTGAGCCGATACCGGACCGCGGTGGTCATGCCGGCGACGGCAGGAGCGGCACCAGCCGCCGGGTGTCGGGCGCGTACATGACGGTGAGGCCGCCCAGGTCACCGTGGACGACGTAGACCTCGCTGACCTGGGCCGCCCGTGCGCGTAGCCGCTCGATGCGCGCGGCGAGCTCCTCCGGGAGTCCGGGCGGTACCGGCTCGAACTGCAGGGCGGCCAGCGCCGCGGCCCGGCGCTCGCCGGTCTCGACGGCGACGCCACGGGCCGCGAGCAGCCAGGGCGCGAGCTCGACCAGGTACTCCGCCACCACCTCCGGGTGCGTCGCGGCGATCTCGAGCTCGTGCAGGCCGCTCGACACCACTTCGACCCGCATCGACGCCGGGATCCTGCCCAGCCCACGGCCGACGTCGCGGGCGCCTACGAGCGGCCAGTCGATGAGCCGCCGCAAGGTGTCGGCGTCGTCCGCGCGAGCCGCGTCGATCGCCTGCTGGACCAGGCCGCTGCTGTCGTTCATGTGTCCATCCTCCGGGCTCTACCGACCGGTCTCCGCCGCCGCCACGGCAGCCTCCGGTGATCCGAACCGGCTCCGCTCCCACGAATAGGCGTCGTCGAGGAGCACCACGGTGGTCCAGCCGCCGCCCATGCAGCGCGGACCGTCGCGCAGGAAGGTCAGCAGCTCTCCCCAGAGCTCCGGCTCCTCGTGGCGGAGCAGGCCGGATGCGTCGACCACGACCACGATCTCCCGGGCGGAGACCGGCGTCTCGCCGAACTCGCTGAGCAGGTCACCCCAGCCCCGGCTGGCCGTGAACCGCAACTGGAGCGCGACAACGAACTGATCCACCGCCCGGGCCGCGGTCGTGCACGCCCCGCCCAGCACCATGCGCACCGCGATGTCCGAGCCTGCCTCGTGGCGAAGTCCACCGATCAGCTCGTCGTACTCGTACCCGTTCACGGCGAGCGCGATCAGATGACCCGGCGACTTCATGATCCGTGCGACCAGTTCGGCGACCATCGCCTCATTGTGCCGTCCGTCGCCGCGCCCGCTCGTGTTACAACTGATGGAATGCGCGACCAATGCTGGTTGCAGGACTGCCGCCGCCCGGCGTTCATTCAGGACACCCGCATCGGCCAGGTGGTCTGCCACATTCACCGCGACTGGCTGTGCGACGCATGCGGTGCCGAGCACAACCACCGCAACCTGCGACGATACAGCGACGACGACGGATACACGCTGTCATGCCCGACCACAGGCACCATTCTGCTGAACGTAGCCTGGCCGCGCGTCCCGCCGCGACCTGCGGACACCACGTCGGATCTCTGTGCCGAGTGCTGGGGGTTCGGCCGGTGCCAATGCGTCAGGGCGGAGATCGGCAAGCACGAGCGGTGCCTGCTGTGCGCGGGAGACCGCCGGTGCACCATCTGTCAGGGCACCGGTTTGCGGCCACCCGCGACGTGAGCAACCGACTCTGAAGCGTCCCTGTCGCCGGCCGGGTGCGCCGGACCGGTCGCCGAGCTGATCACCAGGGCCGCCGCTGGTAGCACCAGCACGCCGGACAGGGTCGCGAGCACGCCGAAGCCGGCCGCCGTGAGCAGCAGTGTGCAGCCCAGGCCGGCCGCCGCTGCCAGCACCCAGACCACCGCGTCGACGGCGCCCTCGACCTGCATCCGTTCGCCGGTGGGCACGTCGCGGGCCAGGCGGCTGCTGCCGGCGACGAAGCACAGGTTCCAGCCGAGCCCGAGCGCGAACAGCGCCGGCGCGCCGACGCCGGCGGCGATCGTTGCCGCCGCGGCGCCCATGCCGGCGAGGCCGGCCAGCATCACGGCTCGCTCGCCGACCCGGTCGGTGAGCCTGCCGGTCAGCGGGGCGAAGGCGAACATGCCGACGGTGTGGGCGGACAGCGCGAGGCCGATGGCGGTCAGTGAGCTGCCGTGGTGGTGCAGGTGCGGCGGGGCCGCCGTCATCACCGCCGCCATCACGACCTGGGCGGTGACGAGGACCGACGCGGCCGTGCGGATCGCGGGGCGGGTCACCAGCGTCCGGACGGGTACCGGCGGGACACCGGTCGCCGAAGCAGCGCTCACCGCACGTGCCGCCAGGGCCGCCAACGCGCAGGCCACGGCTGCGACCATCAGCGGGCCGAGGTACCCCGGCGCCGCGGCGACGGCCGGCGCGAGCAGCAGGGGGCCGCCGATCGCGCCCGCGCTGCCGTCGTCGCCACCGCCACCCACTCGACCGGCTGGTCCCGGTCGCGCGGTGGCGGGCGGCCCGTTGACCAGGACCGCCCGCCGTCCGCACGTTAAGCGGCGGAGCAGACGACGCCGTTCAGGGTGAACGCCGCCGGGAGGATGTTCGGGCCGTTGTACGAGCCGACGAAGCCGACGCTGGTCGAGCCGCCGGCCGGGATGGTGACGTTGAAGTCGGCCGGGGTGACCCGGATCGTCGAGCCGGTCTGGGTCCACGTGCCGTTCCAGCCGCTGTTGAGGCTCTGCCAGCCGGTGGGCCAGCTGAACGTCAGCGTCCAGTTGTTGATCGCCGTGGTGCCGGTGTTGAGGATGTCGATGTTGCCGACGTAGCCGTTGCCCCAGTCGTTGGCGTCGGTGAAGCGCACGGCGCAGGTGCTCGTCGCCGGGGCGCCGGTGGTGAACGTCAGCGGCGGCGAGGACCACGACACGTTGCCGGCGGTGTCGCGCGTGACGACGTTGACCGTGTAGCGGCTGCCGGGGTTCAGGTTGTACACCGTGAGCGAGGTCGACGCGGTCTCGCCGAGCTGCTCGCTGACGGTGCCGTTCTGGCGGTAGACCTCGTACTTGGCGATCGGCTTGGCGCCCGCCGGGGCGGCCGGCCAGGCGATGGTCGCGGTGCGGTCGGTGACCGTGGTGACCGACGGCTTGCCGGGCGCGTTCGGCGCGCCGGCGGTCGAGCCGCTCGGGTGCAGGGTCAGGAGGGTGAGGGAGTACGGCGGGAGCGTCTGCGCGGTGGCCGAGCCGCTCGTCGAGCTGGTCGGGGCGGCGTCGCCGTTCTTGAACGTCACGACGGCCGGGGCGGCCGACGAGGGGCTGTAACCGGAGTACCTGACGGTCACCGGGCGGGCGTTGTCGGGGTCCTTGTTCACCAGCAGTACGGTGAGATCACCATTGGCACGGCGAGCGGCGTGCGCGGTCACGAGCGGGTCGGGCGAGCCGGCCCGGACGAGCTGGTCGCCGGCGTGCGCGAACTGCGACATGACCTTCAGCGCGTGGTACGGCGCGAAGGGCGTGTTCAGCGGCGGCTCGCAGACGCTGCCGTCGGCGGTGCAGGTGCCGCTTGCGAGCAGGCCGAAGTCGTTGTAGTCGGTCTGGCCGGCGACGGTCGACGGCGTGCCGATCCCGTTGTGGACGTTCCACCACTGCACGGTGAAGACGCCCTGCTCCAGCAGCGAGCTGTAGGCGTCGGCGAGGAACAGCGCGCCCGGCTGGGTGTTCTGGCCGACGCCGACGTTCAGCTCGGTGAAGCTGACCTTGATCCGCTCGGCGCCGGCTCCGGCGTACCGCTGGATCTGCTGCCGCGCGAGGAACATGATGTCCTCGATCTGCGCCGTCTTCGCCAGCGACTCGGCGGCGGTGCTGCCGCCCGGATACCAGTGCAGGTCCACGAAGTCGATGTGCGGGCCGGCGATGGACAGCACGACCTGGTTCCAGGTGCCGGCGTCGCCGCCGCCGACCAGCCCGTCGGGCCAGTTGGCCGGGGTGGTGAGCACCGCGCCGACCTTGATGGTGGGGTCGACGGCCTTCATCGCGGTGGCGTAGGCGACGACCTCCTCGGCGTACTGGCGGGGGCTCTTGTCGGCGTGGTTGTCGGCCTCCCACGCGGTGCCGTAGTGGCCGTTGCCGTAGTTCTCGTTGCCGATCGTCCAGTACTTGGCGCCGTAGCCCTTGGTGACGTTGGCGTACCGCACCCAGTCGGCCGCCTCCTGGGCGGTGCCCGTGCCGTAGTTGGCGATGATCATCGGCTGCGCGCCGGCCCTCTTGACGCCGGCCATGAACGTGTCGAAGTCGGTGTTCGGGGCGACGTAGCCGCCCGGCGCGGTGTGGGTCTGCCAGTGGTAGATGTCGGCGTACGAGCCGCCGGGGTACCGCATCATCTGCACGCCGGCACTCTGGAGCAGGCCGGAGACGGCGGTGGTGCCCAGCTCGGTGTCCCAGATGGCGTGGTTGACGCCTAACGCGGTATCGGGCACGGTGGCGAGCCCGGCCTTGGCGTTGACGGTGACAACGGTGGCCGGCGGGTCGGCGGCGGCACCGGGCGCCGCGAGGGCGACGACGGCCCCGGCCCCGCCGAGAAGCAGCGCCGCCGCGACCACGGCCGCACGGCGGGCAGTTCCGATCTGCATGGCGGTCCAATCGGAGATGGTGGATGGAAGCGCTCCCATGCTTTGGACCTCCCGGACCGCTGTCAAGGAAGCGCTTCGACCACCCAGGTACCGCCGGGTCCGGCCGTGAAAGGTTCAGCCGCACGGACTGACCCGCCATTGGACGGCGCCCACTTCGGGAGGAAGCCTGTGGCGCCCTCGCCGGTGCCACAGTGGTTGACCTTCCCGTCAAGGAGTTCCGACAGGGCAAGCGCGGCAGCGATCTGCCCACTGGCCGCCGAGGCGTTGTCGACAGTGGAAAGCGACTTCGCCAGCGCGGCATCGGTGCGGACTGCTGCGACCAGACCGGCCGCGGACAGACCGGCGACGACGACCTTCCCGCCGGCGAGGTGGAATCGAGTGACGAGGGTGCGCGCACGAGCGATCCGTTCGCTCGCGTCCTTGCCGGACGGCGGCGGTCCCGCAACGATGACAACCCCGTCGGCCGGCTTGTCGAACTCGCCCTTGGCCGTCAGGAAGTCCTTATATGCATGGAGCACCGCCTGAATGCCCTCGACCTGTGGAGCGTCGGCTTTCCCGGAAAGCAGGGCAGCGAGTAGGGCTCCAGCCCTTTCCACTCCGTCGACGCCACCGGGAAGTGCGCCGGCCACGCCCGGCGGCGCCGAAGCGTTCGCAAGATCCAGAAGCTCGTCGTTGGCCGCCGCGGAGAAGAAGTCGTCCTTGATCTTGATGTGGCCGGTAACCTTGGCGCCGGCGAGCCTGAGTCGGTTGACGACCTCGTCCGCTGCCCGATCGACCCGGCCGCCATCGCCCTGCAGCTCGATGACCAGCGTGTTCCTCCCGGTCAGGGTGCCGGCGAGCAGGCGGGACGCGCTTTCGTTGGCGAAGCCTTCGTTCTTTCCCAGCTCTGTCTGCGCTTGATCGAGCTCGTTGCGGAGCTGCTGCTTCTCGTTCGAGATCTTGACGACCTGATCGTTGAGGTTCTCCACGATCGGACCGTTCGCTGCGGCGGTGCCGACGACGAGGCCAATGGCAAGCGCCAGAAACGCGGCAGCGAGCGACACGACGTGGTATCGAAAATTGATCAACGGCGGCGACCCATCCAGACGGCGGCGACTGCCGCCTCATCCACATGGTGCCATGAGCGTGGACCGGGCTCTGGCGCGAACTGTGTGATGGATCATCGTCTCGGTGCGCGATGCCGTCGGGCAGTTGCTTCCTCACCTCGCCGTCATCGAGATCGACGAGTTGGTGGACGCGGGTCCGCAGCCGTCAGGCCCGGTGCTCGGCGTGCGAGACGCCGTCGTCTCGGGTGCATTCGCTGTCGGTGCGGCAGGTAACCGGATGGATCTGCCGGCACCCCGACAACCTGATTCAGGGCGACACCGAATACCTGCAGGAAGTCCTGAATCGCTGCCTTGAACTCCGCACCGCCACCGAACTGGTCCGCTCGTTCGCCGACATGCTCACCCACCTGCACGGCGAGCGAGTCACTGACTGGATCACCGCAGCTGAGTACCTGAGATCAGCCGACTCGCGGTTGCTCTCTCGCCCATATGGTGACGTCACTGCTGGTTGCGACCACCAAGGTGTTGCCGGAAGGCGAGAAACCGACTGCACGCAGCTCTGAGTAGGTCGAGTGGAAAATGAGCCACCAGGTGCTGCCTTCTTCCCCGCTGTATGGGTTGCCGTCACGGGGGCAGCACAACACGCTCGCTCGGCCAGTCGGGACTGACCGTGTCGACCACCCAGCCGTCCTGCGTGCCTGCGTGCAACCCGCCTCCGTGTAACCCGGCGATCCGCACGGGCACTCCGGCTATCGGACCCAGCCCTGGACAGCTCAAATGTTCATCCGGGCAGGGCAGGTCCGGGTATGGATCGCGGTCGCGAGCCAGCTTCTGTCCGGTGACGGTGTCGAACACGCCGTACCCGTCGGCGGAAGTCACCAACAGCAGGTCTCTGTGGCTGGCTGAGTCCACAGCAAAGCCCACGCCCTGCAAGCCTCCGACGGGTGTGCAGTGCGATGCTGCGGGCGTCCAAGGCTGCGGCGGGGGAACAATCTGGGCTTGAAGAAACCGCGTGCGTAGTCCTCGCTGGTAATCACTGAGCCATTTTCAAGCTGACCTTGCAGCTCAGGGTGGTTGCGGCGGACCCAGACATCGATGAGGGCGAGGCTCCAGGTAAGACAGCAGTCGACCAAGATCCGATGCCCCGACCGGGAGCCCCGCTGTGCTGTCGTTCCCCGCCACGATTCCGCTGTCCAGCCGAACGCTGAAGTACCTCGCTGACCGCATCCGCCGGCACCGCCGCCAGTATCGGTCCCGGTGGCGGCGTCTCAACCCAGGCCGGCAGGCCCTGCTTGCCTTGGTTCACCTGCGCAACGGCGACACCTACACCCGCCTCGCCGGTGGGTTCGAGGTCGGTGTCGCGACCGCCTGGCGATACGTGCAGGAAGTCATCACGATGCTCGCATCATCGACGCGCTCACCAGCGCCGGCGTGATGACATTCGCCGACAAGGGCTACCAAGGCGCCGGCGGGACGGGTACGCACGCCGTTCAAGCGCCATCGTCGTCGACCCAAGCTGTCACGCTGGCAGAAGCGGTGAACAAGACCCACGCGAAGATCCGGGCCTGCGGCGAACGCGCTGTCGCCACCCCCAAGACCTGGAAGATCCTGACAAAGCTCCGCTGCTGCCCCCGCACGAGCCACCGCGCTCGTGCGGGCCATCCTCGCCGCTGCACCGCGTCGAGAGCAGTCGCTACACAGGATGAAAATGGTCCAATGGTAAAGGTGAGGTTGATCGACGCCGGCGCGGCAGCGCCATCCTGACCTCGATCCTACCGTATCGGCAGTGGGCGGGACCGACGTCACATCTACTTGCTAACTGGATAGGCCACACGGGGAGGTGCCTGGGTCCAGGCCCTTTTCCGTGTGGCCCACCAAGTCAGTGGAATTTTTCGTTGACACCATTCTCGCACTTGTACCCGGCCGAACAGTTGTTGCCGCATGTTGTCGTGTATGTCGGGCCACGACCGTTGCAGTTCGGGCAGCGAACCCACTTAGTTTTCTTGCCGCATTTCCTATTACGGCACTGCTGGTACTTGTCGCCGGTATACATCGAGATCACCGTCCAGGTCGTAATCGCAGACGAAGGCAATGAGACTTCGTGCGCGCTGCCGAAGGAGTCCTGCTGGGTGTCGAAACAGCTCCTCAACGCAGCGGCGCCGTCAGTTGAAGAAGCTTTTCCAGTCGACCATCTCGTCTTCGAAGCGGTTACCCTGCCGGCGGATAGCCAATGCGCCGTCGGTCAGGGCGCCGCGCATCTCGGTCAATTGGTTGGCAACCAGGGGCCGGAACAGCGGTTCGCTGACGAGCCACCACCATGCGACCAGATGTTCGGGGCCAAATCGTGTTGCATCGAGCGTCAGCTGCACCCACTCGCCCCGTAGCTGCTGGCCTTCCGGTATGCGGTCGAGGACTTGGAACCAGGACGCCCATCCGACCACCATAAACATGCGGAGACGGTCGCGCAGCCAGGCCCGTCCCGCATTGTCGGCAGAAACCCCGGCTTCTGCCGCGATCACCTGTAGGTACTGTTCCACATACGCCGCTGCCTCTGGAATCTTGGCTTGACCACGTTGCTGCACGGAAAGCCGGAGTTCGGCAAGTTCATCATTCGGCTCTGTCTTGCGGAAGAATGCCACCCTACTCCTTAGTAGTGGTAAATCCATATGCAGGCGAGTCGCTGACGGGCCAAGTTACGGTTGGGGCATCCGGGCGGCGATGTTGCCGCGGCTCTCCGGCACGAGGATGAGAGCCCGGATCCGGGCGGGCAGGTCCTGGATGTACGGGAGCACGTCCGTGTACCGGGTACCCAGATCTCGCAGGATCATCTGCGCATCGGTCGACTGGCGGTGGCTGGCGGCGAACTGGATCGCGAGTTGGCGGCTCTTGGTGCTGATATATTCCTGCGCTTTGATGAGGATCAACTCGATAACCAGGTCACGCATCGCTGCGATGTTGGCCGGGGTGACCGCGAATCCTGCGGTACGCACGATCTCTTCAGCAAAGTTCGGGCGGACAGGCGGTTCGGTCAGCGCGATCGACCTTGCCGCAATAGTGCCGACCGGCGCGAGCGAGGGATCGCCCGCGCGCCAATGCGCGATAACCGGAGCGTCTGGGCCGGCACCTGCCGCGCCGAGCATGAACAGTCCGAAGTCGGCACCGGATTCGTGCTGCCATGCGGCCACAACAACAAAGTCGTCGCCGAAGTCGTTGAAGCACATCACGCTCGTGGGCGTCGGCGTGGCGGCGAGCCATTGGTGGCCGCATTCGACGAGGTGTGGCAGTTCGGCATAGTGGCGGGGCCGTTGCCGGTTCACCACCTGCTCCAGAATGTCGAATCCGGTTGCGCGGTGCTGGGCTGAGCGCAGCCGGACACCGTTGGCGAGTACGCCCGGTCGCGGACGTTGGGGTGCAGTCGCTCCGGATCGGTTGCGGAAGAGTCCCATAATGTGTCCTTACCGGGTTGCTGGCTATCAGCGGTCTTTGACGAGCCGGTGCGTCAGACGTTCACCGCGCAGGTGTAATTCGTCCTCCGCTCCGTCAGGCACGAGCGCTGCCGCGAGCGCGGTGAAGTGAAGGTCGACCACTGCTTTGACAAGGTCGGCGTACGCACCGACACGGGTGCGTGCCTGTCGCCAGGCGGTCACCATGACAACGGCACCGATCGGCAGGACGCCCTCGGCCTCGACGAGCACGCGGCGGCGGAGCAAGCCGGAGTACGTCAGCGACGAGTTCTGTACCTCGCCGTCGTCATCAACCGTTACGGGCGGCGTCACGTGGCTACGCTCGTCCGCCACATCAAAGAACCCTCGCAGCACCTCCTAGCCGGACGAGGGGTCCGTCTGCCAAGACCGAACCGCCGACAATGGCCACAGCCACTATCCACTCCGGAGTCGCGTTGGCCGGAGTGCCAGTCTCAGCGGCAGATGGTCACGGAATCAATAGCCGAATCAGCCAGCGCAGGCGCAACGTTCGTACCCGATGTCCATTTACCGGCATGCCTCTTATCCGTTGCCACCGCGGCGGAGATCTGAATCACTGCGGCCAAACGTGACCCTCGGGGTCGGTCTCGTCGGCCACAGCTCGCCGGCGCCGGGCTACGAGCATCGGCTTGACGACCCGAGGTGTGCGTCTGGTGATGGGGCACCATGGCTCCGACTGGTGGGCGAGATCGGCAAATCTCACGCACCCGGCGCAAAGGTCGGCTCCCGTGTCCGGAGCCCGAGTACTACAACCGGCTCCGCGAACTCGCCACGCGCTCTGCAGCGACCAGCCAACGGCGCAGACCTGGCCTCCGCTTCCTGCACCACTTGCCGCCAACCCAGACAGTCCGTCACCTGGATCTCGAGGTTGAAAAGGGCTCACTGAGTGCCGCGAGTTGCGGCTCTGCGGGCGCTTGCGACCGCAGAGGCCTCACCTCACTCAGCAGCCGTGGCATGTCCTCGGACGTGGCAGCTACAAACTCAACGACCGCGTCCAGTCGAGCATCCGGCGAACGCAGCTGTTCCGCCCCTGCACGTACATCCACGTACAACTCATGGTCAACGTCCGGATCCCCGCCCTGGACGAATCTGTTGCCACCGATCCCCGAGCGTGTCTCCACATGAGCTGTCCAAGGCGTCGGCATCACGGCAAACGCTGCCGCGCACCGCAGGTCAACAGCATCAAGATCAGAGTAAGCCAGGTGATCACTCATCCCGGTAGTCTGAATCACCTTCAAAGCGGCGTGCCCGCCGCTCGACTCCAGATGCGAGACCCGCGAGCCGCCCGCACCGTCGTCAAGGTTGAACACGTTTATGCGCCAGAGCCGTGGACCGGCCCCGGATGGACCCGGCTCCGGACCCGCAGGCGCGAAGCTTCGCGCCTGCGGGTCGAGCTACGCGACCGGGGCGGGTCAGCTGTAGGCCGCCTGGAACTCCGCCGTCACCGGCTGGCCGTTGACGACGCCCGTCGCCCTGACCGTCACGGTGCCCGCCGGGATCGACGCGGCGCGGGAGTTGAACGACTGGTACGCCGTCTTGCCGGGCGCCACGTCCGCCACCGTGCGCGAACCGTACGCCGTGACGAGTTCGAGTGTGAGCGGAACGGTGTCGGCGTTGCGCGCGTTGACCGCGACGTACATCGTCGTGCCGATGCGCCGCGCGCTCGCCTCGACCTCGACGTTGAGGGTCGGGCCGGTGGCCAGCTCCCGATCGGCCGAGACCGCCTTCGCCACCACCGTGTCCTTCTCGGCCGCGGTGAACACGCCCGCGGTGACGAACGCGTTCGCGAGGTTGGTCACCGCGGTGACGAACTGTGCGTGGCTCGTGAACGGCGCCTGGTCCCACAGCAGGTCCAGGAACGTGGGACCGTCCGTGCCGGGGGACGTGACGCCGGAGACGGGCACGTCGTACTTCGGCAGGCCGTCGTTGCGTTTGCGGTTCGGCACGCCCGAGTCGATCGAGCCGAACACGATCGTCGGCTCGACCCGGCGGAAGTAGGACGACGCGGCCTGGTTGTCGCTGATGTGGTAAGGGCGCAGCGAGAACCCGCCCGCCGTGAACGTCGGGTCGCCGGCCGCGGTGGCCGCGCCGGCCGTCACCGCCGCGCGCGAGTAGTCGCCGTCGCGCTTGAGGTGGCGGTACAGCGAAAGTTCCCGCCACGCCCCGCTGCCCGGGTTGCCGAGGATCTGCAGCAGCACCGGGCCCCAGAACAGGGCCTGGGTGTCGGGGCGGTCGGCGGCCCGCTCGACGCGGATGCTGAACGGCATCCGGATCTCGACCACGTCGCCGGGGCTCCAGGTGCGGCTCAGCGTCACGTACGTGCCCGGCTGCGCGTTCAGGTTCTGCGCGACGCCGTTGACGGTGACGGTGAAGCCGCGCCGCGCCCAGCCCGGCACCCGCAGGTTCAGGGCGAGCGGGCCGGTGCCGTCCACGGTCAGCTTCGTGCGGTCCTCGCGCGGGAACGCCGTTGTCTGCGTGACGGTGAAGCCCTTCTCGGCCCAGGTCAGCGTCGACGGCAGGTAGAGGTTGACCCACAGCGTGCCGCCGTCGTCAGACTTGAGGTAGATCGTCTCCTGGTACTTGGTGTGGTTCTCCACGCCGGTGCCGCCGCAGCAGGTGCCGGTGTTGCCGTAGCTGCGCACGGTGCCGGAGGCGACCGGCTGGAAGTAGGTCACCTGCGGGTCGCCGGTGGAGGCGGTGTCGGCCCGCGAACCGGGGATCATGTTGACCAAGCCGCGCTCGTAGTAGTCCATGTACGCCGGGTCGTGCTCGTGCAGGAACAGGTTGCGCGCGAGCTTCATGACGTTGTACGTCGTGCACGTCTCCGCGCCGCTCGTCGCCACCGAGTTGGCGATGTTGTCGCGGTTCTGGAACAGCTCGAGGTTGTTGTTGGAGCCGGGGTAGTTGCCGCCCGTGCCGCCGTGCGCGAACATGCGGTGCGGCACGACCATGCCGTAGAAGTTCTTGGCGGCGGCGAAGTACTCCTGGCCGCCGCCCTGTTCGAAGATGCGCATGTAGCCGATGAACTGCGGCACGTGCGTGTTCGCGTGCAGCCGCTCCGCGCGGCGGCGGCCCGGCCGGTTCTGTGCCGTGACGACGAGGATGTCGCGGTTCTCGACGCAGGCGCCGAAG
This sequence comes from Dactylosporangium sp. AC04546, assembly GCF_022095675.1. Taxonomy (GTDB): domain Bacteria; phylum Actinomycetota; class Actinomycetes; order Mycobacteriales; family Micromonosporaceae; genus Dactylosporangium. Next base: position 10,355 of record NZ_JAHYSG010000008.1, on the reverse strand, counting down.
AGCGACTCGCGGTTGTCGAAGCACTTGGCGGTCTCCAGGTGCTTCGCGTCTCCGGTGAGCTGGTAGATCTCCGGGAAGACCTCGTTGGCGCCGCCGAACTCGCCTCCGATGTACAGGTCCCACATGTAGTTGAGGTCGTCGCGCGTGAGCGGGCCGGGGTAGTCGGGGTGGTTCTTGTCGCCGATGGTGAGCGCCAGGTGGGCCCAGTCGGCCATCTTCGTGACGACCTCGAGGGCCTGGGCGTTGCCGGTGTGGTAGTACGCGTCCAGCAGGCCACGCATGATCTTGTGCTGGGTGTACCACGGCGCCCACGTGTTCGTCCCGGCGTTGCCGCCGTAGACCGCCCAGCGCGGCGGGCCCAGCCGCAGTACCGCATCCTCCGGAATCGCTCCGAGGTAGCCCGGGAAGGTCGGGATCCAGTCCGCCGGGCCGGCCGTCGAGGCGGCCACGATGCCGGCGTCGCGCCCGTTCGGTGACGCGTCCTTGAGCGCGGTACCGCCGGTCTCGTCGAACTTGTACCACGCGATGTTGCCCCCGCCGGTGCTCCCGGCCGGGGAGTCCAGCATGGACAGCAGCTCGGTCTGGCTCAGTGCCCGGTCGAAGATGTGGAACTCGTCGACGGTGGCGTCGAGGAACGGGTCGCCGTACGCCGACCGCCCGATCCACCGGTTGCCGGGGTTGCCGAGGCTGGACGGGTTGAGCGTCATGCTCGTGTTGGTGCCGACCGGCTGCGCGTTGACGTACAGCGTGCCGGTCTGGCCCGACAGCGTCACCGCGATGTGCACCCACTGGCTGGTCGGCAGCGCGGCGGTACCGTTGATCCGCTGTTCCTGTCCGGATCCGCCGACGGTGATGGCGAAGCGCGGCACGCTGCCGGTCACGCCCGCCCGCGGGGTCAGGAACATGTTGACGGTGGTGCTCTGGCCGAAGTCGAACAGCCGGGTCCACGTCGCCGTGGAGGCGACGTTGATCCAGGTCGCGATGGTGAAGTCGGTGAGCTGGTTGATCGCCTCCTGGGGCAGGGTGCAGTACTGCGCCTTGCTCGTACCGTTGAGCTTGAGCGCGTTGCCGAACCGGCCCTGCACCCGGTCGATCTGCGGGGCGGGCGGCTCCTCGCCCCCGCCGCCGGTGCCCATCCGGGCGGTGATGGCGGCCTGGCACGCGGCGAGCTCGGCGACCATCCAGTCGAGCTTGTTCTTGTAGACGGCCTCGCTCTGGTCGGCGTACGCCTGCGCGAGGGCCGTCATGTAGTGCCCGGCCCAGTGGCCGCTGAGCAGCCCACCGTCCTCCCAGCCGCCCGGCACCGAGACCCCCGCGGGGTTCGGCCGGCCGGCCTGGTTGTTGAACAGCACCAGGAACCGGCGCTCGTCGTAGGCGCGCAGGAACGCCTTGGTGCGGTCGCGCTTCTCCTGGAACAGCCCGCCGCCGAGCCGGACCTCGCCGAGCTGGAACGGGCGGACAGGGGCGGTGCCACCCGGCCCGGGCTGGGGCGGAACGGTGGTGGCGGCGTTGACAGGGGCTTGTGCGGGCGCCGCGAGGGCGGAGCCCGGCGGCAGCAGACCCGCGCCGGCGGCGGCACCGAACGCGGAGGCCTGCAGGAACTGACGTCGATTGGCCACTGAAGGTCGTCCCTTCGTCGGGGTGTACCGCCCATTGTTAGCGATCACTCAGTTTGAGGTCAACATCGGCAGCAGACTGCCTGAACTCGTTCTGTTAGCGCTAACACTCACGACACTCCATGGCTTCATGGGATGTTCACGCCGCGCCGGTCGCGCAAGATACTCGTGTTCATCGATATTTATCGCGGCCGCCGATCCGGGCGGCCACCGATCCATGAAAGGTCAGCGTTGGAAAACCCATCAGGCTTCGCCCGGCGTCGCCGGGCCGCGGTCGTGGCCGTCGTGGCCATGCTCGGGGTCCTGCTGCCCGCGACCGCGGCCTACGCCGAGTCGCTGCCCAACCTGCCGCAGAACGCGGGCGGGTACGAGCAGTCGTTCTCCCCCGCCTACGACTACGACACCGACGGCTGCTACGCCGTCGCGGCCATCAGCCCGACCGGCACGCTCAACGGCGGGCTCAACCCCACCGGCGCCCTCAACGGCAACTGCCGGGACCAGTCCGACCTGGACCGGTCGCAGACGTACGCCCGCTCGAAGTGCAACAACGGCTGGTGCGCGATCGTCTACGCCAGCTACTTCGAGAAGGACCAGGCGCTGCCCGGCATCAGCCTCGGCGGCCACCGCCACGACTGGGAGCACGTCATCTCCTGGGTCAACCAGGCGAGCAACCAGGTCGAGTACGTGACCACGACGCAGCACAGCAGCCAGGTGACGTACCCGCGCTCGCAGGTCCGGTTCGACGGGACCCACCCCAAGACCGTCTACCACAAGGACGGCGCATCGACCCACTTCTTCCGGCTCGCGAACTCCAATGATGAGCCGCCGGAGAACCACTACCACAACTGGCGCTACCCGCCGCTGGTGGACTGGAACGGCTGGCCCACCACGGCGCTGCGCGACCGGCTGATGACCGCCGACTTCGGCTCGGCCACCATCAAGATCAGCAACGGCCGGTTCGAGTCGCTGCTCACCGCGTCCAAGCCCGCCGGGATTCCCTTCAATCCGCAGGGCTGAGCGCCGCGGCCGGAGGACCGCCGTTCACGCGGCGATCCTCCGGCACGTCGCGGATTGTGTTAGCACGCGGCTACGAGGTGCCCCGAGCCACCACATATCCGGTGACGTCACCGGCGGTCCCACCACCGCCGTTCGGGCGGCTCGGCCCCGTCGACCGAAGCGGCCAGGGACTGCGCTGTGGACTTGCTGACCGTACCCGTCCTCGATTCCGACGCCACGCGTCGGCACCCCGGCCGGTGGGAGGCTGTGATGGTCGGTAGATTTGATCATGTGGATCGGGACGTGTTCATCGCGAGATTCGCCGCGGCGGCTCAGGCCGCATGGGTCCTCGGCCAGGAGTACATCGCCGAGGAACTACCGCCGCAACTCAGGTTCCGGGTACGGCTCAACCAGTCCTACGACGGGCACCCACCACAAGCCGGCGAGGTCAGGTATCCGCAGGACAGCGCCCACCATCGGGCCGTGGCACTCAACAAGGTGGACGCGCAGACGGTCGTGGCCGAGTTGTGGCGCAACGGCCGCGTGCCCGAGTGGGTGAATCTCTCGGTGGTCGGCGAGACGGGTGCCGCGACCGTGATCGAGGTCGTATGTTGCGGCCGCTTCACCAACGACGACACGCGGCTCTACCATACCGGAGAAGGAACACCGCCGTTCCACGTCCTCGGCCCGGCGCTGCCGCCTCAGCACGACGGCGCCCGGTTCAGCATTCACCGCCGCGCCGAGTGCTGGGACCGGTCCGACGCCCTGCACCTGGCGGCCGCCGCCGACAAGATCTGGTCGTTCGACCTCAGGACCGACGTATTCGATGATCACCTGCTCGCCGCACTGCCGCAGATGCGCAACGTAGAGATCTTCGAACACCGCGTCTGCACACTGGCCAGCAACGGCGTGTCGGCGTTCGCCCGCTTCCCGAACCTTCGGACGCTGCGCCTGCACCTGACCGCCCCCGACGACTTCCGTGTCGACGGCGGCGGCTCGCCGCTGCACACCCTGACCGACCTGACGATCACCGACCTGCCGTCACGTCCCTGGGGCTACGGCACGCTCGCCGACATCGCACCGGCCGTGACCACGATCAACCTCAGCGCCGCCGGAGACCTGTGGCTGGACGGCACCGCCGGCCCGGCGGTACGGAACATCACCCTCACCGCCGCCAGGCTCGGCGAACCCACACGGCTACCAGCCAGTCTCGACCGGCTCGACATCCACCTCACACACGGCACCGATCACGAGGTGGCGACACTGCTCAGCAGCGTGACGAGCGTGAGATCGCTGAGTCTGCGCGGAACCCCGGTCACCGATGCGATCATTCCGGTGCTTGAGCGGTACGACCTCGGCAGGCTCGACCTCGTCGGCACGGCGACAACGCCACCGGGGCTTGCCCCCTTCCGGGACAACCACCCCGAGGTCGAGCTGTATCCCCGCACACCGCCCCGCCGAGCCGCAGCCGAGACATCGTACGACCAGCTCTGACGTCCGCCCAAGCCGCCGATGATGTGCGGTCCGACGAGTCCGATGCTGAGCTTGCCCGGCTGACGACAGCGGTCGAGGTCGGAGCGAGCCTGCCGGCCGGTAACTTTCACGGCCCGCCTGCGGGTTTGCACGCGTGCTCGACGAATCGACGGGGGTCACGGTCCGTGGGCCTAGCCTCACGGCATGCGTTCGCTGATGGTGCTGGCCCTCGTCGCCTCGGGCCTCCTCGTGGCACAGCCTTCCGCCGCTCACCACGCAACGCCCGCCAACGGGTTCTCCGCGCGCGGGCCGTGGAACACCAAGCTGCCCCGGCACGTGCCGCTCGCCGCCAACTCGGCGGCCGTCGTCGAGAACATCCGGCTCGACAAGGTCAACAACTACGGCACCTGGGCGATCAACACCGACGAGTACTCCACGCCGATCTACACCGTCGGGCGCGACACCCCGACCCAGCGCTGGACGTTCTCCGACTGCCTGAACCTGCCGCACCTCGCCCCGGTCATCGCCGACAGCCTCGCCGCGGTACCCACGCCGCCCGATCTGACGCCGTCGAAGGGGACCGACGCGGCGGTCACCATCTACCAGCCGTCGACCGACACGTACTGGGACTTCTGGCGGGCGGAGCGCGCCGCCGACGGGCACTGGTCGGCCTGCTGGGGCGGGAAGATCACGCACTACTCGCGCAACCCGGGCATCTTCCCGAACCCGCTCGGCGCCACCGCGACCGGGCTGCCGATGGGCGCGTTCACGATCCGGATCGACGAGCTGCGCCGCGGGTACATCGACCACGCCGTGAACATCGCGACGGTGCGCACCCGGGCCGGCTGCCACTCCTGGCCGGCGACCCGCGACGACGGCAACACCGAGGGCGCCGACATCGCCTGCGAGGGCCAGCGGTTCCGGCTCGACCCGGCGTTCGACGTGAGCACGATCCGCAGCCCGGTGGCGCGGGTCATCGCGCGGGCGATGCAGGAGTACGGCGCGATCCTGACCGACAAGGCGGGCGCCCTGGTGACCTACGCCGAGGACCCGCGCCCGTACATGCTGGCCACCGGCCGGCCGGACCCGTACCCGGCCCTGATGGACCCGGACGACATCGTCCCGGACGGCGCCGAGCGGTACTTCATCCTCGGCGACATCCCGGTCGAACACCTCCAGGCGCTGCCGTACGACTACGGCCGCACCTGGATGTGCGGCTAGCGCTGGAGGCCGTCCCAGGACCAGCGCGGGATCGCCAGTCCGGCGGGCACGTCGTCGGCCGAGCCGTGGTACCGCGCCATCGTCGTGGTCGTCGCCCAGGTGAAGTAGTCGAGGAGGACCTGGCGGACCGGGTCGGTGAGGCCGGCGTCGTCGAGCGCGGCGGCGAAGCAGGCGATCGCGCGCCGGTCCATCTCCTCGTGCGGGCCGTTGCCGCTGTGCATCCGCACGACCGACGTCTCGTCGCCCGTCGACGCCGAGTACTCGGCCGGCCCGCCGAGCGCCTCGCCCCAGTAGGAGGCGAGGCGCTCGCTGTGGCGCGGGTGGTAGCCGTGGCTGAACGCGTGGCTCACGACCTCATCCGCGAGCACGCGCGCATGCCAGGCCTCGGCGATCCTCAGCATCCCGGCCGCGCCCCCCGCGGCTTCGAAGACACTCCCCATGCGCCCACCCTGCCACAGGTCCTACAGGTCGGAGCTCCCGCTGCCGAACCCGGGGGCCGAGACGGTGACCCGGTACGAGTTCGCGGGCCGGGTGTCGGCGACCGTGACCCGCCCCATGCCCTCGTGGGCCGGCACCGTGTACGTGTACGTGCGCGGGGTGGCGACCCGGGTGCCGCCGGGGAGCGTGTACCAGGTGTAGTACTGCCAGGTGACCTGGAAGCCGGTCTCACCGAGGACGTTGTCGTCGAACGCGAGCAGCCACTGGCCGCTGTAGTACGACTGGACGTTGCTGATCGCCGGCGCGTCGTACGGCTTGCAGCCCAGCTCCCGGTTCGGCAGCGGGGACGTGTTCGGCGGCACGACGTTGATCGCGTAGACGCAGACCGTGTGCGCGCCGTGCGGCGCCGGCACGACGCCGTCGTAGCCGTGGTTGGGGCCGACGTACGAGTGCGTCCGCGTGATGTCGGGGCGGTAGACGCCGGCCGAGAGCGCGCCCTTGAAGGTGCCGTCGACGTACACGTGCACCTGCAGCGCGCCCGGCTCGTCGAAGTCGAATGCCCAGCCGACCACCCGCACGCCGTTGCCGGTGAACGTCACCGACTCGAACCCGCCGCGCGGGGTGCTGTCGCCCTCGACCGGGTCGGGGTCGGGGGCCTCGCAGCTCGGCGGCGGGTCGGGCTGGCTGCAGATCGACGCCGCCTCGGCGGGCGCCGCCAGCGCTATGGAGGAGAACATGGCCATGACGGCCATGGTCATCATTCGTCTCATGCCGGTGAGTCTGCGCGGGCCCGCGTGCAATCCGAGTGCAGCTCACCAGCCGCGCCCGGCGGCCAGCAGCCGGCGGCGTGCCGCCGCGACGTGCGGGGCGTCCCGGGCCGCGCACCATGTGGGACTTCCCGGCCGACCCGGGCGTGGCCCGCCTGGCCCGCGACCTGTACGAGCGCGGCGCCGTCCTGGCCGCGGTCTGCCACGGCCCGTCGGCCCTGGTCGGCGCGACCCTGTCGGACGGCACGCCCCTCGTCGCCGGCCGTCGGGTGGCCGCGTTCACCGACAGCGAGGAGCACGCCGCGGGCGCCGCCGACGCGGTGCCGTTCCTGCTCCAGACCCGCCTGGAGCAGCTCGGCGCGATCCACACCGGCGCGCCCGACTGGCAGCCCCACGTGGTCGTCGACGGCAACCTGATCACCGGGCAGAACCCGGCCTCGGCGACCGGCGTCGCCGAGGCGGTCGTCGCTACTGCTTCGCGGCGAGCCGGGGCAGCACCTTCTGCGCCGTCTGGCGGGCGACGGTGAGGTTGGCCGCGTCGCTCGACTCCGACGACACGTAGACGTCGACGTCGCGCCCGTCCTCCCAGACATAGAGGTGCCCGCTCAGCGAGTACGCCGAGGCGCCGAGCCCGACGACCTTCTTGGCGTCCTTGTGCTGGATGTCGAAGTTGTCCCGGTCCTCCACGTTGACCGTGACGGTGAGCTGGCCCTGGCTGAGCTGCCACTGGCAGTAGCGGGCGGTGGGCGAGTTGCCCCCTTCGTCGGTCATCAGGGTGACCTGCTCGCCGGTGAGGCTCCCGACCTCGGCCTTCGTCAGCAGCGTGCAGATGTCGGGCAGGCCGGCGGCCTTCGCGGAGGCGGGCGCCGACGGCTTGGTCGAGGCCGGCGCGGACGAGGCGGGCGCGGCGGCGGGCGTGGACGAGGCGGTGGAGGCGCCCGGCAGCTTGTCACAGCCGGCGAGCCCGAGGACGGCGAGGGCGGCGGTGGCGAGAACGGGCAGGTGGGGACGGCGCGAACGGGACACGGCGTGCTCCTTCAGGCGGTGGATCCAGTGGTACCGCCGACAATGCGCGCTCCGCCCCGCCCCACGGCGCAGGCCGCGCCCACCTGGCACGCTTTCGGGATCTCGATCGTGTCCCCGACCGCCCGTCAGAGCCAGGTCAGGGACGGGTGTTCGGGCGGCAGGCGGCGGGCCACCGGCCGCGGCGGGTGCTTGCCGGCGCGGTCGACGCGGATCCAGCCGTCGCCGGTCTGGATCAGGATCTCGGTGCGGTCCGGCGACATCACCATCGTGTAGATCGACATCTTCGCCGCCGGCAGCACCTGCCGCATCGTGACCACGCGCGTGCCGAGGTCGGCGGTGGCGACCGCCACGCTGCCCCAGGGTGCGCCGGTGAGGCTGCCGTCGATCATGCCTCCGCCGCACAGCGAGGTCGTGGCGTCGACCGGGAACGGGCACTGGTAGTAGTACGGGCCGGCGGCGTCGCGCAGCGCGATGACGATCGTGCCGACCTGGCTCCGGCTGGCCGTCATCTCGATCTCGCCGTCGCGGTCGGCGAGGGTCGCCTTGCCGGTCACCATCGGGTCCCGCGGACCTTCCGGGCGCAGCGTCTGGGGCGCCGCGGGATCGATCGACACCTGCTGGGTGCCGTCGTCCGTCCAGAATCGGCCCTCGCGGAACCGCGGCGATCCGTAGCACTCGTCGACGGGTTCGGCATGGTCGGCGACCTTCGCGAAGGCGTGCCCCGTCCAGCGGAACATCAGGAGGTTGCAGTGGTCGGTCCCGGCAGCCGACAGGCCGTCCGTCGAGTACTCCAGCCTGACGATGTCGCCGGCCCCGGCCACCTGCGCCTCGTACACGGTGTGGCCGTCCGCCGGGTCGTAGACGCTGACGACCGCCGTGTCCGGGTCGAACCAGACCAGGCCGGCGGGCAGCCGCGGCACGTCCGGACCGGGCGACAGCGGCGCCCGGCTCGTCGGTCCCGGCGCCGGTCCCGTGCCGGGTGACGCCGGGGTGTCGCAGCCGGCCAGCCCGGCCAGCCCGGTCAGCCCGGCCACGACGGCGGGGAGGACGCACGCCGCGGCCGGGCGGATTCGGGTGGGGGACACGTGCTGGAGCGTGTCGCGAGCCCCTCAAGGACCGCGTGCAGTTCGCGTGCAGACATCGGCTGTTCGGGTCGTCGGGCCTGCGGTGAGCGGCGATGCGCCCCGGCGGCGGGCTGGCTAAGCTCACGGGAACGGCACGCCAACGACCGAGGGGTTGCGGCACATGGTGGGTGACGACCGGATCCAGCAGACCGGCGCCTACCTGCGCATGCTGCTGCGCCGGTCAGGTGAGTATCGGGCGGAGTGGCAGCGGTTCGCCGGGCCGGTCGCGCCGGAGGAGATCGACTACGCGGCGGTGGCCCGGGTCCTGGCCCAGTCCGGCGGCCCGCCGTCCGGCCCGCTCGCGCCGATCGAGGTCACGCGGCAGGCCCTGGAGGGCACGGCGCTGGCGGCCGACACGCTGACCCGGTTCGTCACCGCGTTCCGGGTGCGCCCGCGGCACGCCGAGCGTCTCACCGGGCTGCTGCGCGGATCGGCGAACGTTCGGGTGATCAACGACGACGTCCGCCTGCCGGCCGTGCTCGGCCGGGCCGTCGACGCCACCGCGTACGAGTCGCTGTCGCTGCACGAGCGGCACACCCTGGGCCCCGACGGCCGGCCCGCCGAGCACCAGACCATCCAGGTGCTCCGGTCCCGCGTCGACGACCTGACCTCACTGCCCTACCGCTTCGACACCGACGAGCTCGTCGTCGAGGTCGTGCGCGGCGGCAGCGTCGGCGAGGTCTACCGGCTCACCGACACGCTGCACGCCGTCGACATCCTGCTCGACGAGCCGCTGCACCGCGGCGACAGCACGCTCATGCAGTACCGGACGAACTTCTTCTACCGCACCGCGCCCCCGCCGGAGTTTCGCCGCGGCGTCCTGAGCTCCACCAAGGACCTCACGATCTGGGTGACGTTCCACCCGGACCGCGTGCCGCGCCGGGTCTGGCTGGCCCGCTGGGACGCCCTCGACCACGCCCGGATCACCGAGGAGGAGCCGGTCGAGCTCGACGACGAGGGCTCGGTCCACTGCCGGCTCACCGCCATCGAGCGCACGATCGTCGGCTTTCACTGGGAGTGGGCCTGACGGCTCCGGCCGTCCAGGGCCGGTTTCATGACTGGGGTCGGAGCGAGGCGGAATCTGGGCCCGCCGCAGCCCGGCCTCAGTCATGAAACCGGCCCTAGGAGCCGGCGTAGGTAGGCGAGCCCGCCGAGGGCGAGGCTGTCCTGCGTCGGGGCGAGCGGCCGCCAGATGGAGGCGGCCGTCGCGATCGTCTCGTTGTCGGCGGTGAACGACTCGATGCAGACCGCGCCCCGGTAGCCGGTGGCGGCCAGCGCCTCGAAGAACCGGGGCCAGTCGAAGTGGTCGGTGCCGGGCGCTCCGCGCTGGGTGCCGCTGACCTGGACGTGCTTGATGTAGGGGCCGGCGATGATCAGCGCGGTGTAGGGGTCGGCCTCCTCGATGTTCATGTGATACGTGTCGATCATGATGCCGACCGTGTCGGGGAGGCCGTCGATGAGCTGGAGGGTCTGCTCGACGGTGTTGACGACGCTGGTCTCGTACCGGTTGAGCGCCTCGACGCCGATGGTGATCCCGAGCGCGGCGGCGTGCTCGGCCACCGGCAGCAGCGCGCGGCGGAACTCGGCGTAGCAGGCGACCCGCTCGTCGTGGGTCATCCGCCAGGTCCGGCCGACCGCGGCGTAGACGGGGCCGCCGACGCACGTGGCGCCGACGGCCGCCGCACTGTCCACAC